>NZ_JAVAYN010000001.1:560894-1078029 GCF_054863025.1 Bradyrhizobium sp. 23AC
TCTCCTCACTGCCAGCGTGGCATCGGCATCGTGATGACCGACGAGCATGATCTATCTCCTCACTGCCAGCGTGGCATCGGCATCGTGATGTCCGACGAGCATGATGGCCTCCTCACTCTGCCGGTGCGCCGTCGGCGACCGAATTGTCGTTCCAGCCCGGCTTCCGCTTGCGCGAGGCGAACAGCCGATCGATCCGCGGCTGCACGTAGTCGGCCCAGAGCCCGGACAAACCGTTCGGGAAGGCGAGCACGACCGCGATGAACAGCGCGCCGAGGCCGAACAGCCAGAGTTGCGGGAAGGATTCCGACAGGCTGGTCTTGGCGAAATTCACCAGGATGGCGCCCCAGATCGCGCCGAAGATCGACATGCGGCCTCCGACCGCGGTGTAGATCACCATCTCGATCGACGGCACGATGCCGACAAAGGACGGCGACATGAAACCGACATTGAGCGCGAACATTGCGCCGCCGATCGCGGCGAAGACCGCGGCCATGCAGAAGGCGAAGATCTTGAAGTTGGCGACGCTGTAGCCGGAGAAGCGGACGCGGTCCTCCTGTTCGCGCATCGCCACCAGGATGCGGCCGAGCTTGGTCAGGCGGATGAACTGCGCGATTCCGATGCAGGCGAACAGCAGCACCACCTCGACGAAGTACAGGATGACCTTGGCGTGGTCGGGCCGGATGTCCCATCCCTTGAGGGTACGCAGATCCGTCATGCCGTTGATGCCGCCGGTATAGCCCTGCTGCCCGACGATCAGGATGGTCAGGATGGCGGCGACGGCCTGGGTGATGATCGCGAAATAGGTGCCGCCGACACGGCGCTTGAACATCGCGGTGCCGATGATCAGGGCGAACAGGCCGGGGACCAGGATGATGGCGAGGATGGTGAAGGTGAGGCTGTGGAATGGTTGCCAGAACAACGGCAGCGACGTGATCTGATTCCAGTCCATGAAATCGGGGATGCCGGGCGTCGACTGGATCTTCGTGTTCTCGACGCTGGAAGCCTCCAGCTTGAGAAACATCGCCATGCAGTAGCCACCGAGACCGAAGAACACGCCCTGCCCCAGGCTCAGGATGCCGCCATAGCCCCAGCACAGTACGAGGCCGAGCGCGACAAAGGCGTAGGTGAGGTATTTCGCGACCAGGTTGAGGCGGAACACATCCAGCGACAGCGGCAGGATCACGAACAGCACGGCGGCCAGGACAATGAAGCCGATGAGCTCGGACCGATTGAAGAAGCGTGAGTTGATCATGACTTGCCTGCTTCTCGTTACTTGCGGACTTTGAGGGCGAAGAGACCCTGCGGCCGCAGCATCAGGATGCCGACGACAGCGAGCAGCGTCAGGACCTTGGCCATCGAGCCCGACATGAAGAATTCGAGCGTCGATTGCGTCTGCGAGATCGAGAACGCGGAGGCGATGGTGCCGAGCAGGCTCGCGGCGCCGCCGAACACGACGACCAGGAACGTGTCCACGATGTAGAGCTGTCCGGAGGTCGGCCCGGTCGAGCCGATCATGGTGAAGGCGCTTCCGGCGATTCCGGCGATGCCGCAACCGAGCCCGAACGTGTAGCGGTCGACCTTCTCGGTATTGATGCCGACCGCGCCGGCCATGATGCGGTTCTGCACCACCGCACGGACCTGGCGGCCCCAGCGCGACATGTACATGACGTAGGCGACCGAGAGAGTGATCAGCACGGTGAGACACATCACGAAGACGCCGTTGATCGGCACTTCGATGCTGTCGGTTACGTGCAGCGAGCCCAGCATCCATTGCGGCAGCTCGACGCCGACCTCACGCGCGCCGAACACGGAGCGATAGGCCTGCTGCAGCATCAGGCTGAGGCCCCAGGTGGCAAGCAGCGTATCCAGCGGGCGCTTGTAGAGATGCCGTATCAGCACCCACTCCACCAGCATCCCCAATGCGCCGGACGCGACAAAGGCCAGGATCATCGCAAGGAAGAAATAGCCGCTGAACAAGCCGGGCAAATAAGACTGGAAGACATTCGAGGTCATCCAGGTAACGTAGGCGCCGAGGATCATGAACTCGCCATGGGCCATGTTGATGACGCCCATCTGGCCGAAGATGATGGCAAGCCCGAGCGCCATCAGGACGTAGACCGAGAACAGGATCAGTCCGGCAAAGCCCTGCATGACGAAGATGGAGCCGAGATCACCAAGCGAGTAGTCGCCGAACATCGATGTCCTCCGTCGGGGATAAGGGTCCCGCGTCGCGAGCAGGTTCGCGACGCGGGGGTCTTGGGCGTGGATTTGCTGTCCACGCCAGGGAGAGGCTTGGTATTTGGACGAAAGCGCGACTGGGAGCGCTTCTTACTGGTAGCCCTTCGGGAACGGATCCGGCTCGACGAGATCGGCGGTCTCGTAGATCAGCTCGAACTGACCATCGAGCTTGGCGCGTCCCACCCGGGTCTTCGACCAGAGGTGATGATTCTCGTGGATGCGCACATAGCCTTCCGGAGCGCCCTTGAACTCGACGCCGGGCGAAGCCGCTGCGATCTTGTCGACGTCGAAGGAACCCGCCTTCTCCACCGTCAACTTCCACAGCCACGGGCCGAGATAGGCAGCCTGGGTGACGTCTCCAATCACCGTCTTCTCGCCCCACGCCTTCTTGAACGCCGGCACGAAGGTCTTGTTGTTCGGATTGTCGAGCGACTGGAAGTACTTCATGCAGGCATAGGCGCCCGCGATGTTCTCGCCGCCGATGCCGTCGATCTCGTCTTCGGTCACCGAGATCGTCAGCAGCGCCTGCTTGGAGAGGTCGATGCCGGCGGCCTTGAGCTGCTTGTAGAAGGCGACGTTGGAGCCGCCCACGACGTCGGTGAAGATGACGTCGGGCTTGGTCAGCTTGATCTTGTTGATGACCGAGTTGAACTGGGTGTTGCCGAGCGGATAGTACTCCTCGCCGACCACCTTGCCCTTCAGCACGTTCTCGACATGCTTGCGCGCAATCTTGTTCGAGGTGCGCGGCCAGATGTAGTCGGAGCCGATGAAAAAGAACGACTTCGCGCCCTTTTCCTTGGCGATCCAGTTCAGGCCGGCGAGAATCTGCTGGGTCGCTTCCTGGCCGGTGTAGATGACGTTCTTGGACTGCTCGAGGCCTTCGTAGAAGGTCGGGTAATACAGCATGCCGTTATACTGCTCCATGACCGGCAGCACGGCCTTGCGCGAGGCCGAGGTCCAGCAGCCCATGATCGCCGCGACCTTGTCGTTGACCAGCAGCTTCTTGGCCTTTTCCGCAAAGGTCGGCCAATCGCTGGCGCCGTCCTCCTGGATGAACTTGATCTTGCGCCCGAGCACGCCGCCGGCGGCATTGATCTGCTCGATGGCGAGCTTTTCGGCCTCGATCGACCCGGTCTCGGAGATGGCCATGGTGCCGGTCGCCGAATGCAGGATGCCGACCGTGACCTCGGTGTCGGTGACCGCAAGGCCGGTGGTGTTGACGGCCGAGGTCGCGGGAGCCTGCGCAAAGGATGCCCGCGGCAGCATCGTGATGGCCGGCACGGCGGCCATTCCCATCAATAGTTTGCGCCGGAGCGGCGACAAAAGGCCCTTGTTTGGTTCGTCTGACATGAGCACCCCACTTTTGTTCGAGGACACGCGATTGGTGCCGTGAGGATGGCTCGGATTGATGCAGCGCCAGCATACGCAAGATCGCGTATACTGCACCGCAAAATGCCGACGTAGGCTTTTGGTACGGAATTTGCGAGGGCTCCGGGTCCGTATCAGGAGTGGGGTAGAGCGTGGCAGGGCGGCAGCGAATAGACCGCGTCAGGCGCCAGTACAACCAATGGGTCGCCAACCAGACGCTGGAGGACTACGCGCTGCGCTTCACGGCCAAGAGCGCGCGCCGCTGGTCCGCCGCCCGGGTCGCCAACACGGCGCTGGGCGCGATCTCGTTCCTGGCGATGGAGGCGATCGGCGGCACCATCACGCTGAACTATGGCGTCACCAACGCCGCCGCCGCCATCCTCGTGGTCTCGACCATCATCTTCTGCTGTGGCGTGCCAATCGCCTATTATGCCGCTAAATGCGGCATCGACATCGACCTGCTCACGCGGGGCGCCGGCTTCGGCTACATCGGGTCCACCGTCACCTCGCTGATCTACGCGTCCTTCACCTTCATCTTCTTTGCGATCGAAGCCGTGATCCTGGCGTCCGCGCTCGAGATGTGCTTCGGGATTCCGCGGCCGATCGGCTATCTCATCAGCGCCGTCGTCATCATCCCGCTGGTGGCCTACGGCATCACGCTGATCAGCCGCTTCCAATTGTGGACGCAGCCCCTGTGGATCGTGCTCCACATCATTCCGTTCGCGGCGATCGCCTGGCACAACCCGCACTCCTTTACGGAGTGGCGCAAGTTCTCGGGCGAGCACGGCGACCTCAACGGGCACTTCGACCTGCTGCTGTTCGGGGTTGCGGCCTCGGTGGTGTTTTCGCTGGTGGCGCAGATCGGCGAGCAGGTCGACTTCCTGCGATTTTTGCCGCGCGACCGCCGCGCCTCCAGGGCGTCCTGGTGGGTGGCGCTGATGAGCGCGGGACCGGGCTGGATCGTGCTTGGCGCGCTGAAACTCCTGGCGGGTTCGTTCCTCGCCTTCTTCGCGCTCAGCCACGGGGTGCCGCCCGAGGAGGCCGCCGAGCCCGCGCATATGTATCTCGAAGCGTTCCGCTATGTGCTGTCGCAGCCTGACCTCGCGCTGGCGTTGACCGGCACGTTCGTGATCCTGTCCCAGGTGAAGATCAACGTCACCAACGCCTATGCCGGCTCGATCGCCTGGTCGAACTTCTTCTCGCGCTTGACCCACAGCCATCCCGGCCGCGTCGTCTGGCTGGTCTTCAACGTCATCGTGGCGCTGCTGTTGATGGAGATCGGCGTCTACAAGGCCCTGGAGCAGACGCTCGCGCTCTATTCGAACGTCGCGATCGCCTGGGTCGGCGCGCTGGTCGCGGATCTCGTCGTCAACAAGCCGCTTGGATTGCGGCCGCAGCAGATCGAATTCAAGCGCGCTCATCTCTACGACGTCAATCCGGTCGGCGTGGGTGCGATGACGATCGCGACCATTGTCTCGATCAGCGCCTTTTACGGCCTGTTCGGGCCGACCGCGAAGGCGCTGTCAGCCTTCATAGCGCTGGCCGTTGCCTTCCTGACCGCACCGTTGATTGCCTGGGCCACGGACGGCAAATATTACATCGCGCGCAAGCCGAAGCGGAGTTGGCAGGACCTCGAGTCGATCCAGTGCTGCATCTGCGAGCACGCGTTTGAGCCGGAGGACATGGCCTCCTGCCCCGCTTACGCCGGACCGATCTGCTCCTTGTGCTGCTCGCTGGATGCCCGCTGCCACGATCTCTGCAAGCCGCAAGCGCGGATCCAGGCGCAGGTATCGGAGACGCTGGGCAAGCTGCTGCCGCAGCCGATCTATGCGCGCATCAACTCGCAACTCGGCCATTACGTCGGCGTGTTCGTGGTCTCCGCCGGCCTCGTCGCGCTGGTGCTGGGCCTTATCTATCTGCAGACCTCGGCGAGCGTGCACGGCGAGAATACGCTCGTCTCCGACGTGCTCTGGAAGGTGTTCTTCTCGCTCAGCATCATCATCGGTGTGGTGGCGTGGCTGTTCGTGCTGGCACAACAGAGCCGCCGGGCCGCCGAGGAGGAGACCCGGCGGCAGACCGCGCTGCTGATCCAGGAGATCGACGCCCACAAGCGCACCGACGCCGAGCTGCAGCGCGCCAAGGAGGTCGCCGAATCCGCCAACCTCGCCAAGAGCCGCTACGTGGTGGGCCTGAGCCACGAGCTGCGCTCACCGCTGAATGCGATCAGCGGCTATGCCCAGCTCCTGGAGCAGGACACGACGCTCAACACCAAGCCGCGCGATCAGGTCCGCGTCGTTCGCCGCAGTGCCGACCACCTCTCCGGCCTGATCGACGGCATTCTGGACATCTCCAAGATCGAGGCCGGACGGCTGTATCTGTCGCGCGACGAGGTGCGCTTCAGCGAGTTCCTCGATCAGCTCGTCGGCATGTTCCGCCTTCAGGCCGCTGCCAAGGGCATCGATTTCGTATTCCGGCGGCCGGCGTATTTGCCGCTGGTGGTCTATGCCGATGAGAAGCGGCTGCGCCAGGTGTTGATCAATTTGCTCTCGAACGCCATCAAGTTCACCCAGGCCGGCAGCGTACAGTTCGTCGTGCATTATCGCAGCCCCGTTGCCGAGTTCGAGGTGATCGACACCGGTCCCGGCATCCAGGGCGACGATCTCGAACGCATCTTCGCGCCGTTCGAGCGCGGTGCGCTCGGCGTCTCGCAGCCGCAAACCGGCACCGGCCTCGGCCTGACCATCAGCCGTCTGCTCGCCGGCGTGATGGGCGGCGATATCAAGGTCATGAGCACGGTCGGCACCGGCTCAACGTTCAAGGTCAAGATCCTGCTCTCGGAGGTCACCAATCCGCAGCGCATCGCGCCGGTGGAGGCTCCGATCTCCGGCTATCACGGCGCTCGCAAGACCATCCTCATCACCGACGACGACCCCGTGCATCGCGACCTCCTGCGCGAGGTGCTGACGCCGCTCGGCTTCATCCTGCTCAGCGCGCCGGACGGCCCCGGCTGCCTCGCATTGGCGCAGCATTGCCGGCCCGATCTGTTCCTGCTCGACATCTCGATGCCCGCCATGGACGGCTGGGCCGTCGCGGAGGCCTTGCGCGCGAGCGGCCATCATCAGGCCCGCATCCTGATGGTGTCGGCCAGCGCGATCGAGGCCCACGGCGCGCCGCTGGCGCAGCCTTTCCACGACGGCTATCTGATGAAGCCGATCGACATCCCCAGGCTCCTGGAGACGATCCGCCAGCTCCTCAAGATCGAATGGCAATACGGCTCGGACGAGATCACGGTGCCGTTCTGGCGCCCCGAAAGCGGATCAAGGCCGCCGGCGCGGCACATCGAGGCGCTGATCGGGCTCGGCCAGATCGGCTACGTCAAGGGCATCCAATTGAAGCTGGACGAGATCGGCAGCGAGCATCCGGAACATGCCGACTTCGTCGCACAGATGCGGTCGCTGGTCGACCGCTTCGATCTCGAGCAGTACATGGCCACATTGAAGACGTTGCATGCGCATGAACATTGAGTCGAAAAAGCGCGACGTCGCGCTCGTTGTGGATGACTCTCCCGAGACGCTGCGGCTGCTCACCGACGCGCTCGACGGCGCCGGCATGACGGTGATGGTGGCACTCGACGGCGCGGCGGCGATACGCATCATCGACCAGATCACGCCCGACATCGTGCTGCTCGATGCCGTGATGCCCGGCATCGACGGCTTCGAGACTTGCCGCCGGCTCAAGCGCGATGCCGGTCTTGCCAATGTCCCCGTGATCTTCATGACGGGGCTCGCCGAAACCGAGCATATCGTTCGTGGGCTAGAGGCCGGCGGCGTCGATTACGTGACAAAGCCGATCGTGATCGAGGAAATGCTGGCGCGCATCCGCGTCCATCTCGGCAATGCCCGCCTGACCCAGAGCGCGCGCGCCGCGCTCGACGTGTCCGGCCGGTTCCTGTTCGCGGTCAACCGCCAGGGCGACGTACTTTGGGCGACGCCGCAGGCGCAGAAGCTGCTGTCCGATCATCACGGCGCACAGGCCGACGATTTCGTCCTGCCGCCATCGCTGCTGCAATGGCTGGAGCAGGCCAGGGCCAAGGGAAGCTCGAAATCCCAGGCGGCTTCCTTGCCCGACAATCCGCAGCTTCGGCTCTATTACATGGGCGAAACCGCGCCGAACGAGTTCCTGCTGCGGCTCTCCAGGGAGTCCGGCACCGCGCTGCCGCCGGAATTCACCAGCGAACTCGGGCTCACCACCCGCGAGGGCGAGGTGCTGGCCTGGCTCAGCAAGGGCAAGACCAACCGCGACATCGCGCAAATCCTGGGCCTCAGCCCGCGCACGGTCGACAAGCATCTCGAGCAGATCTACGCCAAGCTCGGCGTGGAGAACCGCACGGCGGCGGCGGCGATTGCGGCGAACGCGACGCGAAGGAATTCGTAGAGGCTGCGGTGTCGATGAGTTGGCACGCCGCTAACCTTGCAACCGGTGTCGTCCCGGACAAGCGAAGCGCCGATCCGGGACCCATAACCACAGGAAGCAATCTTCCGCGAGTCGGCAACTCCGAGTGCCCGTAACCACTTCTCCCTGTGGCTATGGGTCTCCCGGGTTCGCTTCGCGCCCCGGGACGACAGCGGAGTGTGTGGCGATCACATCCGCCTCTCACACAAGCAGCGCCCTCACCTATACACGAACGCCTTGTCATCCAGATCCGTCTTCGGGATCTCGTCCTTTTCGGTCCAGTAATCCTGGCTGTGCTGCCATTCCGGCTTGTCGCCGCGCTTGGGCAACAGGTCCATGTTGCGCATCATGTAGCCGGGGTTGAAGTTCTCCGGATCGATCCAGGGCAGGATCGGCATATTGTGGTCTTCGGCGCGCAAGCGCACCTCGACCTTCTTCGCGCCTTTGGTCTTCATATGACCGAGCAGCCGGCAGACGAAATCTGCGACCAGATCGACGCGCAGCGTCCAGCTGGCGCGGAAATAGCCGAACACCCAGACCATGTTCGGAACGCCCGTGAACATCATGCCGCGATAGGTGACGGTGTCGCCGAAGGCGAGCGGCTTGCCGTCGATCTCGAAGGCGATGTCGCCGAGCGCCGCGAGATTGAAGCCGGTCGCGGTGACGATGACATCGGCTTCCAGCAGCTTGCCGGATTTGAGCTGGATACCGTTCTCGACGAAGCATTCGATCTCGTCGGTGACGACGGAGGCCTTGCCGCTGGCGATGCCCTTGAACAGATCGGCATCGGGCACGAAGGCGATGCGCTGCCGCCACGGCCGGTAGGTCGGCGTGAAATGCGTCTCGACGTCGTAGTCGGGACCGAGCACCGCGCTGATCTGGCCGATCAGGTCCTTCTTGACCTGCTCGGGCTTGGAGACGCAGAGTTTCGTGAAGGCATCCTGTTCGAACAAAATCTTGCGCCGAACGATCTCGTGGATCCAGGCCTCGTCGACCTGAAGCCTGCGCAGCTCCTCCGCGATCTCGATGGCATTGCGGCCGAGGCGAAAATAAGTCGGCGAACGCTGCAGCATGGTGGCATGCGCGCACTTGTCCGCAATGTTCGGCACCAGCGTTGCCGCGGTGGCGCCCGAGCCGATCACCACGACCTTCTTGTTCGTGAGGTCGAGATCATCAGGCCAGGTCTGCGGATGAACGATGCGGCCTTTGAAGCGATCGGTGCCCTTCCATTCCGGCGTGTAGCCTTCCGAATGACGGTAATAGCCCTGGCACATCCAGAGGAAGTTCGCCGTGAAGGTCTTCGGCTCGCCGGTGTCGGTTGTAATAGCCTCGATAGTCCAGAGATTCTGCTCGCTCGACCAGCTGGCGGAATTGATCTTGTGCTTGTAGCGGATATGCCGCGCGATATCGTTGTCGTCGATCACCTCGTTCATGTAGGCGAGGATTTCTTCGGCGGTCGCGATCGGCGGCCCGACCCAGGGCTTGAAGCTATAGCCGAACGTATGGAGATCGCTGTCCGAGCGGATGCCGGGATAACGATGCGTGCTCCAGGTGCCGCCGAACGTCGCCTGCGTTTCCAGGATCACGTAGCTCGTGCCCGGAAGTTGCTTGTTGATGTGATAGGCGCTGCCGATGCCGGAGATGCCGGCGCCGACGATCAGCACGTCGAAATGTTCAGAAGCCTGTTTGGCCGTGGCGTGACTGCGAACAGCGACATTCATTGTTGCTTCTATGCCTTGCTTGTTTTTGTGGCCGCCCTTGACGGACGACGCGTTTCCTCCGCGGCCGGCATGATCACCCGCCGCGCTTCCGCTTCAAAATGACATAGATCAAGTCGCGGTCAAATCACAGTGCCGCACCCCAGCTCCGCGCGGTCTGCAAGATCCAGTCGCGGTAGAGCGTGAGCGGCGTGACCCCCGTCAATCCACCGCAGCCATCGCCGGCGTTCGGTCCCGTCGCCCAGCTGATGACACCGACAAGCACGGCGCCGTTCGGCTTGTCCTCGAACACAGGACCACCGGAATCGCCGGTACAAGCGCCAATTCCGTCGCGAACACCGTTGGTTACGGGATCGACCAGGCGAATCTGAAGCGTGCCGGGCTGGCCCGTGACGACAAGGCCCGCGACGCGCGTGGCCCCGCCGCTCCTGCCATCACCGCGCACGGTGACACCGGTACCGGCAATGACGAAACGGCTACCGACCTGGATTGGAATATTCGGCGCGCCGACCGGCACCGCCGATTTTCCCTTGAGTGGAATTTCCAGCTGCAATAGCGCCACGTCTGCACCGGCGCGGTGCACCTGCGCTTTGTAGCCCGGATGGATCGCGATGGTGCGCACGTTCAGCAATTGCGGTGCGCCACCGCTGCGATCGACGATCTTGTAGTCCGCGCCGGGCGGCACGCAGTGAGCGCCGGTCAATACGATCTTCGGCGCGATCAGAGTGCCAGTGCAGGAATTGCCGCGCGAGCCGACGATGGTGACGACGGCGCGCGCGACACCATCGGCCTGGGGCGTGCCACCGCCGACGATGGCATGGGCGGGTGTGGCGAGCAGCAGCGCAGTCGTGATGAACGTGGCAAGCTTCTTCATGGGAACACGCTTCGGCATTGGCGGCGGCAGATTGCTTCGGACTGGTCCTTGCCGATAGCGCATGCTAGCCCTCTTGGAAAGGAATTGACGAGGGCAGGATAGTGGCGATCGAGGCGGTGATCTTTGATTTTGGCGGCGTGCTGACGAGTTCGCCGTTCGAGGCATTCGCGCGATTCGAGACCGAGCGCGGCTTGCCCGTCGACATCATACGGCGGACCAACGCCGCCAACCATCTGGAAAACGCCTGGGCCAAGTTCGAGCGGGCCGAGGTCGATATCGACACCTTCGACGAATTGTTCGCCACGGAATCGCTCGCGCTCGGTGCGGAGGTGCGCGGCCGCGACGTGCTGCCGCTGCTGCAGGGCGATCTGCGCCCCGAGATGGTGGAGGCATTGAAGCGCATCAAGGCGCAATTCAAGACCGGCTGCATCACCAACAATCTGCCTGCCAATGCCATCGGCAGCATGACCGGGCGCTCCCTGTATATCGCCGAAGTCATGGTGCTGTTCGACCATGTCATCGAGTCCGCCAAGATCGGCCTGCGCAAGCCCGACCCGCGAATCTACCGGCTGATGGTCGAGACGCTGAAGGTCGATCCGAACAATTGCGTCTATCTCGACGATCTCGGCGTCAATCTGAAACCCGCACGCGAGATGGGCATGGCCACGATCAAGGTGACGAGCAGCGCCCAGGCGATCGCGGAGCTTGAGAAGGCGACGGGGCTGAAGCTGGGGTAGGCACCTCGTCGTTGCGAGGCACGAAGCCGCAGGGTGGGCAAAGCGAAAGCGTGCCCACCACAAGCAGATGGTGGGCACGGCGCTTTCGCGCCTTTGCCCACCCTACGAGACCTACTTTGACGCCGCCGCGATCCGCTCCGGAAACGCCGCCGCCAGCTCGTCGCGATCCGGCTTCAGCACGCCGCGCTCAGTGATCAAGCCCGTCACGAGCCGTGCCGGCGTCACATCGAAGGCATAATTCGCGACCGGCGATCCCTCGGGCACGATGCGCACTGTCTCCAGCCTTCCATCCGCGGTTCGGCCGGTCATGTCGGTGACTTCAACGCCGCTGCGCTGCTCGATCGGAATATCGCGGATGCCGTCATGGACGGCAAAATCGATCGTCGGCGACGGCAGCGCGACATAGAACGGCACGCCGTTGTCGTGGGCGGCCAGCGCCTTCAGATAGGTGCCGATCTTGTTGCAGACATCGCCATTGGCGGCGACGCGGTCGGTGCCAACGATGGCGAGATCGACCATGCCGTGCTGCATCAGGTGCCCGCCGGTGTTGTCGGGGATCACCGTGTGCGACACGCCGTGATGACCGAGCTCCCAGGCCGTGAGCGAGGCGCCCTGGTTGCGCGGCCGTGTTTCGTCGACCCAGACATGGATCTTGATGCCGCGTTCGTGTGCAAGATAGATCGGCGCCGTCGCCGTGCCCCAGTCGACGGTGGCGAGCCAACCGGCGTTGCAATGGGTCAGCACGTTGACGATCTCGCCCCGCTTCTTCGATGCGATTGCCTCGATCAGCTTCAAGCCGTTGCCAGCGATGCCGCGATTGATCTCGACGTCCTGCTCGACGATCTCGTCGGCACGCGCATAGGCTGCCTCGGCGCGCTCCAGCGGATCGAGCGGCGCGAGCGCCATGCGCATCTCGTCCAGCGCCCATTTCAGATTGATCGCGGTCGGCCGCGCCACCACCAGCGTGTCGTAAGCGCGCTTCAGGCCGGCGTCGGAGGCGTCCTCGCGCATGGCGAGCGCCACGCCGTAAGCTGCGGTCGCACCGATCAGCGGCGCGCCGCGCACCAGCATGTCGCGGATGGCGACGGCTGCGTCTTCGCAGGATGTCAGCTTCGCGACGACGAACTCATGCGGCAGGCGGCGCTGGTCGATCGCACCGATTGACCAGCCGTCAGGCTCGCGCCAGATGCTACGAAAATGCTTGCCGTCGACCTTCATGGCATTCTGCCTTTCTCATACCCGCAGGATACGCCCGGCCACCGCATCGAGCTTCTTCAGAAGCTCGGGATCGCGCGCCTCGGGCGCCGTGATCAGCGCGGTGTCGAGCGCGCGGTCCGAGCCGATCGGACAGGGCTCATGCTCGCGCGGAAAGTCCTTTGCCAGCCGCGTCACCAAGGCCTTGGCCTTGTCGGCGTTCGAGGTCAGCACGCGGATGATATCCTGCACGGTGACGGCATCGTGATCCGGATGCCAACAGTCGAAATCCGTCACCATCGCCACCGTGGCGTAACAGATCTCGGCCTCACGCGCGAGCTTCGCCTCCGGCATGTTGGTCATGCCGATCACGGAATAGCCTGATGTCTTGTAGGTCATGCTCTCCGCATAGGTGGAGAATTGCGGCCCCTCCATGCAGACATAAGTGCCGCCACGCGCGATCGCGATGCTCTCGGCTTCAGCGGCCGCGGCAAGATGAATGCGCAGACGTGGAGAAACCGGATGCGCCATCGACACATGGGCGACACAGCCCCGGCCGAAGAACGAGCCCTCGCGCTTGTAGGTGCGGTCGACGAACTGGTCGACGAGAACGAAGGTGCCCGGCGGCAGTTCCTCCCTGAAGGAACCGCAGGCCGACAGCGAGATCAAATCGGTGACGCCGGCCCGCTTCAAAACGTCGATATTGGCGCGGTAGTTGATGTCGGAGGGCGACAGCCGGTGCCCCTTGTCGTGCCGTGGCAGGAATACGATCGGCAACCCTGCGATGGTGCCGCGGCGCACGGGCGCCGACGGCTCGCCCCAGGGGGTCCTGATCACCTCTTCGCGCGCACCCTCGAGGCCCGGCAAATCATAAATGCCCGAGCCGCCGATGATGCCCAATACCGCCTGCGTCATGCCTGCTCCACCCTGTTCGCCACGTGCGACATGGTTAAGCTATGCCAGTTTTGCGGCGGTTTTGGAACCGGGTGGTGGGGATGCCGGTGGCGTGAAGGGCGGAGGCGGGCCGCACACGAGACGTCGTCCCCGCCTAGTGCGCAATTGCGCACGGGGCGCGGGGACCCATAACCACAGGCCGTGATTTGGCGAAGACTAGTGGTTCGGTACTTCGACCGTCAGCGACCGAGAGATTCCGCGGTATGGGCCCTGCGCCTCGTGCGCAATTGCGCACCAGGCAGGGACGACACCGTTTGCTTAGGCCGCGGTCGCCAGCTGCAGCTGGGTCGCCACCATCCGCTCCAGCGTCTCGACGGACTGGAAATTCTCCGGCGTGATCTCGGACTGCGGAATGGCGAAGTCGAACTCGGCTTCGACGCCGAGCATCAGATTGACCATGTCCATCGAGGTCAGGCCGACATCGACGAGCTTGGCAGACGGCGTGACATCGGCGGCCATGAGCGAATTCTGCTCGAGGATGCCCTTCACCAGCTTGATGATGCGATTGCGTACGTCGGTATCAAAGGATTGCATCGGCAAATTCCCGTCTGTCTGTCAAAGGTCGGACCGCTTGCCGCTACGATGGGCACGGCCTGCCGGTCCCGCAATGGGCGACACCAATACTTCGCGTTTCTTAGTAAACGATGACTCAGATTGTCTGAAATTCAGGCTTCTTCCAGAGTCCTAACGCGATGCTGGAAAAACGGGTGATGCAAACAACCGGACCTTAACTGTTCGTTCGGAATTGGGCTTTGTTTACCCTCTATTTCATCGACGAATTTGAATTAAATCCGTAGCCTCATGTCACAAGCAAAGATGGCCGGAGGATCGCTTACGCGCATCGCGAATGATGCCGGCGATCTCGAACGGCAAACCGGAGGCGGACGAGTATGAACGTGCGTGAAGCAGTCCTCACTGTCGACGAAACGCAGACGGGCTTCCTCGAGCAGGGTCCCTCCCTGATCGAGCGCGCCGCCCGAACCGCCGCAGCTGCCGCGGCCGACGCAGACGGGGTCGATCGCGACGCTCGTTTCCCGCACAGGGCTTTCGAGGTCGCGCGCGAGCAGAAACTGCTCGGCGTCATGATCCCGGTCGAATTCGGCGGCCTCGGTGCCTCCATCTACGACGTCACCGACATCTGCTACACGCTCGGACGCGCCTGCGCCTCGACCGCGATGATCTACGCGATGCACCAGACCAAGGTCGCCTGCGTCGTCAGGCACGGTCACGGCATCCCCTGGATGGAGACCATGATGCGCCGGGTCGCCCGCGACCAGTGGCTGCTCGCCTCCTCCACCACCGAAGGCCAGAACGGCGGCAACATCCGCGCCAGCGCCGCTGCCGTCGATCACGCCGGCGACACCGTCTCGCTGGTGCGCGACGCCACCGTGATCTCCTACGGCGCGGAAGCCGACGGCCTCGTCACCATCGCCCGCCGCGCCACCGAGGCCGCCGCCTCCGACCAGGTGCTGCTGGCGCTCGCCAAGGACGATTATTCGCTGAAGCGGACGCTGGGCTGGGAAACGCTCGGCATGCGCGGCACCTGCTCGACCGGTTTCGAGCTGAAGGTCGATTGCCCCGCCGATCGCGTCTTCCCGGAATCCTATGACAAGATCCACGCCCAGACCATGACGCCGTTCGCGCATCTGTGCTGGTCGTCGGCCTGGGCCGGCATCGCCGCCGCGGCCGTGACCCGCGCGCAAGCCTTCGTCCGCAAGGCGGCCCGCACCTCTGGCGGCCCGATGCCGCCGGCCGCGGCACATTTCACCGCCGCCAAGATGTCGCTGGCAAAGCTGCGCGCGCTGCTGTCGGCCAATATCGATGCCTTTGCCCGCGCCGAGCATGACGAGCGCGCCCTCGGCTCGCTCGACTTCCAGTCCTCGATCACGCTGCTGAAGGTGCAGGCTTCCGAACTCGCGGTCGAGACCGTGATGCATGCGATGCGCACAGCCGGCCTCTCCGGCTACCGCAACGACGGCGAGTTCACGATGGGCCGGCACCTCCGCGACGTGCTGTCGTCCCCGATCATGATCAACAACGACCGTATTCTGGCCAATGCCGCAACATCGACGCTGATGAGTGGCGTGCCGACAAGCCTTCACGACTGAATCAACAACAACAATTTTGAGATAGCAGGACATCGCGCCATGAATATTGCCATTCTCCCCGACTCGCCCGCGACCGCGCCGCAGATGATCGATCCGCTCGATCACCTCGCCGACAAGCTGTTCCACCGCATGGGCGCCGACGGCGTCTACGCCCGCACCGCACTCTATGAAGGCGTGGTCGAGAAGCTCGCCGCGCTGATCACCAGTCATCGCGAGAGCGGCACCGAGGTGATGCGCTTCCCGCCGGTGATGAGCCGGGCCCAGCTGGAGAAATCCGGCTACCTCAAGAGCTTTCCGAATCTGCTCGGCTGCGTTTGCGGTCTGCACGGCACCGAGCGCGAGATCAACGCCGCGGTGAGCCGCTTCGATGCCGGCGGCGACTGGACCACCTCGCTGTCTCCCGCCGATCTCGTGCTGTCGCCCGCCGCCTGCTATCCGGTCTACCCGATTGCGGCGAGCCGTGGCCCCTTGCCGAAGGGCGGCCTGCGCTTCGACGTTGCCGCCGATTGCTTCCGCCGTGAGCCGTCGAAGCATCTCGACCGGCTGCAATCGTTCCGGATGCGCGAATATGTCTGCATCGGCACCCCCGACGACGTCGCCGATTTCCGTGAGCGCTGGATGGTGCGCGCGCAGGCGATCGCGACCGACCTCGGCCTCACCTTCCGCGTCGATTATGCCAGCGATCCTTTCTTCGGTCGTGTCGGCCAGATGAAGGCGGTGAGCCAGAAGCAACAACAGCTCAAGTTCGAGCTGCTCATTCCGCTGCGCTCGGAAGAGCAGCCGACGGCCTGCATGAGCTTCAACTATCACCGCGAGCATTTCGGCACGACCTGGGGAATCCAGGATGCCGGCGGCGAGCCGGCCCACACCGGCTGCGTCGCCTTCGGCATGGACCGGCTGGCGGTCGCCATGTTCCACACCCACGGCACCGACCTTTCCGCCTGGCCCGCCAAGGTGCGGGACGTCCTGGGCCTGCAGCCGCGGGTCACGGCCGACGCCCATGTCGAAGGCTGGCGCTAGCTGCATGATCCGGATCCGAAGGACCGCGTCGGCGAAAGTGCGAAGCGGTCTTCCGAAAAGATCATGCTGAAACAATAGACCAAACGAGGCCTGTCATTTCCACGGGTAGGACGAGCGTGATTCACACCAAGGTGCGATGCCGCGAGATCACCGCGTCCGACGCCGAAGCGGTCGCGGACCTGCTGACGCGCGGCTTCGTCGGCCGCTCGCGGAACTATTGGATCCAGGGCCTGCGCCGGCAGGCCTTCCGGTCCGTGCCGGAGGGTTATCCGCGCTTCGGCTACATGCTCGAGAGTGACGGCACGCCGGTCGGCGTGCTGCTGCTGATCTACACGGCGCGAAAGAACGGCGAAGAGACCGCCATCCAGTGCAATCTATCGAGCTGGTATGTCGATCCGGCCTACCGCAACTATGCCCCGCTGCTAACCAAGATCGCGCAGCGGCACAAGGACGTGACCTATTTCAACATCAGCCCGGCACCATGGACCTGGCCGATCATCGAGACGCAGGGCTTTCGCGCCTATTGCCGCGGCATATTCTTCTCGGTTCCTGCCCTGGCGCGGCCCCCGCGCTGGAGCGAGATCGAGGTCATCTCGCCTCACGCCAAGACGATCGAGGGGCTGTCCGAAGCCGAAACCGAGCTGCTGACGCGGCATGCGCGCTACAATTGCCTCAGCCTGGTTTGCCGCACGCCGAAGGGAACATTCCCCTTCATCCTGCAACCGGTGCGGATCCGCCGCGGCTTCATTGCGCCTCCTGCGATGAAGCTGATCTATTGCCGCAGCGCCTCGGAATACGCCGCCTGCGCAGGCCGGATCGGCCGGCTGCTGCTTCGGCTCGGCAAGATCGCGGTGGCGATCGATTCCAACGGCCCGATTCCCGGCCTTGTCGGTATTTATACCGAGCGGCGCGGTCGCAAATACTTCAAGGGCCCGGATCGGCCGCAGCTCGGCGATCTCACCGATACGGAACTGGTGTTGTACGGGCCGTAGGAAGGCTCGGGCCAGACCATCGCTGTCGTCCCTGCGAACGCAGGGACCCATACCGCGTGATCCATCTCTAAGCCCCGATAGTTGTACCGCGGGCTCCTTCACTTCGAGCCTTCGCCAAACATCTCCCTGTGGTTATGGGTCCCTGCTTTCGCAGGGACGACACCTGATATGTTGCTCCCTCGCGGCCAACTCTTGCAGGCACCTCAGCAATCTGAACGCGCTCTCCATCGCCAGTCACCCTCCGTAAACTACTGCGCTTAAGGGAATTTTCCGGCCTCTTCGCTACCCTCGGCGGCTGAATTAGGTTGCGTTAAGTCTATTGCCCGCCGAGACCCCGCCAACCCCATGACGTCGACCCCCTACAACGAGCTTGGTGCACGCCGCGAGCAAGCCCCGGAGGCTCTGGTCGCGCTGAGCCAGCTTGCGCTCGACCACATGGAACAAGGCGTCTGCGTCTACGATGCCGACAACCGGATCGTGCTGGTCAACCAGCGTTACCTGTCGCTGTTCAACATGTCGGCCGACATCGTGCGGGTGGGCACGAGCTACCGTGAGGTGCTTGCGCATAGTGCGATGCGCGGCAACTTTCCCCAGGACCAGCTCGACACGCTGTATTCGGCGCGGATCGCGCAGATCGCGGGGGGAAAGCCGTTCCGGACCGAGCAGCAGCTTGCGACCGGCCTCGTTATGTCGCTCGAGTTGAAGCCGCTTCCAGGCGGCGGCTGGATGACGATTTGCGACGATGTCACCCGCCTCGCCCGGCTCGAGGCGGAATTGCGCGTGCAGACCGAGCGCAGCCAGCACGCGCTCTCCAACATGTCGCACGGCCTCATCATGTACGATGCCGACAGCCGTGTCGTCGTCTGCAACGAACGGTTCCTGAACCTCTACAATCTCGACCCCGAGATCGTGAGGCCGGGCGCCTCGCATCGCGAGGTGCTCGATCATTGGGTATCGCGCGGCAATTTGCCGGGCATGCCGACAGACGAATTCCATAAATCCAGACTGGAGGACGTGCGCACCAGAAAGGCGAAATCCCTGCTGGTGATGCGTTATGACGGCCGCATGGTGCAGACGGTCTCCCGCTTCCTGCCCGACGGCGGCTGGGTCACCGTGCACGAGGACGTCACCGAGCGGTTGCAATACGAAGAGACGCTGCGGCAGCAGAACTTCATTCTCGACGCCGCGATGGAGAACATGGCGCACGGGCTCGCCTTCTACGACAGCGACATGCGCCTTCGCGTCTGCAACAACACCTACCGCAAGATCTACCTGCTGTCGCCGGAGGAGACCAGGCCCGGCACGCATCTCGCCGAGCTGATCGAGCGCTCGATGGCGAACGGCGCGTTCTCTTCCGAATACAGCCCGCAACAGCTGCTGGAAGCCGCCAGTGCGAGGATCGCCAATCACGACGCCTCCCCGATGCGCCGACGGATGTCGAACGACACCGTGATTTCGGTCAGGTACTGCGCTCTGGCCGAGGGCGGCTTCGTCGCCACTTACGAGGACATCACCGAACGCGAGCACGCGATCGAGGAGCTGAGCGAGCAGTATCGCCGCTTCGACGCGGCGCTGAACAACATGGGCCAGGGCCTGTGCATGCTCGATGCGAGCCTGCGCGTCATCGTGTGCAATCGCCGCTACATCGAGATGTACGGCCTGTCGCCTGACATCGTGAAGCCCGGCATCTCGATGCGCGAAATCATGGAGCACAGCTGCGAGCTCGGCATCCATCGGAACACCACAGCCGCGCGGCTCTATGCCGATTACGTCGAGCGGCTGCGCGAGGGTGAGCATACGCTGCACCGCCATTTGAGCGATGGCCGCATCATCAAGCTCAATCACAAGCGGATGGAGCATGGCGGCTGGGTCGTCACCTACGAGGACGTCACCGAGCGCCACAAGGCCCAGGCGCGCGTCGCACACATGGCGCGGCACGATTCGTTGACCGACCTGCCCAACCGCATGCTGTTCCGCGAAAAGATGGGCGAGGGACTGAACCAGGTCGCGATCGCCGGCGGCGCGATGGCCGTGCTGTGCTTCGACCTCGACAATTTCAAGACCGTCAACGACCGCCTCGGCCACGCCGCCGGCGACCGGCTGCTGCGCTGGGTCGCGGCGCGGCTGAAGGAGAATGTCGGCGAGCACGACACCGTCGCGCGCCTTGGCGGCGACGAGTTCGCCGTCCTCCAGCGCGGACCGCAGCCGCAATCGGCGGAAAAGCTGGCTCGGCGCCTGGTCGAGGTCATCGGTCATCCGCCGCCACTGGAAAGCCAGTCGATCCATGTCGGCGTCTCCGTTGGCATCGCGATCGCGCCCGACCACGGGCTCGATGCCGACGAGCTGATGAAATGCGCCGATCTCGCGCTGTACCAGGCCAAGGCCAAGGGGCGCGGCGCCTATCAGCTGTTCGAGCCCGAGATGGAGGAAGAGGCGCGCAGTCGGCACGCGCTGGAGCACGATCTGCGCGGCGCGCTCGAGGCGCGTGAATTCCATCTGGTGTTCCAGCCGCAGCTGCGGCTCGATTCGTCCGAGCTCACCGGGTTCGAGGCGCTGCTGCGCTGGAAACATCCCTCGCGCGGCTTCGTCTCGCCGGCCGAGTTCATTCCGATCGCTGAAGAGACCGGATTGATCGTTCCGATCGGCGAATGGGTGCTGCGCAGCGCCTGTGCGACTGCCGCGTCCTGGCCCGATGTCACCGTCGCGGTAAATCTGTCGCCGGTGCAGTTCCGTTCGCGCGGGCTGGTGGCGATGGTCACGAGCGCACTTGCCGAAGCCGGCCTGCCGCCGCAACGGCTCGAGCTCGAGGTCACCGAGACGGCGCTGCTCGACGACAGCGACGCGACGATCGAGATCCTGCACCAGCTTCGCGCGTTAGGGGTGCGCGTCAGCCTCGACGATTTCGGCGTCGGCTATTCCTCGCTGAGCTACTTGCGCAAATTTCCATTCGATCGCATCAAGATCGATCGCTCCTTCGTCGGCACGCTCGGCGAAAGTCCGGAGAGCGTTGCCATCGTCCGCACCATCGCGAGCCTCGGCTCCGTGCTCGGCGTCGAAACGACCGCGGAGGGCGTGGAGACCGAGGAGCAACTCGACTTCGTCCGCGAATGCGGCTGCACCGCCGTGCAGGGCTATTATTTCGGCAGGCCGTGCCCCGCATCGGAGGTCGGCCGCACCATCGAGACGCTGAGTTCGGTCCGGCGCGTGGCATAACGGCTTCCTCAAATTCCGCCTCTCGGCACACCACCAAACGACGAATTGTCGCACGTGCCGCCTCGACCGGGATTGCCGCACCGCCCGGCGCCCGCGATCCGCGCAATGCGCTTTTCTTCTCCCTCGATTTCAGGAACAATCGCCGCGCAAGAACGAGAAACGGCGGCCCACAAAGAGGCCGCCGCGAGGGGAGGAGTTTCGATGCCGCTATACGGGCTGAAGACGATCGCATTTGCCGCGATGCATGCTGTCATGGGCGCATTGCTCTCGACTGCCGCCAGCGCGCAAGACTATCCCAGCAAGCCAATCACGCTGATCGTGCCATGGCCGGCCGGCGGATCGACCGATATCTCCATGCGCGCCATCGCCGACAGCGCCTCGAAGGTGCTGGGGCAGCCGATCGTGATCGACAACAAGGCCGGCGGCGGCGGCACGGTGGGCCCGGCGACCATGGCAGCGGCCGCTAAGCCGGACGGCTACACCATCTCGCAGATTCCGATCACCGTGTTCCGCCTGCCCTTGATGCAGGAAGTGTCGTGGGATCCGGCAAAGGACTTCACCTACATCATCCATCTCACCGGCTACACCTTCGGTGTGACCACCAGCGCGGAGTCGCAATTCAAGAGCTGGAAGGACGTCGTGGAGTTCGCGAAAGCGAATCCGGGCAAGGTGACCTATGCCACGCCGGGCGCCGGCACCTCGCTGCATATCGGCATGGAGCAGATCGCCGCGATGTCCGGCATCAAGCTGACGCAAGTTCCTTTCAAGGGCGGCGCGGAGACCAACGCCGCGGTGCTGGGGCAGCACACGATGCTTCAGGCGGACTCCACGGGATGGCGGCCGCTGGTCGACGCCGGCAAGCTGCGGCTGCTGATGGTATGGACCGGCGCACGCTCGCCGAACTATCCCGACGCGCCGACGCTGAAGGAGCTCGGCTATCCCATGGTCTATGATTCCCCCTTCGGCATCGCCGGCCCGAAAGGCATGGATCCAAAGATCGTCGCCAAGCTGCACGATGCCTTCAAGAAGGCGGTCGAGGATCCGGCGGTCGTGGCTACGCTCGCCAAATACGACATGGTGCCGAACTACAAGAACACCGAGGACTACAAGAAGTTCGTCGTCGAGGTCACGGAGTCCGAGCGCAAGGTGATCGATACGCTTGGGCTTGCGAAGAAGTAGGGCTGAGCCGCTTCCGTGTCCCGGACGCGGTGCAGCGCTTCTTCAGCGGTGCACCGCAGAGCCGGGACCCACGTTGCTACGCACCGCTGGACCCCGGATCTGCAGCGCACCACTTCGTGCTGCGCAGCGTCCGGGGAACGGCCGAGAGAGAATCGATGAACAATCCAACCAACGTCAAACTCCGCCTCAGCAATTCCGAGCTCTGGGGCGGGCTGATCGGGTTCGCGCTCGGCGGCTTCGTGATCTGGTCCGGCATGAAGCTCAAGCTCGGCACCATCAACGATCCCGGCTCCGGCTACGTGCTGTTCTACACGGGCATCCTGATGTGCGTGTTCGCAGGCGCCATCATCGTCTCGGCGGTCACCGAGGGCGCACCGACATTGGCCTCGCGCTGGGAGAATGTGCGCTGGAGCAAGCCGCTCCTGCTGATTGCCTGTCTCGTGGCATTCTCCATTGCACTGGAGCCACTCGGCTTCCTGCTGTCGTCGATCCCCCTGGTGCTGCTGCTGTTGCGGCTGATCGATCCCGTTCGCTGGACGCTGGCGATCCCGATCGCCGTGCTGGTACCATCAGGCATGTGGTGGGTGCTCAAGCGGCTGCTGCTGATCCAGCTGCCCTCGGGCCTGTTCGGGATCGGCTGACCCTATGGATACGCTTGTCAATGTCGCGCATGGGTTCGGCGTCGCGCTGCTCCCGGTCAACCTGCTCTACTGCTTCATCGGCGTCTTCATCGGAACGCTGGTCGGCGTGCTGCCGGGTATCGGGCCGATCTCTGCGATGTCGCTCCTGCTGCCCGTGACGCTGTCGGGCACGCCGGAATCCGGCATCATCATGATGGCTGGCATCTATTACGGCTCGATGTATGGCGGCTCGACCACCTCGATCCTGGTCAACATCCCCGGCGAGGCAGCTTCCGTCGTCACCTGCATCGACGGCCATCAGATGGCGAAGCAGGGACGCGCTGGCCCTGCACTCGGCATTTCCGCCTTCGGCTCCTTCATTGCCGGCACGTTCGCGCTGATCGCCTTGATGCTGGTCGCGCCGAAGCTTGCCAGCGTCGCCATCGCGTTCGGCCCGGCCGAATATTTCAGCCTGATGGTGCTCGGCCTAGTGGTGCTCACCTTCCTCACCCAGGGCTCGATGCCGAAGGCATTGCTGATGGCCTGCATCGGCGTCGTGCTCGGACTGATCGGGCTCGACAGCATCACGGCGCAGCCGCGCCTGACCTTCGGCCGCATGGAATTGATCGACGGCATCGGGCTCGTGCCCGTCGTGATGGGCCTATTCGGCGTTGCCGAGGTGCTGCTCAACACCGAGCAGGCGATCAAGCGCGACATCATCAACACCAAGATCACCCATCTTCTGCCCACCAGGGAGGACTGGAAAGCGAGTGCAGGTCCGGTCGGGCGCGGCACCATCCTCGGCTTCTTCCTCGGCATCCTGCCGGGCGGCGGCGCGGTGGTGGCGTCGTTTGCCTCCTACGCGCTGGAGAAGCGGCTGTCCAAGACGCCGGAGCGCTTCGGCCATGGCGCGATCGAAGGCGTCGCCGGACCGGAATCGGCGAACAACGCCGCGGCGGGCGGCGCCTTCATTCCGCTGATGACGCTCGGCATTCCGCCGAATGTGGTGATGGCGCTGCTGCTCGGCGCCTTCGTCATTCACGGCCTGCAGCCGGGGCCGCTGCTGATCACGCAGAACCCGGGCCTGTTCTGGGGCATCGTCGCCAGCATGTATATCGGCAACGTCATGCTGCTGATCCTGAACCTGCCGATGATCGGCATGTGGGTGCAGCTGCTCAAGCTGCCCTACAATATCCTGTTCCCTCTGATCATCCTGTTCACGATCCTGGGCGTCTACTGCTCCAGCAACAATGTGTTCGATGTCTATGTGATGATCGCGTTCGGGATCATCGGCTATTTCATGCGCAAGCTCGGCTATGAACCGGCGCCGCTGGTGCTGGCCTTCGTGCTGGGACCGATGATGGAGAACAATCTGCGCAAGTCGCTGATCCTGTCGCAGGGCGATCTCTGGACCTTTGTGCAGCGGCCGATCTCGGGGGCGTGTCTTGTGTTTGCCCTGGTGCTGCTGATCGCGCCGCTATTGCCGTCGCTGCGCAAGAAGCGCGAGCTGGTGGCGCTGGATGAGGGGGCGTGAGGAGGTCTCGTAGGGTGGGCAAAGCGACTTGTCCGCCGTAGCTCGAAGAGCGAAGGCGGAAGCGTGCCCACGATCTGTATCCATTACGGAGGAATGGTGGGCACGGCGCAAGTGCGCCTTTGCCCACCCTACGAGACCTCAGCATGCAGCAGGAAGCGCACTATCCGTTGAAGCCCCCCACGGACGCTCGCCGGATGCCAGCCCGATCAGGCGGCCCTGGATGTAGTCGCAGCCCCAGTCGCGCAGCATGCTTGCGGCCTCTTCGTCCTGCACCCATTCGGCGACGGTCTTGATGTCGAGGCGGCGGGCGAGATCGATCAGGGTCTGCACGAAGGCGCGGTCGTCGGCGGAATGGGTGATGTTCTGCACGAACGCACCATCGATCTTCACGATATCCACGCCGAGCTTGCGCAAGTTTCGGAATGAGGTGTAGCCGGCGCCAAAATCATCGATGGCGATACGGCTGCCGAAATGCTTGAGGCGGCCAACGAAGGCGCGGACGTCATCGATGTCCTGGATCGCGACCGTCTCGGTGATCTCGACGATCAGCCGCTCGGCAACGCCGGGATGGGCCTGCATCAGCGATTCGATGCCCGCCCACCAGTCCGGATCCATGGTCGTATCCGGCGAGATGTTGAGGCTGAGGCAGATGTCGGGCGCGGCGGCGAGCTCGGCCACCACGAGCTCGAGCACACGGTGATCGACCAGGCGGATCAGGCCGAGCCGTTCGGCGACCGGCACGATGTCGGGCGCGAGCAGCACCTGGCCGTCGCCCTGGTCCATCCGCACCAGGCATTCATGGAATGCGCGCTCGCGCGAGCCGGCCGAAACCACCGGCTCATAGGCGAGCTTGATGCGGCGCTCGTTCAGCGCGGTGACGATTTCGTCGGTGACGCGGATGTTGACGCGGCGCTGGGCGTCGCGTGTGGCATCCGGACGCCATGCCGCGAACGAGCCGACGCGGCGGCGCTTCGCGGCATCCAGCGTCTCATGGGCGCGGTTGACGGCCTCGTCGGTGTTGCGGGCATAGCGCGGTACGCTGACCGCGCCGATCGAGGCGGTGACCGAGACCGGACCGGATTTGGTCGGCACCACCTCGTCGCGGATGCCGGCGAGGAAGCGCTCGGCGGCGACATTCATGTCGTCGACGGTGCAGTTCTTCAGGATCAGGCCGAACTTGTTGCCGGAAAAGCGGCCGAGCACGTCACCGCCGCGCAGGCGCGAGCGGATGCGCTTGGCGATGTCGAGGATCACGGCGTCGGCAACGTCGAAGCCGAAGGCGTCGTTGACGCGGGCGAGATGGTCGATGCCGACCAACATGAAGGCCGCGGTCGAGCGGAAGCGGGTCGTCTCCTCGATCGCCTCGGCCAGCGCGGCAATCAGATGAGAGCGATTGAGCTCGCCGGTCAGCGGATCGAGCCGGGCGAGCTTGGTCAGCTCCTCGTCGCGGGCGTGGCGTTCATTGTTGATTCGGACCGAGCCGATCGCGCGCACCGGGCGGCCGTCGGGGCCGGCGAACCAGCGGCCGGTCTCCTCGATCCAGATCACGGGATCGGCGGCGCTCATGCGCACGCCGTACTCGACCCGGTAGGGCGTGCCGTCGGCACCATGCACGGCGTAGGCTTGTGCCAACGCAGCGGTCCGCAGCGATGACGCGGGCTCGATCAGCTTGGCAAATTCGGCGCCCGTCGCCAGCCGCTCGGCGGGAATGCCGGGAAAGACGCTGGCGACCTGGTCACCCCAGACGATCGCATCACTGCCGATGTCCCAGGCAAACACGGCCTGGCCGAGGGCGGCCAGGATGTCGGAGGCTTGCGGTAATGCGGGGGTCAAAATCGCCTCGTTTCGGGACAGCGGGAAAGTCCTGAGCTGACACAGGATAGAGCTAGATTCGTCCCCAACCCTAGGCAAAGTTGATAAACAATTTGGAAACCACGTTTCTACAGGCCGGGGGAACCAAACCGGCCCGTCCGGCATAGGCCTTGCGAGTACTGACACGCACCCGGCGCCAGCGTCCCGAAACGCGACAGGCTCTGCCGGATCAACGGTGATAGCGATGTTGAGTACCGATCGATCGGACGCGGCGGAAAACGGCACGGGTACAGCCCTGGTGCCGCTACTGCCGGTTTTGCAATGGGTCCACAAGACGCCGTTGCCGCGCCCCGATCCGAGCTTCGTCGCCCAGCTGATCGCCAATGCCGAACACCTGCCTCAGGCAAGCCGGCTGCGTCGCGCCTCTTCCGAGGATGCGCAGACGGCCTATGGCGGCAAGCGCCCGCTGCAAAGCGTCAGCGCGCGCACGCGGCAGGTGGCTTGAGATCGATCAGCGCGGCGGCGTGTCGGGGGACGGAGACGTGCCGTCACCCGGCTGCAAATGCGGCGAGGGGACTTCCGGCGAGGGCGTGCTCTGCACCGGCTTCGGTGCGGGAGGATCCATCAACACGGATTCGGCGACCGACTGTGCCGAGGGCGCGGGCGGTGCCGCCGGTGCTGCGATCGGCGCGGACACCGGCTCGAACTTGGGCTCGGCCGCGGCATCGCCCACCGGAGCTTCCACCTGACGCTTGGCCTTGCGTGGCGCCGGCACCGTTGTCTCGGCGACATAGGTGACGCGGCGGCGCGTGCGCTGGGCAATTCCGCCGAGGAAATCGGCCATCGCGAGCAGCACCAGCAGGAAAAAGGTCGAGTTGCCGAATTTGGGCCACATCACGAATTCGGCAGCGGCCGCGCCGAACAGGATCAGTGACAGCAGATGATCCATCAGGAATTTCGAGCCGGGCCGCGCGCCCTTAATAACTTCGAGCAGCAGCAGCACGATACCAAGCGCCAGCATCACGTCGGCAAGCGTGATCGGCCAGGTCTCGCCTGACACCATCGGCACCTTGAACAGCACATCCGTGAAGGACACGGTTGGCATCAGGAAGGCGATGATGTTGTAGACCGCGAGCGGAATCAGAAGCAGCGGGAAACCGACCATCGGCGAAATGCCTTCTCGATCAAGATATCCAGACAGGACAATGCGGCGGCGAAGCATTAGCTCCGCCGCCGCCACTGTCATATCTCATGGGTTGGCCGAAATCAGGCAGGCCCAATTATCCTGCCTGGAGAAAGGTCCTTAACTCAGGACTCTTTCTTCTTCAGGACCTGACGGCCCTTGTACATGCCGGTCTTGAGGTCGAGATGGTGCGGACGACGCAGCTCGCCGGAGTCCTTGTCTTCCACATAGGTCGGCTTCTTGATGGCGTCTGCCGAGCGGCGCATGCCACGGCGCGACGGCGAGGTTTTTCTTCTCGGAACGGCCATTTCAATATCCTCTAGGGATTGGTGTTATCAGGGCATCGTCCGCGAGGGACGGCTCAGCACCCGCAATCCGAGGCGAGCTGAATGCCGATCAAGGCCGCGCTTATAGAGGAAGGCTGGCCGCAAAGCTAGGCTCTTGGGCCGGAAAATACGCCCGGAAAGGGCCCAAAATCAGCGATTTTCCCGCCAGCAGGTCGCAAGCGAAGAGGCCTGCGCCCTTGCCACATAGGTCCCGGCCAGCCGCCGGACGCCCGGGCCGGGGGTTTTGGCGCTGCGTTTGACCGGATTCGGCAGGATCGAGGCCAGAAGGGCTGCCTCCCGGGGGGAGAGGCCGGCGGCCGATTTGCCGAAGGCATAGGCGCTGGCCGCCCCCACCCCGAACTGGCCCTGCGGGCCGAGCTCGGCGATGTTGAGGTAAATCTCCAGGATCCGCGGCTTGGGCAGGACGAGATCGATCCAGAGCGCCAGCGGGAATTCGAGCGCCTTGCGGACGAAATCCCGGCCCTGCCAGAGGAACAAATTCTTCGCGACCTGTTGGGTGATCGTGGAGGCGCCCCGGAACGGCGTACCATCCTCCTGTGCGTCGTCGATCGCTTCGCGCAACGCGCCCCAATCGATGCCGTGATGCTTGCAGAAATGGGCATCCTCGGCTGCAACCACCGATCGCGGCAGCGAGGGCGACATCGCCGCCAGATCGATCCATTCCCGCTGCATCGGCGCACCGCGAAGCGAGTGCCACGCCATCAGCGTCGAAACCGGATGGCCAGCGCGGTAGAAGGGCGCGATCACATAGGGCGCGAGAATGACGACCGCGAGCGCTACCAGCAGGATTTTGACGATGCGCAAATCGACCTTTCCGGCATGGAACGAAACGCGGCCACGGCTCTCCCCATTAAGTCTGTGATAATTCGGGCCTTTTCCAGCACTTTTTAGGCCTTCCAAACGATTGACTGGGGCGGGCGCATAAAGGATTGTCCCGCCGAATTTTAGTTCTGGAGCCCTTCTTGATGACCGGCACGTCCCCGTCCGATTTCGCCAAGCGTCTGGACAAGACCGCTGATGACACCGAGGCCCTGCTCGGGCGCCTGTTGTCGGACGACATCCTGCACGATGAGATCGCCCGGCCCAAGCGACTGATGGACGCAATGCGCTATTCGAGCCTGAACGGCGGCAAGCGTCTGCGCCCGTTCCTGGTGGTCGAGAGCGCGGCTGTGTTCGGTGTTCCCCGTGAAGCCGCGCTGCTCGTCGGCGCCGCGCTCGAGTGCATCCACTGCTATTCGCTGATCCACGACGATCTGCCCGCCATGGACAATTCGGACCTGCGCCGCGGCCGCCCGACCCTGCACAAGCAGACCGATGACGCGACCGCGATCCTCGCCGGCGACGGTCTGCTGACGCTCGCCTTCGACATCGTCACCCGCGACGAGATTCATCAGGACGCCAATGTGCGGCTGCTGCTGACGCGCGCGCTGGCGCGCTGCGCCGGCATCGGCGGCATGGTCGGCGGCCAGATCCTCGACCTCGCCGGCGAAGGCCGCTTTGGCGGCAACGAGCCGATCGACGTCGCCCGCATTCAGCAGATGAAGACCGGCGCGCTTCTGCGTTACGGCTGCATCGCCGGCGCGATCCTCGGCCAGGCGTCGCAGAAAGAATATCAGGCGCTCGACGATTACGGCCGCGCGCTCGGCGAAGCCTTCCAGATCGCCGACGATTTGCTCGACGTCGAAGGCGATGCAGCCGCGCTCGGCAAGCCGGCCGGCGCCGATGCCGCACTCGGCAAGACCACCTTCGTCACCCAGCTCGGCATCGAAGGCGCCAAGCAGCGCGTGCGCGACCTGCTTGCGCGGGCCGACAGCGCGGTCTCGATCTTCGGCGATCGCGCCGCCGTGCTGCAGGCCGCCGCGCGGTTTGTCGCCGAGCGGAAGAGCTGACACGCATCGATGGCGGCCGAGGGCAAAGAAGATCCCGTCCTCGTCCGCTTCCGCCAGATGTCGCGGCCGATGCGGCTGCTTTACGCGCGGCCGCGGACCTTCATCGCGCTCGCGGCCGGCCTCCTGGTCTGTCTGCTGCTGCCGGGCTCGCACCGGCTGGTGACACGGCTCCTGTTCGGCTGGGATGCGCTGATCGCGGTCTATCTCGTGCTGGTCTACGCAATGATGCTTTGCAACGACCATCACCACATCCGGCGCGCCGCCGCGATGCAGGACGACGGCCGTTTCGTGATCCTGCTGGTGACGGCGACCGGCGCCTTCGCCAGCATCGCCGCGATCGTCTCAGAACTCGGCACACCGCATCGGGGCGTGTTGGAGCTGACCATCGCAATCAGCACCATCGCGCTGTCATGGGCCGCCGTGCACACGACCTTCGCGCTGCATTACGCGCATGATTATTATCGGAACGCCAAGCCGGGTGGTCTTCAGTTCCCGAGCGGCGACAAGGAAGACCACGCCGACTATTGGGACTTCGTCTATTTCTCGTTCGTGATCGGCATGACCGCGCAGGTCTCCGATGTCGGCATCACCGACAAGACGATCCGCCGCACGGCCACGGCGCACGGGATCGTGTCGTTCATCTACAACACAGCCTTGCTGGCACTGACGGTCAACATCGCGGCGAGCGCGATTGCGACCTGACGTCGTCCCGGCCTTTCGGGACGACGATCTGGATCATGCATGCCCTAACGACACACCTCGGCATTGGCATCGTTGCCGGGGCCGCCGCCGCCGCGATATTCGAGGTGGCAACCACGGCTGACCGGGCGGCAGCCAGTGCTATTGCAGATGACTTGCCCGCCACCAGCGGCGCGACCGGCGCCGGCAGCAGCAGCAATGCCGGCCGCGGCACCATAGCCGCCCGCCGCGCCGCCGGCCTGAGGACGCTGCCGGGCGGGACGTTCATCACCGTCGTCGCGCTTCGCCGTTGCAGGCTTGGCCGGCTTGGCGGCGCGCTTCTTCTCGCACTCATTGTCGTCGTTGACCGCATAGCCCTCACGGCAGACGATCTTGGTGCACTTGTCGCCATCGGCCTTGAAGCCGTGCTCGCAGACCAGCGGGCAGACGCGTGACGGCTTGGCCTTGACCGCATCCAGCGCATCCGTGCTCGCCACCTTCACGTCGAGCTTGGTGCCGGCATAGCGGTTGAACTGCGACAGCGAGCGCTGCGAGGACGTGCTCCAATTGCCGTCGGCAGAGCCCGAGAAGCAGCCGACGCGGCCGAGCTCGGTCTGCACCGAACGGCTGAGATCGGCCGGCGCGGTCGCCGGCGTCAGAGAGGCAACGTTGCTGCCGGCGGGGCTCGCCGTGCTGGCCGGCGCCGCGCTCGGGGCCGCAGCGGCGAGATTGACGCGCTGCTGCTCAGCGGCAGCTGCCTGCTGCTGCGCCTGCTCCTTGGCCTTCTGCGCAGCGAGCTGCGCCTGCTCGGCGGCCTTCGCATCGGCCGCGGCTTTGGCCTGCGCATCCTTCTGCGCGCCAAGCGCCGCGAGACGATCGCGTTCTGCCTCGGCCTGTTTCGCCTTCTCGGTGGCAGCCGCATGGGCCTGCTCGGCACCAATTTTCTCGACTTGAAGCTTGGCGAGGCTCGCATAGAAGCCATCGGGATGCTGGGCGAGGAAGGCGGCCCACGCCGCCTTGTTGCCGACCTGGAGCGCGAGCTCGTAATCGCGGCGGATGTCGGCCTGCGGGTTCGGCGCGGGCGCAACCGTTGCTGCGGCCGTCACCTTGACCGGAACCAGCGGCACGTCCTCACCACCGAGGGAGCCGTAGACGAACGGCTCCTGCTTGTTGCCGGTCGACTTGAGCACGTCGTCGCGCACGAAGCCGAAGGCGCGGCGGACGTCGAGGCCCGGCGTCGTCAGATGCTTCGACAGCGCGACCGTAAAGGGACTGTTGGCCCCGTCGCCGTCCTGGGCGGTGAAGCCGGCCTTCGCCGAATAGGCGATCAGCGTGTTGGGGCTGGTCGGCTCGACCTGGGCGAGGCCCCGGCCGATACCGCGCGCGGCCACCGTGCGCTTCATGGTCTTGCCGAACGGATTGTCGCGGCAGGCATCCAGGATCACCAGCCGAAGCTGTTTTGCCGGTTCGACGGCGACCAGGACGCGGTCGAGCGAGAGCGCCTCGTCATAGACGTCGGTGTCGCGCTCGAGCTTGGCGTCGACGGGGATCAGATAATTCGAGCCCTCGACCTCGATGCCGTGGCCGGCATAGTAGACCACGGCGATGTCGGCATTGCGGGTCGCATCGGCAAAATCGCGCAGCACGCGCCGCGTATCCAGGGCCGATAGATCGTGCCGGAAATCGACGCTGTTGAAACCGGCCTCTTTCAGCGTCTTCGCCATCACCGCACCGTCATTGACGGGATTGGTGAGCGACGGCGCGTGCTGATAGGCCGAATTGGCGATCACCAGCGCGACGCGGTTGCCGGCAAAGGCGGGATCTGTGCCGAACAACAGCACGGCGGCGAGGAGAAGCGGGCAGAGTCTGAGCAGGTTGCGCATGACACGACTTCCGAAGTTCGGGACGTTTCGGTCCCCCTTGGGACCGCTTTAGCAGGATCCGGTGCCGGCGCTTGTGATGGAGGTCACCAAGGCCGCGCCGGCGACAGCCCGAAGGTCCCCCTTTGTTTGTCGCGCCAGCGCGGTCGCGGTTCGCTGCCAAACAGGCGTGCAGACCGAATTCCCCCTAGGCATCGCCAATATGCCCCCGATATTGCGGCAGATTGTCCGTAATCTCGTGCCAGGGCGCCTTCGAGGCCACGAAGATGTGGGCGCTCGGCCGGATCGAGGGGGCATCAACCAGGGTTCCCATGGCGACATGGACCCATTGTCCTTCCCGCACCCGGGAATAAAGCAGCGAGCCGCATCGCCCACAATGGGCGTCATGGGTGGTGTCGTCGCCGAAAATCATCCGCCGGTCCCCTCCCCGGACAATGCGGAGCTTGTCCTGCGCGATGCCGGCGAACGGCTTGAAGGCGGAGCCGGTAGTGCGACGGCAGTTCGAGCAGTGGCAGTTCATCGCATAGGAGAACGCATCGGCCACCTCAAAGCGCACGGCGCGGCAGTAGCATTCACCGATCAGGATACGAGCGTTCGAAGTTTCTGATCCGGTCATTCCAACACCCTCGCGCGATTAGCGAGAGACACCCATAGCGCATTTCGATGTGTACGACTAAGTTCCGCCCAAGCCATCATGCAAAAGGATGACCCATGAGCCAGAACCGTTCGAGTGTCGAAGCCGTCGTGCAATCCTATTTCGACGGGCTTTACGAGGGCGACGCCGAGAAGCTCGGCACCATTTTCCATCCCTCCGCTGACTTGCGCTGGGTCGAGAAGGGCGAGCTCCAGGTCCTGACCGTACCCGACTGGCTCGACCGCGTCCGCAAGCGGGCCTCCGCCAAGGCCGAAGGCAAGCCGCGCGAGGATTTCATCGTCACCATCGACCGTTCGGACGACAAGACCGCCTTCATCAAGGTCCGTTGCCAGCTGCCGCCGCGCTTCTTCACCGATTATCTGGTGGCGATGAAGCTCGCCGACGGCTGGCAGATCGTGTCGAAATCGTATCGGTATGACCTGAGGGAGTGAGGCTGCTCGACGTTCCGCTGCCCAATATCTGCCGCGCTCGATATCCATCCTCCGTCGTTGCAAGCGAAGCAATCCAGAGACCCTCCGCGGAGACAGACTGGATTGCTTCGTCGCTTCGCGCCTCGCAATGACGAGGCGGATACAGCATCCGCCACATTTCTCGCCCCCACCTGTCTGAAAGTCCCCATGCCACTCGACCGCCGTTCCCTGCTCGCTTCGCTGTGCTGGATCGCCGCCTCTCCTGCGTTGGCCGCTGAGGCACCGCCTGAGCTCGAAACCTATGAGCGCGAGAGCGGTGGACGGATCGGGGTCTATGCAGAGAACCTTGCGACCGGCAAAAAGCTCGCCTGGCGCGCCGACGAGCGCTTCGTCATGTGCTCGACCTTCAAGGCCTCGCTTGCGGCTTGCGTGCTGGCCCGGGTCGACCGCGACGAGGAGCAGCTTGCGGCCATGATCGCTTACGGCAAGGCCGACCTCTTGGACTACGCGCCGGTCGCCAAACAGAATCTTGCGGCTGGCGCGATGTCGGTCAGCGACATGTGCAAGGCGATCGTCGAGCTCAGCGACAATACTTGCGCAAATCTGCTGCTGGCGCGGATCGGCGGCCCCGCCGCGCTCACCGCCTTCTGGCGATCGCTCGGCGACACCACATCCCGGCTCGACCACAACGAACCCGAGCTCAACCGCTCGCCGCCGGGCGATCCCCACGACACCACGACTCCGGCGGCGATGGCAGGAAATTTGCGGCGCCTGGTGGTGGGCGAGGCGCTGTCGCCGGCCTCGCGTGCCCTGCTCACCGACTGGATGGTGAACTGCAAGACCGGCGCGAACCGGTTGCGCGGCGGCCTCCCCGCGACCTGGACCATCGGCGACAAGACCGGCAACAACGGCAAAGACGCCTCGGGTGATATCGCGGTGGTCTGGCCCAAGCCCGCGACGCCGATCCTGATCGCAGCCTATACCCAGGGCGGCACGCCGAATGCGGCGCAGATCGAAGCCGCCTTTGCACGCATCGGGCGGATGGTGACTGAGCGGCTGGCGTAAGCCGCGCGCATTGACGTAGCCGCCGCTTCCGGGTCAAGACACACCATCATGGAAGCGAAGTTTCAGACCTTTCTCATCCTGCTCGCCGTGCTGGCAGGCGTGGCGCTGGCCGCACGCCGCTTCAACGTCGCCCCCGCCATCCTGCTGATGCTGGCCGGCGTCGGCCTCGCCTTCGTGCCTGGCATGCCGCCGGTTGAGCTGCCGCCGGAACTGGTGCTGCTGATGGTGCTGCCGCCGCTGATCTACTCGGCGAGCGTCGCCATGAGCTGGCGCGAGTTCAAGAAGAACTTGCGCCCGATCGTGCTGCTCGCGGTCGGCGCGGTGATCTTCACCGCAGCAATGGTGGCGGCCGCCACGCATTATCTGATCGGCCTGCCCTGGACCATCGGCTTCCTGCTCGGCGCCATCGTCGCGCCGCCCGACGTGGTGGCGCCGCTCGCGATCGCGCGCCGGCTCAACTTGCCGCGCCGGCTCGTCGTCATCCTCGAAGGCGAAGGGCTCGCGAATGACGCCACCGCGCTGATCCTCTACCGCTTCGCGCTGGCCGCCATCATGATCGGACATTTCTCGTTGCCGCTGGCGGCGGGCGAGTTCCTTCTCATCGTCGCCGGCGAGATCGCCTTCGGCATCGGCGTCGGCTGGCTCTCCCTGCGCTTCCGCAAATGGTCCGGGGATCCGCAGGTCGAGCTGACGCTGTCGCTGATCACGCCCTATGTCTCGTACTGGCTGCCCGAGCATGTCGGCGGCTCCGGCGTAATCGCCACCGTCGCCTGCGGCCTCTATGTCAGCTGGAACGGCCCGCTGCTGATCTCCTCGGCGACGCGGCTGCAAGGCATCTTCTTCTGGGACCTCATCATCTACCTGATCGAGGGCCTGCTGTTCCTGCTCACCGGCTTCCAGATGCGCGCGCTCTACGAGAAGTCGAAGACCTTTCCGCTCGACGACATCCTGATTGCGACCGCCGTGGTTCTGACCATCATCGTGATCGCGCGCTTCGCGTGGCTCTATCCCGCGACCTATCTGCCGCGAATCCTCTCCAAGTCGCTGCGCGAGCGCGATCCGTCGCCGCCATGGCAATGGCCGTTCGTGCTCGCCTTCACCGGCGTGCGCGGCGCGGTGTCGCTGGCGGCTGCGCTCGCGCTGCCATTCACCTTGCCGGGCGGCGAGGCCTTCCCGTATCGCGACCTGATCCTGTTCGTCGCCTTCGGCGTCATCTTCGTGACGCTGATCGGCGTCGGCCTGACGCTGCCGCCGGTGGTGCGGTGGCTCGGCGTCGCCGAAGCCGGCCGCACCGAGCATGTCGCCGAGCACGAGGCCGAGATCGCCGCACGCCGCCAGGCGCTCGAGGCCGCGCTGAAGTCGCTCGATGCGTTGACGGCGGAAAAGGAAATCTCCGACGAGGTGATGCGGCTCCTGCGCGCCCGCCACGAGATCCGCGTCAACCAGCTCCCGGATTCGCTCGATCCCACCCGCCACGACGTTTCCGCCGCCGGCACCGCGCTGACCCGCAGCCTGATCGAGGCCGAGCGAAAATTCATCCACGACCTCCTGCGCGACGGCCAGATCACCGACGAGACGAGACGCCGGATCGAGCGGGACCTGGATCTTGAGGAGGCGAGTTTGGCGAACAGGGAGTATCGGGCCGGGCCGCTGTAGGCAGCCCGTCATTGCGATGATCGCTTGCGACGAAGCAATCCAGCCTGCCGCCGCGGAAGCATCCTGGATTGCCTTCGCCGAGGCTTCGGCGGACCAGTCGCTGCGCTCGCAAAGACGGCGGGAGCAACTACCGCCTCGTGCAAAACTCCCCTATGGCCGACGCCACGGCCGCCGCAATCGTTTCATGCCGCTCGGGTGCGTTCATCACCATTTCCTCGTCGCGATTGATGATGGAGCCGGCCTCGAGCAGCACTGCGGCACTGCTTGTCCGCGACAGGACAACGAGCCCGTCATAGCGGTAGACGCCGAAATCCTTGTCGAGCAACTGGCGCCGGTAACGGCCCATCAGCGGCAAGGTGTATTGGCTGGCATAGTGCAGGCCTTGCTCCTTCAATTGCCTGCCGATCATCCGGGCCAGCATCAGGCTGGTGGCGAAGTGCGAATTCCGCTGCGACACGAACAGCGAGTGGCCCGAAAAGCGATCGCTGAAATAGCTCTTCGCACCATCGAATTCCCAGGTCTCGAGCAACTTGTCCGGCACCGAATCGTGATGGATCGACAGGAAGAGATCGGCGTGCGACCCATTGGCGCTGCCGACACGTTTGAACAGGCTGGGTCGAGCCTTGCCGTCCGTGACGAGCAGGCGTGTTGCGGCAAAGCCTTCGGACTTGAGCTTCGCCGTGATGAGTCTTGCGAGACGGAAGTTGAAGCCGAACTCCGGATCGTTGCGCGCACTCAATGCGCCGTAGGAGTCCGGCGTATGCCCAACATCCACGACGATCCGGAATTTCGGCATCTCGCATTTGGCCGGCGCGGGCGAAGGCCTGGGCCTCGCTTTCGCGACCTTTCGGGCCGGGGCGGCCAGACCCGCATCGATCGGCGGAAGCAATAGCGCGACCAGCGACACCAGGAGAATTGCGACGATGTCCCGCCCTGACGACAAATCCTACTCCGCTGCCGCGATGCGGGGCCGCCCGACGAAGCCCGCTACATCGCCGAATCGTTCGAGCATGACCGCGGGCAGATCCTTCGACTTGCTGGTGACGCAGGCGCCCGAGCGCACCGCATAGCGATCCTGATGCGCCGCCTGCGGCGGGGCTTCGCCCTGCTGCAGCGCCCGCGCCAGATCCATCACGGTCTTGCGAAAATGCATGATGCCGAGATCGGTCGGCCCGAGATGCTCGCGGGTGCGGTCGGCGATCGGCCCCTGGCTGTCCTGCACGGCGGCGTCCTGCTCGGAGACACCCTTGATGCCGGTGTAGCTCCTGGTCTTCTGCAGCTTGCGGTCGATCAGGTAGTCGTTCCCCTTATGGCGCAGCGGAACGTAATTGTCGTCAACCTCCGCGATCACGCCGTTGCCGCGGTCGTAGGCGTCGCGCTCTGCTTGCGTCAGGGGCCGCTCCGGATTCCAGGCGTAGGTGTAGATCCAGCAATTGGTGTCGGTCACAGGCACGAAGGTCTGACCAAAAATGCTCTCGCCCGGCATCGCGCTCGGCGCATAAGCGTGGAACGGCATCAGGAATTGCGCGATGCGCCAATAGATGTTGTCGCCGCCGGTAAGCCGGCCGCCGGCAATGGTCAGCCCGGCCTCGTGCGGGCTGATCTTGATCACCGGGCGCGGGTCTTCCGCGATCCAGCGCATCTGATCGCTCGACATCCGTGCGATCGGATTCACAAAGTGCTTCTTGATGTCCAGGATCTCGTTCTCCTCCTTGTCGAAGGAGAGATGGGCAAAGGTGAAATGCGCGGTGTCGATCGAGCCTTCCAGCGCCTGCACCCAGTTGCAGTCCTGCCATTTCTTGCTGACATAGCGGTGCGAGGCCGGCAGCAGCGCCATTTCGAGATCGGGCAGCTCGGGCATCGCCTCGAGCGGACCCATATAGGCCCAGACCATCTCGCCCCATTCGCGCACCGGATAGGATTTGATGCGGATCAGGTCCTTGGCGTTGAGGTCGGGGTAGGAGGTCGGCATGTCCAGGCAGCGGCCGTCGGTGTCGAATTTCCAGCCGTGATAGACACAGCGGATGCCGCATTCCTCGTTTCGCCCCAGCCAGAGATTGGCGCCGCGATGCGGGCAATATTGGTCGATGACACCGACGACGCCGCGCGTGTCGCGGAAGGCAAGCAGTTCCTCGCCGAGGACGACGATCTTCTTCGGCTCGCCATCGGGCTCGGGAAGCTCCTCGGACAGCAAGACGGGAATCCAGAAGCGGCGCAACAATTCGCCCATGCCGGTGCCTGCACCTGACTCGGTCAGGAATTTGTTGTCCTCGGCGCGGAGCATGGCTGATCCTCCCGAATATTTTCGGGAAGATTGGCGCGAGAGTGAGAGGACGTCAACGCAAGAACAGCGGGGCGGTACGAAGGCGGGTCAGCGAAGCCTCACCCGCCGTCTTTCTCGGGGACCGACGGGGCGGATCATTCGCGTCGATCCGCCCCCATCGCAATTACCTGACGGTGACGGCGACTGTGTATACCTTGCCATTATCCGGGTCGGTGGGGTCTGCCGTCACGCGCCGATAGGTGAAGGAGTCTTCACCGACGTAGCCCTTCTTGGATTGGTACACCACGCTGGTCAGCCGCACGGTCTTGGCCTCTCCGTTTCTCAATTTGCGTTGCCCGGTGCTCACTCGCGTCGTCACGGCGCCACTCTTCGGCGGAGTCACGACTTCAATGCTCACGGGCCAGACCTTGCCACTGTTGTCGACTCGCCAGTGCCCGCCGCATTTGCAGATTTCCTTTGCCTCGCCGGATTTTACGACGAGCGACATGTTCGACCCACCCGCATGGGCGCCGCAGAGGATTCCGAAGAACAAGACGAGCGCCGCGATGACTTTCATTGAGAAAGCCGTTGGCAGCCGCACTAAGTAGTTTGTCATGTCATAAATCTCCAATAAAAAGATACTGTGTCATTGTAAGGTGTCATCTCGGCTGGCGAGGCCGATGCGTTCGGCCCAAGCTATTTCAGCGACCTCGCAACTCGAAATCCAACGTTGCTGACGCGTCCTTCGGACTGCACGCCATATCGGCTCCCCGCTTCGACTGCATCCGCCTTGCTGACCCAGGAGCCTCCCCTCAGGACACGCTGCTCGCAGCGGCCTTTCGTCCAGGGGCTGCCGTCAGTCGGCGCGCCCTCATAAGTGTCGTTGACGCAATCCTCGACCCATTCCCAGATATTGCCGTGCACCTGATAAAGGCCCCACGGATTCGGCTGAAAGGAATCGACCGGGGCCGTCTTTTGCCCAGAGCCACCTTTTGCGTTTTTGTCTTGTCCGGTCTTGTCATCGTAGTTAGCCCGCCCCCGAGAGACCGAGGCGCCCCACCAGAACGACGTCGTCGTCCCCGCCCGCGTCACATATTCTCGCTCGGCTTCGCTCAACAGGCGATAGGTCTTGCCGGTGCGAGCCGACAGCCAGGCCACGTAGCTCTTGGCATCCGACCAGGAAATGTTGATCGCCGGCCGCCTCCCGCGGCCCCAGCCGTTGTCCCAGGGCTTATATCCGTTGCATCCCCCATCGGCGACGCAGGCATCCCATTCGTCGAATGTGACAGCGTAGCGCCCAACTGCGAATGAACGCGCGAACGTGACCTTGTGGCGGGACGATTCCGTGGAGCGTTTGGATACGCTGTCCGACGAACCCATCATGAAGGTACCCGGCGCGACCACGACCATCTCCGGGCACTTCTCGCATTCCTTGAAGCTGGCCTTCTGCTTCAGGGCGCCCTCTTCCGAATCGGACAGCGCCTTGATGCCGAGCGCAGTCAATCCTTCGCGCGGCGGGGCGGTGTCACCGACGGTGAGCGCGGGGTTGGTGGAGGCCAACTGCGTCCCTTGTAGTGCCCTCAGACGTTCGCGCACCTCCGCCGATCGCGAGCTTTCCGGAAATTTGCTGAGGAACTCTTCGAACATGGCCGGCGAACGGCCGTCCTTGATCGCATTCCAGACGATTTCATCGGTCGTCGGCGGGGGCGGAAGAGGTGCTGCCGCCGCCACTCTCTCTTTCTTCAATTCGTCGCGACGCGACAACGCGGCAAAGAGGTGCGAACTGTTCGAATATTTGGCGGCATACTCCTCGAAGATCGCGGGGTCATGCGACTCCTTGATCGCGTTCCAGACGATTTCGTGCGCAGGCGGTGGAGGCGGCGCTTGAGCGGCAGCGATCTCCTTCCTGAGGTCATCCCTGCGCTGTCGAGCGTCCGCGACGTGCGAGCTCGCCGCATATTTACTTACGAATTCATCGAAGATCGCGGGATCACGCGAGCCCCTGATCGCGGCCCAGACGATGTCCTCTGCGGCGGGAGGCGGCGGAGCCTGCGTGGCGGCAATCTGTTTTTTAAGCTCATCCCGCCGCATCTGTGCGTCCGTCAGATGCGGGCTCGCGGGAAACTTGCTGGCGAAATCATCGAAGATTGCCGGATACGTCGAGCCCTTGATGGCATCCCAGACGACCTCATCGGCCGTCGGAGGCGGCGGAATGCGGGCGGCGGCGGCCGTAATCTGCTTTTGCAGTTCGTTGGCACGCGATTGCGCTTCGGCTCGATGCTTGCTGGCCGGGAACTTGCTGAGGAAATCATCGAAGATCGCGGGATAGGTCGAATCCCTGATCGCCGCCCAGACGATTTCGTCGGCGGTCGGCGGCGGGGGTATGCGCGCGGCTGCAGCAGCTTGCGCCTGCCTCAGTTCGTCGCGCCGCGCCTCGGCCGCCTTCAGATGCGGGGTGGTCGGAAACTTCGCGATAAAATCCTCGAACACGCCCGGATAGGTCGAATCCCTCACGGCATTCCACACGATATCATCCGTCGTCGGCGGAGGCGGCAGTTTCGGTGCATCGACGATCGAGACGACGGAGCCGCCCAATGATCCGTAGACGAACGGCTCCTGGTGACGATTGGTGACCTTCAGCACTTCGTCACGAACCCGACCGAACGCAATCCGCAGGTCCAAGCCGGGAGCAGCAATGTTGTGCAGGAGCGCGGACGTGAAGGGACTGTTTTTCGCATCGCCGTCCAGCGCGACCGATCCGGCCTTGGCCGCGAAGGCAATCAGCGTATCGGACACCGCGGGCTCGACCTTCGCCAAACCGCGACCGATCGATCGGGAGGCTATGGTTCGCTTCATGGTCTTCAAGAACGGATTGTCTCGGCACGCATCCAGGATGACGAGGCGAAGTCGCCTGGTCGGCTCGATCGATTTCAGAATGCGATCGAGGGAAATGGCCTCGTCCTCGATGTCGAAATCGCGGGACAGCTTCGCGTCGACGGGAATGACGTAGTTCACACCGTCGACCTCGATGCCATGGCCGGCGAAATAGACGACGGCCACGTCGGCATCGCTTGCCATCTCGGCGAAATCGCTGATCGCGCGCCGCATATCTGAAATTCCGAGGTCACGGCGGGCATCGACCGCGGAAAATCCTGCAGATTTGAACAGCGAGGCAATCTCGGCGGCGTCATTCCGGGGATTCGGAAGGCTCGGGACATTCCGGTACGACGAATTGCCAACCACCAGAGCCACGCGCTTCTCAGCCAGCGCTTGTCCCGCGAACCCGTAAAAAACGAGCGCAAGAATGGTAGCCGCCACCCAGCGCATAATTTCCCCCAAATCGCCCTTCGCAAGTATATCGCTGGTTGCAGCGCCTGCAAGCAGCACCGCGAGCCCACATCATTCAACGGGGGCAGCGCCAAATCCGTGATTCAGATCACTTAGCAATCGGCGACGGTCGCCACCTAAACCGGCCGCTCGCCCTTCACGGTCACCCGCGTCCCCGAGCGTGTATGCGGCCAGTAGTCCCACATCGCGCGGTGCTGGGTGCAGCGGTTGTCCCAGAAGGCGATGGCGTTCTCGGTCCAGCGGAAGCGGCACTGGAACAGCGGGTTTTCGGCGTGCTGGTAGAGATAGGCGAGCATCGCGTCACTCTCGTCGCGCGGGATGCCGTTGATGTGGCGGGTGAAGCCGCGGTTGACGTAGAGCGCCTTCTTGTTGGTGACCGGATGCGTCCGCACCACGGGATGCTCGGCGCTCGGATAGGACGGTCGGTCGGCGACGCCATAGTTCGCATAGAGGCCGCGATAGATCGGCTCGCCGTCGTGCAGCGCAGTGAGGCCATCGAGATAGGCCTTCATGCGGTCGGACAGTGCCTCATAGGCGGCATACATGTTGGCGAACAGCGTGTCGCCGCCGCGCGGCGGGCACTGCTTGATGTAGAGGATCGAGCCCATCGGCGGTTCGAGATCGCAGGACACGTCGGAGTGCCAGCCCTCGCCGTTGGCGCGCGGCGAGTTCTTGTCGGCGTAGATCTTCATCAGCGCCGGGTCTTCGTCCTCATGCGGCGCGGCGGGATGAAAATGCAGCTCGCCGAACTTGCGGCCGAAGGCGAGATGCTGCTGTGGCGTGATCTGCTGGTCGCGAAAGAAGATGACGAGGTTTTCGGCGAGCGCGCGATGGATCTCGTCCATCTGCTGATTTGAGCGGGCGTCGTCGGAGACGAGCCTGCCGACGTCGACGCCCGATATTTCCGCGCCGATGATGGGGGTGAGCTTTTCGACCGCGATGGTCTCATACGGCACGCCGTCATCGGCCGTGTGGCGATAGCGCGGACCCTGCTTGCCGGACAAAGAGCTCATGGGTGTTGCTCCCGATCATTCTTGATTGGAAGCATGGTAGCCCGGATGGAGCGAAGCGCAATCCGGGAACGGTCAGCACACAAAGAAACGGGGCGGGTTGCTTGCGCCAACCCGCCCCGTAATTTCGAATGCTTCGAGCGACGCCTACTCCGCCGCGGTCACCGGCACCTTGGCGCCCTGGCCGTAACGCTGCTCGATATAGTCGATCACCAGCGCCTTGAAGTCGGCGGAGATGGTCGGGCCGCGCAGCGTGCGGAACTTCTTGCCGTCGACGAACACGGGCGCGGCCGGCGCTTCGCCGGTGCCCGGCAGCGAGATGCCGATATTGGCGTGCTTGGATTCGCCGGGGCCGTTGACGATGCAGCCCATCACCGCGACGTTGAGCTCTTCGACGCCGGGATATTTCGTCTTCCAGGTCGGCATCTCGTCGCGGATGAAATCCTGGATCGAGCTTGCCAGCTCCTGGAACGTGGTCGAGGTGGTGCGGCCGCAACCGGGACAGGCCGCGACCAGCGGCACGAAGGTGCGGAAGCCCATCGTCTGCAAGAGCTCCTGGCCGACCTGCACCTCGCGGGTGCGGTCGCCACCGGGCTCCGGCGTCAGCGAGATGCGGATGGTGTCGCCGATGCCCTGCTGCAAGAGGATACCGAGCGCGGCCGACGACGCCACGATGCCCTTGGTGCCCATGCCGGCTTCGGTGAGGCCAAGATGGATGGCGTAGTCGGAACGGCTGGCGAGAACCTCGTAGACGGCGATCAGATCCTGCACCGCCGAGACCTTTGCGGAGAGGATGATGCGGTTCTTGGGCATGCCGAGCTCTTCGGCGCGCGCCGCCGACAGCAGCGCCGACTGCACCATGGCTTCGCGCATCACCGCGCGCGCATCGCGCGGGTCGGACGAGGCGGTGTTCTCGTCCATCAGCTTAGTCAGCAGCTCCTGGTCGAGCGAGCCCCAATTGGCGCCGATGCGGACCGGCTTGTTGTTCTTGTTGGCGATCTCGATGATGTCGGCGAACTGGGTGTCGCGCTTGTCCTTGAAGCCGACATTGCCGGGATTGATGCGGTACTTGGCGAGCGCCTCGGCGCAGGCCGGATAGGCCGCCAGCAGCTTGTGGCCGATATAATGGAAGTCGCCGATCAGCGGCGTGGTGATACCGCGCTTAGCGAGGCCGTCGCGAATGTGCGGCACGGCGGCCGCGGCTTCCTCGCGGTCCACGGTGATGCGGACCATTTCGGAGCCGGCGCGCGCGAGCGCTGCGACCTGGGCGATGGTACCGTCGATGTCGGCGGTGTCGGTGTTGGTCATCGACTGCACGACGATCGGCGCACCGCCGCCGACGGCGACGTCGCCGACCTTGACCTGGGTGGTATGATGGCGCGGCGCTGGCCCCGCGATGTCGGAATCGATGGTGGTTTCGGGCTTGTTCATGGGGTCCAAATATCAGGTTTTGGTGACGTTCAGCAATGCATCGCGCGGCGCCGCAGCGACTTGGCTGGGACGGTTAACGAGAAAAAGCCCAGCAATTACAAGGACGGCTGCCGCCCCGAACGCCAAGCTTAGGGTGTCGTGCATGATGAAATAGCTACCGACGACGCCAAACAAAGGGGTGATGAAGGTAAAAGCCGACAATTTGCTGGCCGAATAGGCCTTCACCAGCGCGAACCAAAGCGTGAACGTGGTTCCAACCACCCAGATCGCCTGAAAGGCCATCAGGCCGAGCGATAGCGGCGCCGGGGTATGCGTGATGGTCTCGCCGAACAGCCAGGCCGCCAGTCCCAGGATCGGGATCGAGATCGCGACCTGATAGCCCAGCGCCTTCTCCGGCGCGGCAAACCGCAGCCGCGTGCCCTTGGCAACCAGCGTGGTCGCCGCCCAAAGCGCGGCGCCGCCGACGATCATGAGGTCGCCGAGCAGAACATGCGAATCGACATTGGGCTGCGGCACACCGATGGCGAGCGCGACGCCGGCAAAGCTGATGGCAAGACCCAGCCATTGCGAGGCGCCAAGCCGTTCGCCGAGCACCTGGTAGGAGCCGAGCGCAACGAAGAACGGCGCGGTGTAGAGGAACACCACCGCGCGCGAGGCCGAGGTGAGGCGCAGCCCCTGGAAGATCAGCACGAATTCGATGCCGAACATCAGCCCGGCGATCAGGCCCGGCTTCCACGTGCCGTCATTCTCGAAGAATTTGACCCCGCGAAACGTGCCGATGAGGAACAGCACCGGCAGCGCACCCGCCGACCGGATCGTGGCCTGGAGCATCGGCGGGATGTCCGGCAGCACGAGCTTCACCGCAATCTGGTTGAACCCCCAGGTCAGGCACAGCATGAGCATCAGAGCGATGGCGCCGGCACTGAGGGGACGTGCGGCGGAATAGTTGGCTTGTGGCGAGGACATCTCTTCCCGATTACCGGCTTTGCGCCGTTGTTGCTCTATGCAGCTTTCTGACAATGGGTGCAGACGCCCGTGATCTCCACCACGGACAATTTAGGCGCAAAGCCCGAGCTGCGCGCCGCGGCATTGAGGTCCCCGGCGAAGGACGCCGACGGGATCTCTCCGACCAGGCCGCAGCGCTCGCAGATCAGGAACGCCACCGCCGAGGTCGCGTCGTGGTCGTGGGCGGCACAGGCAAGGTAGGCATTGCGGCTTTCGATGCGGTGCACGAGGCCGTTGGCCATCAGGAAATCGAGAGCGCGGTAGACCGTGATCGGGGCCGGCCGCGACATCGATTTGGCAAGCTCGTCGATCACCTCATAGGCGCCAAGCGGGCGATGGCTGGAGAGCAGGGCGCCCAGCACCTGACGGCGTATCGGCGTGAATTTCTGTGCGCGCTGCTTGCAGACCTCCTCGGCATGCGCCAGCGCGTCCGCGGTGCAGCGGCCGTGATCGTGGTCAGGCGCGGGAAATGCCGGCTTTGCGAGGGTCATGCGGCCACGTTCTAGCATTTGAGCCCGGGAACCCAAAGCACGACCCTGCGACCGGCTGCCAGCCATGCTCGCGCTGCGGGACAGCATCCTGATAATCCGCCATGGAATAATCATAAGCTTGCTTATTATATCCCAAGCTTATTGGAGACCAAGCTTATGACCCGCGGGTCCGTTGACCAGAACTTCCTGTTCACGCTCGGTGAGCTCTACCGCCTGTTGCGCGTCTATGCCGACAAGGAGGCATCACGGTTCGGCATCACCCGGGCGCAATGGGCGGTGCTGGCCAAGGTCGAGCGCAGCGAGGGCATGAAGCAGTCGGAACTCGCTGAACTGCTCGAGATGCAGCCGATCACGCTGACCCGCCTGATCGACAAGCTCTGCGACAACGACTGGATCGAGCGGCGCAGCGACGCTTCGGACCGCCGCGTCAAGCGCCTGTATCTGAGGAAGGCTGGCCGGCAATTGTTGGGCCGGATGAGCGGGCTGAAGTCCGAGCTCACGGCCAACGCGCTCGACGGCATCACGCCGGCGGACGCCCATCGCCTCCTGACCCAGCTCGAAACCATCAAGGAAAACGTGCGTACCGCGATCCAGACCAGCGGCGCGGAACAGGCGCGTAAGGAGCAGCGCTATGGCTGACCAAGTCCTCAAGTTCCAGCCCGAGCAGAAGACCGACAGCGGCAAGCCCACCAAGAAGGCCGGCACCGATCCGCGCCGCCGCCTGGTTGCGGGCCTGCGGCGTTACCGCCGCTTCCTGCTCCTGGTCGTGCTGCCTGTCATCGCCGCCATCGGCGGCATCACTTTCTACCTACATGGCGGCCGCTATGTCGGCACCGACGACGCCTATGTCGGCGCGCAGAAGGTGCTGGTGACGCCCGACATCTCCGGCAAGATCCAGAAGGTCGTCGTGAAGGAAGGCCAGTCCGTCAAGCAGGGCGACGAGCTGTTCGAGATCGACCCCGCTCCGTTTCGCCACGCGGTGGACGAAGCCAAGGCGCAGCTCGCGCAGGCCCGCACGACCTACGACAACCTCGTCGCCAACATCAAGATCTATGGCGACATGCTGGGCCTCGCCCAGCAAGGCATCGATTTGAAGCAGCGCGATGTCGAGCGCAAGCAATCGCTGGTGAAGAACAATTACGGCTCGCAGCTCGATCTCGACAATGCCTCGAATGCGCTGGTCACCGCCGGCGCGCAGGCGCAATACATCAAGCAACAGCTCTCCAACGCCAAGACGCAGCTGCTCGGCGACCCCGAATTGCCGCTGGAACAATTCCCGCCTTACGCACAGGCGAAAGCCAAGCTGGACGATGCCCAGCGCAACCTCGACCACACCGTGCTGCGCGCGCCAATGGACGGCGTGGCGACGCAGGTCGAGCAGATCCAGCTCGGCCGCTATGTCGCCGCCGGCACGCCGGTGTTTTCCATCATCGACGTCGCCCACCCCTGGGTCGACGCCAATCCGAAGGAGAGCGACCTCACGCACGTCACCGAAGGACAGCCCGTCACGCTCGAGGTCGACGCGTTCCCGAACCACGTCTTCAAGGGCAAGATCGGCTCGCTCTCGCCCGGCACCGGTGCGCAATTCGCGATCCTGCCGCCGCAGAATGCCACCGGCAATTTCGTCAAGGTGGTGCAGCGCGTGCCGATCCGCATCTATTTCGACGAGACCGACAAATATGTGCGGAAGCTGAAGGCCGGCATGAGCGTCTACGCCACCATCGACACCGGTCATCAGCGCTCGCTCGCCGGCCTGCTCGGCCTGTCAGCGACAGCGAGCCAAGATAAAGACTAAACGCAAGGACTGATCCGATGTCCGGTCCCAATGCCAGCCTGATGGTCCCCGGCCTGCGCCGGAACATGGTGACGATCTGCGCCATGACCGCGACCATCATGCAGGCGCTGGACACCACCATCGCCAACGTTGCCCTGCCCTACATGCAGGGCACGCTGTCGGCCTCACAGGACCAGATCAACTGGGTGCTGACCTCCTACATCGTCGCCGCCGCGATCATGACGGCGCCGGTGGGCTGGATCGCCAACCGCTTCGGCCGCAAACGCATCTTCATCATCTGCTCGGCCGGCTTCACCATGGCCTCGGTGCTGTGCGGCCTCGCCCAGGACATCAACCAGATGGTGCTGTTCCGCCTGCTGCAAGGCGTGTTCGGCGCCGCCCTGGTGCCGTTGTCGCAATCGGTGATGCTCGACTATTACACGCTCCAGGAACGCGCCAAGGCGATGTCGATCTGGGGCATGGGCGTGATGATGGGCCCGATCATGGGGCCCTCGCTGGGCGCGTGGCTGACCGAGACCTATTCCTGGCACTGGGTGTTCTTCGTCAACCTGCCGTTCGGCTTCATCACCGTGCTCGGGCTGATCGTCTTCATGGACGAGACGGACAAGAATCTCAGCCTCAAATTCGACTGGTTCGGCTTCGCCGCGCTGGCGGTTGCGATCGGCTCGCTTCAGCTCGCCCTCGACCGCGGCGAGCAGCTGGGCTGGCTGGAATCCAATGAGATCCTCGCGGAGTTCATCGTCTCGGCCGTCGCCTTCTACTTCTTCCTCGCGCACTCCTTCACGACCTCGACCCCGTTCATCCGCTTCGCGCTGTTTCGGGATCGCAACTTCGTCACCGGCTGCGTGTTCATGATCGTGATGGGGCTCGTGCTGTTCTCGACCATGGCGCTGGCCTCACCCTATATGCAGAACGTGATCGGCTATCCCATCATCACCGCCGGCCTCTTGCTGGCGAGCCGCGGCTTCGGCACCTTCTTCGCGATGATGCTGGTCGGCCGCATGATGCGCTATTTCGAGGCGCGCACGCTGATCATCGCCGGCCTGACGCTGACCGCGGGCTCGCTGTTCCAGATGACCGGCTGGACCGATTTGACCCAGGTGCCGGAGATCGTCACGGTCAGCATCATCCAGGGCTTCGGCTTCGGCCTGGTCTTCGTGCCGCTGTCGACCGTGGCGTTCCTGACGCTGTCGAACGATCTGCGCACTGACGGCACCGCGATGCTGACCCTGATGCGCAACGTCGCGAGCTCGGTCGGCATTTCCGTCGTCATCGCCCAATTGACGCAGGGGACGCGGCGGACCTATGCGATCCTGTCCGAGCACATCAACCCGTTCAACCATGCACTGCAGATGCCCGACGTCAGGGGCCTGATCAACCTGTCTTCCGACGCCGGCCGCGCCATGGCCGACAGGATGGTCAGCGTGCAGGCGCAGATCATCGCCTTCGCCTACGACTATCAGCTGGTGATGTTCTTCATCCTCTGCACCATCCCGCTCGCCCTGCTGATCGGCTCGACCAAGGCCACGCTGCGCAAGCAGGCGGCGGGACCGGAGCATGCGGTAATGGAGTAACGGTGTGGCGTAAGGATTCGTCCAGCCGCAATCTCCACTGTCGTCGCTGCGAACGCAGGGACGACACTGAATATGCGGCTAACTACCCCAACAACTCCTCGCAGCCCAGATCATCCACGGCCGCAAATATCCGCTCCAGATTATTCCACCAGATCACCGGCGGGATGTTGATGCTCCACTGCCAGACCGGCCTCGTGACCTGCCAGAGCACCGCCCAGCGGTAGTCGCGATCGAGCGCACCGCGCGTGTAGCCGGTGATGCCGCTTTCGATCAACGTGTCATGGTAGAAATTGAGCAGCGAGCGCTCGAGCGCCTGCCGGCGTTCCGGATACCAATGCATTGCCATCATGTAGGCGAGGTCGTGGGTTGGAACGTTGATGCTCCACAGGTCGAAATCGAAGATGCGCACGGTATCGGCAACGCCTGCGCGCGGCAGCAGAAAATTCCAGACATGAGCATCGCCATGGGTGATGCTGAGATGACGGCGGGAATGGTAACGCTGAGAGAGCCGGTCCGACTGATCGATGAGGCGGCGATAGAGGGTGCGCCGCTCCTCGCTGAGGCGGTCACCGAGAGAATCGGCAAAGCGATCGTAATGGCCCGCGAAGGTCTCCATGCGCTCCGCACTGTCCTCAGGGCTCGCCCAGGTGCCGACGGTGTCGCCGAGGCCCGGATGGTCCCACCAGGCCGCATGCCAGTGTGCGAGCGTGGTGACGATAGCGATCGTCTGCTCACGCGACGGCGGCAGCGGCCAGGCCGCCGCGATGTCGTGGCTGTCTGTGAGGTCCTCGAGCAGGAGATGCCAGGTGAGGTTGCCCTCGTCGAAATGTCCGTCGAAGCAGCGGGGCACCAGGCCCTGCGGCATGCTTGGCGTCAGTCGCGTGTAGTATTCGACCTCGTGCCGGCCGCCATTGGCAAGCTTCTCGGCGAAGTCGGAATTCGCGGTCTTCAGGATCAGTGTCTGCGGCGCGCCGCCGGATTCACCCACATAGCGCAGACCGAGACGGACGATGTGTGACACGACGGTGTCGCGCTGATGCAGCACCTTCACCTCGCGGACCGCGCCGGCGTCCAGCACGCCGCCTCTGCGCAGTGCCGCCGTCAGTCGGGCGGGCTCAACGACATCAGGCAGTTGTGGAGGTGTCATGAAATTCACGATGCCCCTGTCCCGCGCCATACTGCACGATCATAGCCCCGCGCACCAGCGGCCGAACCGACGCCGCGCTCAAGCCGCCTCGGTCGAGTCGCGCACGGTCCGCACCACGACCGACCGAAGCTGTTCGAGATTGGCCGCCATGCCGGCGATCGCCTGCCTGACCTCGGCGGCGCGCTCGTTCACGGAAGCGGCGTCGCGGCTGACATTGCCGATCTTGGCCGAGACCTCCTTCGCCGCTGAAGCCGATTCGGAAATCGACCGCGTGATCTCCCGCGTCGCGGCGTCCTGCTCCTCCATGGCGGCGGCAACCGAGGTCGCCACGCCGTCGATCTCGACGATGTGCCCTCCCATCGTCTCGACGGCATCGACCGCGGCCTGCGTCGAGGCCTGAATCTCGGTGATCAGCCGCGTGATCTCCTCGGTGGATTTGGCGGTCTGGTCGGACAGGGACTTTACTTCGGCGGCGACCACGGCGAAGCCGCGGCCGGCCTCGCCGGCACGGGCGGCCTCGATCGTGGCGTTGAGCGCCAGAAGGTTGGTCTGGCCGGCGATGCCGCCGATGAGGTCGGAGACCTCGGCGATCTTCTTCACCGATCCGGCCAGTGCCTGGATGGTCGAACGCGCCTGCTCGCGGCCGGCGACAGCCGATTTTGTGACGGTGCTGGTCCGCACGACCTGACTTGCGATCTCGCGGATCGAGGCACTCAGTTCTTCGGCCGCGGCCGAGACGGTCTGCGAACTGCCCAGGGCCTGGGTGGAGGCCGCCGCGACCGCCTGCGACTGTGCGGAGAGCGACCTCGCGATCTCCGACAGGCTGGACGCCGCCCGCTCGACGCCTTGCGTCGCTGCGCCGGCGGTGTCGACCGATCGGCCGGTCTCGCGCTCGACGGTCTCGGCCATCTGGTGCAGGGCGGAGCGCTTGGCGAGCGCCGCCGCCTGCTCCTGCCGCAACTGCTCCTCGCGCAGGCGGGAATTCTCGATCGCCGCCTGCTTGAACACCACAAGCGCCCCCGCCATCGAGCCGACCTCGTCCTTACGGTCAGCGAAAGGAATGTCGGCGGCGAGATCGCCGGTCGCAAGCTTTTGCATCGTGCCCGTCATGCGCACGATCGGCCGCACCACGCCGAGGGCGACGCCGAGCAGGCCCGCAGCAACGAAAGCCAGGACAGCGGTGGAGACGCCGAGGAGGATATAAAGCATCGAGCTGTCGCGGTCCGCGGCCAGCTTTTCCATGGCGGCATTCTGCTTGTTGGCGTTCTCGACGATGCTGTCGATCACGGCGCGATGCGCGGTGTAGGCGTCCTTCACCTGCGCATAGATGCGCTCGGACGCAGCGGCGTCCTTGGCCTTGAGGGCCGGCAGGAGCTGGTCGGACGCCTTCCAGAACTTCTGCACCTCGGCGTCGGACTTGGACACCAGCGCCGTTTTCAGGTCGGTCGAGAGGCTGGAGGTGACCCAGAAGGCCTTGCGCTCGTCGTAATCCTTGCGGAGCTGGACCAGACGTTCGCCGTGGGCCGCCAGCTGGTCCGGCTCGCGCATGGCCAGGGTCGCCTCGAGATAGGCCTCGATGACATATTCCGGCGGCGGCAGAATGTCCGCGATGAGGTCGTTGCCGAGCTTGATGTCGGAGTAGAGCGGACCGCCGACCTTGAGCTCTTTCAAGGCGTAGAGGCTGGTCGAAACCACGGCGGCAAAACCGATGGCGAGAACGATGCCGAACGCAATGATCGCAGATGACAACGACAGGCGAAATTTCATGAAAACAATCCAGGGCGGTGTCAAAACTGCAGCCACCCTAGACGAATACGGTAAATACGGAATTGCTTCGCGCCGAAATTGTATCGCGCGAACCCCGTCTAACTACGGGAATTTGACGTCAAGCCATCGGTATTTGAGTCAGCGAGGCTGACGCACACGTGCGATGCGCCAGATGAGACATGCGTGCCGGCGACCAAGCCTCCCGGCACGCATTGCCTCACACGTCGAAGAACACGGTCTCGTTGTCACCCTGGAGCCGCAGGTCGAGCCGGTAGGCCGGCTTGCCGGCTTCGCGCACCGCAGTCAGCGTGGCACGGCGCTCGGTGGGCACCAGCGCCAGCACGGGATCGGCGGCGTTGCCGGCCTCGTCGCTGAAATAGATCCGGGTGTAGAGATGCCGCAGCATGCCGCGGCCGAACACCGCAAGGAGGATGTGCGGCGCCTGCGGCTTGCCATCGGGATCCGGCACCGTGCCCGGCTTGATGGTCTCGAACGCGTAATTGCCGTCCTTGTCGGTGCCGCAACGGGCAAAGCCGCGGAAGCTCGCATTCGGCAACGCACGCTTGTCCTGCGGGTCGGCAAAGCGGCCCTGCGCGTCCGCCTGCCAGATCTCCAGCATGCAATCCGGCACGGCAACGCCGTCACCGTCGAACACACGTCCCTCGATGCGAATGCGCTCGCCGGTGACGTCGGGCGTGAGCGTCGAGTTGGTGAACGCGTCGTTCCAGGCGTATTCGCCGTTCGGCGTCAGGCCGTATTTGAAGAACGGACCGACGGTCTGCGATGGGGTGATACCGTCGGGCGTCACAGAATCCTGCACTTAGTGATTCTCCATGGGGGTGGCGTTCTTGCCGCGCAGCACGATGTCAAAGCGGTAGCACAGCGCCCATTCGGGCTGGGTGTTCTCGAGATCGAACGAGGAGACCATCCGCGCCCGCGCCTTCTCGTCCGGCACCGAGTTGAAGATCGGATCGAACGGGAACAGCGGATCGTTCGGAAAATACATCTGCGTCACGAGGCGCGTGACGAAGGAATGGCCGAACACCGACAGATGGATATGCGCGGGACGCCACGCATTGTGGTGATTGCCCCAGGGATAGGCACCCGGCTTGACGGTGACGAAACGATAGTAGCCGGCGGCATCGCTCACGGTACGGCCGGCACCGGTGAAGTTCGGATCGAGCGGCGCCGGATGCTGGTCGCGGACATGGACATAGCGACCGCAGGCATTGGCCTGCCAGATCTCGACCAATGAATTCGGCACGCCGCGGCCGTCCTCGTCGCGCACATGGCCGTGCACGATGATGCGCTCGCCGATCGGCTCGCCCTTGTGCTGGGTGGTGAGGTCGTTGTCGCCCTCGCGCACGGTCTCGTGGCCGTAGACCGGACCTGTCAGCTCCGACAACGTATGGCGCATCGGGATCAACGGCTTGTTGGGCGCGCGCTTGATCGAGCTCTTGTACTCGGGCGACAGCGGCAGCGGATGCGCCTTGTTGCTATCGACGGGATAGATGAATGTCATTGGCGAACTCCTCCCCGGCCATTGTGGTCCGGCCGGACAACGCTTCCGCCAATCATTATAGGATATAACTAATTGGGGGAAGCGGGTTTGAGCCCTATTTGATCGGCGGACGTGGCAGTAGGGCTTCCCCGACTTCGAGCCGGTAGACATGGTCGAGCGAATACCAGGGCGTCGCAACCTCGCGTTCGGTCGGATGTGGCGCGTCATGGCGCAGGAACTTGCCGATCAGCGCCTGCGTCACGCCGAACTGCACGTCGCTGTCGATATGGGGATCGTTGGGATCGTAGACCTGCGAGATCAGGACCTTGAAGCCCGGCTTGAGGATCAGGGCATGCAGATGCGCGGGGCGATAGGGATGGCGGCTCTGCGCCTCCAGCAGGCGCCCGACCACGCCGCCCGTCGGAATGGGATAGCCGACCATCATCACCGAACGGAAGGAGAAGCGCCCATCCTGGTCGGTCGTGAACTTGCCGCGCAGGTTCATGTCGGCCTGGTCAGGATCCTGGTTCTCGTAGAGGCCGACCGGAGAGGCGTGCCAGACATCGACCTCGGCGCCGACGACCGGACGACCCTCCTTGTCCACGACGCGGCCGTTCACGAACAGCGGCGCGCCCGGGGTCTCGGAGCGGACGATCGATCCGCCATTCTCGACCCGCGGCGAGTTCAACCGCCAGAACGGCCCGAGCAGCGACTGATCGGTTTCGGTATTGCCCTGATCGCCGTTGTTGAGCAGGCACACCAGCGGCGAGACGCCGAGCGAGCCCGCCATCAGCACCACTTCGTTGTGCGTGTCGGTGGTCAGCTTGCCGAGTTCGGCCACGATCGCCGTGGCGTCCCGGAATTCCTTCTCGGTCAGGCGGACGTCGCGCACGAAGCCGTGCAAATGCTTGACCAGGGAGATCATGATCTGGCGCATGCGCGGATCGGAAGTCCGCTCCATCACCGCCAGTGCCGCGGCCGTGACGTCCTGCTCGCGCTCGATGATCATGCCCGCCTCCCGATCGCCCGTCATTCCGGGGCAGCCCGACAGGGCTGAACCCGGAACCTCGAGATCCCGGATTCCGCTCTAGCGAGCGGCTCCGGGATGACGGTCCACTGCGTGGACCGTCAGTTCAGCTTCTCGATCGCGACCGCGACGCCCTGGCCGACGCCGACGCACATGGTGGCGAGCGCGAGCTTGCCGCCGCGCTTCTCCATGCCGTGGACGGCGGTGAGCGCGAGGCGCGCGCCGCTCATGCCGAGGGGATGGCCGAGCGCGATGGCGCCGCCATGCGGATTGACGAAATCCGCATCGTCGGCGACGCCGAGCTGGCGCATGCAGGCGATGCCTTGCGAGGCAAAGGCCTCGTTGAGCTCGATCAGGTCGAAATCGCTGATCTTCTTGCCGAGCCGCTCCATCAGCTTGCGGGTCGCGGGCACGGGACCGATGCCCATGATGCGCGGCGGCACGCCGGCCGAGGCAAGGCCGAGGATGCGCGCGCGCGGCGTCAGGCCATGCTTCTTCACCGCAGCTTCCGAAGCCAGGATCATCGCGGCGGCGCCGTCATTGACGCCGGAGGCGTTGCCGGCGGTCACCGTGCCGGGATTGCGCACGATCGGCTTCAGTTTTGCCAAACCTTCGAGCGTGGTTTCGGGTCGCGGATGCTCGTCCTTGTCGACAGTGATCGGACCCGCCTTGCCGCCGGGAATGGTGATCGGGATGATTTCTTCCGCAAAATAGCCGGCCGCGATCGCCGCACCCGCGCGCTGCTGCGAGCGGATGGCGAAAGCGTCCTGGTCGGCGCGCGAGACCTGGAATTCCTCGGCAACGTTCTCACCGGTCTCCGGCATGGCGTCGACGCCATACTGCGCCTTCAGCAGCGGATTGATGAAGCGCCAGCCGATCGTGGTGTCGAAGATTTCGGCCGAACGCGAGAAGGCTTCCTGCGCCTTGCCCATCACGAACGGCGCACGCGTCATGGATTCGACGCCGCCGGCAATGGCGAGCTCGATCTCGCCGGAGCGGATGGCGCGGCCGGCCGCACCGACCGCATCCAGGCCGGAGGCGCAGAGCCGGTTGAGCGTCTGGCCGGGAACCGAGTCCGGCAGACCTGCGAGCAGGAGCGCCATGCGGGCGACGTTGCGGTTGTCCTCGCCGGCCTGGTTGGCACAGCCGAAGAAGACTTCGTCCACCTGCGCCCAGTCGAGGTTGGGGTGCTTGGCCATCAGTGCCTTGATCGGGGCTGCGGCAAGATCGTCGGCACGCACCTTGGCGAGCGAGCCGCCGAAGCGGCCGATCGGGGTCCGCACGGCATCGCAGATAAAGACGTCACGCATCGTTGTTCTCCCTGAATGCCGCGGTTCGGCCAGAATTCTTCAATGACGGCGGAGTTTTAGGAGGGCGCCCGCAACAGGTCAATCGACCGATACACGCGTGTTCCGAGGGGTCCGCACGCCGGCCACGCATGCCGCAATGCGGACAACGTGGAAAACCTCCCCTTCCCGGCCAAAGCGATAGGAGCAGGAGGCGAAATTTTGTAGGTTGCGCCGCCCATGACCATGCAACAGCCGATACCCGTACCGCCTCCCGACGAAGCGCCCGCCTCGCCAGCGGAAGCCATCGCGCGCGTCACGCCGATGATGGAACAGTACCTGGAGATCAAGGCGGCGCATCAGGGCCTGCTGCTGTTCTACCGGATGGGCGATTTCTACGAGCTGTTCTTCGAGGACGCCGAGATCGCCTCCAGGACGCTCGGCATCGTCTTGACCAAGCGCGGCAAGCATCAAGGCGCCGACATCCCGATGTGCGGCGTGCCGGTCGAGCGCTCCGAAGACTATCTGCACCGCCTGATCTCGGCTGGGCATCGGGTCGCGGTCTGCGAGCAGACCGAGGATCCCGCTGCAGCCAAGGCGCGCGGCAACAAGAGCGTGGTCCGCCGCGGCGTGGTGCGGCTTGTGACGCCGGGCACGCTGACCGAGGACACGCTGCTCGATGCGCGCGCCAACAATTATCTGCTCGCGATCGCGCGGGCGCGTTCGTCTGCCGGCGGCGACCGCTTCGGCCTCGCCTGGATCGACATCTCGACCGCCGAATTCACCGTGATGGAATGTTCGGGCGGCGAGCTCGCCGCAACGCTGGCGCGCATCAACCCGAACGAAGCCATCGTCACCGACGCGCTCTACAACGACAGCGAGCTCGGACAGACCTTGCGCGAGCTGCCGGCCGTGACCCCGCTGACCCGCGACGTCTTCGATGGCGCCACCGCCGAGAAGCGCCTCTGCGACTACTTTGCCGTCGCGACCATGGACGGGCTGACGCAGCTGACGCGGCTGGAGGCCACCGCCGCAGCGGCAGCCGTCACCTATGTCGACCGCACCCAGGTCGGCAAGCATCCGCCACTGTCGCCGCCCGCGCGCGAAGCTTCCGGCGCGACCATGGCGATCGATCCGGCGACACGCGCCAATCTCGAGCTGACCCGGACGCTCGCAGGCGAACGCCGCGGCTCGCTGCTCGATGCGATCGACTGCACGGTGACCTCGGCAGGCTCGCGCCTGCTTGCCCAACGCCTGGCCGCGCCGCTGACGGATGCGCCGGCCATCGCGCGCCGGCTCGATGCGGTGAGCACCTTCGTCGCCGATTCCGCCGCGCGCGAAGACATCCGCAGCATATTGCGCGGCGCGCCCGACATGTCGCGCGCGCTGGCGCGTCTCTCGGTCGGCCGCGGCGGCCCGCGCGACCTCGCAGGTCTGCGCGACGGCGTCATCGCCGCCGACCAGGTCCTGGCGCGGCTTTCCGAGCTCGATCAGCCGCCGCAGGAGATCGCGGTGGTGATGGCGGCGCTGCAGAGGCCCTCACGGGAGCTCGCGGCGGAATTCGCCAGCGCGCTCGACGAGCAGCTGCCGCTGATCAAGCGCGATGGCGGCTTCGTTCGACAGGGCTATGAGCCCGCGCTCGACGAAGCCCGAAACCTGCGCGATGCCTCGCGTCTCGTCGTCGCCTCGATGCAGGCGCGCTACGCCGACACGACGTCCGTGAAAGGCCTGAAGATCCGGCACAACAACGTGCTCGGCTATTTCGTCGAGGTCACCGCGCAGAACGGCGACAAGCTGATGTCGGCGCCACTGAACGCCACCTTCATCCACCGCCAGACACTGGCGGGCCAAGTGCGCTTCACCACCTCGGAACTCGGCGAGATCGAAGCCAAGATCGCCAATGCCGGCGACCGCGCCCTCGGGCTCGAGCTCGAGATTTTCGAGCGGCTGTCAGCCAAGGCCATGGCCATCAGCGACGATCTGCGCGCCGCCGCCCACGCCTTCGCCTTGCTCGACGTCGCGACCTCGCTGGCAAAACTCGCGGTCGACGACAATTATGTGCGACCGGACGTGGACGATTCCCTCGGCTTCGCAATCGAGGCCGGCCGCCATCCCGTGGTGGAGCAGGCCCTGAAGCGCAATGGCGAGCCGTTCATCGCCAATGCCTGCGACCTCTCACCAAGCCCGGCGCAAAAGTCCGGCCAGCTCTGGCTGCTCACCGGTCCCAACATGGCCGGTAAATCGACCTTTCTGCGTCAGAATGCGCTGATTGCCCTTCTTGCCCAGATCGGCAGCTTCGTGCCGGCCACGCGCGCTCGGATCGGCATCATCGACCGCCTGTTCTCGCGCGTCGGCGCCGCCGACGATCTCGCCCGCGGTCGCTCCACCTTCATGGTCGAAATGGTCGAGACGGCTGCGATCCTGAACCAGGCCGGCGAGCGCTCGCTCGTGATCCTCGACGAGATCGGCCGCGGCACCGCGACCTTCGACGGTCTCTCGATCGCCTGGGCCGCGATCGAGCATCTGCACGAAAGCAATCGCTGCCGCACGCTATTCGCCACGCATTATCACGAGCTGACCGCGCTCTCGGCGAAGCTGCCGCGGATGTTCAACGCCACGGTGCGGGTGAAGGAGTGGCAGGGCAACGTCGTGTTCCTGCACGAGGTGCTGCCGGGCTCGGCCGATCGTTCCTACGGCATCCAGGTCGCCAAGCTCGCCGGCCTGCCGCCGGCCGTGATCACGCGCGCGAAGTCGGTGCTCTCCAAGCTGGAGGCGCAGGACCGCGGCCAGACCGCGCGGGCGCTGGTGGACGATCTGCCTCTGTTCGCGGTGCCCTCACGCGCGGCGGCCGAAGCCGCGCCGCCGAGCGAGGCGGACCTATTGATGGAAGCCGTGAAGGCGCTGCACCCCGACGAGATGTCGCCACGCGAGGCGCTGGATGCGTTGTATGCGTTGAAGGCCAAGCTGCCGAAGCAATGATAGTGCCGTAGGGTGGGCAAAGCGAAGCGTGCCCACCATGTCATGGACGAGATCGGGGAGAGATGGTGGGCACGGCGCGCGAAGTGCGCGCCTTTGCCCACCCTACGATTCCTGAGCGCTACGCCCTTGCCGCGATCGCTGCCGCTTCCGCGGCCGCGCGCTGCATGCTGGTCGACATCTCGTTCGTCACCGTGCTCTGCTCCTCGACGGCAGCGGCGGTCGATGTCACGTATTCGCTGACATTGTTGATCGCCTGCTTGATCGAGCCGAGCGCGCTGACGACGTCGCCGGAGATGCCGTTGAGGCTGCCGATCTCCTGGCCGATCTTGTCGGTGGCCTGCTTGGCCTGATTGGCGAGGCTCTTCACTTCGGAGGCGACCACCGCAAAGCCGCGGCCGGCTTCGCCGGCGCGGGCGGATTCGATCGTGGCGTTCAGCGCCAGGAGGTTGATCTGGCCGGTGATGCTGTTGATCATCTCGACGATGCCGCTCATCGACTGCGCCGCTTCGGTGAGGCGCTGAGCCTGAGCGTCGGCTGAGGCGACCTGCTCCACCGCGCTCATCGCGGTCTCGCGGGACTTGGTCATCGCCTCGGAGATCTCCCGCACCGAAGCGTTCAGCTCCTCCGAACCGGCGGCGACCGATTCCATCATGCCGCGCACGCGCTCGTTGCCCATGCGGACCAGCACCTGCCGCGTGGTGTCGGTGGCATATTTCACGACCTTGAACGGCTTGCCGTTGAGATCGAGGATCGGGTTGTAGGAGGCCTGGATGTAGACCTCCTTGCCGCCCTTGCCGATGCGCTTGTATTCGGCTGCCTGGTACTGACCGCGGTTGAGCGCGGCCCAGAACTCGCGATAAGCCGCGCCGTCGCGCTCCGCGGGCTCGACGAACATGCTGTGGTGCTTGCCCTTGATCTCGGCCATCGAGTAGCCGAGCGCGCCGAGGAAGTTGGCGTTGGCGGCGATGATCGTGCCGTCCATGTTGAATTCGATCACGGCCTGGGCCTTGTCGATCGCCGATATCTGACCGGCGAGATCGGCGTTCTTCAGCTTCTCCGCGGTGACGTCGGTTGCGAACTTGACGACGCCGTAAGGTTTGCCGTTCTCGTCGAGCAGCGGGTTGTAGGAGGCGAGGATCCACACTTCGCGGCCGCCCTTGCCGATGCGCTTGAACTCGCCGGCCTGGTATTCACCGCGGTTGAGCGCAGCCCAGAACTCGCGATAGGCCGCGCCGTCGCGGTCGGCCTGCGGCATGAACAGGCTGTGATGCTTGCCCTCGATCTCGGCCAGCGAATAGCCGAGCGTCTTGCAGAAATTCTCGTTGGCGGTGACGATGGTGCCGTCGAGTTTGAATTCGATGACGGCCTGGGCACGGCTGATCGCGGCGATCTTCGACGCATCCGTCATGCTCCGGATCTTCTTCGCCGTGATGTCGGTCGCGATCTTGGCGACCATCACCGTCTTGCCGTTGCCGTCGAGCACCGGATTGTAGGATGCTTCGATCCAGACCTCGCGGCCACCCTTCGCGATCCGCTTGAACTCGCGCGCCTGATACTCGCCACGGTTCAATGCAGCCCAGAACGCCTTGTACTCGGCGGTATCGCGCTGGTCGGCCGGCACGAACATGGAGTGATGCTTGCCCTGAATCTCGTCAAGCCGATAGCCGAGGGCGTCGAGAAAATTCTGGTTGGCCGTGATGATCGAGCCATCGAGATTGAATTCGATCATAGCCTGCGAACGGCCTATGGCGTCGAGCCGCCCTTGTGCATCGCTTTGGGACTTGCGACCGAACATCAAACAATCTCCATCTCGAAATAACGTGGACAGCCCGTAGGGGAAGTGACCGCTGCGGCAACACAGCCGTATTCAAATCGACAATTCCCGCGAGTCCCTGCACTCGGATGCAGCTCGGACGAGTTCACGCCGACGACGGCGGACGCGGGTACGCGAAATTACTCGTACGGGAAAAGCTCGAACAAAGTTCTAATAGAAATGTCGGAAACCAGCAGGACGGGGAACGATCCGGCGGGCGTCGAGAGCAGCCACCCGCGCCCCTGCGACTTGAAATGACATTTCTCATTCAATGGCTTGGGAAGATGCTGCGTTGCCTGTCGGCATGAGATGCGGTCTCCGCCATGTCTTTCGCGACGCGATGTCGCGCGTGTCCGTAGTCTCACGGCTCCAACCGCGCCTTGTGCATCGCACGTCGGCCGATTCCCCACAGCGTCAGGTTCCAGGCGATGCAGGTGCCGAGCGCAAGACACAGACCGACGGCCGAGCCGAACGACACCACCGCAACGTGCAAGACGGCAATCGCCGTGCCGAACCCGAGCAGGCCCCAGGCGGAGTTGGCAAGCACCGCTGCGGTCGGCGGGCCACCGATGCGCGGATGCAGGATCACCATGATGCTGGAGAACACCACGGGATACAGCGCGATGATGCCGCTGATGCGGGGTCCGACCCAGCCCGAAGTCGAGACCACGATGGCGACCAGGGTCGCGACCAGTGCAGCCCGCATCGGCACGTCGTACCAGCGGCGCGTGACAAGCGGCATCTTCACATGGCGATAGCCCGCCAGGAGCGGAATGCAGATGCCGAAGGCGATCAGATTGGCGGCGAGCCCGGCGGTGAGCGACCAGTCGAACTGGCGGATGATCGAGGCCAGCACGATCCAGACAGCAACCGCGCTTCCACAACTCACCGCGAAACTGTGCCGCTGCGCCAGCACGACATAAATGAGGCACATGAAGATCGTCGCCGCATTGATCGGCAGGCTCGCCAGCGAGCCCTGCGCGATGAAAGCGGCATCGTGGTCGAGCGCGAGGAAGACGTAGGAGGGACCGGCCGAGATCGGCAAGGTCGCGACTAGCGCGCCGATCACCGGCCCCGAGCGTTCGGTGATGATCGAGGCCGACACGACGAACGCCGCCGCGATCGCCATGCGCAGGACAAGGAAGAGGAGGAAGTGGAGATCGGGGGACATTTTTGGCTTCTTACCCTCCCCTGGAGGGGGAGGGTCGGCTCATATTGAGCGCAGCGAAATATGCGACGGGGTGGGGTGACAGTCTCTCAACGGCGACGGTGCCCGAGTGGAGAGATCACCCCACCCCGCTCGCGCTATGCGCGATCGACCCTCCCCCTCCAGGGGAGGGTAAGAGACTCACATCCGCTGCATCGACACCGACACCTTCGGGCCGTTCTTGATGGTCTGATAGACCACGCAATAGCGCTCGGTCAGCTTGAGCAGGAGATCGAGCTTGTCCTGCGGCGCCGATGTATCGACCTCGAAGCGCAGACGGATCTCGGCGAAGCCGACCGGGGTCTCCTTGTCGACGCCGAGCGTGCCGCGGAAATCGAGATCGCCCTCGGCATAGACGTTGCCGGTCTTGAGCGGCACCTCGATCGCAGTCGCGACCGACTTCAACGTGACCCCGGCACAGGCGACGAGCGCCTCAAGCAACATGTCCCCGGAGCAAAGCTCGAGGCCGGAACCGCCGGTCGCCGGATGCAGGCCGGCAAGCGCGATGGCGCGGCCGGTCTCGACCTTGCAGGCGATGCCTTCGCTGTCGGTGGAGCCCTTGGCCTTCAGCGTGATCAGTGCGGTCTTGGGATCGGTCTTGTAGCGCTCCTTGATCGGAGCCTGCATCTGGCGCAGCTCTGCAGCGTCCATTTTCGTTCTCTCCCGGAAAATTGCCCCTCGATGTACCGGTTCAGAGCGAAATTGTCACCACCACATGGCCTGACCGGGACCCTGGGTTGCGTCACGGTCGGGCACGTTGCGGTCAAGCGAACGGTCGAGTGACGTCAGCACACTTCGCTTGAAATTCTCGAACAACGGCGAATTGCGGTCGCGCGGCCGTCCGAGATTGATCTCGATCTGGTCGAACAACCGGCCCGGCCGCGGCCGCATCACCAGCACGCGGTCGGCCAGCACCACGGCCTCGTCGACGTCGTGTGTGACGAGGATGAGGGTCGGCCGCGTGTCCGCCCAGAGGTCGAGCAGATGATCCTGGAGATCCCTGCGGGTGAAGGCATCGAGCGCGGAGAACGGCTCGTCCAGCAGCAGCACCTCCGGCTGCGGCACCAGCGCGCGTGCGATCGCAACCCGCTGCGCCTGTCCGCCGGAGAGTTCGCGCGGCCAGGCCTGCGCCTTTTCCGCCAGCCCGACGCGTTCGAGCGCACGCGCGACCTTCTCGCGGCGCTCGGCCGCGGGCAGATCGGCGAGTCCAAAACCGATATTGTCGGCGACGCTGAGCCAGGGCAGCAGCCGCGGCTCCTGGAAGATGATGCCGATCTTGGCGTGCGGCGAGACGATCGCCTCATGGTCGAGCGTCACCGTGCCAGCGCTGGCGCGATCGAGCCCGGCGATGGCGCGCAGCAGCGTGGACTTGCCACAGCCGGAGCCGCCGATGATGGCGATGATCTCGCCCAGCCTGATTTCGGCGGAGAAGCGCGAAAGCGCCTGCACGCCGTTGGGATAGGTCTTGCTGACCCGGTCGAGCGCCAGCATCGCCTCAAGCTCCCTTCGCGCGCCCGAAGGCGTCCTGCCAGCGCAGGAAAGGTGCGGCGGCGACCTCGATCAGCCAATCGGTGAGCTTGCCGAGGATGGCGAAGATCACGATGGCGGCGAGGATCTGCGCGGGCTTACCGAGCTGCTGGCCGTCGAGCAGGAGATAGCCGAGGCCTTCGGAGGCGCCGATCAGCTCGGCTGCGACCACGAACATCCAGCCGAGGCCGAGACCGACGCGCAGGGAAACCACATAGGCCGGCAGCACCGCCGGCAGCAGAATGCGGCGGATCATGGCGAAGCCGGAGAGGCGAAAGGTGCGGCCGACCTCGACGATCTTGCGATCCACCGAGAGGATCGCGCCCATCACGCCGAGATAGACCGGAAAGAACACCCCGACTGCGATCAGCGCGACCTTCGAGGTCTCGAAGATGCCGAGCCAGAGGATGAACAGAGGCACCCAGGCGAGCGAGGGAATCGCGCGCAGCGCCTGCACGGTCGGATCGAGCAGCCGGCGCGCCAGCGACCAGTAGCCGGAGACGGCCCCCAACAACGTGCCCGCGACCACGCCGAACGCGAAGCCGAGCCCGACGCGCCACAGCGTCGCTATGACGTGGCGGACCAGCTCTCCGGAGCGGGCAAGCTCGGCGATGGTAGCAAAGACGCGCGACGGCGGCGGCACCAGCCGGCCGTTGGACCAGCCGAGCCACACCACGAGCTCCCAGCCGAGCGCAAGCGCGAGCGGCAGCAGGAGCCCCAGCATCGGCCGCGCATAGCGCGCCATGCGCGAGGGCACGGCGGCGCTTTCGGCGGGTTCCGAGGATTGTTGCAAGGCTGGCGCGTCGGAGATCATGGCCATTAGCAAGCGCGTCTGATTGGGGAATGCAAGGAGCCTCTTACCCTCCCCTGGAGGGGGAGGGTCGGCTCATATTGAGCGCAGCGAAATATGAGACGGGGCGGGGTGACAGTCTCTCCGCGACAGACGGTGCCCGAGCGGAGAGACTGTCACCCCGCCCCGCTCGCGCTGCGCGCGATCGACCCTCCCCCTCCAGGGGAGGGTAAGAGAGAGATCAATTCGTCGGCAGCGGGACCTGGTCATCGATTAACGCGTCGAGCGTCGCCTTCACGTCGACTTTGGCATCGACGACACCGGCTTGCTGGAGTGCGAGGCCGGCGGCGAGGATCGACTCGCGCTGCGGCGCGCCGATGCGGCTGTGGGTGAGCTCGGTGCGCTCCTTGAGCTGCTTGTCGACGACGGCCTCGGGGAGTTTTGTGACCGCGATGAAGGTCTTCTTCAGCTCGTCGTAATTGGCCAGCGAATATTTGCGCGCCTCTTCGTACACGGCGAGGACGCGGCGAGCGGCGTCGGGATGGTCCTTCAAAAACTGCTCGCGCACATTGAGGATGCCCCAGGTGTTGGCGTCGGCCTTGCGGTAGAACAGCTTTGCGCCCTCCTCGACCTCGGCCTGCGCCATCATCGGATCGAGGCCGGCCCAGGCATCGACGTCGCCGCGGATCAGCGCGGTCTTGCCGTCGGCGTGCTGGAGCAGCACCGGGGTGATGTCCTTTTCGGTGAGACCCGCCCCTAACAGCGCGCGCACCAGGAAGATGTGCGGATCGGTGCCGCGCGTCACCGCGACGCGCCTGCCCTTGAGGTCTGCGACGCCGGCAATCTTGGAATCCTTCGATGTCACCAGCGCGGTCCACTCAGGGCGCGAATAGACGTAGATCGACTTGATCGGGTTGCCGTTGATGCGGGCGACCAGCGCCGCCGAACCCGCGGTCGAGCCGAAATCGATCGAGCCGGCGTTGAGGAATTCGAGCGCCTTGTTGGAGCCGGCCGACTGCACCCAGGTGACGGTGATGCCGTCCTTGGCGAACTCCTTCTCCAGGAGCCCCTTCTGCTTCAGAACCATCGACACCGGATTGTAAGTCGCCCAGTCGATGCGGATTTCCTTGAGCGGATCGGCCGCCTTGGCCGCGGGGGTCACGGCGAGCGCAACCGCGCCCGCCAACAGAATGCGTCGTGTAATTCCGGGCATGCCCTGCCTCCTCCAAAACTTCATTGTTTTTCAATGAGTTATATCTAGAGGTCAACGAGAAAATCCGCCCCTCGAAAGCGCGCCGGCCGAGAACAGATTTACCCAAAGCCGCGCCTTTCCAGCATGGAACGACTATTGCCAGAGAATGGCGGGTGACAGCGCCTGTCACCTCTTATATCCGGTGAGACATGGACAGCGTCGCGACTGAGCACAAGGCCGAGGTGGACGATCGTTTCGACACGGCGCGGATCACCGCCGCGGTCGATGCGCTTGCCGAAAAGCACCAGGGACGCGAGGACGCGTTCCGCACGGGCATGGCGCAATTGCTCAAGGCCGAGCTGATCGCGGCACGCGCCGCGGCGCAGGAAATCCTTCTTAAGGACCGCCACGGCCGTCGCTGCGCCGAGCGGCTCTGTCACGTGCAGGACGAGATCATACGCATCCTGTATTCGGCGGCGACCCGTCATCTCTACCGCTCGCCGATCCCGAGCGGCGCCGAGCGCATGGCGGTGGTCGCGACCGGCGGCTACGGCCGCGGCCTGATGGCGCCCGAATCCGACATCGACCTGTTGTTCATCCTGCCCTACAAGCAGACCGCCTGGGGCGAGCAGGTCGCCGAAGCGATCCTCTATTGCCTCTGGGACATGGGGCTGAAGGTCGGCCACGCCACGCGATCGGTGGACGAGTCGATCCGGCAGGCGCGCGGCGACATGACCATCCGCACCGCGATCCTGGAGACGCGCTTCCTCACCGGCGACAAGCCGCTCTATGAGGAGCTGGTCGCACGCTTCGACAAGGAGGTCGTGCAGGGCACCGCGTCGGAATTCGTCACAGCCAAGCTCGCCGAGCGCGAAGAGCGGCACCGCCGCGGCGGCCAGTCGCGCTATCTGGTCGAGCCCAACGTCAAGGACGGCAAGGGCGCCTTGCGCGACCTGCACACGCTGTTCTGGATCGCCAAATACGTCTACCGCGTCCGCGACACCGGCGAGCTGGTCGAGCGCGGCGTGTTCGATGCGCAGGAATACCGCAGCTTCCGCCGCTGCGCCGATTTCCTCTGGTCGGTGCGTTGCAATCTGCACTTCTACTCCGGCCGCGCCGAAGAGCGTCTCTCGTTCGACCTCCAGCGCGAGATCGCGGTGCGGCTCGGCTACACCTCGCATCCCGGCATGCAGGATGTCGAGCGCTTCATGAAGCACTACTTCCTGGTCGCCAAGGAAGTCGGCAACCTCACCGCCATCCTCTGCGCCAAGCTCGAGGACCAGCAGGCCAAGCCCGCGCCGGTCTTGAGCCGGATGATGGCGCGGCTGCGGCCGACCGCGGCGAAGCGGCGCGTCCCCGACAGCGACGACTTCATCGTCGACAACAACCGCATCAACGTCGCCGCGCCCGACGTGTTCAAGCACGATCCGGTCAATCTGATCCGGATCTTCCGTCTCGCGCAGAAGAACAACCTCGCCTTCCATCCGGATGCGATGCGCGACGTGACGCGGTCGCTCGGCCTGATCAACGCGCAGATGCGCGAGAATCCCGAGGCCAACCGCCTGTTCATGGAGATCCTGACCTCCGACAACGCCGAGATCGTGCTGCGGCGGATGAACGAGACCGGCGTGCTCGGCCAGTTCATCCGTGCCTTCGGCAAGATCGTCTCGATGATGCAGTTCAACATGTATCATCACTACACCGTCGACGAGCACCTGATCCGCTGCATCGGCTTCCTCCAGGACATCGAGCGCGGCGGCATCGAGGAGTTCACCCTCGCCAGCGACCTGATGCGCAAATCCCGGCCCGAGCACCGGTCGGTGATCTACATCGCAACACTGCTGCACGACGTCGCCAAGGGCCGGCCGGAGGATCACTCGATCGCCGGCGCCAAGGTGGCGCGGCGGCTGTGCCCGCGGCTAGGGTTCAGCCCGGCCGACACCGAGCTCATCGCCTGGCTGATCGAGGAGCATCTGACGATGTCCACGGTCGCGCAGTCACGCGATCTCTCGGATCGCAAGACCATCGAGAATTTCGCCGCCGTGGTGCAGTCGGTCGAGCAGATGAAGCTGCTGACGATCCTGACCACCGCCGATATCCGCGGCGTCGGTCCCGGCGTGTGGAACGGCTGGAAGGCGCAGCTCTTGCGCTCGCTGTACTACGAGACCGAGCCGGTGCTGACCGGCGGCTTCTCGGAGGTCGACCGCGGCAAGCGCCTCACCGCCGCTTACGCCGAATTCCGAAATGCCTTCGCCGAATGGCCGGCGGAGGAGCTCGATGCCTATATCGGCCGGCACTATCCGGCCTACTGGCTCAAGGTCGAGCTGCCGCGCAAGATCCGCCACGCCCGCTTCGTCCGCTCCAGCGAACAGGCCGGCCACAAGCTCGCGATCAATGTCGGCTTCGACGAGGTGCGCGGCGTCACCGAGCTGACGATCTTCGCGGCCGACCATCCCTGGCTGCTGTCGATCATCGCCGGCGCCTGCGCCTCGGCCGGCGCCAACATCGTCGACGCCCAGATCTACACCACGACCGACGGCCGCGCGCTCGACACCATCTCGATCTCGCGCGAATACGACCGCGACGAGGACGAGGGACGGCGCGCCACCCGCATCGGCGAGATGATCGAGGACGTGCTGGAAGGCAAGCTGCGCCTGCCCGAAGTGGTGGCGCGGCGCACCGTACGCAGCAAGGCACGGCCCTTCGTGATCGAGCCTGAGGTGACCATCAACAACCAATGGTCCGACCGCTACACCGTGATCGAGGTTTCCGGCCTCGACCGGCCCGGCCTGCTCTACGAGCTGACCACCGCGATCTCGAAGCTCAACCTCAACATTGCGTCAGCCCATGTCGCGACCTTCGGCGAGCGCGCGCGGGACGTGTTCTACGTCACCGACCTCCTGGGTGCGCAGATCAGCGCGCCGACCCGCCAGGCCGCGATCAAGAGCGCGCTGACCCATGTGATGGCCGGCGACAAGGCGGTCCAGCCGGCGGCGTGACTTTCGCTCGTCACTCCGCGCTCGCGGCTAATGGGCCCTGACCCCTAACTATCGTCGCGCCGACTTTTGTTCAGAGTGCCGTAGCGCGTTCACGAGCGCAGACAGCGCGGCTGGTTGATGCTGACGACTGGGATAATACATGAAGAAGCCGGGAATTGGGGGCGTCCAATCCTCCAGCACCCGAATAAGACGGCGCTTCGCAATATGTTCAGCGACCTGCTCTTCATAGGCTAGGCCGATACCAACTCCGGCGAGCGCCGTCTGAATCACCAGGTGAGTGTCGTCAATGATGAGCGGGCCATTCACGTTGATCGTGACCGACTTTCGTCCTTGCTCAAACTCCCACCGATATGGACCACCTGCGAGGCGCAGGGTAATGCACCGATGATCGCTCAGATCCCTCGGCTTTTCGGGGATGCGCCGTGAAGCGAAATAGCGCGGCGACCCTATGACCGCCAATCGCAGTTCGGGCGTGACGCGAACCGCGATCATGTCCTTTTGAATGTACTCGCCAAGCTGAATACCGGCATCGAACTCGCCTGCAACGAGGTCCACGGGGCCAGTGACGGTGACGACGTCCAGAACGATGTCGGGGTAGGCCTCAGCGAAAGCCCTGAGCCGCGGTAACAGTACCATCACCGCAGCCGATCGCGACATGACGATTCGAAGGCGACCTTCGGGCCGGCGCCGAATGCTTCGGGCTTTGTCGAGGGCATGACGAATTTGCTCAAGTGCCGGAGACAGATCTTCCAAGAGAGCTGCTCCCGCAGCGGTCGGTGCAACACTCTTGGTCGTTCGAGCGAGCAGCTTCAGCTCGAGCCGTTGCTCAAGCCTCCGGATTGTGTGGCTCAAGGCAGACTGAGACACACCCAGCTTTATCGCAGCGCGTGTAAAGCTTCGTTCACGGGCCACGATTGCAAACGCGGCGAGGTCGTTCATTTCGTCTGTCATCATCATGAATATCGCTCATGAGCCCATGCCGTTCAATACGTCTAGTCTCATAAGTCACCTTGCCGTAGGTTTTTGCGCGAGCACGGGAGACGACCTGCAGCACTTTTCTGCGCGATGGGCAGGTCGACGCTCGGCATAGCTGGCCGGACCGCATGAATGGGTCCGGTGCAAAGCTTTGAGGATGACAATGGATACGGACCTTCCCGCCTTGCGCTCCCTTGCGCAGACCTATTTCGACGCTGCCTATGAAATGGATGCTGACAAGTTTGCATCCATATTTCACCCATCGAGTTCCGTGACGAAGGTCGCCGAGGACGGCAAATTGGGCGTGACGCCGATTGCGTCCTGGCTGGCAGTGGTCCGCAACACGAAAGCTCCGAAGCAACAGGGCTTCGAGCGAGAAGATCAGATCCTATCAATAGACGTTGAAAGCGAGCTCGCGCTTTTGAAAGTCAAATTGCGCATTCCGCCGCGCTCCTTCACGGACCTGCTGTCGTGCTTGAAGGTGAACGGGACCTGGACAATAGTTCAGAAAGTGATGACGTCGAAAGTCTGACGGATTCGGTTACGGCAGGGCAGCGTCCATGAGGCAGGTGCGGCCATGGGCGCGGTTCGCTCGACACATTCTCAGGCGGACTCTCAGACCTGCACCCCCTCATGCCGCAGCAGCCAGCGCTTGCGCTCGAGCCCGCCGCCATATTTCACCAGCGAACCATCGGCGCCGATCAGGCGATGACACGGAAGCACTACACTGATCGGATTGGAGCCGTTGGCATGACCGACGGCACGAATGGCTTTTGGCAAATCGATCTTTGCGGCCAGCCCGCCGTAGCTCATCGTGGTGCCGGCGGGGATGTGAACCAGCGCGTTCCAGACCTTCTGCTGGAACGGCGTGCCGGCGATACGCCATGCGATGGCCGAGAGCTGACCGAGATTGCCTTCGAAGTAACCCGATAGCGCCGTCCGCATGGATGCAGGCGCAGGCCGGTCGCTGAGATCGACCGCACCGTAGTGCAAGCGCAAGAGCTCGCGCATGCGATGCTCGTAATCCTCCCAGTCGAGCGCCCGCAAGGCGCCCTCCGCATCGGTAACGAGCAGCGCGACGCCGATCGGCGTCACCAGGCGATCGAGGCCGAAGCGTTCAGGCGTCTTGGTTGGTCGAGCGGGCATCGCGGCACCAGGCAATCGAAACACACCCATCGCACTTGCCATGCCGGCCGTGCTATCGTCCACCCGAAAGCTGACGCTGGGGGGAGCTCAACTTGATCCTGATCGCCAATATCCTGGTGGCGCTGGTCGCCGCACTGCACGTCTTCTTCCTGATCCTGGAGATGTTCCTCTGGGACAAGCCGCAGGGCCTGAAGGTGTTTCGCAACACGCCGGAGAAGGCCGAGATCACGAAGGTGCTGGCCGCCAACCAGGGCCTCTATAACGGCTTCCTCGCCGCAGGCCTGATCTGGGGTCTCGTCCACGGCAACCCGGCCTTCGCATTCCAGATCAAGGCGTTCTTCCTGCTTTGCGTGATCGTGGCCGGCGCCTATGGCGCCGCGACCGTCAGCAGCCGCATCCTGATGGTGCAGGCGCTGCCGGCGGCGGTCGCGCTGGTCGCGTTGTTCCTGGCCTGAGACGCCTGACCTAGGACTCCCTGGCCTGAGACGCTACGGCGCAGCGCCGCGATCCTTGCGCGGCGACGAAGCTTCCTCCACAATCTTCGGCAGCGATGGCGACCGTTGCAATCAACGGGAAAAGACCATCGGCCGAAAATTCCGTCAGGAGGAACAACCAACATGACCAATCGCAGAGCCTTCTTAGCTGCCACGACAGCGCTCGCCTTCGCGTTCTCCGCGAACCAAGCCTTCATAAGCGAAGCCTTCGCCCAGAAGAAATACGACACCGGGGCGACCGACACCGAGATCAAGATCGGCCAGACCGTGCCGTTCTCCGGCGCCTACTCCGTCTACGCCAATATCGGCAAGACCCAGGCCGCCTACTTCAAGATGATCAACGATCAGGGCGGCATCAACGGCCGCAAGATCAATCTGATCCAGTATGACGACGCCTATTCGCCGCCGAAGACGGTGGAGCAGGTGCGCAAGCTCGTCGAGGGCGACGAGGTGCTGTTCACCTTCCAGCTCATCGGCACCGCGGCCAACGCCGCCGTGCAAAAATATCTCAACGGCAAGAAGGTGCCGCAGTTGCTGGCCTCGACTGGCGCGGCCCGCTTCAACGATCCCCAGAACTATCCCTGGACCATCGCCTACAATCCCAACTACGTGTCCGAGGGACGCATCTACGCCAAATACATTCTCAAGGAGCATCCGAACGCCAAGATCGGCGTGCTCTACCAGAACGACGACATGGGCCGCGACTATCTCGCGGGCCTCAAGAGCGGCCTCGGCGACAAAGCTGCCGGCATGATCGTCGGCGAGGTCTCCTACGAGGTCACCGACCCGACGGTCGATTCCCAGGTGGTCAAGCTGAAGTCGATGGGCGTCGACGTGTTCTTCGATGCCTCGACGCCGAAATTCGCGGCCCAGGCGATCAAGAAGCTCGCCGACCTCGGCTGGACGCCGGTGCACATCCTCGACATCAATGCGAGCCCGATCTCGGCGACGCTGAAGCCGGCCGGCCTCGACATCTCCAAGGGCATCATCTCGACCCAATATGGCAAGGAGCCCAGCGATCCCCAGTGGAAGGACGATCCCGGCGTGAAGGCCTTCTTCGCCTTCATGGACAAGTATTTCCCGGAAGGCGACAAACTCAACACCGTCAACACCTACGCCTATTCGGTGGCCGAGCTGCTGGTGCAGGTCTTGAAGCAATGCGGCGACGACCTGACGCGTGAGAACATCATGAAGCAGGTTGCCAACATCAAGAACTTCACGCCGAGCTTCGCGCTGCCCGGCATCAAGATCAACACCGGGCCGAACGACTTCCGCGTCAACAAGCAGATGCAGATGATGAAGTTCAACGGCGAACGATGGGAACTGTTCGGACCGATCATCGAGGACACGGGACCGTCGGGCTAGTCCCGATCTCGTAGGGTGGGTTACGCCCAGCGGACTGCACTTCGCGCAGCCCGCAAGGCTAACCCACCCTACGAACGCCCACCTTGCGTCGCAACATTCGTTCCTCCACACTCGCCCTCAGCGATGGCATCGGACGCACCGTGCGGCCGGCAGATCATCGGCAAAAACAGACTGAGGGAATTGCGAATGAGGAATGGAAAGCTGCATCTGGCCACGGCGCTTGCTCTGGCGCTGTCGATTTCAGCGGCCATCCCAGAAGAAATATGATCCGGGCGCCAGCGACACCGAGATCAAGGTCGGACAGACCGTGCCGTTCTCGGGACCGGCATCGGCCTATGCCACGATCGGCAAGACACAGGCCGCCTATTTCAAGATGATCAACGACCAGGGCGGCATCAACGGCCGCAAGATCAACCTGATCCAGTATGACGACGCCTATTCGCCGCCGAAGGCGGTGGAGCAGGTGCGCAAGCTCGTCGAGAGCGACGAGGTGCTGCTGACCTTCCAGATCGTCGGCACGCCGTCGAACGCAGCCGTGCAGAAATATCTCAACTCCAAGAAGGTGCCGCAGCTGTTCGCCGCCACCGGCGCCTCGAAGTTCACCGATCCGAAGAACTTCCCTTGGACCATGGGCTACAACCCGAACTATTTCGTCGAGGGCCGCATCTATGGCCAGTACGTCCTGAAGGAGCATCCGAACGCCAAGATCGGCGTGCTTTATCAGAACGACGATCTCGGCAAGGACTATCTGAACGGCATCAAGGCCGGCCTTGGCGACAAGGCAGGCAAGATGATCGTGACGGAAGCGTCCTACGAGGTATCCGATCCGACCATCGACTCGCAGATTCTCAAGATCAAGGATGCCGGCGCCGACCTGTTCTTCAGCGCGACCACGCCGAAGCAGGCCGCGTAAGCGATCAAGAAGATCGCGGAGATGGGCTGGCATCCGGTGCAGATCGTCGACATCAACGCCACCTCGGTCGGCGCGGTGATGAAGCCGGCGGGCCTCGAGGCGTCCAAGGGCGTGATCAGCGTCAACTACGGCAAGGATCCGCTCGATCCGGCCTGGAAGGATGATGCCGGCATGAAGAAATATTTCGACTTCATGGCGAAGTACTATCCTGACGGCGACAAGGATTCGAGCTTCAACACCTATGGCTACGGCACCGCCCAGCTGCTGGTGCACGTGCTGAAGCAGTGCGGCGACAACCTGACGCGCGAGAACGTCATGAAGCAGGCCGCGTCGCTGAAGGACTTCATCGGCGACATCGCGCTGCCCGGCATCAAGGCCAACACCTCGGCGACCGACTACCGCGTCAACAAGCAGCTTCAGATGATGAAGTTCAACGGCGAGCGCTGGGAGCTGTTCGGCCCGATCCTGGAGGATGCGGGTCCGGCGGGTTAGTGAAGTCTCGTAGGGTGGGTTAGCCGCAGGCGTAACCCACCACTTCTGCCGCCGCGGAGACCAAAGCGGTGGGTTACGCCCGGCGGACTGCGCTTTGCGCAGCCGCCGCGCTAACCCACCCTACGAGCTACTCCGGTATCTCTCCAAAATTCTTCCCGATCGGCAGCACGGCGTGCCGGATCAGCCGCGAGTCCTCGACCGCTGCCTGGCGGTGCTTGACCGCCTCGCGGTAGACGGGATCGCGGATCATCTCGACGAAGGCTCCGACATCAGGATATTCGGCGATGAAGCAATGGTCCCAGCGCTCCTCTTGCGGACCGATCAGCATCAGCTCGAACTTGCCCTGCCAGACGATCCGGCCGCCGAGGCGTTCGAACACCGGGCCGCTCTCGCGGCCATAGGCCGCGTAGGCTTCGGCGCCGCTTGCCTTGCGGCCGTCCGGGTAGGCCGCCTCCTTGCGCAGGCGCACCAGATTGAGCATGTGGATCGGCCCGGGACGGTCGTTCTCCCGGAATTGCGCAAAAATCTCCTTGGTCGGATCGATATGGCCCATGTGTGTTTCCTCTGCGTATTTCCCGTGTTTTGTGCCGGCGATCCTAGCTCCGTCGTCCAATCAGCGGAACTGCGGCGGGCGAATGCCGCACCTCCTAATCGCGCGTTAAGGTCTGGGTAACCGGGCCTTAAACAGCGACCGCTAGCGTGCGGCGGGGCGGGCTGACCGGGCGTTTTTGCGTATGGCGTGGGGAAAGAAAAAAGGTGGGCGGAAGGAGCCGCTGTTCGGCTTGCCCGCGGCGCTCGCCGATCTGCGCCTGACCGCGGCGGACCGCATCCCCGGCGGCGACGACAAGCCGAAGAAATCAGCGAAATCATCCGCCAAGCGCAAGAGCGAGGATTCCGGTGACGAGCCGCCGCGCGAGCGGAAAGCGCAAGCCAGCCGCAGCGGTGCCAAGCGCCGGTCGAAGTCACGTATTGGCGCCAGCATCGGCCGCCTGGTCTATTGGGGCGCGGTGCTCGGCCTGTGGGGCGCGATCGCCGTGATCGGCGTCGTGATCTATGTCGGCGCCCATCTGCCGCCGATCCAGTCGCTGGAGATTCCCAAGCGGCCGCCGACGATCCAGATCGTCGGCATCGACGGCAGCATGCTGGCGCAGCGCGGCGAGATGGCCGGCGCCAATGTCTCGCTGAAGGATTTGCCGCCGTATCTGCCGAAGGCGTTCATCGCCATCGAGGACCGGCGCTTCTATTCGCATTTCGGCATCGACCCGATCGGCATCCTGCGCGCCCTCGTCACCAACGTCATGCATCGCGGCGTCTCGCAGGGCGGCTCGACGCTGACGCAGCAGCTCGCGAAAAACCTGTTCCTGACCCAGGAACGCACCATGCAGCGCAAGCTGCAGGAGGTGGAGCTCGCGATCTGGCTTGAGCGCAAGCACTCCAAGAACGAGATCCTGGAGCTCTATCTCAACCGCGTCTATTTCGGCTCGGGCGCCTATGGCGTCGAGGCGGCGGCGCAGAAATTTTTCGGCAAGTCGGCGAAGAACGTCACGGTCGCCGAGGCCGCGATGCTGGCCGGTCTCGTCAAATCGCCCTCGCGCCTTGCGCCGAACCGCAACCCCGAAGGCGCCGAGGCGCGCGCGCAAATCGTGCTTGCGGCGATGGCGGACGCGAAGTTCATCACCGATGCGCAGGCGCAGGCCTCGATCGGCCATCCCTCCTACAATGTGAAGCCGGTCGGCGCCGGCACCGTCAATTACGTTGCCGACTGGATCGGCGAGGTGCTGGACGATCTGGTCGGCCAGATCGACGAGAGCATCAAGGTCGAGACCACGATTGATCCGAAACTGCAGAGCGTGGCGGAAGCCGCCATCATCGACGAGCTCGCGGCCAAGAGCGTGAAGTTCAATGTCAGCCAGGGTGCGCTGGTGGCAATGACGCCTGATGGCGCGGTGCGCGCCATGGTGGGCGGACGGAACTATTCCGAGAGCCAGTACAACCGCGCTGTAACCGCAAAACGCCAGCCGGGCTCCTCCTTCAAGCCGTTCGTCTATCTGACCGCGCTCGAGCAGGGGCTGACGCCTGATACGATGCGCCAGGACGCGCCGATCGAGGTCAAGGGCTGGCGACCCGAGAACTACACCCATGAATATTTCGGCGCGGTGACGCTGACGCAGGCGCTGGCGATGTCGCTCAACACGGTCGCGATCCGTCTCGGCCTCGAGGTCGGGCCGAAGAACGTGGTGCGCACCGCGCACCGGCTCGGCATCTCCTCCAAGCTCGAGCCCAACGCCTCGATCGCGCTCGGCACCTCCGAAGTCTCCGTGGTCGAGCTGGTCGGCGCCTATGCGCCCTTCGCCAATGGCGGTCTCGCGGTGGCACCGCACGTCGTCACGCGGATCAAGACGCTGGGCGGCAAGCTGCTCTACATGCGCCAGCCTGAGGAGCGCAATCAGGTCATCGACCCCCGCTATGTCGGCATGATGAACGCGATGATGCGGGAGACGCTGATATCAGGCACCGCCAAGAAGGCCGAGATCCCGGGCTGGCCCGCGGCCGGCAAGACCGGCACCAGCCAGGACTACCGCGACGCCTGGTTCATCGGCTACACCGCGAGCCTCGTCACCGGCGTCTGGCTCGGCAATGACGACAACTCGCCGACCAAGAAGGCGACCGGCGGCGGCCTGCCGGTGGAAGTCTGGTCGCGATTCATGAAGACGGCGCATGAGGGTGTGCCGGTGGCAGCATTGCCGAGCACACAAGGCGGCTGGGGCCTGTCGAACCTCGCGCAGGCGGCTTCGCAGGTGTCGCCGCCGACGATGGCAGCGCCCGGGCCGGCCCCCGCAAGCAATGGCGGCTATCGTCCACCGCCGACGCGCGCCAATGCGCGGCCGGAAGCGGCGGCGGGGCTCGACGGCTGGCTGATGGACCGGCTGTTCGGTGGAAACCGATAGGCTCGGGCTGAGGTCTCCATGACCTCAAAACAAAAACTGCGAAAACAACCCCATGCACAGTAGCCGAAGATAACGAAATCAACGGCTTGCGGAGGCGGCACTGCGAGGAATGAACCTCGCGCAGCCAGCCCGCTGTCATTCCCCGCGAAGGCGGGGAATCCAGTACGCAGCGGCTTCTCGGCTAAACAAATAACTGCCTCTGGAATAATGGATCGCCCGCCTTCGCGGGCGATGACAGTGTTTGCTGGGTTGGCAACCTTGCGTATCGCGCCACTGCTTCGGCAAGTCCTGCCTATCGCGGCAAGATTCGCCGCGCCCCGGAGCTCGCCGAAAGCAAAAACTCCAATCCCTTCAAGCTCCCGTCAGCGGCCCGGGATTTGCTCTTATAGGTTGAGCGAGTGTCTGGGAGCGTTCCATGATTTCAAATCTATCCAGCGTGGCGCTGCCGCATCTGCGGCCCGCGTCGACGTCTGCTTCAAATGCGGCATCCGGTCTCCAGCCGGTCGTGTCAGAGGCGGCAGACGCGGCGACCAACGGCTTCCGCGTTGACGTCTCCCAGGTGAAACCGCTGCAAGGAGCGAAGCCGATATCGGTGGCGGATGATCCGGTCCTGCGCGACCTGATGGCGACAAACTGGCTGATGACCCACGGTGCGAGCGCAACTCAACCGGCCGTCTCGGACGATGCGCCTGAAAACACATACGCGCAGGTGAAAGTCGGCGGCAAGGTGGTGGCCACGCTCTACAATGGCGGCTCCTCGACGATGACCAACGCAGCGGCCGCAAAGATAGGCAAGCTCGAGGATCCTCCCGGCTTGAGCGGACCAGACCTGGCGCAATGGCGCGCTGACAATTACGCCAGGCTGCTTGGCGGCACCGTCGAAAAGGCTCCCACCGCGATCACGCAATCGCAATGGACACCGCGTGAAAGCAGTTCCACGAGCTACAGCCGCGAGCAACTCGACGCTGCGTTCCAGGCGATGCTGGCCGAGGGCCAGAAGGCCAGCGCGCAGCGGCAATCGTCCTATCTGGCGTCACACGCGCAGCCGGGGAGAAGCGCGGATATCAGTGCGTGACCCGCGGGATGAATTGAGGATGCGCCTCGAAGCGCAGACGTCGCCGCATTCTCAACTGTCATTCCCCGCGAAGGCGGGGAATCCAGTATTCCAGAGACATCGAGATTCATAAAAGCTGCCGCGGCGTACTGGATCGCCCGCCTTCGCGGGCGATGACAGCCTCCTAATGGCGCACCCTAATCCTCGACCCCATACCGGTGCAGATCATTGCCGTAGGTGTCGAGCCACTTCTTGGCGCGCTCCATCGACGGGCAGACTTTTCCGCATACGCGCCAGAACCGCGCCGAGTGGTTCATCTCGACGAGATGGGCGACTTCATGCGCGGCGAGGTAGTCGAGCACGAAGGGCGGTGCGAGGATCAGGCGCCAGGAAAACGACAGCGAGCCGGCCGAGGTGCAGGAACCCCAACGGCTGGACTGATCGCGGATCGAGAGGCGCTTGACCCTGACGCCGAGCTCGGCGGCGTAAGCCTCCGCCGAACGCTGCAGGTCGCGGCGCGCCTCGCGCTTGAGGAAATCGCTGACGCGGCGATCGACATGCTCGAGCCCGCCGGCGACGCAGAGAATGCGTTCGCCGCTATCGCGCGTCTCGGTCCACACAGTGCCGCGCGTGCCGGCGCGATGAACGATGCGATGCGACGTGCCGCGCAGCGGTATCACCGTGCCCGGCTGGAACGGCGCGGCCTTCGGCAAGCGACCGAGGCGCGCCGCGATCCACGCACCGTGGCGCTGCGCGAAGTCTTTTGCTTCGGCCAGCGTGCCGCGCGGCGGCATGGTGAGGATGGCTTCGCGATCGCTGGGGTGAATTCTCAGCGTGTAACGGCGCGCGCGGCGGTGCCGGCGCAAGCGGATGGCAAAAAACTGCGATCCATGGGTGATCAGGACGGTCTTGGGTTCGTGGGGCCGCCGATAGAGGAGAGCGCGAGTGGCCATGTCTGTCAGTCCGGGGGGCAGGAGGGCGCCCGGATTCTGCCATAACCGCCGCCAGGGAAAGCGCTCGGCGCAAAAACAAATCATTTGCCCAATATACAGCGGTCTGACGTCCGGGAGACCCTACAGACTGGGGTTGGAACCGGCTTTTTTCGCCCCCGCTGGACGCATGCGGCACCCCCAAGGGGTGAGGGAAGACTCACTCCTATAAAGCTACCTAAATACCGCGAATCTGGAGGGAGCCAGGCCCAGCCGGAGCCTCCGGCGGGGCCTGAATTTTCGACGGGAAAGCCGAAAACGAAGGTTATTCGGCCGCGAGAGCCTGCAATGAGCTCGGATTCGCAGCTGAGACCATGAAGTCATGGATTCGCGGAACGATTTCCGACTTGAAGCGCGAGCCGTTGAACACGCCGTAATGTCCGACGCCCTTCTGGACGTAATGAACGCGGCGATGATCGGGGATCGAGCTGCACAATGTGTGCGTCGCTTCGGTCTGACCGAGACCCGAGATGTCGTCGTTCTCGCCTTCGACCGTCATCAACGCCACGCGCGTGACCTTGGAGGGGTCCACGCGTGTTCCGCGATGGGTCATCTCGCCCTTCGGCAGCGAGTGCTTCACGAACACGGTGTCGACCGTCTGCAGGTAATACTCGGCGGAGAGGTCCATCACCGCGAGATATTCGTCATAGAACTCGCGATGCTTGTCGACGAGGTCGCCGTCGCCCTTCACCAGATGGGCAAAGAGCTGCTTATGGGCGTCCATGTGGCGGTCGAGATTCATGCTGATGAAGCCGTTGAGCTGCAGGAATCCCGGATAGACGTCGCGCATCATGCCGGGATGCGGGAACGGCACCTTGGTGATGACATGGTTGCGGAACCAGTCGATGCCGCGCTCCTGGGCGAGATTGTTCACCGCCGTCGGGTTGCGACGGGTGTCGATCGGGCCGCCCATCAGCGTCATCGAGGTCGGCACGAAGGGATCGCGCCGCGCTTCCATGATCGAGACGGCGGCGACGACGGGCACGGAGGGCTGGCACACCGCCATGACATGGGTGTTGCCGCCGAGGACGTGCAGCATCTCGATAACGTAGTCGATGTAATCGTCGAGATCGAAGCGGCCATCGCTGAGCGGCACCATGCGGGCATCGGCCCAATCGGTGATGTAGACCTCATGTGCGGGCAGGAAGGCCTCGACCGTGCCGCGGAGCAGCGTCGCATAATGCCCGGACATCGGCGCCACGATCAGCACGCGCGGCTGCGGGCTGCGCAGGGGACGAGCGAACTTGCGATCGAAGTAGAGCAGCCGGCAGAACGGCTTTTCCCAGACCGAGCGGACCTCGACGGGGACGCGGATGCCGTTGACCTCGGTGTCGTCGAGGCCCCATTCCGGCTTGCCGTAGCGGCGCGTGGTGCGCTCGAACAATTCGCAGGCCGCGGCAACCGACTTGCCGACCTCGGTGCGCGTCCAGGGGTTGAGAGGATTCTGGAACAGCAGCTTGGTCGCGTCAGTGACCGCACGTGCCGGATTGAGAGAGGCGTGCGCCATCTCGTACATCCAGTACATCGGCGTCGTCAGGACCGGACTGCCTTCTGCAGCCAGGGGCGGTGCGCCGCCGAACTCACCAATAGGCATCGCTATATCCCTCTTCGCATCGCAGCATACTGCCGAATGCGCAATATTGCGTCAATGCATGGTTCCGTACATCTACGGAGCCGAAGCGGCTAAACCAGCCTGAATCCACGGGAAAGTGACGTTATTCACCGCCCGACAGCAGCGAGCCGTGCCGTTTGGCGCTGCGTAAAAGGGCAAGGAATGATGCAAAAGATGCAACCAGAAGGACGGCGTTGATGGCCAGCGCCTCCAGCATCAGGTCGGCGCGGAAGGTGTTTTCGATCAGCAGCGCGCGCATCCCCTCGAAGGCATAGGTCGGCGGCAACGCCCAAGCGACGTATTGCAGCCAGACCGGCAACACGCTGACGGGATAGTAGACGCAGGCAAGCGGCAGGATCGCGAACATCAGGGTCCAGACGATGCTCTCGGCGCCGAGCCCGTTTCGCAGCACGAGACCCGACACGAAGATGCCGACCGACCAGCTCGTGAAGATCAGATTGCAGAAGAATGCGATCAGCGGCAGGCCCAGGGCGTAGACATTGAAATGAAACATGAACAGCGCGAGCAAGGTCATCGGAATGATCCCGATCGCAAGCCGGATCAGGCTCATGACCATCAGCGACAGCAGAAACTCGATCGGCCTCAAGGGGCTCATCATGAGGTTGCCGATGTTGCGCGCCCACATCTCCTCCAGGAACGAGATGGAGAAGCCGAGCTGCCCGCGGAACAGGATGTCCCAGAGGATGACGGCGCCGATCAGCGTGCCGCCGGCGCGCGCGAAGAAATTGGAATTCTCGGCGATGTAATACTGGATGAAGCCCCAGGTGATGACCTGCAGCGCCGGCCAGTACAGCAGTTCGAGCAGCCGCGGCCAGGACGACAGCAGGAGGTACCAGTAGCGCAGGATCATCGCACCAATGCGATGCGGGGAGATGCCGCGGTGGATGGTGATGTCGGTCATGGCCGCACCTTCATCTCGAAAAGAGCCGTCATTCCGGGGCGATGCGTAGCATCGAGCCCGGAATCCATCGACCGGCAGCAAACGCCGCGAAATGGATTCCGGGCTCGCGCTCCGCGCGCCCCGGAATGACGGCTGAGACACGAAAGCCCCCTCACCTTGCCGCCTCCTTCGCACCGTTCACCCGGCCGCGCGCGACGTCCAGAAACACCTCCTCCAGCGTGGTGCGGTTGTAGCGCGCCATGATCGCCTCCGGCGTGTCGTCGTCCTCGATGCGACCGCGCTTCATGATGATGACGCGATCGCAGAGCCGCTCGACCTCGAGCATGTTGTGCGAGGCCAGGAGGATGGTGGCGTTGTTGTCCTTGCGATAACGCTCCAGATGCGCCCGCACCCAGTCGGCGGTATCCGGATCGAGCGAGGCGGTCGGCTCGTCCAGCAGCAGCAGCTCGGGCCGGTTGATCAGCGCTTTGGCGAGCGCGACCCGGGTCTTCTGCCCGGCGGACAGCTTGCCGTTGGCGCGGTCGATGAATTCGGTGAGATCGAGATCGTCCGCGAGCTCGGCGATGCGCTCCGACAGGTTCTTCACCGCATAGAGTTTGCCGAACACGGTGAGATTCTGCCGCACCGTCAGCCGCATCGGCATGTCGACATAGGGGCTCTCGAAGTTCATCCGCCCCAGCACGGAAGCGCTCTCCTCGGGCATCCTGTGACCGAGCACCTGCACGCGGCCGGAGGTCGGCAGCACCAGGCCCATGATCATCGCGATGGTCGTGGTCTTGCCGGCGCCGTTGCCGCCCAGAAGTCCGGTGATGGTGCCTCGCGGCAGCGAAAAGGAGATGTCGTCGACCGCGCGGGTCTGCTTGTAGATCTTGACGAGGTGCTCGACCGCGATCGCCGCGGACGAGCTGCGCTCCGCGACAGTCGGCCGACTTGAAGCCTTGCCTTTCTCGGTCATGCTGGTCGTTCTTCTGCTATTGCAGCGGATAGCGCAAGGCTTGTAATCGGTGGTTCCGCGAGCCCAGCGTTTGTGATCTGGAAGGCACCCCCATTGGCCGATATGACTGAAATTGCTGCTTCCGACTTTCGCCACGCGCAGCGGCATATCCGCCTGGACACGATCCTGCGGCTGCGCTGGCTGGCGGTGCTGGGCCAGCTCGCGGCGATCTTCATCGTGGCGCAGGGGTTGGAATTCAACGTCGAGATCGTCCCCTGCGTCAGCATCATCGCCTTGTCGGCAGCCCTGAATCTGGCGCTCCAGACCGCGGCCAATCCAATGCAGCGGCTGGAGCCGATGCAGGCGGCCGGACTGCTCGCGCTGAACATCGTGGAACTGGCCGGTCTGTTGTACTTCACCGGCGGACTGCAGAACCCGTTCTCGTTCCTGTTCTTGGCGCCGGTGCTGATCTCGGCCACGGCGCTGCCGGCGCGCTTCACGTTCGGCCTCGGCGTGCTTGCGGTGGCCTGCGCCTCGGTGTTGTTCTTCTTCCATTTGCCGCTGCCCTGGGATTCCGACGATCCCCTGGTGCTGCCGCCGATCTATCTCGTCGGCGTCTGGCTCTCGATCGTGCTCGCGATCGGCGTCACCAGCCTCTATTCGTTCCAGGTGACCGAGGAGGCGCGCAAGCTTGCGGATGCGCTGGCCGCGACCGAGCTGGTGCTGACGCGCGAGCAGCATCTGACCCAGCTCGACGGCCTCGCCGCCGCGGCCGCGCACGAGCTCGGCACGCCGCTCGCGACGATCTTCCTGATCTCGCGCGAGCTGGAGAAGACGGTGAAGGACGCCAGCTTTGCCGCGGACCTGAAGACGCTGCGCGAGCAGACCCAGCGCTGCCGCGACATATTGAGCAAGATCACCCAGCTCTCCTCCACCGGCGCGCCGTTCGATCGCATGAAGCTGTCGGAGCTGATCGAGGAGGTGGTGGCCCCGCACCGCGATTTCGGCGTCGAGATCAAGGTGCGGATCGCGGTCGCCGCCGTGTCCGAGCCGGTCGGCTCGCGCAATCCGGCGATCCTCTACGGCGTCGGCAACATCGTCGAGAACGCGGTCGATTTCGCCCATACCACCGTTGAGGTGAACGCGTGGTGGAACAAGGACACGATCGAGCTTCTGATCTCCGACGACGGCCCCGGCATTCCGCCCGATATCCTGAACCGGATCGGCGAGCCCTATCTGTCGCGGCGGCGAAATACGGATGACGGCGGCGGTGAGCAACGCGGTCTCGGATTGGGCGTGTTCATCGCGCGCACATTGCTGGAACGCACCGGCGCCAAGGTCTTGTTTACCAACCGGATCTTTCCGGAACACGGCGCGGTGGTGCAGATCACATGGCCGCGACAGCGTTTTGAGGCTATCGAGAGCCTCGAAGAAACAATAGGATAGGGCATGATCCCGGAAAAGTGTTCAGCGGTTTTCCGATAGGATCATGCGAGGATAAGAATCGCGAGCGCGATGACCTTCATCGCGCTTGTGGCCGCGACCTTGCGTCGCACAACAGGGCCGATCGACTATCGGCGGCCTTGGCACCGCCCGATTGCGAGGCCATATGTAGTCGCGTTGGAGAGAGGACAAAACCTTGAACGCCATCGCCGAACTGAACGAACAGACTGACCGCTCGCTGCTCATCGTGGAGGACGACAAGCCGTTCCTGGAGCGGTTGTCGCGCGCCATGGAAACGCGCGGCTTTGCGGTGACGTCATGCGACACCGTCTCGGATGGTCTTGCGCAGATCGGCAAGGCGGCGCCGGCATTCGCCGTGGTGGATTTGCGGCTCGGCGACGGCAACGGCCTCGACGTGGTTTCGGCGCTGAAGAAGAAGCGCCCGGATGCGCGTGCGATCGTGCTGACCGGCTATGGCAACATCGCCACCGCCGTCACCGCGGTGAAGATGGGCGCGATCGATTATCTCTCCAAGCCGGCGGATGCCGACGACGTCGTCGCGGCGCTGCTGTCGACCAGCGCGGAGAAATCCGAGCTGCCGACCAACCCGATGTCGGCCGACCGCGTGCGCTGGGAGCACATCCAGCGCATCTACGAGATGTGCAACCGCAACGTCTCGGAAACGGCACGGCGGCTCAACATGCACCGCAGGACCTTGCAGCGCATTTTGGCCAAGCGCGCGCCGAGGTAACGGTCTCGTAGGGTGGGCAAAGGCGCAAAGCGCCGTGCCCACGCTCTGTCAGAGTTGGATAGAGATCGTGGGCACGCTGCGCTTTGCCCACCCTACGGCACCTTTGTTTGCGGCGCCGCTACTCCCAGAAATCCGCGTGTCCCTGCGGGTCGACCAGGCGGTTGATGCGCAAGGCCGCCGCCATTCCAAACCGCACCGTCATCTGCTTGCGCGTGGCTGCAGCGAGCTTGTGCTCGGGCGCTTCGCAATGCATGTGCGCGCCATAGGCGTCGGCGACGATCAAACCGGTGTCTTGCGGAAAGATCTCGCACGGCAGGTCCTGCGTGAAGGCGAAGAACAGCCGGTCGCAATGGGCGCGGTATTCGTGCCATTTCTGATCGGCGCGCAGATCCTCCACCGACGATTTGATCTCGACGATCCAGATCTCGCCTCGCTCGTTCAGCGCCACGAGGTCGGCGCGCCGGCCTGAGGGCAGCGGCAATTCGCTGATACAGGTAAAGCCGAGCGAACGCAGCAGCCGCGCGGTGCCACGCGCGACCGCAAGCGCCGTTTCCGACTGACGACGATCGGGTGGCGGCACCAGGGCGATGTTACGGGCGGGGCTGTCCATGGAGGGAGGATAGCCGATTCCGTTTGGGGCGGACACTCTCTCCATTCGTCATTCCGGGGCGCGCGCTTCGCGCGCCCCGGGACGACGGCGAACGAACGGAACCTCCCCTCCCCCACGCACTTATCACGCAGCCGCCGCACCTCGGCGGAACCACCGAGGCTGCGCGGATGATCGACGATCTCTGGTACAAGAACGGCGTGATCTACTGCCTTTCCGTCGGCTCCTATATGGATGCCAACGGCGATGGCGTCGGCGACTTCAAGGGCCTGCTTCGCCGGCTCGACTATCTGCATGGCCTCGGCATCACCACGATCTGGCTGATGCCGTTCCAGACCTCACCGGGCCGCGACGACGGCTACGACATCGCCGATTATTACAGTGTCGATGCGCGTTACGGCACGCTCGGCGATTTCGTCGAGTTCGCCCATGGCTGCAAGCAGCGCGGCATCCGGATTATCATCGATCTCGTCGTCAATCACACCTCGGACCAGCATCACTGGTTCAAGGAGGCGCGGCGCGACAAGAACTCGCCATACCGCGACTGGTATGTGTGGTCCAGCAAGAAGCCGGCCGGTGCCAACAAGGGCATGGTGTTTCCCGGCGTGCAGAAATCGACCTGGACGCGCGACAAGGAAGCGGGCGCGTATTACTTCCACCGCTTCTACGATTTCCAGCCCGACCTCAACACGTCGAACCCGCATGTGCAGGCCGAGATCCTGAAGATCATGGGGTTCTGGATCCAGCTCGGCGTCTCCGGCTTCCGCATGGACGCCGTGCCCTTCGTGATCGCAACCAAGGGCGCGAAGGTGAAGAAGCCCGTCGAGCAGTACGACATGCTGCGCGCGTTCCGCGAATTCCTGCAATGGCGGCAGGGCGACGCCATCATCCTCGCCGAAGCCAATGTGCTGCCGAAGACGGACATGGAATATTTCGGCCGCGATGCCGACCGCATGCACATGATGTTCAACTTCCACGTCAACCAGCACCTGTTCTATGCGCTGGCCTCTGCAGATTCGCGGCCGCTGGCGAAAGCGTTGAAGGCGACCAAGCCGCGGCCGGCGACGGCGCAATGGGGCCTGTTCCTGCGCAATCACGACGAGCTCGACCTGGGGCGGCTGACCAAGGCGCAGCGCGACACCGTGTTCAGGAATTTCGGCCCCGACAAGGATATGCAGCTCTACGACCGCGGCATCAGGCGGCGCCTCGCGCCAATGCTCGGCGGCGACCGCCGGCGGCTCGAGCTTGCCTACAGCCTGATGTGCACGCTGCCGGGAACGCCCGTGATCCGCTATGGCGACGAGATCGCGATGGGCGACGATCTCTCATTGCCGGAACGCAATTGCGCGCGCACGCCGATGCATTGGTCGACCGAGCCGCATGGCGGCTTCACCAAGAACAACAAGCCGGCCTGCCCTGTGATCGACAAGGGGCCTTACGGCTACCCGCACGTCAATGTCGCCAAGCAGCGGCGCGATCCCAACTCGATGCTGAACTGGACCGAGCGCATCGTCCGTATGCGAAAAGAGGTGCCGGAGGTCGGCTGGGGGGACTTCGCGATCATTCCGGTGCGCGATCCCGCCGTGTTCATCATGCGCTACGACTGGCGCAACAATTCGGTGCTGTTCGTGCATAATCTCGACGAGAAGCCGCGCGAGATCGCGTTCTCGGCCGGGCTGCCGGACGAGGCCGGCGCGCACCTGATCAATCTGCTCGCGGAGGACCACAGCCACGTCGACAAGCGCGGCCAGCACCGAATCGTGCTGGAGCCGTATGGCTATCGCTGGTACCGCGTCGGCGGGCTGGATTATCTGCTGAAGCGGAGCGATATCGACGGGACTACGGCGCGGGGAAAGAAGCATCCGGGGTAAGAGCATCTACGCATCGCTATACTCCACGGCAGCCGTACCCTCCGCTGTCGTCCCCGCGAAAGCGGGGACCCATAATCACAGGGAGAAGTGTGGGGCGCGCTGGTCACTCCGAGTCTTCGCAAAACAACTCCCTGTGGTTATGGGTCCCGGATCTGCGCTGCGCTTGTCCGGGACGACAGCTAGGGCGGAGCGACGATTACCCCCTCATTGCCACGCAAATCCAGCACGCCTTCAATGCGCTCGTCCTCGCGATCCAGGAACGTTGACAGCAGTATGCTGCTGCCGAAACGTATCGCACTCGTCGTCACCGCGACCGGATCGGGGCCGAGATTGAGCGCCACGATCACCGCCTGCCCCTCGGCTTCGCGGCGATAGATCAGGAGATCGCCTTGCGCCGCGATCGGATGATAATCGCCCGCGACCAGCGGCCGATTGCTCTTCCGCAGGGTGATCAGGCGTTTGTAGAGGTTGAGGATCGAGCGCGCATCGGCTTCGAGCTTGACGACATTGTCGCGCACATAATGCTCCGGCAGCGGCAGCCACGGCCGCGCCGCCGAGAAGCCGGCGAATTCGGTCGCATCCCACTGCATCGGCGTGCGGCAGCCATCGCGGCCGACGCCGATGCCGGGCACGTTCTTCTCGAAGGGGTCGCGGACATCCTCGGGCGCGATCGCCACCTGGTGCATGCCGATCTCGTCGCCGTAATAGAGCGTCGGCGTGCCGCGCAGCGTCAGCAGCAGCATGGCGGCGACGCGGGCCTGCTCCGGCCCGACGCGGCTTGCGACCCGCGGGCGGTCGTGATTGCCGAGCACCCAGTTTGGCCAGGCGCCGCGCGGCAGCGCCTTCTCGTAATCCTCGATGATTGTCTCGATCGAGCGCGCGCTCCAGAACGTCAAGAGCAGCGCGAAATTGAACGGCATCTGCGCGCCGGTGAGGTCGTTGCCGTAATAGGCCATGAGACGGTGCAGCGGCAGATAGATCTCGCCGATCAGCACGCGGGCTTCGAATTCATCGGTGACGCGCCGCATCTCGGCGATCACGCCATGCACCTCCGGCTGGTCGGTGGAGTATTGCGTCATGATCCTTTCGTTCGGCGGCCGGCCCTCGACGTAATGCGGATTGGGCGGGTTGTCGCGGAATTCGGCATCCTTGATCAGGTGCCAGATCACGTCGACGCGAAAGCCGTCGACACCCTTGTCGAGCCAGAACCGCATCACGTCGTAGATCGCGGCGCGGACGTCCGGATTGCGCCAGTTCAGGTCCGGCTGCTGGGCGAGGAAGGCGTGGTAATAATATTGCCCCGTGGTCTCGTCGAACTGCCACGCGCTGCCGCCGAACTCGGACAGCCAGTTGTTCGGCACCCCGCCGTCGGGTGCCGGATCGCGCCAGATGTACCAGTCGCGCTTGGGATTGTCGCGCGAGGCGCGGCTCTCGACGAACCAGGGATGCTGATCGGAGGTGTGGTTCGGCACGAGGTCGAGGATCAGCTTCAGGCCGTTGTCGTGGGCGGCCGCGATCAGCGCATCGAAATCTTCCATCGTGCCGAACAGCGGCTCGATGCCGGTATAGTCGGCGATGTCATAGCCGAAATCCTCCATCGGCGAGGGAAAGATCGGCGACAGCCAGATCGCATCGACGCCGAGCGATCTCACATAAGGCAGCCGCCGCAAAATGCCGGCGAGATCGCCGACGCCGTCATTGTTCGAATCCTGAAAGGAGCGCGGGTAGATCTGATAGAAGATGCCGTCGCGCCACCAGTTCTCATCGCCCTGAGCCAAGATCGTCCCCCGAATGCGCTTCGCGCGGAAAGCAACGCGAGATCGCGCCAAGGGTTCAGACCAACAGGGCTTTGGGACGGCTATGTGACGTCGGCGGCAGTGAACGCGCCGCCTGGGTCCACATGGCGCGTGGTTCCGCCCGGAATCGCCGCAATTCCGCGCCAGTCCGGCCTTTGTTCCGGCTTCAGCCCACCGCGATGCCAGTGGAACCTCGGTTCCGAGGGACGGAACCACTGGAGGGACCCCATGAGGTCACGCATCACACTGTGCTCGCTCGCCTTCGCACTCGCCGCATTGCCACTCGCGGCAGGACTATCCCCCGCCTTTGCCAAGCCGACCGTCGAGGTCGCCTTCGTGCTCGATACCACGGGCTCGATGGCGCGATTGATCGAGGGAGCCAAGCGCAAGATCTGGTCGATCGCCACCACGATCGTCGACTCCAATCCGGACGCCGATATCCGCATGGGCCTCGTCGCCTATCGCGACATCGGCGACGATTACGTGACCTCGAAGATCGAGCTGACCCGCGACATCCAGGATCTCTACGCCAATCTACTCGAGCTGAAGGCGCGCGGCGGCGGCGACTGGCCGGAAAGCGTCAACGAGGCGCTCGACGTCGCCGTCAACAAGCTGCAATGGACGCCGGGCAGCGAGGCCAGGCACATCGTCTTCCTGGTTGGCGATGCGCCGCCGCACATGGACTACGCCCAGGACACCAAATATCCGAGGACGCTCGCGGTCGCCAAGCAAAAGGACATCATCGTCAATGCCGTGCTCGCCGGCGATGCGCGCGATACCGAGCGGGTTTGGCGCGACATCGCCCAGATCGGCAGCGGCCGCTTCATCCCGATTCCGCAGGATGGCGGGCAGGTCGTGGTGATCGAGACGCCGTACGACCAGGACATCATCATCCTGCAGCAGCAGCTCAACGGCACGGTGATTCCCTACGGCCCGCGCGAGCGGCAACGGCACACCGAGATGAAGCTGCGGCAGACGGCCAGCATCGCGGCGGCCGCGCCGGCGAGCGCCACCGACATGGCAAGCTACATCAACAAGCGATCCGCAGCGACCGCGGAAGCCGTCACTGGCGGCGGCGATCTCGTCGCCGATGCCGCCAAGGGCACGACCAACGTCGCCTCCGTCAAGGACGCAGACTTGCCCGAGAACCTGCGCGCCATGAAACCCGAGCAGCGCGAGGCCGAGGTTGCCAAGCAGGTCGAGCAGCGCAAGACCTTGAACGAGAAACTTACCGCACTGGTCGGCAAGCGAGACAAATACATCGCCGAGCAGGCGATGAAGTCGCCGAAGACCTCGTCTTTCGACGGGGTCGTTCAGGAGACGTTGAAGGCACAGATCAAACGATAGCAGTGGCGCCCCGGGGACGGTCCGAACGACCGTTCCCCAGGGGAACGCGCACGAATCTTTTGCTTGGCGGCATGGCAAAAATCGGCATTGTGGCGCCATGACCGAGCAAAATGACACCCAAGACTCTTCGCAAGCCAAGGCCGGCGCGATCATCGTTCCCGTGACGCTGTTCGAGCAGAACTGCACCATCATCTGGGATGAGCCCAGCAAGAAGGCGGTGGTGATCGATCCCGGCGGCGACGTGCCGAAGATCCTGGACGCGATCAAGCAGACCGGCGTCACCGTGGAGAAGATCTGGCTGACCCACGGCCATATCGACCATGTCGGCGGCGCCGCCGATCTGCGCGATGCGCTGAAGGTGCCGATCGAGGGGCCGCATGAAGCGGACAAGTTCCTGCTCGACAACGTCGTCGACAGCGGCGCACGTTTCGGCATGACCGGCGTGCGCAATTTCGAGCCCGACCGTTGGCTCGACGAGGGCGACAGCGTGTCGATCGGCGATTTACGGTTCGATATTTTTCACTGTCCCGGCCACTCGCCCGGCAGCGTGGTGTTCTTCAACAAGGAGCTGCGCTTCGCCCATGTCGGCGACGTCCTGTTCGCCGGCTCGGTCGGGCGCACCGATTTGCCCGGCGGCAGTCATGCGACGCTGATCAACTCGATCCTGACAAAACTGCTGCCGCTCGGCGACGACGTCGGCTTCATCTGCGGACACGGCGCCGGCTCCAGCATCGGCCAGGAGCGGATGACCAATCCGTTCATCACCGGCGAGATGTGAGGTTTATTCCGCCGCGTCCACAAGCGTGGCGGTCTCACTGAGGTGACGATCGCCCCAGTCGCGGATCGCCGCGACGACGGGCACGAAGCTCTTGCCCTTGCGGGTCAGGCGATACTCGACCTTCGGCGGCACCTCGCCGAAATCCTTGCGGTCGATCAGGCCGCTCGCGGTCAGGGCTTTCAATTCACGGCTGAGCACGCGCGGGGTGATCTCGGCGCTGCCTTCCGTGCCGCGCAACAGGCCGCTGCGGATCTCGCCATAGCGGCGCGGGCCGTCCTTGAGGTCCCAGACGATGCGCAGCTTGTACTTGCCGCTGATCATCTTCTGAAACGCCGCGACCGGACAGGTGCGCGCCGGGTTCGCCTTCGCCATGTCGTCTCCTCCACGCGTTAGCCACGCCTCAGGATAGGAGCAACGTCGAAAAAGTCCATACTATCAATTTTGTCCATACTTGCAGGATCGTTTGCGAGCCGCAGATGATGACGCACACGACGAACAGGGAGCGTCACATGAAGCACTTCATGATCAGATATGAATTCAGGAACGGCACGACGGAAGCCTGGCACCAGGAGGTCGGCCGCTTCATCAAGGCGATCGACGGCGATCCGGAGTTGAAAGGGCGGATCGGCTATCGTGTCCTGAAGAACCGCGACGACGGCAGCTATTTCCATCTCGCCAGCGTCGCTGACGATGCCGCGCAAAAAGCGCTGCAATCGCGCGACTTCTTCAAAGCCTATCAGGAGATGACACGGAAGGTTGCCGGCGGCGAGGTGACGGTGACGCCGATCGAGTGGATCGGTCAGACCGCCTGAACTACTTCATCAGCCCCGCGGCGGTCAGTGCGCGCGTGATGATCTGGCCGAGATCGAAGCTGCGAGCCTCCTCGCGCGTCGGCTCGGCCGGCTGTTCGGCGACCGCCGTGCGGATCGAGCGGGCGAGATGCGGCGCGGGCGTCAATGCCGGCTGCGCTGCAGGCCTGCTTGTAGACTTGCTTGTAGGCTTGGCCTCCGCCTTTGCAGCATCTGCAATCCAGCCGGTGAGGCCGAAGAACTTTGCGATGTGATAGGACGAGGAAATGCCGGCCTCGATCAGGAATGCGCCTTCGACGCCATAGCGCTGGTCGTTGTCGGCCAGCCCAAGCGGCGTGCCGTGCGCCATGTCGGTGATGGCGTAGGACTCGACCAGCGTCTCGCCGTCCTTGCCCCACCAGGCCTGGCGCGGATAGCCGTCGACATTGGTCTCCGCCATCGGCGCTTCCGGCAGATCGTGCAGATCGAGCCACTGCTTGACGATCTCGTTGGCATTGCCGGGATTGACGGTGCGGTCGGCGCTGCCGTGCCACACCGAGACCTTCGGCCAGGGGCCGCGATAATCCGAGGCATTGCGCACGAGATCGCCGAGCTCGCTTGCGGGACGCACCGGGGAATGAAACATGCCGTCCAGTGCCTCGCGCAAATTCGAGGCGATGCCATAGGGCAGTCCGGCAATGACCGCACCGGCCGCGAAGACTTCCGGATAGGTCGCGAGCATCACCGACGTCATGCCGCCGCCGGCGGACAAGCCGGTGATGAAGATGCGCTTGGGATCGATGCGATGCGCCTCCGCCATATGCGCGATCATCTCGCGGATCGAATGCGCCTCGCCGCTGTCCCGCGCCGTATCTTCCGGATTGAACCAGTTGAAGCAGGTGTTGCCGTTGTTGATCCGCTGCTGCTCGGGCATCAGCAGCGCGAAGCCATAGTGCTTGGCGAGCGTCGACCAGCCCGCGCCGAGATCGTAGCCCGCTGACGTCTGCCCGCAACCATGCAACACGACGACCAGCGCGCGCGGCTTCTGCAACTGCGCCGGCACGAACGCGAACATGCGCAAGGCCCCCGGGTTGTCGCCGAAGCCGGTGACCTCTTGCAATGGACTGGACGCATCCGCGCTCCGGCCGAGCTCGGCAAAGCGCAGACCGTCCAGCCTCGGCAGACGTCTCAACAGATCAACATTTTTGGCTAACGACACGGCAACTTCCTGGTGGGCGGCTTTCAACGTTCAGCCAAACCAGATAGTTGCTGCATTGCAAAATAAAAAGACCGTGCGCTGTCAATCCACGAAAATCACGGGGAATTCCGCCGAAATCCGCACGAATTAACCGCAATGCCTCGACTTCACGCAGATGCGCGACGCATCCACGACAGAAATGCGGCACAGATCATGATTAATGTCACAAACAGCGCAAGCGAGACCAGAAATCCTGCGCGCGCTGATTGCAAGGCATCGACCGTGAAGAACACCGCGCCGATTGCGGCCACTCCGGCCGCATTTCCGATCTGCGCCGTCGTGCCGTAGATGCCGGACGCCGAGCCTGCGGCGACAGGCTTGACGGTCGAGAGCACCGCGCCGGAGAGCGGCGCCATCACCAATCCCTGACCGTAGCCGAAGATGATCATGACGAACGCGAGCAGAAGCGGCGATGGCGCATCGATACAGGCTGCAACAAGCGCGAGCGCGGCGAGGCCTGCGATCTGCAGCGTGCAGCCTTCGATCAACACCTTGGTGCCGCGATGACGCGCCCGCGCGCCGCTGTGGCGCGAGGCCACGACGAAAGCGAGCGCAAGCGGGATGAAGGCCATGCCTGCTGAAAGCGGCGGGATCTTCAGGCCGCGCTGCATGAACAGCGTCATGACGAGGTAGAGGGAGAGATTGGCAAGGAAGAAAAAGAAGGCGGCGCCAAGCCCGCGCAGGAAAGCGGCATCCGCCAGCAGCGTGAGGTCGATCAAAGGCATGCCGCCGGCACGAGCGACTGCGTGCTCGAGCTTCAGGAACGCTACGAGGACGACGCCACCGACCGCCATCACGGCCCACAGCCAGGGTGCCCAGCCAACATCGTGACCAAACAGCAGCGGGCCGATCAGGCAGAGCAATCCCGCGAACAGGACCATGCTGCCCGTGATATCGAGCCTTGTCCCTGATCGCCGCGGCACCGACGGCATGATGCGCCAGGCGGCAGCTGCAATGACGAGGCCGCAGGGAACGTTGACGAAGAAGACCGAACGCCAGCCGGTGCCGGCAAGATCAATCGTGACCAGCAGACCGCCGAGCAGGAAGCCCGCGGCGCCGGCCAGCCCCAGCACGATCCCGTAGATGGCGAATGCGCGGCTGCGCGTCTCGTCGGTGAAGAGGAGATGCAGCGTCGCCAGCACCTGGGGCACCATCAGCGCCGCGGTCGCGCCCTGCGCCAGCCGGGCGATGATCAGCTCCACCCCGGACTGCGCGAGCCCGCACCACAGCGAGGTCGCCGTGAAGCCAAGTACGCCGGCCAGGAAGATAGTCTTGGTGCCGTGGATATCGCCGAGCCGACCGCCGGTGACGACAAGCGTGGCGTAGCCGATCAGGTAGATCGCGATGACCGCTTCGATCTGCGCGGGGGATGCCTTCAGCTCGACCGCAATGGTGGGAATGGCGACGTTGACGATGAAGGCATCGACGCCGAACATGAACTGGGCGGCCACCACGATGGCCAGCACCCACCAGCGGCGGGTCGAATCGATCTGTTGTGTGACGATCTGATGCATCGGCGCGCGGCCCTGGATTATCGTGCCGATGATTTCAGATCTCGCACGGTGTCACGATTACCTCAGAGGTAGGATTCGTGTGCTTCGTTCGAGGCACGGCTGTTTCGCCTCTCCCCGCATGCGGGGAGAGGCCGGAATTCAAACGCAGTTTGATTCCAGGTGAGGGGGAGCTGCCGCGAGTCGCACTGCCACCGAATTTGCTGAAGCAGCCCCACCTCTCCCCGTAAGAACGGGGAGAGGTGGGAGAAGCAACTCAGCGCATGCCTGCATTCCGCCGCGCGGGACACCGCGCGATTGCGTTCGTGGCCTTCGGCACGTAGCTTCGCCGTCTCAACAAGCAGAAAATCAAAGCCGGAGAGAACGCCATGGCGCGCCTGAAGTTCGGAGCCTTCCTTGCCCCGCATCACCCGATCGGGGAGCATCCGATGCTCCAGTTCCGGCGCGATCTCGACCTGGTCGAGCAGCTCGACGCGCTCGGCTACGACGAGTTCTGGTGCGGCGAGCATCATTCCTCGGGCTGGGAGATGATCGCCTCGCCCGAGATGTTCCTGGCTGCGGCCGGCGAGCGTACCAAGCGGATCAAGCTCGGCACCGGCGTGGTGTCGCTGCCTTATCACCATCCCTACAACGTCGCCCAGCGCATGGTGCAGCTCGACCACATGACCGGCGGCCGCGCCATCTTCGGCTCCGGCCCCGGCGCGCTCGCCTCCGACGCGCACACGCTCGGCATCGACCCGATGACGCAGCGCGACCGGCAGGACGAGGCCATCGGCGTCATCCGCCGGCTCTTCAACGGTGAGCGCGTCACCGCCAGGAGCGACTGGTTCACCATGAACGATGCCGCGCTGCAGATCCTGCCGCTGCAGGAAGAGATGCCGTTCGTCGTGGCCTCGCAGATCTCGCCCTCCGGCATGACGCTCGCCGGCAAATACGGCTGCGGCATCATCTCGCTGGGCTCGATGACGACGCAGGGACTGATGTCACTGCAGCAGCAATGGCAGTTCGCCGAGGACGCCGCGAAGAAGCACGGCACGAAGGTCGACCGCGCCGACTGGCGCGTGCTGCTGACCTTCCACATCGCCGAGACCCGCGAGCAGGCGCGCAAGGAAGCCGGCGCCGGGCTGATGCGCTGGCACAACGAATATAATGTCGGCACGCTGCAGCGGCCGGGCCTGACCGCGTTCTCCTCGCCCGACGAGGCCGTGGACAAGACCGCCTTCGTCGAGGGCGCGGCGTCCACCATCGGCACGCCCGACGATCTCGTCAAAACAATCAAGAACGTGATGCAGGTCTCCGGCGGCGTCGGCGCCATCATCGGCTTCGTGCACGACTGGGCCAATCCGGAAGCCACGCGCCGCAGCTGGGACATGGTGGCGCGATACGTCGTGCCCGAGATCAACGGCTATATCGACGGCCTGCGCAGGTCGCAAAAATTCGTGATCGAGAACCGCGCCATCTTCGAGCGCGCAGGCCAGGCCGTGATGGCCAAGATCATGGAGAACGAGAAGGCCGCCGAGGCGCTGAAGGTGACCGGCCCCGGCCGCGTCGCGATCCCCGCCGTCAACGCTCCGGATCTGCAGAAGGAAGCGGCGAAGCGGTAGGACGCGCTCAGCCCGTCGTCCCGGGACGCGTGTAGCGCGAACCCGGGACGACGGCGGTGGGTGTGACGATTTTGTGCGCAAGACGACCGCAGCTCATCGCGGCCAGATCGTGCTATGTTCGCGGAGCCTGCCAACCGGAGCAATCGTCATGTCGATGCAGAATGTTGCCGCACCGGCGCCCGACTTCACCGCGCCCAAACGCAACGCGCTGACGCACATTCCCGGCGACGAGGGATGGCCGATCATCGGCAAGACCTTCCAGGTGCTGGCCGATCCCAAGGGCCACATCGAGGCGAACGGCGCCAAATATGGCCCGGTCTACCGCACCCATGTGTTCGGCGAGACCAATGTCGTGCTGCTCGGGCCCGAGGCCAACGAGCTGGTGATGTTCGACCAGCAAAAGCTGTTCTCCTCGACCCACGGCTGGAACAAGGTGCTCGGCCTGTTGTTTCCGCGCGGATTGATGCTGCTCGATTTCGACGAGCACCGGCTGCACCGCAAGGCGCTGTCGGTCGCGTTCAAGTCCGGGCCGATGAAATCCTATCTCGCCGATCTCGACCGCGGCATCTCCGCGCGGGTCGCGCAGTGGAAGGCCAAGCCCGGCGAGATGCAGCTCTACCCCGCGATGAAGCAGCTCACGCTGGATCTCGCCGCGGCGTCCTTCCTCGGCGCCGATATCGGGCCGGAGGTCGACGAGATCAACCGCGCCTTCGTCGACATGGTCGCCGCCGCGGTCGCCCCGATCCGCCGTCCCCTGCCCGGCACCCAGATGGCCGCCGGCGTCAGGGGGCGCAAACGCATCGTCGCCTATTTCCGCGAACAGATCCCGCTTCGCCGCGGCAATCATGGCGGCGATGATCTGTTCTCGCAGCTCTGCCGCGCCACCCATGAGGACGGCGCGCTGCTGTCCGAGCAGGACATCATCGACCATATGAGCTTCCTGATGATGGCGGCGCACGACACGCTGACTTCGTCGCTGACTTCCTTCATCGGCGAGCTCGCCGCCAATCCTGACTGGCAGGACAGGCTGCGCGCGGAAGTTCTCGCGCTCGGGCTCGCGCCAGGCGCGCCGAGCAGCTTCGACGATCTCGAAAAGATGCCGCTGTCCGAGATGGCGTTCAAGGAAGCGCTGCGGATCAAGCCGCCGGTGCCTTCGATGCCGCGCCGCGCCATGCGCGATTTCACCTTCAAGGGTTTTACGATTCCCGCCGGCACCGCGGTCGGCGTCAATCCGCTGTATACCCATCACATGAAGGACATCTGGCCGGAGCCGGATCGCTTCGATCCCTTGCGCTTCACCGAGGAGGCGCAACGGGGTCGCCACCGCTTCGCCTGGGTCCCGTTCGGCGGCGGCGCGCATATGTGCCTCGGCCTGCACTTCGCCTACATGCAGGCAAAATGCTTCGCGCGGCACTTCCTGCAGAACATCGAGGTGTCGCTGGAGCCGGGTTACAAGCCGGACTGGCAGATGTGGCCGATCCCGAAGCCGCGGGACGGGTTGCGGGTGCGGGTAAAGGCGGTGTGATTTCTCGTGTCCCGGACGCGCAAAGCGCGAGCCGGGACCCAGAATGCTGCGATCAAGTCGGTGGAGAGATGGGCCCCGGCTCTGCAGCGCACCGCTGAAGGAGCGTTGCACTGCGTCCGGGGCACGATATCTCGTAGGGTGGGCAAAGCGAAGCGTGCCCACCGCGCCTCTCCAAGCTCGGACATCGATGGTGGGCACAGCGCGCGAAGAGCGCGCCTTTGCCCACCCTACGGCACCGTCTCTGGAGCTTCTACGCCCCTTGGTCGAACGCCTTGCGCAGCGCCACATAGCCCTGCTGCTGCTGGCTCCAGTTGCGGCCGCCGGTCATGGCGCCGTCGACGACGAGATCGTGGCCGTTGATGAAGCTGGATTCGTCGCTGGCCAGGAACACCGCGGCCTGGGCGATGTCATCGGGAAGGCCGGCACGCGGGATCGGCTGCGCGGTCTTGTAGACCTCGCGCATCACCGCCGGCGTCTTCTCCGCGGCATCGGTCGAGAGCCCGAGCGCCTTGCCGAAAATGCCGGTCGCGATCGCGCCCGGCGAGATGGCGTTGACGCGCACATTGGACTCGCCAAGCTCCATCGCCACGCATTTGGTGAGATGGATCACCGCCGCCTTGGCCGCGCTATAGACCATCGAGGACGAGAAGCCGGCGAGGCGGCCGGCGATGCTGCCATTGTTGATGATGCTGCCTGAGCCCTGCCTCTTCATGTGGGGCGCGGCGTGCTTCATGCCGAGCATGACGCTGCGCACCAGCGTCGCCATCGCCGCGTCGAAGCGCTCGACCTCGAGGCCCTCGATGCCGCCGGTCTGCGCCGGGCCGCCGGCATTGTTGAACAGGCAGTCGATACGGCCGAACTTGTCCACGGCGAGCGCGATCAGCGCCTGCATCTGTGCTTCGACCGTCACGTCGGTCTGGCGGAAGATGCAGTTGGCGCCGAGTTGCTTGGCCAGGGCTTCGCCCTCCGGTAGACGCCGCCCCGCGATCACAATTTTGGCACCTTCGGCAACGAAGACTTCCGCAGTGCGCAATCCGATCCCGCTCGTCGCCCCCGTAATCACCGCAACCTTGCCGTCCAGCCTGCCCATGGAATGTTCCTGTTTTCGAACGATTTGACGCCAAATGGCGAATATCGGCCGCTGCCATCGCCGCGGGCGCCACTATCCCTGCCGGCCTCCGACAAGGCAAGCTATGCTTGTGCGGACGGGATGCGTAACATCTTCACAGGTCGCTCGATTTTCGAACGCATATCGCAATTGGGCTGCGCATGGGGAAGCTGATCGAGGAATTCCGCAGGGGTTGGCAGGGTGCGGCGCCGCCATCGCTTGGTCTGAGCATTGCCTTTGCGGTGGCCTGCCTGCTGATCGCGACGCTGACGCGCTGGGGGCTGGCCCATGTGCGGCCCGACGTCTACTTCACGCCCTACTTCCCGGCCGTGTTCTTCGCCGCCGCGTTCGGGGGCTTCCGGATCGGAATCGTGACCGCGCTGGTCGGCGGCATGCTCGGCGTCGTGGTGAATTTCGGCGATGCCTTTGCCGATCGGGCGCGGTTTGCCCTGCTGGCACTCTATTGGGCGGTCTGTGCGCTCACCATCTGGGGTGTCGAGCACTATCGCACCATGCTGGCGGAGCAGCGCCGGATCTCCAAGCGCCTGATCGAGGAAGAAGAGTATCGCAAGCTGCTGGTCGACGAGCTCCAGCACCGGCTGAAGAACAAGCTGTCGACGGTGCACGCCGTGCTGCACCAGGTGCTGCACGACCACCCCCAGGTCTGGGACCGGGTCGATCCGCGGTTGCGCTCGCTGGCCGCGACCGACGATCTGATCTCGCGGATCGACAAGGCCGGCTGTGACATCCGCGACCTCCTGATCTCGGAGCTCGGCCCCTATGGCCATGTCCGCTTCACCCTCAATGGCGACCGCCTGTTCCTGCCGCCGAAGCTCGCGGTCACGCTCTCATTGATGTTTCACGAGCTGGCCACCAATGCGGGCAAGTACGGCGCGTTCTCCGCGCCGCGCGGTCTGCTGCAGGTGTCATGGACCGTCAGCGACGACCGCCTGATCATCACCTGGGACGAGACCGAGGGTCCGAGCGTGGACAAGGTCTCCGAGCCCGGCTTCGGCACCAAGCTGCTGAAATCGGCACTGTCGTCCTTCGATGGCAGGACCGAGATCTCTTACTTGAAGACCGGGCTGCATTGCATCATGCAGTGCCGCATCCCCCGAAGCGAATAGGATCGCGCGTCAAGCCAAAGCCGGCCCGCGCACCCCGCCCGCAGTTTCGCATGGGCTGTTGACCCTCTGTTAATGACGATTTTCTGCGCGCGTCGCATCGCCGCAAGTTTTCTCCAAAACACCCCCGTATTTCTCCGTACCCCTTAACCAAACCTAAGAGGGAACCGCGCAAGATCGCGCCCATTGCAAAGGCGCGCTGAAACAACAAGATTCATGACTTCTATGAACGACAACCAATATTCCGGCGCGACTGAAGCCGAACTCGGTTTTCTCAAGGAAATCGTTAGAATGCTGCCGGCCGGCCTGACCGTGCAGGATGCGCATGGCGAGCTTCTGTTGGTTAACGATGCCGCGGCCGCGCAGCTTGGCATGGACGGCAGCCGTCCCTCACCCGATCTTGCGCCGCGCCGCGAAGCCTGCCGCCAGGCGCTGAGCGCCGGCCAGGCTGTCGTCACCGAGGAGGCGCTTCACGGCGGCGCCGCGCGCCAGGTGCTGCTCACGACCCATCGTCCCGTTCGCCTCGCCGGACGCGAGCTGCTGATCTCGGCGTCCTCCGACATCACCGAGCAGAAGAATTTCGAGGACCAGCTGTTCCGCTCGGCCTATTTCGACGAGCTGACGGGATTGCCCTCGCGGCGCGTGATCGAACATCACGCCAACAATCTGCTGGCGGAGAATGGCGGCGGCGAGCGCTTCGCGCTGGCCTTCCTCGACGTCGACAATTTCAAGCACATCAACGACTATTACGGCCACGCCGTCGGCGATGCGCTGCTGGTCGAGCTGTCGAAGCGGCTCGGGCGCGACTTGCGCGATTCCGACATGCTGTCGCGCATCTCCGGCGACGAATTCCTGCTGCTGCTCTCTCCGATCCAGAGCCAGGAGGAAGTCGCCGAATTCATGCAGTCGACGCTGGAGCGGCTGACGGCGCCGTTCTTCATCGACCATTCGGAACTCTTCGCCTCCACCTCGGTCGGCATCAGCCTCTATCCCGATCACGGCCGCAGCTTCGAGACGCTGCGCCAGAATGCCGACATCGCGATGTACCGCATCAAGAACGACGGCAAGGGATTGGCAGCCTTCTTCGATTCCAGCATGGAGCGCGAGGCGCTGGCGCGGATGAAGATCGAGCAGTCGCTGCGGCTCGCCATCCTGGAAAAGCGTTTCTGCTGCGCCTTCCAGTCCAAGGTCGACATCCGCACGCAGGCGGTGAAGGGCATCGAGGCCCTGGTGCGCTTGCGCGACGACGAAGGCGTGATCCAGGCGCCAGGATCGTTCATCAATCTTGCCAGCGAGCTCGGGCTGATCGACGAGCTGACCCATCTCGTGCTCGCCGAGATCGTCAAATCGATCGACCTGATCAACGAGACGTTCGGCGCTGAAGCGACCATCAGCATCAACGTCGCGGCCAAGCAGGCCGGCAACCCCGAATTCATGCGCAGCTTCGCGCGGGCGCTCGACGACACCGGCTTTCCGCAGCGCTTCATGATCGAGGTGACCGAAGACGCCTTCGTCGCCAAGAATCATTTCCAGGACGAGATCCTGCCGATGTTCCGCAAGCTCGGCGTCGGCATCTCGATCGACGATTTCGGCACCGGCTATTCCTCGCTCTCGGCGCTGGCCGACATCACCGCTGACGAGATCAAGATCGACCGCTCCTTCATCACCGACATCCACAAGCGCCCGCGCAGCCAGGGCATCCTGCGCGCGATCGAATCCTTGAGCGAAGCGCTCGGCATGACCGTGATCGCCGAAGGCCTCGAATCCTACGAGGAGCTCGCCTATCTCCAGGCCGCAACCAAGATCCGCTACGCCCAGGGCTATTACTTCTCGCGGCCGATCTTCCTGGAGGAGCTGAAGCTCGCGACGCCCGCGTCCAGCGAGTCACGCGCCAGCGTCGCAAGCCGCCCGCACCAGCAGAACCGGCAGGGCTATTCGCGGGCGAGCGGGTATCGAAGGTAGGGTGCGTCCACCGCTCCAATCTCGGTGTCGTCGCCCGGCTTGACCGGGCGACCCAGTATTCCAGAGGCAGTCGTTGTTGCATCGATAGGCCGCGGCGTACTGGATGCCCCGGTCAAGCCGGGGCATGACAGTCGTGGGCGCGGGCGCATCCCGCCGGCCAATTCCCCCTTTGAAATCGACGCCCTTTTGCTAATACACAGGCAGACTTCCCCCGGGATATGTCATGTCCGCCTCTTCCGCCTCGATCAGCGATCCCGCCTATCTCCGTGCGCGCGCGATGGAAACGCTGTTCGAGCGGCTGGAGAAGCTCTGCGAGGGCGCGATCGCCATCGACCGCGGCGGACGCGTCGTCTACGTCAATGAAAAATATCTCGCGGCGCTCGGTCTCAAGCGGACCTCCGAGGCAATCGGCCGGCCGATCGAGGAGGTCATCCCCAACAGCCTGATGCGCAGGGTGGCCGAGACCGGCGAGCCGATCCTGCTCGACATCATGGAGCTCGGCGGCGAGCAGCTGGTCGTCACGCGCATGCCAATCGAGGACGAGAACGGCACGGTAATCGGCGCGATCGGCTTCGTGCTCTACGACCATCTCGAAAGCCTGAAACCCCTGCTCGCCCGCGTCGCCCAGCTCGAGAGCGATTTGCGGCTGGCGCGGCGGCAATTGTCCAACGCCCGCGCGGCGCGCTTCACCTTCGCCGACTACGTCGGCACCACGCCTGGAATCGCGCAGGCCAAGCAGCTTGCAAGCCGCGCGGCGCGGCAGAGCGTCACGGTGCTGCTCACCGGCGAGACTGGCACAGGCAAGGAGATGCTGGCGCAGGCGATCCACAATGCCTCCTCGCGCGCGGAGAAGCCGTTCGTCAGCGTCAATGTCGCCGTGATTCCCGACACGCTGATCGAGTCGGAGTTCTTCGGCACCGCGCCCGGCGCCTATACCGGCGCCGACCGCAGGGGACGCGAGGGCAAGTTCCGCATCGCCGATGGCGGTACGCTGTTCCTCGACGAGATCGGCGAGATGCCGCTGCAATTGCAGGCCAAGCTGCTGCGCGTGCTGCAGGAGCGCGAGATCGAGCCGCTCGGCTCGGACAAGATCTCCAAGGTCGACGTGCGCGTGGTCGCCGCGACCAATGTCGATTTGCGAAAGCGCGTCAGCGACGGCGCGTTCCGGCCCGACCTCTATTACCGCCTGAACGTGCTCTCGATCGATTTGCCGCCGCTGCGGCAATGCCTGGATGATCTCCCCGACATCTGCGCCCGGCTGCTCGAGGACATCAGCGCCTCCGGCGATTACGTCAAGGCGAAGATCACGCCGAGCGCGCTTTCCGCGCTGGCGCGCTATGACTGGCCGGGCAACGTCCGCGAGCTCCGCAACATCCTGGAGCGGGCGCTGATCCTGAGCGATTCCGGCCGGCTGACCGGCGAAGATGTCGCCCGCATTCTTCCCGTCGGCTCCGAGGTCAGGCCCGCAGCATCCGAGCGCCCGGCCGGACCCGTGGTGCCCTATGCCGAAGCCGAGGCCGAGTTCGAGAAGCACACGCTCGAACAGGCGCTCGCCGCCAGCAACGGCCAGATCTCCGAGGCCGCCAGGATGCTGAAGATCTCGCGCGCGACCTTCTACAAGAAGCTCGCCAAGTTCGGCCTCGCCGCAGGGCCGCCCCCTGTCTGAGTTTCGAGACAATGGACTGTCCGGAGTCTCGGATTCCGGACATGGCGCCGAACGGCTCTGTCCAAGCGCCAATGCGGAAATTGCCGGGATTTAGGCCAGTTTGCGCGAGCCAACAGCATCTGGCGCGGACCTTGCTCTTCGCTTTGCACAATGACGCATGCTGCACATGCGTATTTCGCAAATCAGGGAGGACGCAAGGATGAGTGAAGCGATCTCGGTCCATCAGCTTCAGGCGAAACAGCCCTCGCACGTCACGGTCGCCACCGCGAGCCTGATCGGCACGGCCATCGAGTGGTACGACTTCTTCCTCTACGGCACCGCCGCGGCGCTGATCTTCAACAAGCTGTTCTTTCCGACCTTCGACCCCATGATGGGAACGCTGCTGGCGTTCGCGACCTATGCGCTCGGCTTCATCGCGCGCCCGCTCGGCGGCGTCGTGTTCGGACACTACGGCGACAAGATCGGCCGCAAGACCATGCTCTATCTGACGCTGCTGATCATGGGCGTGGCGACCGCGGCGATCGGATTCCTGCCGACCTACGAGACCGCCGGCATCTGGGCAGCGGTCCTGCTCGTCACCTGCCGCCTGATCCAGGGCTTTGGCCTTGGCGGCGAATGGGGCGGCGCGGTGCTGATGGCGGTCGAGCATGCGCCCGCGGACAAGAAGGGCTTCTACGGCAGCTGGCCGCAGCTCGGCGCACCGCTCGGCCTCGTGCTCGGCACGCTGGTCTTCTCAGTGGTATCGGCGATGCTGACCGATGCGCAGCTGCTGGCGTGGGGCTGGCGCATCCCGTTCCTGTTCTCGATCGCGCTGGTGCTGGTCGGCCTGTGGATCCGCTTCACCATCGCGGAATCCCCGGAGTTCCAGAAGGTCAAGGACACCAAGCAGGAAGTGAAGATGCCGATCCTCGAGGCGATCAGGATGTATCCCAAGAACATCCTGCTCGCGATGGGCGCGCGCTTTGCCGAGAACGGCTTCTTCTACATCTACGCGACCTTCGTGCTCGCCTATGCCACGCAGTCGCTCGGCATGAACAAGCAGGACATGCTCAATGGCGTCTTGATCGGCGCCGCGATCGAGACCTTCACCATCCCGGCCTTCGGCGCGCTCTCCGACCGGCTCGGGCGGCGGCCGATCTACATTTTCGGCGCGGTGTTCTCGGCGCTGATGTCGTTCCCGCTGTTCACCCTGCTGGCGACCAGGAACCCGCAATATGCCTGGATCGCGATCGTGCTCGGCCTCGCCATCGGTCACGCCGCGATGTACGGCCCGCAGGCGAGCTTCCTGTCGGAGCTGTTCGGCACCAAGGTGCGCTACAGCGGCGTCTCGCTCGGCTACAACCTGGCCTCGATCTTCGCCGGCGCGCTGTCGCCGCTGATCGCGACGGGACTGATGACGGCCTACGCGCCGGCGACCTGGCCGATCTCGCTCTACATGATCGCGCTGGCGCTGATCACCATCGTCTCGGTCTATTTCGCCACCGAAACACGCAAGATAGTTCAGGGCTGAATGTCCTGATCACCTCGTCCATCGCGAGGAGCGGCCTGTTCCAGGGTCGCTCCTCGCGATAGGATCAACGCACAATAACGGCATACGGTCTAGGAGATCGGGAGGAACGCCGTGAGCCATCACCCAGCTCTGCCTTACTTGCGCAATTCCGAGAAGGGCAAGGTCGTCACCGCGGCCGAAGCGGTCATGCTGATCCGTGACGGCGACACGGTCGCGACCGGCGGCTTCGTCGGCATCGGCTTTGCCGAGGAGATCGCGATCGCTCTGGAGGAGCTCTATCTCTCCCACGAGGGCGATGCCCCCTATACGCAGGGCAAGCCGCGCAATCTGACGCTGGTCTACGCGGCGGGCCAGGGCGACGGCAAGAATCGCGGCCTCAACCATTTCGCGCACGAGGGCCTGGTCCGACGCGTGATCGGCGGACATTGGGGCCTTGCGCCGAAATTGCAGCAGCTTGCGATCGCGGGTCAGATCGAGGCCTATAATTTGCCGCAGGGCGTCATCACGCACCTGTTCCGCGACATCGCCGCGCACCGGCCCGGCCACGTCACCCGCGTCGGCATGGGCACCTTCGTCGATCCCCGGCACGGTGGCGGCAAACTGAACGCGCGCACCACCGAGGACATGGTGGAGCTGATCACGCTACGCGGCGAAGAGTGCCTGCTTTACAAGACCTTCCCGATCAACGTCGGGATCATCCGCGCCACCACCGGCGATCCCGACGGCAACCTCACCATGGAGAAGGAGGCGCTGACGCTGGAAGCGCTCGCCATCGCCATGGCGGCGCATAATTCCGGCGGCATCGTCATCGCCCAGGTCGAACGCGTCGCCGAGGCCGGCAGCCTCAATCCGCGCCAGGTCAAGATTCCCGGCATCCTCGTCGACTGCGTCGTGGTGGCGAAGCCGGAGAACCATTGGCAGACCTTCGGCACGCAATACAATCCGGCCTTTTCGAGCGAGATCCGTGTCCGCGCCGCCTCGCTGCCGGTGATGCCGGTCAGCGAGCGCAAGATCATCGCCCGTCGCGCCGCCCTGGAACTGAAGGCCAACAGCGTCGTCAATCTCGGCATCGGCATGCCCGAGGGGATCGCCTCCGTCGCCAACGAGGAACGGATCATCGACCTCATCACGCTGACGGCGGAGCCCGGCGTGATCGGCGGCATCCCCGCGAGCGGGATCGATTTCGGCGCAGCGATCAACACGCAGGCGGTGATTGACCAGCCTTATCAGTTCGACTTCTACGACGGCGGCGGCTTGGACGCCGCCTTCCTCGGGCTCGCCCAGGTCGACCGTGCCGGCAACCTCAACGTCAGCAAGTTCGGGCCGAAGCTTGCCGGCGCCGGCGGCTTCATCAACATCAGCCAGAACGCCAAGGAGGTCATTTTCGTAGGCACCTTCGGGGCGGGCAAGCAGCGCATCGCGGTGAAGGACGGGAAGCTCGTCATTCTCGACGAAGCCAAGTCGCGCAAGTTCGTCGACAGCGTCGAGCACGTCACCTTCAGCGGCCCGTTCGCCGCCGCGCGCAAGCAGCGCACGCTGTATGTCACCGAACGCTGCGTGTTCGAGCTCAGGGCCGACGGGCTCGAGCTCACCGAAGTCGCGCCCGGCATCGACATCGAGCGCGACATTTTGCGCCTGATGGACTTCAAGCCGCTGATGCCGCGGGAGCCGGCGCTGATGGACGATCGCATCTTCCGTGAGGGTCTCATGGATTTGCGCGAGCGCCTGCTCACCATCCCGCTCGACCAGCGCTTCACCCTGGACGAGCAACAGAACCTGTTCTTCGTCAATCTCGAGCGCTATCCGCTACGCAGCAAGGCCGAGATCGACACCATCGCTGGTATCGTCGAGGCCAGGCTCGCTCCGCTTGGCCGCCGGGTCTACGCCATCGTCAATTATGACAATTTTTCCATCTTGCCGGAGTTGATGGACGATTATTCGGCGATGGTGCGCAGCCTCGTCGATCGCTTCTATTCCGGCGTGTCGCGCTACACCACGTCGGGCTTCCTGCGCATCAAGCTCGGCGAAGCCCTGGAGAGGCGCGGCGTCGCGCCGCACATTTTCGAAAGTGCGGACGAAGCGCAGTCGGATCGGCGTCAGGCCGAGGGAGCCGGCGATGCGCGGCCAGCCCAAAAATGATGCATGCTCGAAAGGCCGACGCGCTCGGCCGGAAGGTTCAATTGCAATGTTCGTAGTGTTATGCAAATCGCTGTTGCCGAGAAACGTTAAATCAGGAGGGACCATCGTGCGTCGATCACTCATCATAACAACAACCATTCTCGCACTCGCCGCGGGCACCTCCGCACGGGCCGACGATCTCAAGGTCGCGCTGATCTATGGCAAGACCGGTCCGCTCGAGGCCTACGCCAAGCAGACCGAGACCGGCCTGAAGATGGGCTTCGAATACGCCACCAAGGGCACGATGACCCTCGATGGTCGCAAGATCGTCATCATCACCAAGGACGACCAGGGCAAGCCGGACCTCGCCAAGGCCGCGCTCGCCGAAGCCTATCAGGACGACAAGGCCGATATCGCGATCGGCACGACCTCGTCGGCCGCGGCGCTCGCCATTCTCCCGGTCGCCGAGGAGAACAAGAAGATCCTGATCGTCGAGCCCGCAGTCGCGGACCAGATTACCGGCGAGAAGTGGAATCGCTACATCTTCCGCACCGCGCGCAACTCCTCGCAGGACGCGATCTCGAATGCGGTCGCGATCGGCAAGCAGGGCGTCACCGTCGCAACGCTGGCACAGGACTATGCGTTCGGCCGCGATGGCGTCGCCGCCTTCAAGGAGGCGCTCGCCAAGACCGGCGCGACCCTCGCTGCCGAAGAATATGCCCCGACCTCGACCACCGATTTCACCGCGGTAGGCCAGCGCCTGTTCGATGCGCTGAAGGACAAGCCGGGCCGCAAGGTCATCTGGGTGATCTGGGCCGGCGCCGGCAATCCGCTGGCCAAGCTGCAGGACATGGACCCGAAGCGCTACGGCATCGAGCTCTCTACCGGCGGCAACATCCTGCCGGCGCTCGCCGCCTATAAGGGCCTGCCCGGCATGGAAGGCGCGACCTATTATTTCTACGAGATCCCGAAGAACCCGGTGAACGACTGGCTGGTCGCCGAGCACCAGAAGCGCTTCAACGCGCCGCCGGACTTCTTCACCGCGGGCGGCTTTGCCGCCGCGATGTCCGTCGTCGCCGCCGTCACCAAGGCGAAGTCGACCGACAGCGAGAAGCTGATCACGGCGATGGAAGGCCTGGAGTTCGACACGCCGAAGGGCAAGATGGTGTTCCGGAAAGAAGACCATCAGGCGCTGCAGAGCATGTACGCCTTCAAGGTCAAGGTCGATCCGAACGTCGCCTGGGCCGTGCTCGAGCCGGTGCGCGAGCTGAAGATCGAGGACATGGACGTTCCCGTTCGCAACAAGCGCTGAACTTTCTTGCTTCACCTCTCCCGCTTGCGGGAGAGGTCGGCGCGTCCGGGCGATGCGAAGCATCGTCCCGCGCGCCGGGTGAGGGCTTTCTCCTCTTGGGGATTCTCGCCTGCGGAGACACCCTCTCCCCTACCCTTCCCCGCAAGCGGGGGAGGGAGCGCAGCTTGATCGCGGATCTATCTCCATTCATCATTCGCCGGCCCCCATGACGCTCACCCTCGAAACCCGTGACCTCACCATCCGCTTCGGCGGCCATGTCGCGGTCAACAGCGTGACCTGCACGTTCCGTCCGGGCGAGCTCACCGCCATCGTCGGGCCGAACGGCGCCGGCAAGACCACCTATTTTAATCTGATCTCGGGCCAGCTACGCGCCTCGAACGGCAGCATCCTGTTCGACGGCACCGACATCACCCAGCACTCCGCGCCGATGCGAACCCGCGCGGGCCTCGGACGCGCATTCCAACTGACAAACCTCTTTCCGAACCTCACCGTGGAAGAGAACGTGCGCCTCGCAGTGCAGGCGGCGAACGGCACCCATTACGACATGCTGCGGCCCTGGATGGTGCGCCGCGACCTGATCGCCCGCGCCGACGCCATCCTCGACCAGGTCGCGCTGGGCAGCCGCCGCGGCGTTGCCGCGACCGCGCTGTCGCATGGCGACCAGCGCAAGCTCGAGGTCGCCCTGATGATCGCGCTGGAACCGAAGGTCTTCATGTTCGACGAGCCGACCGCCGGCATGAGCATCGACGAGGTCCCGGTCGTCCTCAACCTGATCGCACAGCTCAAGCAGGACAGGAGCAAGATCATCCTGCTGGTCGAGCACAAGATGGACGTGGTGCGCTCGCTCGCCGACCGCATCATCGTGCTGCATAACGGCCAGCTCGTCGCCGACGGCCCGCCTGCCGAAGTGATCGCCTCGCCGATCGTGCAGGAAGCCTATCTCGGTGTCGCGCCCAAGACTGCAGAGCGTACCGCATGACCGACCTGCTCAAACTCTCCGGCGTCCACACCCATATCGGTCGCTATCACATCCTCCAGGGCATCGACCTCGCGGTCCCGCAGGGGCAGACCACGATGCTGCTCGGCCGCAACGGCGCCGGCAAGACCACGACCCTGCGCACCATCATGGGGCTGTGGCAGGCGTCCAGCGGCGAGATCAGCCTCTCCGGCGACCGTATCGAGAGCCGCGCCACGCCCGACATCGCAAGGCTCGGTGTCGGCTACGTGCCGGAGAGCATGGCCGTGTTCTCCGATCTCACCGTGAAGGAAAACCTGGTGTTGGCGGCGCGCGACGGGCCGCTCGACGACACCCAGCTCGACTGGATTTTTGGTTTCTTCCCGGCGCTGCGCCGGTTCTGGCTGTCGCGGGCGGGAAGCCTCTCGGGCGGCCAGAAACAGATGCTCTCGATCGCGCGTGCCATCATCGAGCCGCGCAAGCTCTTGCTGATCGACGAGCCGACCAAGGGGCTCGCGCCGGCGATCGTGATGGCGCTGATCGAGTGCCTGAAGGAGATCAAGCGCAAGGGTGCCACGATCCTCCTGGTCGAGCAGAATTTCTTTGCCGCCCGCGAGCTCGGCGACAACGTGCTCGTGATGGACAACGGCACCATCGTCCATCGCGGCGAGATGGCGGCGCTCGCCGCCGACGTGCCGCTGCAGGAGCGGCTGCTCGGCTTGAGCCTGGAGGCGCATCAGTGACTGACCTTGCCGCAACCGATCCGCTGCCGAAGCCGAAGCGCGATATCGCACCGATCCTGCTGCCGGTCGCGCTCGCCCTCGTGACCATCCCCCTGATCGGCTCGCCCAGCACCTGGCTGACGCTGACCGCCGCGAGCCTTGCCATGGGCATGATGATCTTCATCATGGCCTCGGGCCTGACGCTGGTGTTCGGCCTGATGGACGTGCTCAATTTCGGCCACGGCGCCTTCATCGCCGTCGGCGCCTATGTCGCGACCCTGGTGCTGGCGCCATTCGCAGCATCCATTCAGGCGGATTCGCTCTGGATGAACCTCGCTGTGCTGGCGCCGGCCGCGCTGCTCTCGATGGCGGTGTCGGGCGCGCTCGGCCTCGTCGTCGAGCGCGTGCTGATCCTGCCGGTCTACGGCCAGCACCTGAAGCAGATCCTGATGACCACAGGCGGCCTGATCGTCGCCGAGCAGACGCTCTATGCCCTGTGGGGGCCACAGATCATCCCGATGCCGCTGCCGGCGTCGCTGCGCGGCTCCTTCATCCTTGGCGACGTCGCGATCGCCAAATATCGCGTGCTGGCGATGCTGATCGGCCTTGCCGTCTTCATCGCGATCCAGCTCGTGCTCAACCGCACCAAGCTCGGGCTCCTGATCCGCGCCGGCGTCGAGAACCGCGAGATGGTGGAAGCGCTCGGCTATCGCATCCGCCGGCTGTTCCTCGGCGTTTTCATGACGGGATCGGCGCTGGCTGGCCTCGGCGGCGTGATGTGGGCGCTCTATCGCGAGCAAGTCCATGCCTCCATGAGCGACGACCTCACCGTCTTGATTTTCATCGTCGTCATCATCGGCGGCCTCGGCTCGATCGGCGGCTGCTTCATCGGCGCGATCCTGGTGGCCATGGTCGCTAATTACGGCGGCTTCCTGGTGCCGAAACTCGCCCTCGTCTCCAACATCCTGCTGATGGTCGCCATTCTGATGTGGCGGCCGCGCGGCCTCTATGCGGTGACCAGCCGATGATGATCCTGTCAGGCGATCCGCCGCGTAGCCGGATCCTCACGCTCGTTCTCGTCGTCATCATCCTGGCGCTGGCGGCGACGCCGTTCCTGTTTCCGGGTGCCAAGGCACTGAACGTCGCCGCCAAGATCTGCGTCTTCGCCGCGCTGGTCGCCTCCTACGACCTCCTGCTTGGCTATACCGGTTCGGTGTCGTTCGCCCACACCATGTTCTACGGCATCGGCAGCTACGCCATCGCCATCGCGCTGTACGGGATGGGCCCGAACTGGGCCGCGGTCGCCACCGGCATCGTGGTCGGACTGCCGCTCGCGGCCCTGCTCGCGCTCGCCATTGGGCTGTTTTCGCTGCGGGTCGCCGCGATCTTCTTTGCCATGATCACGCTGGCAGTCGCCTCCGCCTTCCAGGTGCTGGCTTCGCAGCTGTCCTGGCTCACCGGCGGCGAGGACGGGCGCAGCTTCCAACTGCCCGAGTTGCTCCGCCCCGGCACGGTGCTGATCCCAAAGAGCCTGATCGGCTTCGAGATCAACGGCCGGATCCTGACTTTCTATCTGGTATTCGCCATCTCGGCGCTGATGATCCTCGCGCTGCTGCGCGTCGTGAACTCGCCGTTCGGGCGCGTGCTGCAGGCGATCCGCGAGAACCGCTTTCGCGCCGAGGCGCTCGGTTTCCGCACGGTGTTCCACCTGACCTATGCCAACTGCATCGCCGCGCTGGTCGCCGCCAGTGCCGGCATCCTGAATGCGCTGTGGCTGCGCTATGCCGGTCCCGATACCTCGCTCAGCTTCTCGATCATGCTGGACATCCTGCTGATGGTCGTGATCGGCGGCATGGGCACGATCTACGGCGCGATCATCGGCGCTACCATCTTCATCCTCGCCCAGAACTATTTGCAGTCGCTGATGGGCGTCGCCTCCACGGCGGCGTCGGAGGCCGGCCTGCCGCTGCTGCCGGGGCTGCTGCATCCCGACCGCTGGCTGCTGTGGCTCGGCCTGCTGTTCATCGCCAGCGTCTACTTCTTCCCAACCGGCGTGGTCGGACGGCTGCGCAATCCCGCCGGCGACAAGAGCGCCGGCAGCTCGCATTAAGGCGCGATTAATGATGCAGTGCGGCGATTGCCGCACCTGCCGCACAACCGTAACGCGATTCCCGCTCCGCTGCATACGGACGCGATTGCGCAACTGGATTAATGCTTAGGTAACTGGCTTTCCTAAGGTTTAGGCCATTTGTGCGGTGTATTCGTGTCCCTCCAGGGAGGGGGAATGCGCCAGGTTTTTTCCACGGTGGCAGCCGGAATGTCTCGAGCCGCAAGGAACGGCTGGGAGGCCTTGGCGCGACGTGGTCCTGTCCTGTGGCTGACCCTGTGCGGCGTGTTGCTGGTCGCGGGCATCTTCGGTGTGACGGCCGTGGCCGTCGGTGAATTTCGCGATCGCACCCTGGCCAACCGCGAGCGCGAGCTGGAAAACACGGTCCAGCTGATCGCCCGGCATTTTGATCAGCAATTCGAGGACTCCGACGTCGTCGCCGCCGATCTAATCGGTCAGATGAGCCTGATGGAGATCACCTCGCCGACGATGTTCCGCGAGCGCATGTCCGGAGCTGCGGCGAACCAGATGCTGCGCAGCAAGATCAGCTCCGTGTCTTACCTCGGCGATATCGCGATCTACGATGCCGACGGCGAGCTGATCAACTGGTCGCGGGCCCAGCCCCTGCCCAAGATCAACGTTTCGTCGCGGGCCTACTTTCAGACATTCAAGACCAATCCGCAGTCCGAACCGGTGCTGCTGGAATCAGTCCGCAGCTTCATCATCAACAAATGGACCACGATCGTAGCGCGCCGCTTGAACGGCGCGGACGGCACCTTCCTCGGCGCGATGGTCCGCCGGATCGATCCGGACAGCTACCAGCATTATTTCGCATCGGTCGCGCTTGCCGAGGGCACGGCCATCTCGCTGTTCGATCGCGAAGGCAAGATGCTGGCGCGTTATCCGCATCATGAGGAGCTGATCGGACGGAGCTTCAAGGATGCGCCTCTGATGCGGAAGGTGCTGACCAAGGGCGGTCAGCAAACGCTTCGCGTCAGGAGCCCGCTCGACGGCGAGGAGCGGCTCGGCTCAGCGGCGTCGCTGACGCATTTTCCGCTGGTCATCGTCGCCACCAACACGACAGTCGCGGCCCTGGCGGACTGGCGGCAGCAGACCGGCTTCATGGTCACGACCGCCGCGCTTTCGGCTGCCGTGATCGCACTGATCCTTTATCTGATCATCCGCCTGATCAACCGGCAGAACCGCGAAGCGCAGGAACGGCTGGAAGCGGAGCGACTGCGGCTCGACACCGCCTTGAACAACATGACGCAGGGGCTGATCCTCTACGACGCGAGCGGCACCATCGTCACCTGCAACCGACGCTACGCCGACATGTTCGGCCTCTCCCATGACGTCATCAAGCCCGGCTGTCACATCCGCGAGGCGATGTATCATCGCCAGGAGCGCGGCGCGTTTGACGGCGACGTCGAGGAATTTTGTGCGGACGTGATGAGCGTCGTCGCCGACGGCACGGTCTCCACGCGAATTCATCAACTGGCCAATGGCCGCGCCTTCCAGGTCATCAACACCCCGCTCGCCCAGGGCGGCTGGGTCGCCACGATCGAAGACATCACCGATCGCCGCCACCTGGAACAGGAGCGCGATCGCAACCACACCTTCCTGCGCGAGATCATCGACCATATTCCTTCGCGGATCACCGTGAAGGATGCCCGAACGCGGCGCTACCTCCTGGCCAACCAGGTGGCCGAGCAACAGCTCGGCGAAACCCCGGAGTCGATCGTCGGCAAGAGCGCGTTCGACCTTTACCCGACGCAAGACGCCGAGATCATCACCCGGGACGACGACAAGCTGCTGCAATCGCCGAACGGCCTGTTCCTGGATGAGCACATCTGGAATACCCCGGCCACCGGACGGCGCTATATCACCTCGACCCGGATCGGCATCCGCGACAAGTCCGGCGAGCCGCGCTACATCATCAATGTCGTCGAGGACGTCACCGAGCGTCGGCGCGCCCACGAGAAGATCGCGCATATGGCGCATTACGATGCGCTGACCGATCTGCCGAACCGCACGCTGTTCCGCGAGCAGATCGAACGCGAGCTGGCGAAGGTCGCCGATGGCGGGCAGTTTGCGCTGCTCTATATCGACGTCGACGAATTCAAGGGCATCAATGATTCACTCGGCCACCACGTCGGCGACGAGCTGTTGAAGGCGATCGCGGGCCGCCTCCGCGGCTGCCTCAAGCAGGACGATTTGATCGCGCGGCTCGGCGGCGACGAGTTCGCCGTGATCCAGACCGGCATCCAATCCCCTGCCGACGTGCTGGCCTTCGTGACACGGATCTACGAGGCGATCCGGCAGCCCTATCACTGTCTCGGCCATCAGCTCTCCACCGACGCGAGCATCGGAATCGCGCTTGCGCCGCAGGACGGCACCGATCTCGACCAGCTCATCAAGAACGCGGATCTCGCGATGTACGGCGCCAAGGCCGAGGGGCGCCGCACCCATCGCTTCTTCGAGCCGGAGATGGATGCCTGCGCCAAGGCGCGCCTCAGCATGGAGCAGGATCTGCGGCAGGCCCTGGTGAACGGCGGCTTCGAGATTCACTATCAGCCGCTGGTCGACCTGCGCACCAACGACGTGGCGGGTTGCGAGGCGCTGCTGCGCTGGCGCCATCCAGAACGCGGCATGGTGTCGCCCGCGGAGTTCATTCCCGTCGCCGAGGACACCGGCCTGATCAACGAGCTTGGCGACTGGGTGCTGCGCATGGCCTGCAACGAGGCCGCGACCTGGCCGTCGCATGTCCGCGTCGCCGTCAACGTGTCCCCCGTGCAGCTCAAATGCGACACGCTGGCGCTCCGGATCGCGGGCGCGCTCGCCGCCTCCGGGCTGGACCCGCGCCGGCTCGAGCTCGAGATCACCGAGGCCGTGCTGATCCGCGACGACGAAGCCGCGCTCTCGATCCTGCACCAGCTCCGCTCGATCGGCGTGCGCATCGCGCTCGACGATTTCGGCACCGGCTACTCCTCGCTCAGCTATCTCAAGCGCTTCCCGTTCGACAAGATCAAGATCGACCGCTGCTTCGTCGCCGACATCGCGGAGACGAGCGGCGCACCCGTGATCGTGCAGGCGGTGGTGAACATCGCGGCCGCCAGCAGCATGACCACGGTTGCCGAGGGCGTCGAGACCGAGGCGCAGCGCGAGCTGCTGCGCGCGCTCGGCTGTACGCAGATGCAGGGTTACCTGTTCAGCCCGCCGAAGCCGGCCAGCGAGGTGCGGAAACTGTTCGGCTCGGGCGATGGCCTGCCCGGAGCCTTGCCAGTGGCGGCGGTGGCCTGATGCCGAAGCCAGGGAAGCCGTCAGGGAAGGTCTCGAACAAGGCGTCGGCGAAAGCCGTCGACGTCGCGGATTCCTATGCCGTGCGATTGATGCAGCATCTGGTGGTGCCGACCTTCGTGATCGATCCCAAGCGCCGCGTCGTGATCTGGAACAGGGCTTGCGAGCGGTTGACCGGCCTCGCCGCATCCGAGGTGATCGGCACCAGCAAGCACTGGCAGGCGTTCTACGAGACGAGGCGCCCCTGCCTCGCAGATCTCGTCGCACTCGATCGGCCCGAGCGGCTTCCGGAGTTCTATTCGGAGTATGCCGCGCGCGGCCATAACGGGCTCGGCTTTTCCGCGGAAAACTGGTGCACGATGCCGAAGCTCGGCAGCCAGCTCTATCTCGCCATCGACGCCGGTCCGATCCATGACGAGGCCGGCCATCTGATCGCCGTGGTGGAGACGCTGCGCGACCTCACCGACCAGAAGCGCGCCGAGATGGCGCTGAAGGAGCTCGCGACCAAGGACGGGTTGACCGGCCTGTCGAACCGCCGCTCGTTCGACCAGATGCTGATGAGCGAATGGGCCCGCGCCCACCGCACGCAGAAGCCGCTGGCGCTGCTGTTCGTCGACGTCGATCATTTCAAGCTGTTCAACGACCACCACGGCCACCAGACCGGCGACGAATGCCTGCGCGCGGTCGCTTCGGTGGTCAGCCGGCATGCCGTGCGCCCGCTCGATCTCGCCAGCCGCTATGGCGGCGAGGAGTTCGCGCTGATCCTGCCGGACATGGATTGCGATACCGCCTGCGTCATCGCCGACGAGATCCGCTGCGCCGTCATCGCCTTGCGGATCGCCCACGGCGCCATCGGTGCCGGCGACCACGTCACCCTCAGCGTCGGGGTCGCCAGCCACATTCCCGGCGGCGCCGATGGCGGGCCTGACCGGCTGCTGGGCGCGGCCGACGAGGCGCTCTATGTGGCCAAACGCCTCGGCCGCAACCGCGTCATCTGCGCCGAAAGGGTGCTTGCCGAATTCGCAAGCCTCGGCCGGGAAGCCGCAGCGGTTCCGGGCCCTTTCCGGCGCAAAACCGCTTAAAGCGCAATGTGGCGAGAACCGGTTGCCCGCCCCGCGCCAATCGGCTAAATGAGCGAGCACTGCACCCGTAGCTCAGCTGGATAGAGCGTTGCCCTCCGAAGGCAAAGGTCACACGTTCGAATCGTGTCGGGTGCGCCAATGATTTCAGGTACTTCTTAGGTTTTGCGCTCCCGATCGAATCTCTCGGGTAAGCACTGGGTAAGCACCCGCGCTAGTTACCTGACGCTCTAAACAGCTGGATCAGATCAAACAGCGTTGTGAGCACGTTGCTCATCGCTGGCCAGAACCGCCATAAAGTAAACGCGACGACCACCGACGCGCCAAAGGCGAACACTGCAACAGCGCTTCGACTCCGGACGTAGGTCGCTTCCAATAGGGAGCGCGCAAGGCGCCGGTTTGCTACTCGCAGGTTGAAGGCAGTGAGAACCCACGTCACTATGAGAATTACGCCTGACAGACCCAGAAAGCTGAAAAAATTCTCGGCCGCAAACGTGCTCACTTGAAAGAGAAGCGGAAAATCATCCCTCTCTTGCGATGAGATCCGTGGCTGGATCAAAATCGCGACCGCGGCGACCAAAATGGCAACGAAAGCCAGCGCAATCGTTCTTGACGCCACCACCTTTGCCAATTCGCCGTTCTGCCTGTTTGAAATTATCTGCTCAGCGGTACTGATTTCATCTGCCTTAGCTTGCAGTGAAAGAAGCAACGCATCGACGTTGAAGTCAGGGAAGGCGGCAAACTGTTGTGGCTGCAATTTTGCTTTGCAACAAGCACTGAAGCTGTTGCAGTAGGCCAAAATTCCCATGGCTCGCGCGGTTGATCGAGCATCTGGATCTCGTTTGAACCTGATAATTGCGTACTGCAGCGAGAAGATGATCTTCTTGCGCCACTCAATATCATCACCTCGATCTTGCAGAATGAGGATGGTGTCCGAACTTGCTTCGTGGTGCTGATGAGTGTGGCTGATGTCGCGAAGGAAGAAATAGCACTGATCCGCAACCCATTTGCGGATATTGTGGCCACCATTTTCGGCGAACTCTTCTGACGCTCGCTGTAGCGCGGTCTCCCTGAAAAAGGGTTGGCCGAAATAAACCTCTCCATTCCGATCGAGATCAAATTCTATTTCGATGTCTGCGCGCTCATCCACGAGCTTCCCCGCTCGGTCAAACGCGAGATTGGCTTGGCTAGGAACATCGGTAACATGCAAGAATCGAAGGCTATTGATCTCTCGGACGTAAGAACGGACGGCCTGATCGGCAAACGTCCTCCAATCTTGCCGGCTCTTGAAGATATGAATTTTCCCGCGAATCCAGTCTGCGGCCAGCGGACTATTGTCCGACTTTGCTGTTAGCGTGAACCAAAAATCCCCACTGATGTTGTACCACCAATGGATTAGTCGAGGAAAAAGGACGTCGCTAAGCGGGCGATGTTGATACGCGACTATAACTCGCTCTGCACCGGTATCCAGATTCGCGAAGATCGATTCAGTAGGGCGACGGGCGTCCCCTATATGCCGAAATGACAAGCGCCCGTTGACGGTGGGAATCCAGCCGACGTACGGTCGCTTAGTTGGATCTAGGGGAAGGCTTTCAACGGAAGATGCGGTCGAAAGCTTCGTCTGACAGTCGTCCGCAGACTTCAATGCGATTATCTCTTCTATTGAAAATCATGCCACCCTTGATGCGGCCATCGGGCAGCCAATCGTCGCGCGTGCGGGCACGGCCCATCACGGCGTCGGAAACACCCTTGACACGCAATGCACTCTTCTTCGCCTCGAAGCGATTCAGGCGGAACAGTTTATAGGCAATGGAGAACATGACAGCGGCCAACGAAAGGCCCACCGCCAATCCGAGATAATTGAGAGCCAGCATGCGAGGCGTTCCCAGGGTTGATGTGCGGAAAATTCAACCGGAACAACGATCTACGAATCAAAATGTGCCAAGCGGAACCACCTGTCAAATAGCCGCGCTCGCACGTTCTGCCAGATTGCTTCGCCGAGGCTCGCTTATGTCGACGCAGTTTATTTGACGCTACAAGCCGGTTCCGGGACTCGCCTGTGCGTCAAAACATCGTTGACTCGACTAGGGTGCCCTGGGACAAACGCTTATGAGCAGTCGTTTTTGGACATCCTAGAGGTGAAAAATATATTTGGGCACAGCCTGTGGGGACGTCTCAATTTCGAGGTTCAGCCACGAAGCTTAACCGGTCTTAACCAATTCGGCTGCGCTTTGCAGCTGGGTGCCCATTTTGTTCGTCTCCCTTTCGCAGGCGAAAACTCCTCCCTTGGCCTGCGAAATTCCATCTTGACGAACCACTAGCGGTACCACTGCCCTACTGACCCAGCCCTAGCGGCTTGCGGATAGCCCCCCGGAGGAATCCTCCGGCATGCCTGCTGCCAGAATCATCACCCCGCCGCAGTCCGGCCGTGACCGCAAGCACTATGCAAGTAACCACGCCCCAACCACGCTGTCTATTTCCGACGCCAGTTTTGGGGAACGGGCCTCTCTGGCATGGTTGAAGGCGCATGCAAGCGGCCCTGCGCGGCATCTGCGAGCCAGCCGGCCCAACGTTCAATGAACGCCTCTGATTCAACTGGCTCCATTGGCCAGGCCAGCTGAAATTCAGCCATACCGGCCCAGAGCGCCTTCGCCGCCTCAATCCCCGGATCCGCCATAAAAGGCCGCATCGTCGTGTTTCTACCCATCAAGGGCGAGACCATGAAGGCCGTTTCGATCCACTCAAATCGCCCCGCCTGGAGCGCGTCGCAATACCATAGCGAATGACTTCTTCCTTCGAAGTCATATCGGTCGCGGGGAACACGAAGAATAATACCGGCGTGGGCTATCACATCGAATGACGGAGCTTCCCACTCCCAAGGAGAGGGCGGCGTCTTCGCAAGGGGCACCAATTCGAGCTGAGCCGTGCCAAGCGAGATAGTGACACCATTCCTCTTCCCTGCCCTTCCCTTCTTCGCACTAGGTGCGGCCTCTAAAATCGCTTCAGACAGTTCCCCATGTAAGCCGTCGAGCAGTGCGGACGCGCTCTGGAAAAGATCGGCACGCTGTTCTGTAGCGGTGCGAGCTGCGGACGCCTTCCGCTCCGCTTCGCTCTGTTTGGCGACTTCGCCAAGATGTGCCTCGCTAAGCTTTCCTAGACCGCCAGAGCGTTGTTGTTGTGATCGCGTCAGTCGAGCAAGCAAGTTCGAAGCTGAGGGACGAGCACCAGGGGCCTTGAATAGCGTCTCCGTGACAATGGCCTTCAGAACTGACGACCCTACGTCAATGGTCGGAGGTTCATTGTGAAGGTGTTGCTCTCGATAGTCTTCAACGTGAGGGCCAAGAAACGGTTTGCGGCCAACGAGCAGTTCAAATGCCATAACCCCGAAAGCATAGACGTCAGCAGCACCAGTTGCCCTCTCAGCTCGCCATCGTTCTGGAGCCGCGTAGGGGGGGCTGAGAGCATACTTTTGAGTGTCGGCTGCCGTAGTTGCCTCGGCGTATCTCGAAATGCCAAAATCCGACAGACACCACTTGCCGTCTAGGTAGAGAACGTTTTGGGGTTTCAGGTCTCTATGGACAACCCTGCCATCCAGCTCCGAGAGAGAGGAAGCAATGTCGATCAAAATCGACGTCGCTTCCGACGTACTGAGGGGCGCCACAGTGTCCGTCAAATGGTCTCGCAGGGATTTTCTTGCGCGGGGCATAACAAGGACCCAGTTCTCGCCATGCTCGCCGCTATCTATGATCGGGATAATTCCACGAGCACCCTTTAAGTCCACAAACAACAGTTCTCGGCTCGCGCCGGGAGCTTTCGGTACCAACTTCACAGCGGCTTTGAGACCGTCCTGATTTTCAGCGGCGAATACCTGACCAAAGCCGCCGGCCCCGAGCCGGTCGCCGAGTACCCAATCGTGCTTAAGCCTGATCGTCGTCAACAACGCGCCTCCTCTGTTCGTCGCGCATCGGCGAATCCTGTGCCTGCATTATCTAGGCTCTTGTAAGTTGCGCGTCACTTGTGCTGCAATCAAGCCACAAATTTAGTTTCAGCCGTTTCTTTGGATCAGACCTTTCGAGAAGCCTCGGATAACACATGACAGAAGCTTTGGGATGGCCAGCCATCATTGGCATGGTCGGTGGCGTAGTCGGCATGCTCGGCGGAATCGCATCATTCGGGGATCGCTTCTACAAGGGGCGACCGGTCGGCTCTCTTACAACGCAAAATGCGTTCGGCAATACACTCGTTCACGTCCGGATCAAGAACATCACGAACTATGACGTGATGATCACCTATGCCAATGAGCGGAAGGGTGTCTACTTTCTGGCCGACGGCCCCGAAGTTGAAAGCATTGTGCGAGGCCAATTGGGCAAAGAGGCGTTCAAGCCTTTCATGCTCAAGCCTAGTGAAGAAAAGGAGCTCAGAGTCCAGGCCAAATATAAGGACGGGGTAGCGGTCGAGGCACTGGGGAAGAAGTACGTCGAGTTTTGGATCCACTGGCGGCGCGGTAACGCGCTGTGGCTGCCTCAAATTCCTTTGTTAGTTTGTGGCGACACTCAAACGATCCGCCGCATCGCTGGGGTCGAATGATGGACGAAGCCTTCGAGCTGTGCCCCGACCTTAAGGCCAAGGAGCTTTGCCTCGTTGTCCGACGGTATCACCACGGCAAATTCACCCGCGCTTACCACCAGCATATCCCTCAGCATCGCATTTCTGATGAGGCCCTAAGCTATCTCCTCCCAGCACTTGTGATGAAGTTTGAAAACAATGAACCCCTCACGATTGTGCGGAGTTTTCTGAACAAGCGCGGCAAGGATCCGGCGGCCTTCACGTTTAGGTGGGAAGTAGCCTATCCAGAACCCGGGGTTCTACGAAAGTACTGCGGCACCGATACATGCGCATGGGTTGACCAGATCATTTCGCGATCCAAATTTCGGATCAAGGCTAAGGAGAGCAAGAGCAGATGACCCGAATCAGCCTTGCCGCGGCGGCTATCTTTCTTTCAATAGTGCCGGCTTTAGGCGACTGCGACCAGGTGGTCGGCAAGCCGGTGGCGTCGCAAGTGTCGAGCGATTTTGCGACCCTCGTTGGATTTACCAAGGCGATCTGCGCAATTACGGCTGACGGTCAGCAATGCTCGCTCGTTTGTGTTTCGGATTTGAATATTTCCGGCGAAAATCGCAACCTTGCACTCATGGTGATTACTGCATCATCGGCGGCGAGAATGCGGGCAGCAGGGCTCAATAAATTTGCGCAGGTTACCTTCGCCGATCGCGAACTGCTGAGTTCTCGTAAGGCTCTCGCAATTTCGGCGGCGGACGCATCTACGATGCAGCAGTCCATAGCAAAATCTGGAGGCGAACACCCTTTAGTCGTGTCGGCAAGGGTAGCGGCGGCATACCGGACGATCGAGATTCCTAAGACAGGGGCGAAGAAGTAAAATACGGCACGGCCCTTCATCGATATTGACCTATCAGTTGCGATCTAGTTGGCGCGGCCCCCAAAGCTCCAGCGGCTGGCTCTCGGGCCCGACTCGCCCTTATCGTGTCCCATGACCAAGGCAGAGAACAGAGCGGCCGCGAAGGCGTATCATCAAGAGCGGATGCGCCAACGTGACGAAGAAGCGCGCGCCCAAGACATTGCTTCCGACCTCGCCGAACTTGGCCGGCTGCGCTACTATCTCATCTTCGGCAGGAAAGACTTCCGCGCCGACCGCGAGAAGCTGATGAAGGCCATTGACGACTACGTTGAAGAAATGACCGGAGACCGAACCAGGCTCCACGCTCAAGCTTCCAGCATTGGGCCCGGCAGGTCATGAAGCGGCACAGCCAAATGCTTCAGAAGCCGCCCTTTGCTGTTGCTCCGGCGCCGGCGATGGGGAATCATGCGCGGGCTGTGGGGGCCGGGCAATGGTGTTGCGTGTCGTAAGCGAGCAGTCCGAAGCGGAAATCAGGAAACAACGGGTTCATGACCAGTTGAGACGTGACCTCCGCAGATTTGCAGCGAACTTCCTCCGAATGACCAGCGGCTCAGGCAAGCCGTTAGAGCTTTTACCTCAGCTGGAAAAGTTGTCTGCATCCATCAGGGACTACACTGATGCCCACGATGGCGCTCTTCCGGCACCGAAGGTGATCCATCAGATCCTTAATGGTCACGAGGCAAAGCTTGAATACAGACCTTGGATCAAGGAAGTTAGCGAGTCCGAGCGGCAGCGTTGGGAGGCAGATGGCACCTTCGATCGCGAAGAAGCCATTGCCGGCATCGTCAGATCAGGCCTGCGGATGGTGGCAGCCGAGCTCGTTGATCAGCTAACGCAGCACAGCGTCGCCGAGAGCGACTTCTATGAAAGTATTAGAAAATTGGATGAAGCTCGAGAGAAGACTCGCCGCATTCATAATCCCAAGAAGAGATAGGCAGTGCCTGTATCAGTTCGATTTTACCTGTTCGCGCCTGACGGGCTTCAACGTATTTCGCGACGTGTCATGGATGGCCTTTGTCAGGGCCGTGACGCTTTGCCCCAGTTTGCCGGCACGAAACAGAAGGTCGCTAACGCGATCATCGAGGTCGAAAACGGCAAGCCCGCCCGGATTGTCAATATTGAAGGAACCTATCTGGGTTTCGACAGTGCTGGCAAAATTCAAGACTCTCTATGGCGGGGCGCTGTAGAAGCGATGGATACGCACGATGCGCTGGAGCGGTCGATACGCACAAAAGGATCAAAGGTTGTCGACTTAGCGCCAAAGCTAAATCGCGAAAGGTGGCAGAGAGAGAATCGTTGGACGCCAAGCAAGCATGACATCGATCTTATCTCGGAAGATGTGTTTGATCGACTGAAGCCTTCGAACCCTCCTTTGAAGGCCGTGAAGGGAGTCGCTAGAAAGCCCCCTCCTTTGACCTATGAGGCGAAAGCGGCAATCGATGAAATTCGGACAAAGCTTTTCGCCGTCGAGGGAAAGCTGGAATCATTAAGTGAACAATCGCTGAAAGGCTTGGCGTTCGAAGCTCGCAGGCTCGCCAGGGATGATTTAAATCAGCTTTGGTTGGGAGTAGCCGAGGCCGCTGATCGCCGCGGCGAGATCCGGGCGAGATATCGCACGGGAAAAGGCACTTGGTATGCCTCGGTCGAGATCATCCGCTGGGATGCATTCAGACGGTCAGGTGAATCCAGCAGCGTCGCGTATGAGAAATGCAACTCCAAGAAGGAGGCTGAGGAGGCCGCTAGGAAGCTCCTGTCGGAGAATGCAAAGCACTTTAGTGCCGAGGCATCAGTCGAGGCTCGCGTGGTATGCGATCTGGAGTGGAACAGTGAGGAGGCCAGTTAGGCAAGATATGTTGATGGATGTGAACAAGCGCGCGTGAACGCGCGGACGGAATTGTGTGAGTCCAATCCACGGTCACATAGACTCAAACCTTAAGAATCTAAGATTCTAGATTTGAGGAAGGCGCTACGTGTCCGATCGTGATGTTTCAAATAGTGCCCGTCGGCGAAGCCCCCATCAATTCCCGATTCACGCGCAGTTGGCTTTCGAGATCCACGATGTGCAGTGCCTAGCTCATCATCCAGCCCACTAGGGATTGATAATTTGACTCTCGCCCGCGACGCGCTTCGATGGTGGCCATGCCTCGTCCTATTCGCCGCCACACTCCCACGCATGCCGACGGCCGGCCACTCAAGATCACCTTCGGTGAGATGCGCGAGATGGGCTTGCGCGGCGTTTTGGTCTACTGCCATTGCGGCCATCATACAGCGCTAGAAGCCGACCAATGGTCGGACGAGCTGCGTCTGTCCGATGTTGAGTCCCGCTTCGTCTGCCTGAACTGCGGTAGTCGGGACGCTGACGTCAGGCCCGACTTTGATCGAGGCACCCCACCGCCCGCAATCACAGGCCATCGAACGCGATAGCCGCAAAAAAACGGCCCCAGCCGTTTGGCGGCGACTGGGGCCGTTGGACTACTCCGGCCCACGGGGGGCATGGAGCCGGAGCCAGCACCAAGCCTGAGACTTGCCGGTAGTTCCTAAGAAGCCAGGCCTGCCCACTGAGGCGGCCCTTACTTCATCAGGAGGTACAGGAAGAAGATAGCGAGCACGGCGAGCCATATTAACGACACGCTAAAATATAGCGTGCGCCGTCGCACCTTCAGTGCCTGCTGATGGGCTCATACCTCTCGATCTTGGTACCGCCCTCCCAAAGCTCTACTGCGTGTCCGTCCACAAGCTGTTTGGCTCTCTCCCTTGCTGCCGTCTCATCTGGCACTTCAAGGTCAACCCGTTGTTCTATGTGCCCATTGGCACCGATCAAATAGGCCCGATACTCGCGCATGGTCTGGCTCCAAAACACCGCCTCGTTCCGAAGCGAGAACGATTTTAGAGCCGATCCAAATTTGCGTCACTATCGAATTTAGGACACTCGCCCAGCTAACTTCGGACACTTAGGATCCCGGCGGTCAGTCCCTACCCCCATGAAAATATTGCAGGAAAACGAGGACCCCAACGACCGGGCGCCGCTCAGTCACACTTCGTGGAACTATTATCTTGTTTAATTATTAAATATCGGATTAAATAATTTAATCCATGGTGGAGGGTGGCGATGCCAGAACAAGAAGATGATGATCGGCGCGAATTCCTAAAGAACTGCGGAAAGTTCGCGGTGGTGACCCCACCTGTGATCACAGCCTTGCTTTCGACTTCTCTGACCAGCACAGCCATCGCCCATTCCGGCGGCGGCTTGAAGCATGGCCCTCGTGGCAACAATGGCTGGGGCAATGGCGGCGGGGACGGCAGCCCCAACGGCAAACCCGACAAGGACCGGTGACCTGAGGCAGGGCCGGGAACGCCTGGCAGACTGCCTAGTTTTCCCGACGCCCTTCCCTTAGGGCACCCCGGCAGGCCCCAGCTCCGACACCCTGCCCCGCGGAGCTGGGGCCGTTTTTGTGGGCCTCGAGCCACTACTTCGCACTCAATCGTGACCGGGGATCTTGGTTGCGTTGCAATATTTTCCCGACACGCGCGAATGAAGTTGATACGCTCCTTAGGTGCAGAGCACATCGGGAGCAACTTCAATTGCCTGACGAAATACCGTCGCCCAGCCGATTCTTCGTTCGAAGGGGAGGCAAGGGTTGGATGGTCTACGATCGAGAACGCAAGGGCCCAGCACTGATAGGGACCGCCTGGGCAGCCACTTTGACCAAGGAGCAAGCTGAACAAGTGCTACGTTCGCTCGCTTCTTCGCCTGCGGACAAGCCGCGCGCTGAAACCGACCGGGGCCCGCCGGGGTGAACCGGCGGGCCCTTGCCCCCGAAAGGACCGTGTCAGTCGAGATTGAGCTTCTTTTGGAGAGCCCTGATCATATCAACTACGTGCTCAACGGCGAACAGGGCCCGCGCAACACCATCCGGAGTTAGGTCGTGTTGGATGACCTCGAATACTTGGCCGTCCTCACCGCTGCGGCTAAATTCCGTATCTCCGACGACTTCGAACACCGTCAGGGACGCAATGCGCGCCATTTGCGCGATTTCTGAGAGGTCGTTCTCGAGATCGAGCGGGCTGATCGGCCGGCGTCGATCCTCGGCTATCGGCGTTGAGCTGGCCAAATCTACGCTCTTCAGCATCATGTTCATGGTCGCACTCCCGTTCATTTGATTCCTGGCAATTGAAAGTTCGGCTTGAGGTCCGCTGGGGCCGCCAGCTTGGACGCGCGACCCGCTTACGAGAAAGAAGGCTCATCGAGCCCCATCGTCAGGGCAACGGTGATGTTCTCGAGGAGAAACGTCTGCCACGAGCGCGTCCGTTTGCCGTCATCGCTGAACAAGTCCTGCGGCCAGCCCTGGCCATCGGTATCGTAAACCAGCGCATGATTGAGGAGGGCCAGCAGGCCAGCCATTGTGGTTGGCCGGACATTCACAAGGTCGCACGCGGCCTCTTCTTCGGCATCTGAGGCGCGGCTCAGTTCGCGCTCGGCTTCAATCCATCGTGGGTCATCGCTCGATACAATTTCATTGTCCCAGACGTTGACGCTAGACTTGCGCTTGTCCTTGGGCAACTCCGCCTCAAGAGCCATGTGGCGGTCGACCCAACCGATCCACGTTGCTCGCGCGGCTTTGTGCGCCTCAATGGCTGCGAATATGGGATCTACCATCGGCTCGGCTGCGATGGTTTCCTGCGGGATTGCCTTCCCTGCGAGAGCGGCGCCGACTAACATGTTCATGACTGACCTCCTGCTGAGCTGTGCCCTGGGCTCAGGAATGTCTGAGCAGGCAGTTAGTTCTGGCCTCGCTTGTCCGACCTGACATGCGCTTGGCCCGCTTTCCTGTTTCCGGGAAGACGTTGAAAATAGTCCGGCGCCTATGGCGCCATTAGCTACCGCGTTGCTCATGTTGTTCTCGTAATCTTGGGATTGATAGATTGACCGGGCACCGCCCGTGCTCGGTCTGCGACAGGCAAGCCTACGGCTGCTTCACCTCCTTCCTCGCTTGCCAGCCGAACAGCTGGGGCCACAGAGGATCGAAGTGCTCACAGAGAGCTTCGAATGCCGCCTGTGCTGCGCTTTCGATCAGATCGATGTGCAGGCGCGGCCAAACCGCCGTTGCCTGAACTCGGGGCGCCCGATGGCTTGAGGAGAAACCGTTACGGGCGCCTTCAATGGTCTCATGGAAATAGCCCTCGCACTGGCCAATCGTACCGAAGCGAAGAGCGAGCACGCCAATTTCGCGTTGCTGTTCAGGTGACAAGCTGCCCCATGCCTTGGCGGCGTCAAACGAGGCGAGTTCATGGAACGTGGGCAACCGATCCGAGAGCGGAATTTCCGCCTCGGGCGCCGCGACTTCGACTGGAGCCTGACCGCCACGGCGCACGCCGATGATCGTCCGCGCGTTCCAAATGGCAGCGCGCTTTCGCTCGCCCTTCTGCAAGAGAACGTCGACCATGCCGCGCGGCGTCTTGGCGCCAACGCTGACGCTAAGCACAACTTCTCCAGAGCCGGTGACATCACCCCGCAAAAGGTGACGGGCTGGGACCTTGACGAGAGCGGCTTTGTTGGATGGTGCCAGCATGTGCGCCTCCCCCTATGCCCAACGCTGCGCCAGGAGTTCGAAGGCCGGTGCCATGCCAGAGCGCGCAACGCGGGCCTCAGCGAAGCCGCTGCGCATCTGGAGGCCGAGGTAATAGCTGTAGGGACGATTGACGTGGTGGGCGCGCCCGCGGCATGCGAGTTCGTCGGCATAGTCCGACTTCGCTCGGGCATGGGCCTCGGTCATGAGCTTGGAGCGGCGCGCGTTGGCCGAAGAGCGCGGCTTGCTGCTAACCAAAGCTTCACGGCGGGCCATGGCCGAGTTGAGGTTGAACTGCGCGGTCTGCTGATCGGCGAGGAAGGGTGCGGGCATAGCTCCGCCGTTCACCGGGAGAGTGTTCTTGCTCATCTGGGTTGCTTTCAGAAATCAGTCTTGATACAAAAGGATCATACACGATGATCTAAAAGGATCAATAGGCTTGGTGGATTTTTCTCAACTTAGAGCGGCGCGTGCCCTGACCGGCCTATCTCAGCCCGAGGTCGCTGAAGCTGCGGGCGTATCGGTGCCGACATTGAAACGCGCAGAAGCCGGCGGTCCGATCAGGGTCGCAGACGAGACCATAGATGCGATAGCCAAAGCTCTCGAAAGAGCGGGCGTCGAGTTCATTCCCGAGAATGGTGGTGGTGCCGGCGTGAGGATGAAGAAGCGGAAGCGGTGATTCTTTATTCGAAAGTACCCCACCCCTCTTGGGGCCCCAGCCCGCCTACTTGCGAGCGCCAAAAGAGCCTTTTGCAGCCCGTGCGGATGGGAAAATCGTTCGAACTTGCACATCCCATAAAAGGGCGAATTTTTTCGTGCCGAAAAGTCCGATGCCCCTGTTTTCATAGGCCAGAAAATCATCTCAAAAATCAAAATAAATCGAATTTTCGGGCTCGCGCTGGCTATTTCCGTTCTACCGGCTCTTCCGGTCCGTGCAGACGACTTGGTCGGGCAAGCCAGCGTGATTGATGGCGATACGATCGAGATCCACGGTACCCGCGTCAGGCTTTGGGGGATCGACGCTCCCGAGAGCACCCAGCTTTGCAGGAACGACGACAGTAACCTCTATCAGTGCGGACGCGCCGCCGCGACGGCACTGGCCGGACTTTTATGGGCCATCAAGAGGCCCGTCCAATGCACCCCCGTTGATAGAGATCAATTCGGCCGGACCGTGGCAACGTGCCAGCTCGGGATGCCGGGACCTGACATTGGGCATCGGTTGGTCACTAATGGCCATGCGCTCGACTGGCCGCTGTACTCAAAAGGCAAGTATGAGGACGCCCAGCGCGGAGCAAAGAAGGCCAACCGTGGCATGTGGGCCGGCAGTTTCGTCGAACCGTGGAAGTACCGAGTCTGTGTGAAAAACGGCGGCAGGCCGTCCGCGTGCTCCGACGACGCGGACGCGCAGCACTAACCCGAATTGCTCGAACGTCCGCAACCCAGTGTCAATGTCCCCTTGAGTGACGTAGATCTGATGGTACTCGCGCTTGATGCCAGTGTGCTCGCGCTTTCACACGCAGATTCTGTGATGCCAAGAAAAGTAGGTCAGAGCACACTAATCACGCATTGCAGTAGGCTCACGACCACGGCCTTCGCAACAGGAAGCCGGTAATAGATTTCATCGCGTGTCGCCTTATCCAATGTGGGTGCATCGCGACGCCCGTCAGCGTCCATAAATGCAAGCATCCGTTCGTTCATCTCCCCAAATGGACAGGCCAAAGAGCCGGCTTGAATGTCCGGAAGCGCAGGGAGGCGAAGACCGACCTCGTCGTTATGGAAAGGTCGGCAACAGAGGTGGGACTGCCAAGAAACCATCATTTCATTCCGGTCTTCTACCTTCGACAGTGGCACGACGGTGTGGGGCAGCTCTATGAGCATAAGAAGGTTTACGGTGATCGAATAGTTCGGAAGCTGGTCAGTGCCATAGCGACTGGCTTTCAACGTGATCTTTATGCATTTCCTGAGTTGGGGCCCGAAGGCTTCGATCAGCACCTAGAGAGCAAATTCTTTCAGATCGTCGACGACGAGGGAGCAAAGGCGCTTCATCGATTTCTGATGCGAGATCCTTCCCCTTGGACCGCCGAAGCCCGAAGCGGATGGTCTCGCTTCCTCCTCAGCTTAAAGGTTCGACACCCAGACGCCATGGAAGAGCTTCGGCGCGCAATCCCGCGGCTATGGGGACGGAGCTATCCTCCGTCTCAGGTTGAATACGAGAGGCTGCGAAAGCCCGGCGATCCAGAGAGTTTTGACGCGTTCTTGAAGCGCCGCGATCCGAACATTGTGCACAAGATCACAATCAACATGATCATGCGGGCCATTGAGGTCGTCGAGGTCGGCACGCATATCAACGGCATGAAGTGGAAGGTTTTCGACCTGCCAAAATCAAGGCACGAGTTTCTTACATCCGATCGACCGGCTCACTATTGGAGAATAAAGGACCCTGACGGCTTTATTTCTCTTCCTATCAGCCCAAGAAAGCTCTTCGTTGCTGCCAACACCGATCATGTGTTTCAGAGACTAATGTTGGCCGATCAAACGAGGGTTGTCGGGGAGGTAAACAAGAAGGTCGTTAGCCAAGCGAGGCGTTTCGCGTACACTAGATCCGCGTCAGAAAACCAACCGTTGATCGAACGCTTTTTTGGGGTTGCGCAAGAGTCGCGCCCCCTATTTCCATTCGAGGTTGACTAGCGCTCGCATACGAATCGTACCTTCATTTTAGGAGCGGCGTCCACCAGGCTCACGACGGAGCAAGGGAAAGCGGAGCGCAAGGCTTCACCTGCGGGGTTTGTTCCCGACAGGTGTCGTCTCTCAGGGTGAGACCTCAAACAGGCTTTGAAGACATCCAGACGGATGCCAGGCAATGCTCATACTATAAGGAAGTGGATGTCGGTCTAACGAGCAGTTAACGAAGAAGCGCCCGGCGGCTTTGTGACGTTGCCGGTGAAGTGAAAGACTAAGGAAAATGGCGATGTTACGCAGCTCTGGAGTCACCCTGATCATTTACCGGCTGCTTGCCGTCACGGGCGTACTCTGCCTGAGCTGTGAAGCCGGTTTTGCGCAGATGATCGGGGATCCTAAATGCCGAGATCAGACTCATACCTCGCAGCGCGTCGAGGCGATCCGCAAAAATGTCGTGGCCCTGCGGGATTTTGTGGAAATGGTTCCTCCCGACGAGGCGGCCTACATTCGCTCGGAAGCCCAAAAGGCCCTAGATCAGCGCAATTCCGCCCGTTACAACGCGGTGGCCAACCGCCGATACTTTCGCGCCCTCCAGTTTCACGACGATGCACAAGTCGCGCTGGATAATCTCGATGCGGCTAAGAATGCCTCGGGAAAGGATTTGGCGCGTTACCTTGTCGTGGTGCTGTCGAGGCTTACTTCAGAAACATATGAGTTACTGCATCACTCGTGCTGAACATTCCAACGAGGAACAGGACCAAAGAAGTGATTGCAGCCAAGATTGCAGCGGCGTGAAGAATGAGATTTACGCGGCGCCAAATTCTCGATTTCGGGGTGTCTATAACGTAGGGATGCTCCCAGGTACGCATCATCGAACTAGCGTTCTCCCCATTGGCATAGTGCGTCAGATAGGCAAGCGCCATCCCAGCAACTGCCAAGGCGACGCCGAACGCAAACCACTTGATCGTTGAAGCGACATCGCCGACCCGGGCGAAGTCAACGGAAGTTTTTGACGCTACCCCGCCAAGGAAGGTGAGCACCCCAATTGCAGCACCGCCGTTTATGAGCACGAGCGTGCGGAGCGTGAGGTTCGATGCCGAAACGGTCTCTTTATTTATCTCAGTCCTGAAATCCTGATTGGCGTCGTGAGCTCGTTTAGCGTCATCCCGCTTCAGCTCATGCGACCATTTACGCTCCTCGATCTGCTGCTCATGAGCCCATTTGACCTGCTCAAAGGGCGGCTCTTGCGGTTGATCGGGCATGCTCGTGCGTATCCAAGTAGGAGAAGACTATGGGTCTCACAGACTAAGGTCGAGGCGATCCGGATGAACTTGTTCATGGGCGGCCCTCTAGTTCTTCAAAAGGACTTCTTCGACCATTTTTCGCAACTCGCGCTTGATGCCAGTTTGCTTTTCGAGAATCGTGCGATCGATCAACGGAGGTGGAACGCCTACCTCCTTCATGGACGAGACCAGCAGGTCACGCTCTAAGCTGCAAGACGCAAAGCCTTGTTCCGCCGCTCGGTTGATGTCGCCGTTTAGGGACTTCAATTGACTGATAGCCGACGAATAGGCGCATTCGTTGTAGCGTTGGCTGACGTCTGTAAGCCGGGCGACGGTTGCCGCATCCTGCGCCAATATCTGACTGCCTGCACCAATTGAATATATTGCCGCGGCGGCAAGCGCCAGGCGATAGGCAGGCATCTCAGTCCTTTCGCCGGTTGTACGGGCTCTGGTTTGTAGGACTCAGGGACACTCCCTCAGAGGAGGCCTTGCCGTACACGGCAGCTTCAGTGCGCCCAAGCTTAAGGCCGATCACCCGCGTCGGAGTATTTTCCTTCGCAAGCTGCTTAAGCTGCTTCACATCCTGAGCGGTCCAGGGCTTGCCTGTGTTGCGCGTTGATTTTGCCATCGGAGCGTCCCTCAGTACCGTGGCGTGCGGGTGCCGAAGGTCCCGTTGTTCGGATTGTAGTTGCCACTGGTGCCGTAATTGTCGCGTTGGGTGCTATTCGGGTTTGTGGCGGTATAGGGCTGCACATACGTCCCATTGCTGCGCGTGTGGCCTGAGACGCTGTGGCTGCTCGGGTTCGAACCTGTCCCGAGATATTGGGCATACGAGGCGCTGTTGGTGAGCGTCAGTATACTGGCCGCCAAGATCCACTTAGTCATTTCCCCCTCCCGTGCTCTCTCGTTCTACGATATACAACCACGAAGTTTACCATTCGTCCAATACCTACTTTTGAAGGGCGGTGGCTTTGGCTGCGCCCAGGAGCGCAAGGAGACCCCGTTGGTGAAAGGCCTCCCATTGATCTTGGTGCTATTGTCGTCGTCAGCGAATGCACAATATTTCAAGTACTCTGATATCGCGTCTTCGCCTCCAGCCGACCAGAGCATGTATATTGCCGGTGTGGTCGATGCTTTGGCTCAAACGCCGAGTATCAACATATGTCTCGGAAGAACACTTCGCATGAAAGCGGGACAACTGACGATAAACGTCATGAACTACGCCGCCGGTAGGCCCGCCCTGCACGCCTTGGGAATGGCAGAGGTTGTGGCGGCCTATCTAAAGGAGGCGTGTCCTCAGGCGAGTTCGTTGGGAAAATCATCAAGGCAGTAACGGCGTAGCGAAAAGGCCGCGACTCGCTGCATAGGCGCAAATTGTGCCATCCACTCCTCGCAAGTCAGCTCGCGTTCATCGCCGTGATGATAGATGCAATGGCTCCCGGCGCCGATCTCGGCTTTGCCCTCTGCGATCAAGGCTTTCAATTCGTCTAGCGTCGGCTCCGTTTCCAAATAAACCGATGAGAACACGACACTGGGAAAAGCCGCCGCCTGCAGCACGCTCTCAAGACGAACCACACGAGATTTCAGGGTCATCGATCGGCCCTCATGGCGGCGTCAATGGCCGCTGCCCGCTGCTCTGCACTCCCCGTGGGCCGCCGCTCAATGCTCCGGCAGCGGTCAAGCTCTCGCAGCGCCCCTTGGTCCCCGTGGAGCACAGCTCGATCGGTCAATTCCTTCCGCCGCGCACTAGACAGTTGCGGCCGGCTTTTGCTGGTTGCGCGTTCCTCCAGGCTGACAATGCGCGCTTCGATGCCGTTCATCGGTGCATCACTTTACCAGTGAGACATAGGAAGCCGTCACGGGCTTGCACCTTGCCGGCTGCGACAAGCTCAGCCATTTGCCTATCTGCGTCGGCCTGGTCGGTCGCGGTGATAAAATGCATGCGCCTCACGCCGCGGCCTTGGCGGGCCTCCAACAGTTCCAGCCGGCGGGCAAGGCTAGTCTTCATGTCGGCACTCCGAGCAGAGCGTGGATCAATTCGGCGTCGCTCATTTCCTTCATGCGCGCCTCTGTAAAAGACTGGAAGGGTGAAAAGCCCCTCCCGGTGCGATCCGCCTCCGGACCCTCGGCAAGGCGGTCTATAGTCCGGTTGATCTGTTCGTATTCGACGGCCGTCATAGCCTGGCTGAACCGGTCGCTGTGCCAGCGGGGTTCTGGCAAGGGGCTGTCCTCGAACCATTCCGCGCAGATCACCTTATCGCCATGGGCGAACGTAACGCCCTTCATTGTTTCGAACACGTCGCCATCTGGTCGACGCCACACCACTAGCATTTCGTTCGGCCGGGTTCGGAGGCTTTCCAGCTTGACGATGCGGGATTCCAGACCACGCCCTGTCATTGCAACGTCTCCCGACCGTATCGGGCAAGCCATTCGTCAACGGTGTCGCAGTGGTGCGGCAGGATCGCGTGCCGTCGTCCTTCTGCCCTCGCCCGCATGATCGACGCTACTTCATCCGGTGTCGGCGGCCGGCCGATGCGTACGACATAGCCGCCCTTCGGCTTTTGGTGGTGCTCGAGCTTCGCAAGGCGGGTTTTGAGGCTCATTGATGCGTCATTCTTTCTAACCTCTCCAGCCGCTCAGCGAGTTCGGCGGTCTCGAAAGCCTTCACCCATGTATCAATCAGTTTACTGATCTCGCCGGCATCGGAGGGTGTGAGGTCGCCAGATGCGACCGCGGCAAGGACAGCAGACGAGACGTTGGCCGCATCCTGGGCGCTGTTGATCGATGGAAGTTCAAAACTGACGGGACGATCCTTCCGCGCCGGCATGATGCGATCAAGGCACAATCGGAGGGCGCCCATGTCGCCTGTAAGGGCTAGGTCGATTGCCTTCTGTGTTAAGGCCTCGGCCTGCCCATCCAAGAGGGCTTCCATTGCCAACGTGGTGACATTGCGAGCGCCCTTTGGACGACCGCTGGGGTTTCCGGACTGCCCCTTTTGAAAAGGCCGCCCCCGCTGTTTCTCAGCTGTTTTTTCAGTTCCCGGCATTAATGGGCGGCTCTGATGCAGGAGCTTCGACGATCAATCTGAAATTCTCATCGATGCCATAAGCCTGAGATTGGCTACTTTCGAGGTTCACTTCCTTATCGACCCAAACGAGCTTGTCGCCCTCCATTGTTTTACCCTGGAAGCAAACGACGAATTTCTGGCCGTCTTTTTCGTTAGCGGTGATTACGATCATTCGAGGCTCCTCTTATAGCCGAATGTAAGCGGTGACCAAGAGAGTAGGCTGGACGATAGGATGAGCGCCGCCGCCACCAGTGCTGTAGGTAGTGTCCAGGCCGTTGGAGCTGTTCACACGTACTCCTGTCACCGCAGCGCTGATTGTTGCAGTACCGTAGCCAGAGATGGTGAAGCTGCCGCCGCCCGTTGTGCTCGAACTGACGCCAGTAATGTTGTGACCATGCGTATGGCCTGGATCGTAAATGCTGGCCGAATGAAAGTGCGAAGGCATTTGGGCGATGGTCAGCGTCTGGTTTTCAGCGCCGCCAGCTGCGCCTAGTGTGCCCGGGTTGGCACCGAAGTAAGTTGCCGTCAGCCGGCCACTATCGAGATTGCCCATATCGCCAAGTCCAGCGCGCACACGCGCTCGGCAATCGGGCAACGTCAGCGTTTTGTTCGCAGCGAAGTCTGCGGCCGAACTCGCTCCACGCCCACCCGAGACCGCAAGATTTGGATCCTGCTGCCAAAGGAAGTTGAACAGGGCTTGCGTATCGGTATTAGCGCGTTCGGTCGCACCCGATGTTGAAGCGCCAATGGTTCTGCCATTGCAGCGAACGAATCCAGACACGATGCCAGTCGCGTACATGTCGATGATCTGGCCTGTTTGCAGTAGGCTGGTTTGATCGACGCTGCCTCCACCACCTCCGCCCGAGGAAGGCCCGATGACCAACACGTTGTCGGCGACGAGCTGCTGAACGCCATTTTTGTCCGTCAGTCTGACTTTGATTGACCCATCAGCGCAGAACAGCTGTGGGACCCGGCCGGCGGAATCCAATGTAATCGGGTTAGGCCAAGGGATTGTGAGCCCGGAATCTTGGAAGCAATTTTGCGGGGCCCCGACCGTGCCGGCCTGGATCAAGAAGAGCCGCCCGCCGCTCAGGGGTTTCCCCAGCGCATCGAACTGCTGCGTCATCGAGAGTGGGATCGTGCCGGCGGCAAAAGCCGACCCCATCAGAATAGCGAAACACGATAACGCCGCCGAGGTTGCTTTGAAGAAGAAGCGCGCCATTCAGGCCGCTCCAGCGAATTGCTGCGGATCTACGCCGTCCGCTTCCAGCCGTACGAGCACGGATTGGCGAAGGTATTCGGATTTCGATTGGCACTTTCGCCGGGCCGCGGCGTCGATCGCTTCCGACAGACCAGCCGGCGCACGAAATTGCACCAAATGCTCGAACTTAAAGGAAACGTCCATCTCTCTTCCTCATGCAGGCTGCATGAGACTTTCAGTACGAGGGATGTATCAGCGACGCCATTTCAAGGCTGCGGGTATCGCGCGCTTAGTGGAGGCTGCGAACTTTGCGGTTGTAGTGGTCCGGTCATTAACTTAACGTATCTCGCGGCTGCCATGATGTCGCCGAAGGGCCCAATGTCAGACGTCGCCCGCGAGAAAGACGCCGTCCTTCTGGGCGGTCTTACTCCGCATCGATCCTGTAAACGTCGCCGGGTTCGAGCTTGAGTTCCTCGAACATCCTTTGCTGCTTCTCAGTGAGAACCGCTGGTACAACTTCCGCCGTCCAGCCTTCAGGGAGAGCCGCTAGGACCAGCGTCAACGCCTGATTGGGCTTGGCCAAGGCTAACCACATCTGCCTCGTCGGCCGCGCCGCGTCGTCTGAGGTCACCTCAACGAGAGTGAACGAATTGCCGAACGACTCTGCCATCACCGGCTAATGCCGCAGCGTGTCCCTAGTTGCTAGTTGTTAGTTGGGGGCAGTCGGACGGGGCCGGCAATCAACCTATAGGTGGGCACCCAAGCGGTGTTCCAAGATTCTATGGTCGCGCCGCAGACCGAGCACTCGAAGCTGGCGATCTGCCGACTCGGGGCCATCGCCTCGGTTCGGCTATAGACCGCGCCACACCGACAGGATCGGTTATGAGAATCGAGCATGCCCATTTATGCGCCCAAAAGGCGAAGCAGGCCACTGCGAAAATCGAACTAGGCCGCTGAGGCTGGGAATAGCCTGGAACAGCTGTGTAGGGTGTCCGCCTTGCTCCCAACTCTGCATGTGGTTACTTTCCACAGTGAAGCTCAATTGGGTACTAGCAGAGACTTCACATGCTAACGAAGACGCGCGAGTACATTGATTTTTGGGTCCAGAATAGCGTTCACGCTGCGGAGCAATACGGGACACCCGGCGCTTCACAAAGCGTGGATGTATTGGTTGAGCGCCTCGTTGACGGGGCCAAGAATCAAAACATCACGCGAGAGGCCATCGAGAAAGAGGTCGGTGATCTAAAGCAGTACATTGAGGGAAAGCTCGCGGCTGCCAACCGGATTGAGCAGGATCGCCGCAAATAACATCGACTTGCACCTGAGTTCCAGGGCCGCGAGTCTGTCTTAGCTCCGATCACGAAGGCACTGCGAGAACAACCATGGCAATGCGAGAGGAAATAAAGCGAGTGATACATGCGGCAACACCCGGTATGTCGCAACAGCTCTACTCAACACTGCTGGTGTTGGGCGAGCTCTTAAGCAGCGCACTCGACAGAATCGATGAGCTCGAGAAGAAAGCCGACAGACAAACGGCGGATAAACGCTGATCGAGCACCAAGGGGAAGAACATCCCTGAATGGACCTTCAAGACGCATCACCTGCCGGCCTTGTCCTCGACCTCTCGCGCTAACCGCTCCGCTCTGAGACGTCTGTGGTTTTCTTGGAACTCTGGATCGGCCTGACTGTCCGCAATCGTTTGCCGCGCTCCGTTTGGGTTTTGCGCTTTGCGGTCCGCCTCGTCGGCTACCTGCTGCTGGGCGGAGCGTTTCCGTTCGGTCATTACTAGATCCTTGCACTCATTGATCAGGGCCGTATCGCCCTGCAAAGATAGTTGGAAGAAGGAGTCATCAAGTCACTTCGCGTAACCCTGGGATCGGAGCCACGCGATCCGACGCTCTCCATTCATCCAATCGTCAATTTCGGTCTTGCTTGCGAAGCCCGTGATTTGCCGGGGTTCTGCGCCTGGGTATTCGGCGATGATAGCCCAGTCTCCTTCAGAGTTACGGACTGGTTTGAAACTCACTTTTACTTTTGCCATGCCGAACTATGCAGGAAAGTGCGCAAAAAGTGAAGGGCGCGGGATCATTTCGAGCCGCCAGCCCGGCCGACGCCTGGTCCTTTTTGCAGACGGTCGTTCCCAATCAATCACCAGGTTCGGAACAAACCACCACCCGTGATGAGAAGCACCGGTGGCTTTCTTATTGAAGTCTCTCAACTGCTGGTGTATTGTTTCGAATATCGATACTGGCCGAACAACTGTTCCGCTTTCGCCTCAGCTCCTGACGGCGCGCACGTTTCAGACATTCTCCAACATCGACTAACCGGAACGCTGGCCGCAACTCCGCGTGCCGGATCCTGCGCGTATACGAAAGGGACGACCTGATGAACACAGGCACAGTGAAGTGGTTTAACAGCCAAAAGGGCTTCGGCTTTATCCAGCCGTCAAACGGCAGCAGCGACGTTTTTGTTCATATCAGCGCGGTCGAACGCGCCGGTATGGATACTCTCAGCGAAGGTCAGACGCTGTCTTATGACGTCGTCGCAGACCGTCGTACGGGCAAGTCCGCCGCTGAAAATCTTCGTGCTGCTGCTTAAGTAAGAGCACGACAGACCTGTCGCTCTCGCCACGGATGTACTGGCAGAGCTTGTGGTCATGCCCCGTTCCCAAATCATTGGGAGCGGGGTTTTTGACGGAATCCAGTCAAAGCGATACCCAAGTAAGCTCGTCAGTGGCTTCGCGTCAAAATTATCACACGTAGTTACCGAGAGAAGAGCCGCCAATTTTGTCTGGACTGCGTTCGCCAAGCCAACTCAAGCGTGACGTTGGTACTAGCGGCAGCCTCAGATCGCTGGACCGCTGACACGTAGTTCGATCCCTGGCGAGAGACAGCAAAGGCTGTTCGAAGAGCTAAACCACGAGCGGTGCATGCGGACTGCGGGAGTTACCCCCCGCTGCCAGGGATGCCTTTCCCGTTTATGTTCGCTGGCTCGACCGATGCGACCTGTTCAAACTCTTCAAGAAACCATTCGTGGGTGCATTGGGCGGCCGTGCAATTGGACAAACGTGGTAGGTTAAGAGCAAAGCAGGAGATCAAATGAGCATTGTAAAGCGGCATCTGGCCGAGCAGGAAGAGCGGCTGGTCTTAGTCGAGGAAATCTGCATCGATATAGGAGCGCTCGTCTTGGATACCGCTACAGACGAAGTCTACTTTTCTGCGGATGAAGAGGCTTACAGGAGCGCCTACGTCGCCGTGTTTCAGGCGTGGGCGAAGGGTACAATCAAGGGCACAGCGGAACAGATATTCGACGCTACAAAATCCATACTCGAGGATTAACGAACCGCCAAGGCAAAATGGTCCGTACGCGAGCGCGTCAGGATCCGGAAGCAACAGGATGCATTCCAGCCCCGCTGGAGCCGCCCCAACCGTGAGGTATACACATGTCCTATGCGTATAAGCTCAATGAAGACGTTCGCCATCAACCCCAAGTCCCACAAGGACGGGCCGGAACTGAACAGCCCGCGATTTACACCATCGTACAGCAAATGCCCATCGAGTCCGATGGACGGGTAAGGTACCGCATCAAGTGCAAGTCCGAGAAGATCGAGCGCGTCGTTACGGAAGATCAGCTTTCGTACCTCCTGTGACGTCCAGCGGTTGATCGATCGCGAAAATTTCCTGAGAGCGCGAGCCGTGTTACGCAAAAGGCGGTACCTCGACCAGCGTTCCGATCAATCGCAACAATGCTTGCTGTTCGGGCCCACTTCCGTGGCGCAAGAACTCACCCAACTCGATGTGAGATAGGCGGCCACCAGAGGGCGCATTGGGCTGGTGGATGATGAAAGCATGTCCGCTTGCCGGTTCGCGAGCGATGAACCATGCGTCGCCATTCGGGCTCCGATAGAGCTCTCGCCGTTCTGACATATTTCCTCCTAGCTCCCCCAAACAATATAAGAGGCGATGGCCGCTTACGAGAGAGTGGTATGCGAATCGCCACCCATCTTCTGGTCGGGCGCTTTAGGAACCTACATGACCCGCTACGGCATCGCGCTGGGAAACAGGACGGTCTTAGCACCGAACTTTGAACGCGGAGAGAGCCAAACGATCGGGGCCAGGTTTGCTGAGGGTCACAAGCGGTCCTCGCGGATCTGCCTGCGTAGGTCCGCTCCGCCCCGGCTTGCGGAAGATTTTGGCGCAGGCAGGCCGAACCGTTCAAAATACTGAGTAACTTCCGAGCTTGAGTGGTCCCCAGAATGATACGCTGCGAGAGCCGCCATATCGCCATCCAGGAACATCGCCAGAGCAACTTGGCTGACGACCCATACGCCGCCACCAACACGACGGCCAAGACCGTGCTGGGGGCACCAATTTCGGATGGTCGTCTCAGATTTTCCCGCTCTCCTGGCCGCCGCTGCGAGGCTTATGCCTTCCCGAGGGTCGTACGGCATCAGGATCTTCAGATGAGAATGCTCTGGCGGTTTCATTTTTCCACCGTCCTAAGCAGCGTTGCCAGCGGGCCCGCCGAACCGCCCGCCCGTGCCAAGGCGTGCTGGATGGTCTCGACCGGGCAGCCATGCTGGAGGGCCAAGGACGCGACGATTGCCGCGTCCTGAGCGTTGGTCTCGGCGGCCGTGCCGACCTTCGTCCCGTTGATGAAGACTTCCGCGATACGGCCGTCCTCGAACCGGCCGATGCCGCCGGTGTAGGACTGCCCATCGCATTCGAACCGGAAGAGCCAATGGGCTCTCCGATCCTCCAGGCGAGATCTGGGGCCTGTCATTGCGGACCTCCAGCCTCTCCATGGGCGCCCAAATCATCCATAGGCGCCCGTGTTTGGGAGGGGGCGCCCATGGGGTTTTTGGGCGCCCATGGTGCGTCCGGCAACTCCAACACGTACCGAGAACCGGGGCCAAATCCATCTCTGGTGGACTTGATTCCCAGCTCGGTCCGGGCATCGCGGAAGGCCTTGCTCTTGCTCAGCCGCTTGTCATCCTCAAGCAATGCCGCCGCCCGCGCCTGACGCTCGACCTCCAGAACGTCCACCGGACCGGCCGAGAGGATGTCCCTCAGGAACTGCATGACGTCGTCCTTGCCGCCGCCCGACTGCCCCTTCTTGGCTCCGCGGTTCTCCGAAGCAGACAGCGCTTCGTCGATCGACTCGCTGACGTGGTCGCCCTCAAACATGACGTTCGATGACATGACGTCGTCGCCAACCAGGCGCTGCTCGAGCCGGAAGGCCAACCCCTTGCACTTCTTGCCGAGGTTATTCTTGGCCTGGAGCAAGAACCGCCGCTCGTCGTCCTCCGGATCCTCAATCACGGCGAACGCAGCTCGGGCCGCAGCCACGAACGCGATCGACCCGGCAAACCGGTTCAAAGCGCTCTGGTTACCGCCACCGCCACCCTTGTTGAGGTGCGTCACGGCCACCACGGCGATGCGCAGACGGTTAGCCATGTCGGCTAACGGCTCCAGGACTTCCCGGGTCTCCACGTTCCCGTTGCCGTCGCTGCCGCCCATGTAAGCCGAGATGGGATCGACGATGATCAGCCTGACAGTGCCGATTTTCCTCGCCATCTCTTCCAGGAGATCGACGTCCGTCTTCAGGCTGAACGTCTTCCGACCGGTCCCGTCCGGCTTTGTCGCGGACGACACGATGTGAACGCGCTCGCGATCGGCTCCCGCCGCCATGAGGCGCGGGATGATGGTGTCCTGTACGCCGTCTTCCGCAGACATGAAGATGACATCGCCCGGGAGCGTCGAGCCCTCACCACACGGCCAGTGGCCACCGTTCGAGACGGTAGCCGACATGAACGCGGTCAGTTGGCTCTTGCCCAAACCGGGCGGACCACCCAACAGGACGAGCTTGCCTTCCGGGATGCGACCAGGCCAGACCCAGACAAGCTTCTCCGGTTCGAGGTCGCTGGCACGATGCGCAATCAACCTGCGCTTTGCCGGCTTGGCACCAGACGCCGTTTGATCGGGCTTCTGCTTCTGGGCCGAGGTCCGTTCGGCGTATCGGCCGATCAGCTCTTCCACCTCGCGCCGATCTTGCCCAAAGTATCCGTGAGCGATGGCGATTTCTGAGAGACGATCAACCATCACGTTCTTGGGTACCCATTGGCTCGCCACGGCTTCCGCCAGCGTTGCGGCGGCTTCCGTGAACACGGCGAACTTGGCCTCCTGAGACGCCAGCGCCACGCTGCGCTTTACCTCGCGCAATATTTTCGCGGCCGTGGGGCCATACTGTCGCTCATCGCCATGGGCCGTGTCAGTTGCACTGTCTCCCGGGCGGCTCTGAGATTGGTCTGAGCCCCGGGCGTTCGCCGACAGAGCTTCGGCGCGCCGCCTCAGCTCGTCCGCGGTCAGGGGGGCACGTTGATGGAAGTTCACTATGCGACCTCCGCAACAACGGTGATGGAGGTCTCGAGCCGATAGCGACCATGCATTCCGGGAAATGCTCCCGCATGCGGCTCATTGGTCGTCGAGATATTCAAGCCCGCTTTCCTGAGCATGTAGATGTAGTGCGAGCCGCGCGGAGCGGGATTGTCGAGCAGGGTGATACCTGCCGTCCCGGCGTCGATCAGCCTACGCAGCATCCATGCTTGGCGCCCGGTGAAGGTCTGGCGCGACCCGTCGGTTTTGGAGATGGTCAGCCTGCTCATTGCTCCACCCCCGATCCGATGCCGGCGAGGTTTGCGATCAAATCGGCGACCGCCGGGTGAACGCGGTACCGACGCGCGACGAAGCTCCCAGCCAGCGTGGTCGGGCGCACCACGACGATGCGCCAGCTAAACAATGGCAGGTCTGAAACCGATTGTGTTTTGAGATGTCGTTTGCTACAGGTTTTCAAGTTCAAGACTCCTAAAGAGCCCGGTGCGCACGATCTGATCCGCCAAGATGTGGATCGTGCAGCCGGGTTTTCGTTTTGGGGGATAGGGGTTAGGCAACGCGCCGGACTTCGGAGGTCGATCGGACTAACGGGCCGATCTTTCCTTGTGCCCAGGCGTCGAGTCCCGAGATTGGGTATAAGGGGAAGCGACCGGCGAGCCGAAAAGGCGGGCCTTCCGAACTCACGCAAGCAAGCTTTGCCAGCGTCTTGGGTGAGCACGGGACGTTGTAGGTCTCGACAACATATTTCGCTGCTTGAGCGCGCCGCAGCAGGCGTTCGGGGTTGATTTCAGCGTTTTCTTTCATCGGGTCTCTCATCAACCGAGGGGAATCCTCTTCGTCGACGTGAAACCTCTCGCATAGTCGCGAGACCGAAAGCCGCTCAGAACCCGTCCAAAACTGATCATAACCTCCGATCAGGGGTTATGATCAAAGGTCCCTCAACCACGCCGTGATGTAGCGGCGAACGGTTGGCTCGGCCAAATCAACACCCTTCTTGGCCCATTCGTTCATGACTGCCTCGGCAAGCTGACTCTTGCTCGGCAGGCGCTTATTTCCGCGACCTGGTCGGCCATGTTGCTTCACCAAGCCGAGCGCGTATTCCCTGACTGCGTCCCAATCGTACTCGAGCGGCCGGCCACCCTTGTCCCGCTCCCTGACCTCAACATCAGCCATCGGACCAGACGCCGAATAATACCAGTCCGAAAAGGAGTCTTCCTTGATCAAGATCGAAGCCCAGACACCATTCTCGACTTCTTGAAAGTTCACGTCGAGCGGGGCTCCCGGAACAAACGGCGGAATGGGCACCAGATGCGTTCCGCCAGTCTCGACATACGTCAGACCGTCGTCAAACCAGCTCATAGCATTTTCTTGGGCCCAAGCCTCTGCAGGCTGGTCGAATCGCTCCCCGGTCCGGACGAACTGCAGCACAGATTGAAGTTCGCCTGCATTCAGTGCTGTTCGAAGTAGCTTTTGGCTTTCCTGGTAGGCCTTAAAGCGCTCTTCGATCGTGTTATCGGGTAGTTCGCCAGTCTTACGATCCCGAAGACTTAGCTCGATGCCCTCCAGCGTCCGCCGGAGATCCTTGAAATGCGAGCTTTCACCCAGCCTCTCGTAAGCATTAATCTCCGAGAGGGTCATCTTGGCATGGTCCCAGAGGCGCTCGTCCAACTCCCGCGCTATAAGCAACACAGCCCTTTCGAGGGCGTAGAATCCCTTTGGGACAAAGTCCGCCATTGCACTTCCGCTTGTGCTCCGCATATGGACGACGCGGCAGGCTGGTGCGGACCAGCTTTTCGGGAGCTACCCTAGCCGCGCCGATTGATCAGGCCTTCCGAAACCGGACGACCTTGCTCTGTTTCTTTCCGTTCATGGCGTCATCGATGTGCTTGGCGACGCGGTCGGCAGCCGCCAGGAGCGCCGCGTCGATTTTGTGAAGATAGCCCAGCGTCACGTTTCCTTTTTTGGAATGCCCGATGAGCGCCTTGATCGTCGGTATCGTGTAGCCCAAGTCCTCGGCCGTTGAGCTGAACGAGTGCCGCAAGCCATGGCTGGTGATCCCCGGGACGTCCTTCGCCGACACCTTCTGCAGCCATCGCGTCAAGCCGGTATGATGTTTCGTGTCGGTCGTTATGGCAGGAAAGACATATTTCGACTTAGACTTGGCCATCGCGTCTTTCAGGACCGCAATAACTACGGGTCCAACAGGACGGATGCTCTTGCCAGTCTTGCTGTCGCCGAGGCGAAGGGCCATCCCGGCGGTGTCCACCTCGATCTTCAGCAATCCCTCCACCTCGTCCAACCGGCAACCAGTCATGGCGGATGTCCGGCTCGCGAGGACGCGCTGCCAATGCTCGCCGTTTGCCTCGGCGGTGGCGAGGCACTTACCCAACCGGCGATAGCCGGCGTCATCTAGGCGCCACTCTCTGGTTTGATCTTTGGGACGCCGAATGCCGCTCACCGGATTGTCGGGCCGATAGCCCTCGTCGACGGCGTAACTGAAGATGCCACCCAGCAGCCCCATCGTCCTGGCTGCTGTTCCCCTCCCGCCGGTCACAATGGCCCGGCCTCGGGTCTTGGTCTTCACGTCGGCCGCTGATTTGCCCGCTATGATGTCCCGTTGGAAGCCCTTTGCGTCCGTGGAAGTGAAGCCCTTCACGGTCTTCTTGCCGACCAGCTTGATGATGTGGCGCTCGATGCGGCCCTTATCGCTGTACAGGGTGGTCTTGCTTTTGACCTCGCCCCTTCGCGTGAGGATGAGGCCCCGCTGCGCCTTGTCCAGGTACTCGCGGCATAGTTCCTCGACGGTCATCGCGCCGCGTGCCAGCTTCTTGCTCTCGACGGGATCTGCACCCCTCACAACATCCGCGAGGGCCAGCTTGGCGTCTCGGCGAGCCTCCTCCGGGGTCAGAACGCCGTAGCGCCCCAAGGTGAGGCGCCGGCTACGGTTGTTGGCGTTCCGGTACTGCACCAGGAAGGACTTGGCCCCGCTCTTTTTCACGCGCAAGCCAAAGCCCCGGAGCTCGTTGTCCCAAATAACGAGGTCTTTTCCGGTGGTATGTGCGGCATCCACGACGCGCTTGGTCAGCTTCGGCAAATTTCCCTCGGGTAAGCACCGGGTAAGCAGGCGCCGGAAAACGGGGGAAATCTGAGGAAACGACCGTAGCCCCCAAATCAGGCTGATTTCAGCCTATAGCCGAGGACCATCAATTCCAAGGGATTTCAGGTAAGCAGGGGTAATTTCCCCACCCTTGCCCTCCGAAGGCAAAGGTCACACGTTCGAATCGTGTCGGGTGCGCCAGCCTTGCGGCCTTTCAGGCCGGCGCTCACGTCAGCATCGCGACAATCGTCTGGAGCTGGTCGGAGGCGGACGAGACCAGTCCGTCATATGACGTCTGGCCGTGTGCGGCGGCGTTCAGGATGCATTCGGCCACGGCCGCTTTCAGGCCGAACACCGATTGATGGGCCGGTACGCTCGCCATCACGGTCTCCAGCGCTTGACGCATCGTGTGAATGAGCTCGGAGCTGTATTGCATTGGCTGTCCTCCGTGCGCTCATATTAGGTCGCGTGACCATGCTTGCCACTCACAAGCCTGAGATTGCGCTTTGAACTGGTTGAGACTGAATGTCTCAATTCAAACGCCAGATGGCCGCATTGAGCACGCCGGCAAACGCAGCATCCATCACCTCGCACATCTCATCGCGCAATTGTATCATCTTTGCATGAGCGAATCCGACACGGTGACCGGCGAAGCCTCGCCCGTCCGCAAGATCATCCATATCGACATGGATGCATTCTATGCGTCGGTGGAGCAGCGCGATAATCCGGACCTTCGCGGCAAGCCGGTCGCGGTCGGAGGCTCCGCGGAACGCGGCGTCGTCGCGGCCGCCAGCTATGAAGCGCGCCAGTTCGGCGTTCGCTCCGCGATGCCATCGGTCACTGCGAAGCGGCAGTGTCCCGATCTGATCTTCGTCAGGCCGCGCTTCGAGGTCTACAAGGCGATCTCCAGGCAAATCCGCGACATCTTTGCCGAGCACACGCCCATCATCGAACCCTTGTCGCTCGACGAGGCCTATCTCGACGTGACGGAGAACCTGCAAGGCATCCCGCTGGCGCGCGACATCGCGCTGAAGATCCGCGGGAAGATCAAGGCCGAGACTGATCTCAACGCGTCGGCGGGCATCTCCTACAACAAGTTTCTGGCCAAGCTCGCCTCCGACCATCGCAAGCCCAACGGTCAGTTCGTGATCTCGCCGGAGATGGGACCGGCTTTTGTCGAGACGCTGCCTGTCGGCAGGTTCCACGGCATAGGCCCGGCGACAGCTGCAAAGATGAATGCGCTTGGCCTGTTCACCGGTCTCGACATCCGCAACCAGACGCTGGAGTTCATGAATGCGAATTTCGGCAAGTCGGGCGCCTATTACTACTGGATCTCGCGTGGCGTCGACGAACGACCGGTCCGGGCCAACCGGATCCGCAAGTCCATCGGCGCGGAGACCACGTTCTCGGTCGACCTTGCCGAATATGGCGCGCTGGCGGCCGAGCTCAAGCCTCTCGTCGACAAGGTCTGGCGGCATTGCGAGGCGACCGGCAATCGCGGCCGCACCGTCACGCTGAAGATCAAGTTTGCCGACTTCGAGATCATCACGCGCAGCAGGTCCGTCGCAGCGCCCGTCGCGGGGCGGGACGACCTGGAGCGGCTGGCCTGCGGCCTGCTCGAAGTCGAGATGCCACTTCCCAAGCGCGTCAGGCTGCTGGGTGTCTCGCTGTCCGCGCTCCAGATCGGGGACGAGGCGGAGCCGCAGCTGACCTTGGGCATTTGAACGAGGCCGGCAGGTCTTCGGCAAACGCGACATCTTTATCCGCGACGCGGCGCAAAACCTGTCGTAGAGACACCAAAACACGATTTTTCGCGATTGATGCTGGAATGCTTGCCTTATTGATACGCCTCGGATTGCGCTTCGAAGACCGCATCGAGGAGCGCCGGTTTGTCGACCAGTACGTCCGAGGCAGTCTCGGCTGGACGCAGATCGCGATGCTGCTCGGCGCCGCCACCTATGCCGGCTACACCCTCTGGGATTGGGTGCTCTATCCCGAAGTCGTTCCAACCACGCTTGCCATCCGTGGCGGCACCGCTCTGTTCGTGCTGCTCCCGCTGACCGCGTTACTGTCACGGCGCTTGATGAAGCCATGGGCGGAGACGATTTTCCTCGTCTACTGCGTCATTCCCGGCTGCATCCTGCCGAGCATCTATCTCGTCCTGCCGTCGGGCTTCACCTTTGCCGCCCCCGGCATGATGATGATCATCCTGTTCGTCTCCACCATGCTGCCATTACGAATCGGCTCACTGGCGATTTTCTGCCTGCTGTCCTGGCTGGCGCTGCTGGTCGCCGAGACGTTCGCACCGACGATGCCGATGGGCCTGAGATTCATCAATCATTCTCTCGTCGGCAACGCCTACGCATTATCGCTCTATGCCGTGGCCGCGCGCGAATACCGGGCGCGAAAGCAATTCCGAACGTCGGAGGCCCTGCAGCGGGAAAAGGAACGCTCGGAGAAATCGCTGCGCGATCTGCGCGCGACCCAGGAGCATCTGGTGCAGGCGGAAAAGCTCGCCTCGCTCGGTCGATTGGTCGCCGGTGTCGCTCACGAGGTCAGCACCCCGCTTGGCCTCGCCCTGACGACCTCGACGGCCATGCAGACCGATCTGCAGACAATGGCCGACGCATTGGGCGGAGCGTCGGTCCGGCGATCCGATCTGACCAAGGGAATTGACAGGCTCAAGCAGGGGCTCGACCTGACCTTCGATAACCTGCACCGCGCATCCGAGATGGTGCACAGCTTCAGGCAGGTCGCAGTCCACCAGGCCGATGAGGACCGGCGCTCGTTCGAGCTTAAGGATTGGCTGGCTGAGCTGATGTCCAAGCTTGGGCCGCTGCTATCGCACCATGCTCTGGCGGTCGACGTCCAATGCCCCGCGGGCATCAAGCTCAACAGCTACCCGGGAGCACTTGCGCAGGTGATCAGCAATCTCGCCCTCAATACCGCGGGGCATGCGTACCCGGACGAGAGAGGCGGCAGATTCGCGGTCACAGTCAGCCAGCCGGACGCGAAACGGGTCCGCCTGGTCTGCGCCGACGACGGCGTTGGGATACCCGAGGAATTGCAGGCGCAGATCTTCGATCCGTTCGTCACGACCGGCCGCGAGAGCGGACATGCCGGCCTCGGGCTGCACATCGCGTTCAATTTGGTGGCCTCGTCGCTGAACGGGCGCCTGCGCCTCGAGAGCAGGACGGGTCCAGGGACTCAGATCGCTATCGAGATCCCGATCGAAGCATGAACCTGCGACCGCTGGAGCCGCCTCGGAAAGCGGCGCGCGGCCGACGGTGACGGGATTTTCAGCCCCGCCACCGGTGAAACTCGACCCGCTCGGGGCAATCAATGCCTCACGTGCTCGAACACCACGATCACGCCGGTCGGCTCGGGCTCGTGCGCCATCAGGCGCGTCAGGTCGGAATCACCCCAATCGGCGAGGCTGACGACTTCGCCGCTCTGGCGATCGGGACCGAGCGATGGTGTGGGCTCGAGGACCTTGAGGCCCATCTCGTCGACGAAGAAGGTATGCTCGCCGAACATGCTGTTGAGCTGCGGCATGGCCGGATGTTCGTCGGGCAGCACCTGAGCGCCGAGTTGGTTGACGGTCTGCTTCACCTGTTCGGATGTGAGCTTCATGAGCTGCTCCGTTTCTGTGTCCGGTTTCGTTGGCCCGGGCGGGAGCACGCGTTCCCTGCGCCTTTGTCCGCCTGGCTCGACTCCGAACAGGTGCTGCGCACAAATGTTCCCAAAAAATGTATTTCGTGATCGCGCGTTGCATCTGCCGCGCTCGCGGCACGAGATCGCCACAGGATGTACACGATTTTATCCGCGGGCAGCTCTAATCGGCGGCTTCGACGATCCGGATGTCGCGGTCCGCACCGTCTCCGAGCAGATCGTGAGCTGCCTGGTAGGCCGGGCTTGCATAGGCCGCCTTGGCGCGCTCGACGCTGTCGAACTCGATGAGAACCACGCGCTCCATTTGGCCGAGCTCGAAGGCCGCAGCCGGCACCCCGCGTGCGAGCACGCGGCCACCCGCCGCTTCGATCGCCGGACGCGACAGTTTGGCGTAAGCCGCCATGGCATCGGGATTCTTGATCGCGCGATAGGTGGCAACCCAGTAGGCTTTGGCCATTTTTCTTTCCTGGTTTCGGGGACCTGCTACGCGCTGCGGCTTTCACCGACCGAGAGCGCGCAGATGCGTGACAGATATGTGTAAGGCAGGCCGGTCTCCTCGGCCCAGGCATTGAACTGCGCCTGCACCTTGGCGAGATCGCCCTTCGACTTGACCGCTTCGGCAATATCGAGACCGGCATCACGCAGGCACGCCACCACGTCTCCTGAGGTCACAAAGCCGTCCCACCCGACGAAGCGCAGCAGCATCTGCCCGGTATTGCCGCCGAGCCGGCTGCCGCGCTTGGTCATGAGATCGAGCAGGCCGATCTCGTCGGACGAGGGCCACTTCGCCAGAAACTTGCCGAAGCTGCCGTGCTCCTTCGCGATCTCCTGCACGAAGGCGGCATTGTCGCGCACCGACATGATCTTGGCACCATTGCGCACGATGCGCGCATCGCGCAGCAGACCTTCCCAATAATCCTCGGGCTGGAAGGTGAGCTTGGCCGGCTGGAAATGCAGGAAGGCGTCTTCAAAGCCGTCCCATTTCGTCTCGATCACGCTCCAGGCAAAGCCGGCGCAAAACACCCGCCTGGCCATTTCGGCGAGGACGCGGTCGTCGCCGAGCTTGGCCAGCCGCTTGAGGTCCGGCTTTGCCGGCATCAATTTCTCCAGCGCCTTGGGCCCGCCCTTGCGCTTCTCAGCGCGGGCACGAATGGTCTTGAAGGAGGTCATGCGGACATCCGCGTTGATGGATCGTCAAGACACCAGAATTGGCTCAAGAGGTCCAGCACCGCGGAGGTGAAGTCCGTGATGCCGGCGCGCCAAGCGCACGTGGTCGGGTCCTCGGCCAAGGACGCCGCCGCCCGCAAGCGGGAGCGGGTGGATAGCGGTTGATTTCATCTCAAAGTTGTTATTGGATGCCGCTGCCAGTGAAGCGGCCTCAGTCACCGCCTCGCTGGGACTGCGGTTTATCTTTCGCAATCCCGGTTGCAACCCCGCTCGCATCGTCATCCAGACTGAGCAGAACGACGAGCCGCGTCGCAACCCAATAATGTGACCTATTCTTGCAATGTCCTTTGTCTCCGTGGCGTTCCTCGGTCTGGTGCCCGCGACCTTCCTGCTCTACCACGCCACCTCCAGGCTCGCGGTCCAGAATGTCATCATCCTGGCGGCAAGCTACGTCTTTTATGGCTGGTGGGACTGGCGTTTTCTGCCTCTGCTGGTCGGAATTTCCGTCGTCAATTATGCCGCGGCGATTCTGATCGCCGCGACCCCTCACGAGCACACCCGAAAGCTTCTGGTCTTTTCCGCGGTCGCAGTGGCGATCATCGTTCTCGCGATATTCAAGTATTTCAGCTTCTTCGTCGATTCGTTCGTGACGATTGCACAACGCGCGGGTCTCAATCCGAACCTGCCGACGTTGCGCATCATCCTGCCGCTGGGCATATCCTTCATCACCTTCCAGGGCATCGCCTATGTGGTGGACGTTTATCGCGGCAAGCATGTTGCGGAGAGAGACCTCGTCAAGTTTCTCGCCTTCAAGGCGTTCTTCCCGCAACTCGTGGCGGGACCGATCGAGAGAGCCAGCAATCTCCTGGACCAATTTTCGAAGCCGCGACAATTCACGGCTGATCATGCCGACCGCGCACTCTGGCTCCTGATCTACGGCTACGCCATGAAGGTCGTGGTGGCGGACAGCCTGGCGGTGATCGTCGACACGCTTTTCATTCCGGATCAGCCCTTTGGCTGGTCGGTCGTGCTCGCCACGATCGCCTTCGGCATCCAGATCTACGCCGATTTCAACGGATACAGCCTGATCGCAAAAGGCGTCGCGCTTCTGTTCGGCTTCGAGCTGACGTGGAATTTCCGTTACCCCTACTGGTCGGTATCGATCAGCGAATTCTGGCGACGCTGGCACATCAGCCTCAGCACATGGCTACGGGACTATTTGTACATCTCGCTCGGTGGAAACCGTCGCGGCGAGACCATCACGAACCGGAATTTGATGCTGACCATGGCTTTGGGAGGCCTCTGGCACGGCGCGTCGTGGACATTCGTGCTTTGGGGCCTGCTTCATGGCACCGTGCTTGCGCTATGGCGCAAATTGCCCGGCGGAGACGAGCCCCCTTCGAAGGTCGCCCGCGGCGCCGGCTGGGCCGTCACCATGCTGGTCGTATTCGTCGGCTGGTTCCTCTTTCGAGCAGCAAATTGGAATTTGCTGGTGGGCATGCTCAGTGCGCTCAAGAACTGGGAATGGGCCCCGGTGCACAGTGCCGTCGCGCTCGCGATTCTATCGCTGTCGGCCCCGCTGATGCTGCTGGAATGGCAGCTGCAGTCGCACGGGGACTATTTCCTGATTCGCCGACCTGCATGGATGAAGTATCCGCTGTTTGCGGCCCTGGCGGCTGTGACGATCGCGGCGTCCGGGCACGTCAACGCAACCTTCATCTATTTTCAGTTCTAGGCCATGCTGAAACGCACGATCCAGGCGATCATGAAGTCGCCGCTGACCCATGCGCTTCAGCTTGTCGCGCGCAAGTTCGTTCCGGTCGCCGTATTGACGGCTCTCATCCTCGGAATCGCGAATTTCATCTATCGGCAGAGCAACCATCAATGGTCTCGCGGAATCGAGACCTACATCGTCCTCGAGCAGATCAGGCGTTCCGAGCGGCTGCCTGCATCCGATCTCGCCTTTCTCGGCGACAGCTCTTGCCTGTTTGGGATTCACGTCCCGACCTTGTTGCGCGCGTTTCCGGGATCCGACGTCGAGGCGTTCTGCACCATCGGCTATGTTGGCCCGGATGGCTACGCCGCCATGCTCGACAAGATGATCGCCCGCGGACGGCAGCCCAAGAAACTCGTTCTGGTGTTCAATCCGATCCAGTTCGAGCGCGATCCAAGATGGAATGAATGGCCGACCTTCATCAGGACCGACCGTTTTGAAGTTCCTTCCGGCCTGACGTTTCCGGCCGGCGGTCTCGAATACATCCGACTGCTGATGGAGCGAGCCGTGTACACCCCGCTTCCGGGCGCCTACGCGATTTACTACGGCGGCAAGGACCAGTTCATTTCGACCATATGGAGCGAGCACGGTAGCGCCATCGACCCCAACCGAATGCTTGATATTCCTTCGCTGGAGGCTTTCAGGGCCACGCTGCCCGGCCACGTTCTTCTCAAGCCGCTCCCCGCCTCAAAACCGTTCGTGATGAACGCGGAATTCGAGAAGGCGCTCGCCTCCCTGTCCGTAACGCTTTCGAAGCTTGACCGGTCAAAGGTCTATCTCGTGATCTCGCCGGTCAATTCCGTCAATGCTCAGGGCGGCCCGCAGAGCTTCCACACCGAGGCAGGCAAGAGGATTGCGGCTCGACTTGGCCTCGATCAATCGCAATTCCTGGATACCCCGGACGTCATGCTGGACATCCTGTATGCGCGTTATCCGGCGCATTTGCATCGATGGGCGCGGATGATCTACACCGAGCAACTTGCCAAGACCCTGGCTGACCGGAGAATCCTGGGACAATCCGCCGGCGACTGAGTCGTCCGCTGACGCGCGCCGGCGCGTCCTCATGAGATGGTGGATTTTCGCGCTCGCTAACGCGACAAGCGCTTCGCGAGGTGGACCGACTGCCAATCTCCCAGTCCGGTATCCCTGAAACCTGCTTTCTTCGCCAGGCCGCGCATCTCGGCATTCGTCCGGGCCGTCTCGGCGGCGATCATCTCGTGGCCGAGATCGACCGCGCGCGTCTCCATCGCCGTCATCATCTGAAGGCCAAGGCCCATGCGCTGGAAGGCATCGGCGACCGAGATGGCAAATTCGCCGTGCCGAACGGCCGCGTCATAGGCGTATCGCGCTTCGCCGATGATCCGGCCGTGGCCCTCCTGCCTGAGTTCGGCGAGCAAGGTGAAGTGGTCGAGGCGGTCGGACTTGGCGACGCACTCGGCCGCAACCACGGAGAGATCGGTTCGCGCACCCATGAAGCGCTTGCTACGCGATGTCGTGGAAAGGCCGGTGAAATAGACCGAGAGGCTCTCGACGTCGGATTCGCTGGCGGTCCTGATGCAGACCATGCCCTTCGTTTCGGCCAGTTCGACCGGCTCGACGACGGCTCCCGGAAACAGCTGTGACATGCGTGATGCTTTCGGCAGGTTGCTGGGACGTGCAGACCTAGCCGAGGCCGCGCATCGTCCGCTTGGACGGAGCTGCCAATCATGCGGATGAAAACGAACAGCTCGTATTCATGTGCCGCGCGTCACACACGGGAGAGCGAAGGCACCTCCTCGGGCACGATCGCCTGAAGGCCGCCGAAGCGGCGCTCGCGGCCGTGGAAGGAGGCCAAGGCGGCGGCGAGATCGCTCGCGTCGAATTCGGGCCACATCCGCTCGGTGAAGTGCAGCTCGGCATAGGCGCCTTCCCAGAGCAGGAAGTCCGACAGCCGTTTCTCGCCCGAGGTGCGGATGATGAGATCGACGTCGCGCAGGCCGGCTTCGCCGGTGACGAGCTGCGAGAAGGCTTCGCGGGTAAGGCTCGTCAGCGCGGCCGCCTTCGCCGCGGCATTGAGGATGGCGTCACGCGCGGAATAGTCGACGGCGATACGCAGGTGCAGCGTCGAGCCTTCAGCGGTCGTCTCTTCGGCGCGCGTGATCGCGTTGGCGATGCCGTCAGGCAACCGGTCGCGGCGGCCGATCACGGTGAGGCGCGCGCCGTTCTTGACCAGGCTCTGCACCTCGTTGGCGAGATAGAAGCGCAGCAAGGTCATCAGCGCCGCGACCTCGGCCTTCGGCCTCCGCCAATTGTCGGTGGAGAATGCGTAGAGCGTCAGGGTGCCGATGCCCTGTTTTGGCGCGGCCTCGACGATGCGGCGGATGGTTTCGACGCCGGCCTCGTGGCCGCGGACGCGCGACAGGCCGCGCCGCGTCGCCCATCGTCCGTTGCCGTCCATGATGATGCCGACATGAAGCTTCTCGTTGCGGGACGCAAGGTCACTTTGCATTGCAAAGTCTCCGATCAAAAAGGGGGGAGGATCAGGTCGAGACGATACCGAGGCGGCCGAGCGGCGGTGCCTCGCGGCCGGCGGCTTTCGCAGCGTCGCGCACCAGGCGCTCGAGCACGGCGAGATAGTCGAGGAAACGGCGGCGCCCGGTCCTGGTGAGGCGGCAGGTGGTGTGCGGGCGGTTGCCCTCGTAGCCCTTGGTCACCTCGACGAGGCCTGCTTCCTGCAGCACGCCGAGGTGCCGGCTGAGATTGCCGTCGGTGAGGCCGCAGAGCTGCTTGAGGTCGGCGAATGCCAGCCCCTTGGGATGCGCCATCAACGAGGTCAGAAGCCCGAGCCTCGCCTTCTCGTGGATCACGCGGTCGAGCCCTTCATAGGAGAAGGGCGCGCTGTCAGTCTTCGACATCATGGTCTCCGGATGCGACATAGAGAATGCCCGCCATCACCGACTGCCCGATCACGAAGGGCAGGCCCATGGTCCACGGCGACAGCGTGTGCGTCTGGCTCGCGAGCACGACCACGGCGAAGCCGGACACGAAATACCAGGCACCGGCGAGCGCGACGGTGCGCGGCAGCGAGCGGACGGAAGCGAAAATGCCGAGCGACACCAGGATCTGCCATAGGCCCGGGAGCAGCCAAAGCGTCTCGCCCGCGAACTTCCACATCACCACCGCGAGCAGCACTCCGGCAACGCCTGCGGGCAGGAACTGCGCGACCGCCTGGTGGATCATGGCGTCGGCCAGACCCGAATGATGGCGGTGCGAACGCGCACGCATTTCGATCCCGATGATCAGGCCAGACAGCGCGGCGGCCATGAACCAGCCGAGGAAAAAGCCGAGCGGCTCGCCGGTGGGATCGCCCAACAGCCAGAATTGCAGGATCGCGGTGAGCAGCGCGACAGCGCCGGTCGCGGCCATCGTCGCGGGGCCATAGCCGCGGAACGCCGTACCAGCCGCAATCTGGCTGCGAATCGCCACGATGTCGGCCAGTGCCTTGTCGAGATCGCGCAACGCCAGAACCTCGCTCCGCCCGTGCTTCCGGGATTGCTCGTCCCGTTACTTTGTAATGCAAAGTATATGGCATCGCAAAGCAAATGCAAGCCCGAAAGTCGCCGCGAGAGGATACCGCCGGCCCAGACAACTGCTGGTTGCGGACCCCCTACTCCCGTAGATAAGATGCGGTCCAAAAGCGTCCCGGGGGCTGGTATGTGGCTTAAGTCATTAATTCTCGCATCTTTATTGCAAATAGGTGTCGCCGGAGCCGCGAATGCGGCGGGCCCGTTCGGCAGCGTCAATGTCGGCAACTGGATCGGCGGCGCCTTCAGCAACGACCAGACCGGCGCCTTCTCCCATTGCGCCGCGACGACGCCTTACCTCAACGGCGTTATCCTGGTGGTCGGCTACAACGCTGTCGGCACCTGGTCGCTCGCCTTTGCGAGTCCGAGCTACCGCTTCAAGCAAGGTGAGAACGCCGCGATCGACGTCATCTTCGACGGACAGGAGCAGGCGAGGCTGTTCGCCACGGCCAATCAGCCGAACATGCTCACGGCGGTCATGCCCGCCAACGTGGTGCGTACGTTTCAGAAGGCAAGCCTGATGGTCGCAACCAGCGGCCGCACCGTGCTGAATTTCGATCTGACATCGACCGGGCCGGTGATCGCGGCATTGGCCAATTGCGTGAGCAAGGTGAAAGCCGACGGGCTCGACAAGGCCGGCGACTTCACCAAGGGTGCGGCGAAGCCCGCAGTGGCCGGCGACAAGCAAGGTGCGCCTCCCGCCAAGCCGGGACGAACCGGAACCTTTACCGGCACCGGCTTTGTGGTCAGTCCCAACGGACATGTCGTCACCAACAGCCACGTGATCGATAGCTGCACCGGAGATATCAAGGGCAATCTCGCCGGTGAGGCCGCGATGGTTCTGCGCGTTGTCTCCAGCGACGCGACAAACGATCTCGCGCTGCTGCAGGCGCCGGCGACAGCAGTGTTCAAGGATTTTGCGAAGATTCGGGACCGCTCGATGCACTCCGGCGATTCAGTGGTGGCCATCGGCTTCCCGCTACACGGCTATCTCTCCTCCGACCTGACCGTGACGACGGGAATCGTCAGCTCCCTCAGCGGCTTCCGCAATCACACCGGACGTTTGCAGATCAGCGCGGCTGTTCAAGCGGGCAACAGTGGGGGCCCCTTGTTCGACCTGTCCGGCCAGGTCGCAGGCATCGTCGTTGCCAAGCTCAACGCGCTCAGGATGATCAAGGAGACCGGGCAGCTGACGGAGAATATCAACTTCGCCATCAAGACCGGCGCGCTGCGCGACTTCCTCGACAACTCCGTGGTGCCATACCAGACCGCAGAGCCCAAGGGCGAACTGAAGACTGCCGACATCGCCGCCAACGCCCGCGCCTACACGATGCTGATCTCGTGTACCGGCACGGAACAGGCGGACGCGAAGCGGTAAACCGGTCTGCTCTCAATATGGAGCGACGGGCCGCACACGCCGCGGCGGCCGCGGTTGCGCCGGCAGCCCCTGGCCGTAGGCGAAGCGCGGATTGCGATCGCAGTACAGTAGCCGGCCGGACACGCTGGCCTGGCATTGTTCATAGGTGTTGTAGCTGCATTCGCCGGGATAATCATAGTCGCCGCCCTGGGCGCACCATGGATAGTCGCGCGCGGCCGCGGGCGTGATGGTGGCGAAGCCGGCCAGGACCGCCGCACTGAACGTCATCAGCACCAAATGCATCTTGCGCATGATCCAACTCCTCTCTAGCTGGCCCGAGATACGGCGCCATCTATCATCAGGTTTCGCAGCGCCATTTTATTCCAGATCAACGAAACAAGACACGCAAGAAAAAAGCCCTGCCAGACGGCAGGGCTCCTATCCTCACGATCACAAGACCGCTACTCGACCTTCAGGCCGGCGAACTCGACGACCTTCTTCCACTTCTCGGTCTCGGCCTTGATCTCCTCGCCGAACGCCTCGGGCGTCTGCGCCCGCGGCTCGCCGCCGAGCTCGACCAGACGCTTGGCCATGTCGGGCTCCTTGATCACCGCGTTGACCTCGGCGTTGAGCTTGGCGATGATTTCCTTCGGCGTGTTCTTCGGCGCGCCCATGCCGAACAGTGCGCTGGCCTCATAGCCCTTGACGGTGTCGGCGATCGGCTGCACGTCAGGTAGCTGCGCCGAGCGTTCCGTGGTGGTGACGCCGATGGCGCGAAGCGAGCCGGAGCGGATGTGCTGGATGATCGAAGGCATGTTGTCGAAGATCACCTGCACCTGGCCGGCGAGCATGTCGGTGATCGCGGGCGCAGCGCCGCGATAGGGCACGTGCTGCATCTTGCAGCCGGTCATGGCCATGAACATCTCGCCGGACAGATGCACCGAGGTGCCGTTGCCGGACGAGGCCATGTTGACCTTGCCGGGATTGGCCTTCACGTATTCGATGAACTCGGCGACGTTCTTGGCCGGCACGTCCTTGTTGACGGTCATCACGTTCGGCACGCGCTGGAACGAGGCGACCGGCGCGATGTCGCGCACGAAGTTGAACTTCAGATTGGTGTAGAGCGAGGCGTTGATGTAGTTGGCCGGATTGACCAGCTGCAGCGTGTAGCCGTCGGGCTCGGCATTGACGACCGATTCGGTGGCGATATTGTTGCCGGCACCCGGCTTGTTCTCGATCACGAATTGCTGGCCGAGCTTTTCCGACAGGCGCTGGCCGATCAGCCGCGCCAGGATGTCGGTGGCCCCGCCCGGCGGATAGCCGACCACCCATTTCACCGGGCGGGCCGGATAATCGGCGGCAAAGGCCTTCGACAGCGGGGTGGCTGCAAGCGGACTGGCGGCGAGCAGGCCCAGCGCGGTACGGCGAGTGATCATCTCAAGGGTTCTCCCAACGTGTTGTTCTTGAAGCCAGATAGCTTGATGCCGGCGTCGGTGGGGTTGTAACAAAGCTTGCCGCAGGCGCAAAGTGCGCGGGGCGCATCGCGACGAAAGGATAAGGCATGGCGGTCAAGGTCGAAGCCCTCGATCATCTCGTCATCAACGCGCCGACGTCGCGGCTACCGCGGAGTGGTACGGCAGGATTCTCGGCATGGAAGTCAAGGTGTTCGACCCAGGCGGCGGCAAAGCGCCGCGGACTTCGCTTCACTTTGGTAACCACAAGATCAACGTCCGGCCGCGCGATGCCGACAAGGTGGAGTGGTTCACCGCGGACCACCAGACCGCCGGCAGCGAGGATCTCTGCTTCCTCACCTCCGCCACGCCCAATGAGGTGGTGGCGCATTTGCAGGCACACGGCGTCGCGATCGAGGAAGGTCCGGTTCCCAAGCAGGGCGCGCGCGGCACGCTGCGCTCTGTCTATTGCCGGGATCCGGACGGCAGCCTGATCGAGATTTCGTCGTACGAGGATTGAGGTAGGCGGGCGCTACACACTCCATCGTCATGCCCGGGCTTGTCCCGGGCATCCACGTTCTTCGAGCGGCAAGACGTGGATGGCCGGGTCAAGCCCGGCCATGACGGAGGAGAGAGTGCGCGCGCCTCACAAGACATGATGCACTCATGCCCCTCCCCTGATTTGCTCGCCGCGCCGTGCGATGGCAGGAAGACGCAATAAACAAAAGGCAGCCTCCATCAAGATGCAGGCTGCACGGGGAGGAGCCATGTCACTTCACCACACCGCAGCCGGGATCGTCGGCCCATTCGACGGGCTCGACGTACCCTGGCTCTTGAGGATGCGCGCCGAGGTGCGGCGTGATCATCCGTTCCTGATCTGGGCGCCGTTCGATGCGCCGGCGCGGCGCTGGACCTATGGCGAATTTCACGAGCGGGTCGGCGCGCTCGCGGCAGGGCTGGCACGGCGCGGCGTGAAGCCGGGCGAGTATGTACTCATTCATCTCGACAATTGCATCGAGGCGCTGCTGGCATGGTTTGCCTGTGTCGAGCTAGGCGCCATCGCGGTCACCACCAACACCCGCTCGGCGCCGGTCGAGATCGCGTATTTTGCCGATCATTGCGGCGCGGTCGCCGCGATCACACAGCCGGCCTATGCGGAGATTGTCGCGCAGAACTGCCGCAACATAAGCTGGATGGCGGTGACCTCGCATGATGCGGGCGCAGCGCCCCCGCACGGCGTCTCGCGCGGCGACAGTTTTGAATCCCTGTTGGCCGACAGTGGCGACCGCCCCAGGCGCCCGGCCGATCCGCTGGCGCCGTGCAGCGTGCAGTACACTTCGGGCACGACCTCGCGCCCCAAGGCCGTGCTGTGGACCCACGCCAACGCGCTGTGGGGCGCCAAGATCAACGCCGCGCACGAGGACCTGCACGCCAGCGACGTGCACCAGACCTATCTGCCGCTGTTTCACACCAATGCCCTCGCCTACTCCATGCTGGCGACGCTGTGGGTCGGCGCCACCTGCGTGATCCAGCCGCGCTTCTCGGCCAGCCGGTTCTGGGGCATCGCGCGCGAGCACGGCGCGACCTGGACCTCGACGATTCCGTTCTGCATAAAGGCGCTGCTCGAGCAGGAGATCCCGAGGGAGCACAAATTCCGCCTGTGGGGCACTGCGATCAACGAGCCGCCGGCCTTTGCTGCGTTCGGGATCAAGATGATTGGTTGGTGGGGCATGACCGAGACCATCACCCACGGCATCGTCGGCGAGGTCGACCAGCCCAACATACCGATGTCGATCGGCCGCGCGGCGCCTGAATATGAAATCCGCATCACCGACGACGAGGGACGGCCGACCGAGGTCGGCGGCACCGGCAATCTCGCGATCAAGGGCATCCCCGGCCTGTCGCTGTTCGCCGAATATCTGCACAACGAGAAAGCGACGCGCGAGAGCTTTGATACGCACGGCTTCTTCCTCACCGGCGACCGCGTAGAGCGTTTGGAAAACGGCTACATCAAGTTCGGCGACCGGGCCAAGGATATGCTGAAGGTCGGCGGCGAGAACGTCGCGGCCTCCGAGATCGAGCAGGTGATCGCGCTGGTACCGGGCGTGCGCGAGGCTGCCGTGGTGGCGAAGTCGCATCCGATGCTGGACGAAGTGCCGGTGGTCTTCATCATCCCGCAAGGCGGCGTCGCCGGTGCTGCGCCTGATCTGCACGAGCGCGTGATGGAAGCCTGCCGCAAGGGCCTTGCCGACTTCAAGGTGCCGCGCGAGGTCAGGTTCGTCGACGACATGCCGCGCTCGACGCTGGAGAAGGTGGCGAAGGCGGAGCTGAGGAAGATGGTGGGGTGAGATGCCGCCAAACGGCACACTGCCGTAGGGTGGGCAAAGGCGCGTCAGCGCCGTGCCCACGTTCTCAGAAGTGGTGGGCATGCTTCGCTTTGCCCACCCTACGGCAGCGGAGAACGTCGCGTCAGAACGACCCCAACGCCACAGGCCTGAACGCCTGCAGCAGCTGTTGATCGAGCTTGCCGCCCATACCTTCCATCATCCCGAACGCACGGGAATGCGTGAAGGGCATCCGGTAGGCGCGTTTCTCGACCAGCGCGGCGTAGATGTCGACGATCGTCGTGAGACGCACGATGTCGCTGATCTGGTTCGACGACAGGCCGTTCGGATAGCCTGAGCCGTCGAGGAATTCGTGGTGATGCAGCACGACGTCGAGCATCTCCGGCGGGAAGCCGCCTTGCGCTGCGAGCGCGTCATAGCCGCGGCGCGGATGCTGGCGGACCTCGGCCATCTCCTCGTCGGAGAGCTTGCCGGGCTTGTCGAGCAGCGCAGAGGGAACGAAGGCCTTGCCGACATCGTGCAGCAGCGCGGCGCGGGTCAGGCGGCGCTGGTCGTCCTCGCGCATGCCGAGGTGCTGCGCGAAGGAGACGGCGAAGCCGGTGACGAACAGGCAGTGCCGGTAGCTGCCGACATGGTGGCAGCCAACCGTGGTGAGCCATTCGCGCAGCGAGGAGTGCCTGATCGCCTTCAGGATCTTGCTCTCGGCAGCGATCACGTCGTCGAAGGTCAGGGGCACGCCGAGCGGCAGCTTCTCGAACATCTTCGCCAGCACCGCGTGCGCCGCCTCGACGCCGCGGTTGAGCGTCTTGCCGCGGTCGGTCGCGTCATAGGCGGCGGTGTCCGGGAAGGCAGCGCGGATGCGCTGAAGGATGGCATCCGCCTGGAGCGGCCGCGAGATGGTGTCGGTGGCGCCCAGCGCCCAGGCCTGCATAGTGCCGTGATGCAGGGCATCGGCGAGCACGAACAGCCGCGGCATCGAACGATAGGCATCGCCGCGCAGCTTGTTGCGCACCCGCTGCACGCTTTCGGGCGAGCGCAGGTTGATGTCGACCACGAGGCCGGAGAGATCGCGCGAGGGTTGCTCGGGAATCCCCTGCGTCGTCACCGTCGAGACATCGCCGACCGCCTTCAGGATGCTGGCGAGCTCGGTGCTCTCGTCGCTCCGGTCGGAGGCGAGCAGAAGCCGGCGTTTGGCGGCGGTTTTGGCTGAGGCGTTCATGACTTCCCCAAAGCACGGGATTGGATTTGGCGTCAGCCTAAGCCGGATCAGGTTCTCCGGCCCTTAAGAGGCGTGCTCAATGGAACCTTCTGGAATTGGGTGCAATTTTAGGGATTTCGGGTTCCAGGAGAGGAACCTCAAAACCGCGAAAACAACCCCATGCACAGTAGACGGGCCATTGATGGATAAGGAGAATTTTGAACGCTCTCGCCCCTCCCTCCGCTGTCGTCGCCCGGCTTGCCGCCTTCGCTGAAGCTTCGGCGCGCCGAGCACTCGTGTGAGCCTCGGCGTAGCCTTGGCGGAGCCGGGACCGGGCGACCCAGTACGCCGAGCCGGTGCGGCCGGAACCGAGAAGCCGCGGCGTACTGGATGCCGCCTTCGCGGGCATGACACCGAGATTGTGGAGGCAACCACCAAAACAAATCCGCCGGAGGTTGGCCTCCGGCGGATCGTCTCATTCAGCAATCACGCCCGGCGTTACGCCTTCATGCTCGCCTTCACGGCCTCCGCCGTGATCGGCAGTGCCCGCACGCGGGCGCCTGAGGCGTTGAAGATGGCGTTGCCGATGGCAGGGGCGACCACAGTCACCGCGGGCTCGCCGACGCCGGTGGCCTTCTCGCCATTGGCGATCACGGCGATGGCAACCTCCGGCACCTGGCTCATGCGCAAGGGCGTGTAGCTATCGAAATTGGTCTGCTCGATGCCACCGTCCTTCAGCGTCGCCTTCTCGTACATCGCCAGCGACAGGCCCCACAGCGCCGCGCCCTCGACCTGGGCACGGATGTTGTCGGGATGCACCTGCGTGCCGACGTCGGTTGCGACCGTGAGCTTCTTCACGGTGACCGCACCCGACGGCGCCACCGCGACATGGGCGACGCACGCCGTCCAGCTCGCGGTTGCGCGCTCCTGCGACGAGACGCAGGCGACCCCCATGCCCTCGCCTTTCGGCAATGGCCTGGTGCCGTAGCCCGACAGTCCCATCGCGGCGAGCAGCGTGTTGCGCAGCCGCTGCGCGCCGCCGTCGTTCTTGCCGGCGCCGTCGAGCAGCGAGATGCGGAACTGCGCGGGATCCTTGCCCGTGGCCGCCGCGATCTCGTCGATCATGCTTTCGACCGCCCAGAAGGTCCAGCCCGGTGCCACCGAGCGGAGCTGGCCGGACGGCGTGGCGTTGTGCGCGAGCTCGTTCTTGATCGCGCGCACATAATGGTTGGGCACGGTGTAGAAGAAGTCGGCCCCGTTCACCGTGAAGCTGTCGAGCGGACCCTTCTTGTCGACCGAGGGCGTCAGGAAATCGGGGATTCCCCAGCGCGCGGTCGGCCAGGCCGAGACCACGTCGTGGCTGAGCGCTGTGAGCTTGCCGTCGCCGTCCACGCCGGCCTTGACTTTTTGATAGGTGAGCGGACGCGAGAAATCCATCGTCATGTCGTTCTCGCGCGAGTAGATCACCTTGACCGGCTTGCCGACCGCCTTCGCCGCCTGCACGGCGGGAATCATCATGTCGGCATCGAGACGCCGGCCGAAGCCGCCGCCCAGCCAATGCTGATGCATGACGACGAACTTCGGATCGATCCCGGCCGCACCCGCAGCGATCGCGCCGGAGCGCGTCGCGAACTGGTTGCCGGAATAGATGTGCAGGATGTCGCCCTTAAACTCCGCAGTGGCGTTCATCGGCTCCAGCGGCGCGTGGATGTTGATGCTGGTGGTGTACTCGGCCTCCACCACCTTGGCCGCCGAGCCGAAGGCCGCGTTGGGATCGCCGTCCTTGACGAAGAACTGGCCGGAATCCTCCAGGCCCTGAAGCCGCTTGGCTTCATCCAGCAGCGACTGGCTCGACAGTTTCGCGTTCGGACCGCCGTCATAGGCGATCTTCAGCGCCTGCGCCGCCTTCTTGGCGTTGGCATAGGTGCTGGCAACCGCAACGACCCAGCCGGAGGTCGTGCCGGTCTTGTCGTCGAGGGTGACGGCCTTGATGAAGCCCGGCACCTTCTTCGCCGCACTGTCGTCGACCGATTTCACCGTGGCCCCGAACCGCACCGGCGGGGTAACCACCGCGCCATAGGCCATGCCCGGCAGCATCACGTCGATGCCGTATTTCGCCGTGCCATTGGTCTTGGAGGGAATGTCGAGCTGCGGCACCGACACGCCGATCATGGTGTATTGGTCCGGCGTCTTCAGCTTGATCGCCTTCAGCTCGTCCGGCGTGAAGGTCTTGGTCGCCTTGCCGCTCTTGACGATGTCGGCAAACGACATCTGCTTCTTCGACTTCGGATGCGAGACGATGGAGTCGCGCACGACGAGCTGGTCCTTGAAGTAGGGCGGCAGGCCCATGGCCGCGGCGGCGGCCTCCGTCAACGCAATGCGACCCGCGGCGCCCGCCCGGCTCATCGCCTCGAAGTTCATCATGGTCGACCAGCTGCCGCCGGTGATCTGTGCGCCTAGCACGGGATCGTTGAACTTCGGATCGTTGGAGGCGAGCGCGACGCGCATGTCGCTCCATTTCGCACCCAATTCTTCGCAGACGATCTGCGCCATGGTGGAGGCAATGTGCTGGCCCATGTCGGCCTTGCCGCAGGTCACGGTGACGAGACCATCCGGCGAGATCGCATACCAGACGCTCGGCTCGAAATTGGCGGGAGCCGCGGCCGAGGCGGAATCGATGCCGGGCACGCCGGCATAGCCGAGCACGAGGCCGCTTGCGGCGGTGCCGACGAGGAAGGAGCGGCGGCTGAGATCGGTCGTCGCGGGGCTGATGTTCTTGACGTGCTCGTTCATGTGGGCCTCCGTTCGTTGCCGGAGGCGGACGCGGTGCGCATCTCGGATGCGGCGCGCATGATCGCCTTCTGGATCCGCGAATAGGTCATGCAACGGCAGAGGTTTCCGTCCATATGCGCCACGACCTCTTCCTTGGTCGGATTGGGATTCTTCGACAGCAGCGAGGCTGCCTGCATGATCTGCCCGGACTGGCAGTAGCCGCATTGCGGCACCTGCTCGGCGACCCACGCCTTCTGCAGGGGATGATCGCCCTTGGCGGAGAGGCCTTCGATGGTGGTGATCTTCTTGCCGGCGACATCGCCGACCATCGTCTGGCACGAGCGCACGGCTTCGCCGTTGACGTGCACGGTGCAGGCCCCGCACAGCCCGGCACCGCAGCCGAACTTGGTGCCGGTCATCTGCAATTGCTCGCGGATCGCCCAGAGGAGCGGCGTGTCGTTCGCCGCATCCACGGACATACTCCGCCCGTTGATGGTGAGTGTTGGCATAGGCGTCTTCCCCTGCCGGTGCATGAAGCCGCTTACGGCGGCAACTTGAATAGCGGACGCCCACCGGGCTGGCGTCAGCCTTGGCGGCGAGAATGATCGGGTTCGCGTGCCGTGGCAAATGCAATTTGGAACGAGTCGAAAAAACCCCTCGCACTTGCGCGTTGTGCGCCGCGCCAACGGCGCCGACGCAGCCACTGGACACAACAGCGCGTGCGCCAGACATGCGTGCCATCGCGTTCAGGCAGTTTCTTCCAGGTAACTTGGCGAAGTAGAATGCAGCCAACCGCGAACCTTACCCTCCCCTGGAGGGGGAGGGTGAAACACTGAGATTGCGGCTAGAACAAAAAGAAAGGGGCGGAAGCAATGCCAAGGATCGATCGGGACGGCGTCAATATCTACTACGAGGTCCATGGCAACGGTCCGCCGCTGCTGCTCACCCACGGTTATTCCTCGACGTCGGCGATGTGGCAAGGGCAGGTCGATGCGCTCGCGAAGGATCACACGCTGATCCTGTGGGACATGCGCGGCCACGGCCAGTCCGATTATCCCGATGATCCCAGCGCCTAGCGAAGCACTGACGGTCGGCGACATGGCGGCGATCCTCAACGCTGTCGGCGCTGAGCGCGCGATCATCGGTGGTCTCTCGCTCGGCGGCTACATGTCGCTCGCGTTCTATCGCACCTATCCGGAAGCCGCCCGTGCGCTGCTGATCATCGACACCGGGCCCGGCTTCAAGAAGGACGACGCGCGCGAGGCCTGGAATGCGCGGGCGCTCGGCACCGCCGACAAGCTCGATCGCGAAGGTCTCGACATGCTGAAGTCGGCGACGCGCGAGCGCGCCAGCGCGAGCCATCGCAACGCCAGGGGATTGGCGCTCGCCGCGCGCGGCATGCTGACCCAGCGGGATGCGCGCGTGATCGAGCTGCTGCCCGACATCAAGGTGCCCTCGCTGATCGTGGTGGGCGCCGACGACACGCCGTTCCTGGCCGCGTCCGATTACATGGCGGCAAAAATCCCCGGCGCACAAAAGGCCGTGATCCCCGCGGCCGGCCACGCCGTCAACATCGATCAGCCCAAGGCTTTTGTTGACGCGGTCGTGCCTTTCCTGAAGAACTTGCCGGCATAGGCCGGACAATGGGGACGTCGACCATGATGCGAGCGATCTTCGCGGCGGGCGCAATGGCGGCGCTGTTGTCGGCAGCGCAGGCCGACCCGTTCGGCACAGTGCCGCCGCGCCAGCCCTTCGTCACGACCTTGTCGAACAATACGCCGCTCGCCTTCGGCATGGATGCCGAGCAGACCGCCCGCGCTCTCGGGCAGCCGCTGCAATATGTGCGCGGGCGTCCCGGCAACGAGATCTATCTCGCGCTTCGCAACATCGGCGGCAGCGGCTTGATCCCCTATCGCCACCGCCTGTTCCTGCAATTCCGTCATGGACGGCTGGCAGGATGGAAGGAGGATTACGGCGAGAACTGGATGTGGGAATAGGTGCTGCCCCTCATCCTGAGGGGCTTGCGCAGCAAGCGTCTCGAAGGATGAAAGGCCCCCTGCCGCTGCATCCCGGCCCTGCATCCTTCGAGACGCGCGCGAAGAGCGCGCTCCTCAGGATGAGGGAAGAGAGTGAATTCCGTGACAACCAAGAAGGACAACCCGCGTGGGACAAGACATCAAGCTGACGGCCTCCGACAATTTCCAGTTTGGCGCCTATCGCGCCGATCCCGGTGGTACGCCGAAGGGCGCGGTCGTGGTGATCCAGGAGATCTTTGGCGTCAATCACCACATCCGCTCGGTCTGCGACCGCCTCGCCGGGGAAGGCTATGTAGCGATCGCACCATCGATCTTCGACCGCACCGCGCCGGGCTTCCAGTCGGGCTATTCGCCCGATGAGATCGCCGAAGCCCGCAAGTTCGTCGCCAACCCCGATTGGGCCGCGATGCTGCGCGACACCCAGGCCGCGATCGACGCGGTGAAGAGCGTGGGCCCGGTGGGCATCATCGGCTTTTGCTTGGGCGGCAGCATCGCCTTTGTCGCGGCGACGCGGCTGTCGGGACTTAAGGCTGCGATCGGCTATTACGGCGGCGCGGTCGTGCGCTTCGCCGACGAGACGCCGAAGGTGCCGACGCAACTGCATTTCGGCGAGAAGGATGCAGGCATCCCGCTGACCGACGTCGAGACCATCAAGTCGAAGCGGCCGGACGTGGAGGTGTTCGTCTATCCGGCCGCGCAGCACGGCTTCCATTGCGACGAGCGCGCGAGCTACGACAAGGCCAGCGCCGACATCGCCTGGCCGCGCAGCATGGACTTTTTCGCGAAGCATTTGAAATAGGGATGAACTCTCTCCACAAGGAGAGACAACTACGCTGCGTCCCCTCGCAGGAATCGGGTGGCTGCATCCTGCCGCCCGGCGATAGAGCTGGCCAATCGAGCCAACTCACGCCGGGAGATCGCCATGCCGCAAGCCATCACGCACCTCGTCATCCGCAATCCGTTCGGAACCATGGATGTCCCCTCACCCGATGATTCCGAGGTGATGGATTATGCCGCGACGGCCACGCTGCCTGGTGATGCCGCGGACGGCAATGCGCCGGCGTGGGCAGCGATCGCGGCGCCATCCGATCCGCTCGAAGGCATCTGGGCGAGCCGCTGGAATGGCGGCGCCGATCCGACCATCGCCGGCGACACGGCGGAGACGTGGAAACAAGGGCGCGCGGAAGTGCGCATCACGGGCAGCCGGATCTATCTGCGCTTCGACTGGGACAATGGCCGCCGGCACGGGCTGATCGAGGCCGCGCACGAGGGCGCGGATCGGCTGGTCGGAAAATACGTCAACCTGACCACGCCGGCGATCACACGGCCATGGGTCGGACGCGTGGTCGACGCTAACAGGATCGACGGATGTTTTCCGGACGGGCGGCTGGATTTCAGACGGTGAGCTAGAACCAGCGCTCGCCGACGAACACGGTGTCGCCGGGGTTCAAGGGGGTGCCGAGCGGCACCACGGCGCGCATGGAGCCGCCGTTCTCGGTGTGCGTGATGGTGACCACGTCGCGTTTGGCGCGGGGCGAGAAGCCGCCGGCGATCGCGACCGCACTCTCGACCGTCATGTTCGGCACGTAGGGATATTGGCCGGGCGCCGTGACTTCGCCGAGGATGAAGAACGGGCGATAGGCCTCGATCTCGACCGCGACCGAGGGCTCGCGGATGTAACCGTTGCGCAGGCGCGCGGCGATCTCGCCGGCAAGGCCCGCCGTGGTGCGGCCGCGGGCCGGCACTGCACCGATCAGCGGCATGGTGATGGATCCGCCGGCGTCGATGGCGTAGCTGTTGGTGAGACCTTCCTGGCCGTAGACCACGACGCGGAGCTTGTCGCCGGCGTCGAGATGGTAGGAAGCGTCATAGCGCACCGGCGCCGCCATCGGCGCGGCGTAGCCGACCGGCATGGGTGCGGGCGAAGAGGCAAAGGAATTACGCAGCGCGCCGATGGCGCCGCCGCCGTCAGCGACGACAACCGGTTGCGGCGCACTGTAGGGCTGGCCATAGGCCATGGAATCGAGATCGGCGCGCGGCTGCATCACCGCGACGGGGCCGGCGGTCTGCATGCAGCCGCCAAGGGTCAGCGCGGCGGACGCTGCCAGGGACGCTGCCAAGATCGACCATCGAAACGCGCGTGCAACCGGCACCGGACCAATCCCTCGAAACGAGACGGCTTAAGTGATGCACCGGTTATGGTTAATAAAGGGTTGAGCGGGGCGGCTGTGACCGTCGCACCCTCCCCCGGAGGGGGAGGGTCGATCGCGCGAAGCTCGAGCGGGGTGGGGTGATCTCTCCACTCGGGCGCTGTTGGATGTGGAGAGACCGTCACCCCACCCCGGCTCACATTTCGCTGCGCTCAATGTGAGCCGACCTACGGGCGAGCTACGCTCGTCCCGGACCCCTCCAGGGGAGGGTAAGCAAGATGCGTCGTCTCGCTTACGCGCTCACGCCGACGCCGATCGGGCAGAACACGCCGGTGCCCCCTAAGCCGCAATAGCCGGCGGGATTCTTCGCCAGATATTGCTGATGGTAGTCCTCGGCGAAATAGAATTCGCCTGATGGCGCGATCTCGGTGGTGATGGCACCGAGACCCCTGGCGGCGAGCGCCTTCTGATAGAGTGCCTTCGACTCGTCGGCCGCCTTCTTCTGCGCATCGGAATAGGTATAGATCGCGCTACGATATTGCGTGCCGACATCGTTGCCCTGACGCATGCCCTGCGTCGGGTTGTGGCTCTCCCAGAACGTCTTCAGCAGCGTCTCGTAAGACACCTTCTTCGGATCGAACACGACCAGCACCACTTCGGTGTGACCGGTTCGTCCCGAGCAGGTCTCTTCATAGGTCGGGTTCGGCGTGTGGCCGCCGGCATAGCCGACGGCGGTGGTGTAGATGCCATCGCCGAGCTGCCAGAACTTGCGCTCGGCGCCCCAGAAGCAGCCGAGCCCGAACACGGCCTGCTCGAGGCCGGCGGGATAAGGCGGCTTGAGCTTGCTGCCGTTGACGAAATGGAAGGTCGCGGTCGGAATGGCTTGCGCACGGCCGGGCAGCGCCTCGGCTGCGCTCGGCAACGCGGTGGTCTTGCGCATGAACAGCATGATTGGATCTCCGCAGACGAGCCGTCCGTCGCCTGAACCAGATGCTCAGGCGGCGTGCTCGCGGTCAGGTGGGAATATAGGGATCTACGCTGGCGAGGGCAGCCTTGTTACGCCGCACGCCTCGCGAGCGCTCAATCGCGGGAATTGAAGATCAATCCCGGCGGGAATCGAAGTTCAATCCCGGCGGGAATTGAAGTTCAATCCCGGGAATAGCCGATCAGCGGTTTCCGCGGCCGGAACAGGATCATCAGCAGGATGCCGAGAATGCCGAGGACGGCGAACACCGGCTGATCCAGCAGCAGGCGGATCACCGAGGTCCAGAGCCAGGGCGCCTTGGCCTCGACCCAGGTGCGGAATGCCGATTGGCTGGCCTGATGGATGTCGTTCCAGAACTGGCCGAACCGGGTGAATTTGAGGGTCTGGTCGGCCACCCAGCGGGCGCCGTCATAGACCATGAAGATGAACCCGCCAGCGAGCAGCAACAGCCCAATCAGTCGGAAAAAACCGCGGATCATGCCTCACCTTATATGGTCGTCCGATCGGAGGAGCCGACAAAACGCCGCCAGCCAATAGCCGGGAGACGGCAGAAATTCAACCTCTTCAGGGCGTTACGACGCCCTGCAGGGCCCCGGGGGCCGCTTTTCCAGCCTGGAAAGCGTTGACGGTGCCGAAGACCCTCTCTATAAGGGCGCCAACTGGCGGCGGGCGCAATCCTGCCGCCGCTGTTCTTTGAGCAGTTGCAGGCTCCTTGAGCTTTGAGCTCTTTGCGGCCTCATGTTCCGGGGACAGCCCAGCAACCGAACACCCTAAATCCGAGCGTCGATTCCGCGGTCAAGCAAGCCGGCGCTACCCGACCAAGACGCGACCGGTACCCGCAAAGGATATTGAGACCATGGCCAATACCACTTCCGCCAAGAAAGCGACGCGCAAGATCGCCCGCCGCACCGCCGTCAACAAGTCGCGCCGCACCCAGATGCGCGGTGCCGTGCGTAACGTCGAAGAAGCCATCGCGACCGGCGACCGCGCCGCTGCCGTGAAGGCGCTGGCGAATGCCGAGCCCGCCTTGATGCGCGCCGCCCAGCGCAACATCATTCACAAGAACAACGCCAGCCGCAAAGTCTCGCGCCTCACCGCGCAGATCGCCAAGCTCGCCAAGTAACGAGCCAGGTAACGGCGAACCAATCGGTCGGCCGATCCGATCGAACATCGCACGCGTCAAACAGCCCGGCATCGCGCCGGGCTTTTTTGTTGCCCGTCATATTCACGCAACCGGTCACGCCACAGTCGATCTTTGATCGGAAGGTTTGCACCGCCTGCGCTATTCTTCGTTCCGTAGTTCTACCTGCCGATGTTTTGCAACAGTGGAAACTTTCACCGCGTTGCAAAAACCCCTGTGCTGCGGGGCTAAGATGAATTCCCGCACGCAGGAGTTCTGCACACCGTAGATTCACCGGAACGCGCGTGGCTGTGGAGTTACCCTGTGAAACGAGACTCAAAAAGCGATGTCTCGCTAATCACTTATCGACATAGCGACCGCAAGCATTTGGAAAATTCGCCGACACGTCCGGCGCATGACGAATTTGTAAAAATTTTTTTAGCAGTGACGGAGAATTGTCACATGATGCCCGGCATTCTCGATTCTGTGCACGAATCCAAAAACTTGCTTCCGAGCCTGTGAACAACTCGCGCGCGTCGTTAACCGAGGTCAAGTTTTTTGACGCCTCAAGTGTGAATCAATTTCGTTGCGAGTCTTTCCGCATAGTGTATTCCTTAAGTCGTCAGCGGCGCCCACGATCTTCAGACCAGCGCGGTTTAGGAAACGGGGCGAGCGTGCAAATCGGCGGCGGTGTGCACGTAGGCGACGCTTCAAAAAGCGAATGTCGGATTAAAAACCCATAGCAATATGGGAATGGTATCTCTTTGTCTGAATGTCTCCAAGCGGGATATTGCGTATCCCGATCTCGCGAGGCGCACGGACATCGCAAAGTTACCCCGACACGAGCGATGGCGAAGCCGAGCGGACGAGCAGTGCAGACGGGCAGGGGCATCAGCGATTTTCGTCGCGGGCGTCTTCAGAAGCAGGACCTTGTCGTGAGCGATCACGGCAGGACGGGGAGGTATCATGTCCTACGGATTCAACGCGGTATTGACACAAGTTCCATCGTTCAACGATGCCGTCTCCGATCCGTCCTGCGTTCAGCCTCCCACATGCGAGGGCGCGTCGAGTACGCGCTGACCTCGCGAACTCTCCATCTCCGACATCGCTGATCTGACCGCGGCGTTTGCGCCGAACGGTCGAGCTATGCCTGACGATGGACTCGCTTGAGGTCGCGCCATGACAGGAAACCCTGCTTGGCGCTCACCACGCAACCTTATCTCTCAAGAGAAGTTTTCTGACGATGACAATGGAACAGGATCGCTGGTCACGCGTGAAGGGTCGGCTGCGCTCGAGCGTTGGCGAAGACGTTTACACGAGCTGGTTTGCGCGCATGGATCTGGAAGGCGTGCAGGAGGAGAGCGTGCGGCTCTCGGTGCCGACCCGGTTCCTGAAGAGCTGGATTCAGGCTCATTATGCCGAGCGCGTGCTGTCGTGCTGGCAGGCCGAGATGCCGGAAGTGCATCGCATCGACCTCACGGTGCGTTCGGCCGTGCGCCCGGTGATACAGCCGAAGGAAGCCCCCGCGCCGGTCGAGACGCGACGCACGCCCACGCCGGAGCTGCGCTCGACCGCGACCGCGCCGGTGTCGGCCAATCATGATGCGCTCGGCGGCTCGCCGCTCGATCCGCGCCTGACCTTCGCGAGCTTCGTCGTCGGCCGTTCCAACACGCTGGCGCATGCGGCCGCGCGCCAGGTCGCAGAAGGTCGCCGCGGCGACCCCGTGATGTTCAACCCGCTCTACATCCATGCCGGCGTCGGCCTCGGCAAGACGCATCTGCTCCAGGCGGTGACCTGGGCCGGCAATTCCGGCAACGAGCGTAAGGTGCTGTACCTGACGGCAGAAAAATTCATGTACGGCTTCGTCGCCGCGCTGAAGACGCAGACGGCGCTGGCCTTCAAGGAAGCGCTGCGCGGCATCGACGTGCTGGTGATCGACGATCTGCAGTTCCTGCAGGGCAAGTCGACCCAGGCCGAGTTCTGTCACACGCTGAACGCGCTGATCGATGCCGGCCGCCAGGTCGTGATCGCGGCCGACCGTCCGCCGTCCGATCTCGAAAGCCTCGACGACCGCGTCCGCTCGCGGCTCGCCGGCGGCCTCGTGGTCGAGATGGGCTCGCTCGGCGAAGAGCTGCGCCACGGCATCCTCAAGTCGCGCGTCGCCGCGGCCCGCGCCCATCATGCGACCTTCGAGGTGCCGGAGGAGGTGCTGCATTATCTGGCGCGCACCATCACCCATAACGGCCGCGACCTCGAAGGCGCGATCAACCGCCTGCTGGCGCATTCGAAGCTCAACAACCGGCCGGTGACGCTGGAGATGGCCGAGCACGAGGTGCGCGACCTGGTCCGGCCGCAGGAGCCGAAGCGGATCAAGATCGAGGACATCCAGCGCGTGGTGGCGCGGCAGTATAATGTCAGCCGCTCCGACCTGCTCTCCTCGCGCCGCACCGCCAACGTGGTGCGCCCGCGCCAGGTGGCGATGTATCTCGCCAAGACGCTGACCTTGCGCTCGCTCCCCGAGATCGGCCGCCGCTTCGGCGGGCGCGACCACACCACGGTGCTGCACGCCGTGCGCAAAATCGAGGCCCTGGTCTCCAAGGACACCGCACTGTCCGAGGAAGTGGAGTCGCTGAAGCGCCAGCTTCAGGAATAAACGCCTAAGGCGCTCCTGCCATTCCCCCGCCGCCCCGGCCATGCCTGGGCGGCGGTTTTCGTTTGGGCGGTAAATCGTGGGAATCGTGCGGAACTGGCCCCCGATCCCTTGAATCCGGGGGCCATCCGAGCCACCTTGCGCGACCCTGGCGGCTTTGGTCATATCGGTTGGATGGCCCTGACCTGCCGGGGTCATCGGTGCCGCGGCGGGGCTTTTCGACCGCCCGGCTTCTTCATTTTGGGGATCGGGCGAGTAGTGCAATGAAGGTTACGGTCGAACGCGCGCAACTCCTGAAGTCACTGGGCCACGTCCACCGCGTGGTCGAGCGCCGCAACACGATTCCGATCCTCGGCAACGTGCTGGTCCGGGCCGAGAACGCCAAATTGTCGCTGAAGGCGACCGACCTCGACCTCGAGGTGACGGAGACGCTGCCGGCGGAAACCGCGACCGCAGGCTCCACCACCGTGCCGGCGCACATGTTCTACGACATCGTGCGCAAGCTGCCGGACGGCTCGCAGATCGTGCTGGAGGCCGACGGCGACCGCGCCGTGCTGGCGATCCGCGCCGGCCGCTCGCGCTTCACGCTGCAGACCCTGCCAGAGAATGATTTCCCGGATCTGGCCGCCGGCGACATGTCGCACTCCTTCTCGCTCGCCGCCAAGGACGTCAAGCGGCTGATCGACCGCACCCAGTTCGCGATCTCCACCGAGGAGACCCGCTATTATCTCAACGGCATCTACTTGCACGCCGCGGGCACGCCCAAGGCTGCGACCTTGCGCGGCGTCGCCACCGACGGCCACCGCCTCGCCCAGCTCGATTTGGTGCAGCCCAAAGGCGCCGAGGGCATGCCCGGCGTGATCGTGCCGCGCAAGACCGTCGGCGAGGTGCAGCGCCTGATCGAGGACACCGACGCCGAGATGACGATCGAGCTGTCGCAGGCAAAAATCCGCTTCACGATCGGTAACGTCGTGCTGACCTCGAAACTGATCGATGGCACCTTCCCCGATTACGGCCGCGTCATTCCGCAAGGCAACGACAAGGAGCTCGTCGTCGACAAGAAGGACTTCGAGAACGCGGTCGACCGCGTCTCGACGATCTCGAGCGAGCGCGGCCGGGCGGTGAAGCTGTCGCTGTCGCCGGGCAAGCTGGTGCTGTCAGTGACCAATCCGGATTCCGGCAGCGCGACCGAAGAGCTCGAGGTCGAATACGCCTCCGACGCCCTCGATATCGGCTTCAACTCCCGCTATTTGCTCGACATCGCCGCCCAGATCGAAGGCGACGTCGCAACGCTCAGACTCGCCGATCCCGGCTCGCCCACCCTGGTGCAAGACCGCGACGACAAGAGCGCGCTGTATGTGCTGATGCCGATGCGGGTGTGAGACGATTTCTCTCTTCTCGTCATGGCCGGGCTTGACCCGGCCATCCATCGAACAAGATGACCTATTGGGTGTATATCCTCACTAGCAAGCCCGGTGGAACGCTCTACATCGGCGTCACGAACAATCTGGTCCGGCGCGTCTACGAACATCGCGAAGGTCTGGCCGATGGCTTCATCAAACGTTACGGGGTGAAGACTCTGGTCTATTTCGAGGCCCATGACACGATCGCCGCTGCCCTTCAGCGCGAAAAGAACATGAAACACTGGTCGCGCGAGTGGAAGATCGATTTGATCGTGAAGGGCAATCCCGCGTGGCAAGACCTATATGATGAAATTGCCCGCTGAAGCGGGCGATGGATTGCCGGGTTAAGCCCGGCAATGACAGAGTGACATGACCCCCTCCCGCATTCATCGCCTGACGCTTACGCATTTTCGCAATTATCGGGCGGCGGGGCTCGAGACGGCGGCTGACATGGTGGCGCTGGTCGGGCCGAACGGGGCGGGCAAGACCAATTGCATCGAGGCGATCTCGTTTCTCTCGCCCGGGCGCGGCTTGCGGCGGGCGACGCTGGAAGACGTCGCTGACAACCAGGGCGACGGGTCCTGGGCCGTCTCGGCGCAGGTCGAGGGCGCGCTGGGGCTGGCCACGCTCGGGACCGGCATCGATGCGCCGCGGCCTGACAGCGCGGTGAGCCGGCGCTGCCGCATCGACCGCGAGCCGGTAGGGTCCGCGACGGCCTTTGGCGACCATATCCGCATGGTGTGGCTGACGCCGGCGATGGACGGGTTGTTCATGGGCGCTGGCTCGGAGCGGCGGCGCTTCTTCGACCGCCTGGTGCTGGCCATCGACAACGAGCATTCCAGCCGCATCAACGCGCTGGAACGCTCCTTGCGCTCGCGCAACCGCCTGCTCGAAACCCGCAATTACGACGACCATTGGTGTGACGCGATCGAGCGCGAGACCGCGGAGCTTGCGGTCGCGGTCGCGGCAACGCGCGGCCAGACCGCGGCAAGGCTCACCGGCATGCTCAATGCGCGCGCGCAGGCCTCCGCCTTTCCCTCGGCGCAGATCGCGCTCGACGGCTGGATGGAGAACGCGCTGCTGACCGAGACGGCGACATCCGTCGAGGATCGCTACCGCCAGATCCTGCGCGACAACCGTCCGCGCGATGCCATCGCCGGCCGCACCACCGACGGTCCGCATCTCACCGATCTCCAGGTGATCTATGCGCCGAAAAGCATGCCCGCGCGTGATGCGTCCACAGGCGAGCAGAAGGCGCTGCTGATCGGGCTGGTGCTGGCGCATGCGAGCCTGGTCGCCGAGATGACCGGCATCGTGCCGCTGCTGCTGCTCGACGAGGTCGTCGCCCATCTCGATCCTAGCAGGCGCGCCGCGCTGTTCGACGAGCTGCGCAAGCTCGGCGCGCAGGTGTGGTTGACCGGCGCGGACCCGGCCGCCTTCGCCGAGATCGGCGCTGGAGGCGAAGTCTTCGACGTCGAGAGCGGACAGGTCTCGTCGCGACGCTAGGCCTCCGGGTTGAACCCGCTCTGTTCCATCAGCGACTAGCTGTCTGAAGCGGCGCCGACGGTGTCGCCGTTGTGCAATCGCGCAGTATTTTTCACGCGCGCGATGTTTGGAGCATAGGCATGACGACGGTAAGGCATGGGGCAACAGCTCCTGCGCGATGGCAACTTCTTGCGTGCGGCCTCGCCCTGTTCGCGAGCTGCCTGCTCGCAGCAAGCGCCGGCGCCTGGGTATCGAATTTGTCGCCACTGTTCTCAATCGCGCTTACGCCGGATCCCGATGCGCGGCTGCCCGCGCCGACCCGCTACCTCTATCGAGGCACCCACACCACCGTGATGCCCGGCGTCGAAGCCCCGCTCCGCACCAGGCTCGAAACCACCGTGCCCGCCGAGCTCGGCGACGTCCTCAGCTTCTATCGCACGGAACTCGGAAAGCTTGGCTGGCAGGAACAGCCCGATGGCGCGGTGATCGCAACCGATCACGCCCAACTCGCTTTCGCCTCCCCGCTGGGGCCGGCCGCACTGCAGCTCGCCCGCAAGGACAGCAGCACCTCGATCCATCTCGTGCAGAAGAACGCCGATGCGGCGACCCGGGCCAATATCATGCCCGAACCCGGCCAGGCCAAACTGGTGTTCAGCAATATCAGCGGGAGGAACGCCGCGCTCACGATCAACGCACGAACCGTCAAGCGCGCCGCCGGCGCCAATGCGGTATCGCTGGATCTGGCGCCCGGCAAGTATTCCTACGAGCTGACCGTACCGGACCATTCAGCCACCACGAACGTCCTCACCCTTGCCGCCGGCGATACCTGGGAGCTCACGATCGGGCGCGACGGCGACGCCTGGCCCCCGCTCCAGCTGTATTGAGCCATGCCTGCCTGATCAGGCCCGTGACGCCGCTCGTACGCCGTCCGTTGAACCTCTCCGGTTCCCATCGCGACTTCTCGTCTGAGGCCGCGCGCCGAGGTGTCGCAGCCTGCCCATGCGCAGGGCGACGGCCCGCGCAACACCCAGGAGTTTGACGATGCGGATGATCCCGCTTGGGGCGCAAGTCCCGGCAAGATGGCTGCTGCTTGCCTGCGGCGTTCTCGCGATGGCGAGCACGTCGTATCCCGCGGACGCGGCAGACGAAAGCTTCGTCGACGTCCATACGCTGCCGCGGCTGGACGGCGCGGTGGAGGATACTTCGCGCCCGGACACCCATCGCGTCATCTACACTGTGCCGACCGCGCTTGCCGCCGCGTCCGACGCCACGAAGAGGCTGCTGAGCGCCGACGGCTGGGTGCCCTATGTGTATCCGCTGGACGAGAAGAGTGCCGCGCTGACCTTCAAGAAAGGACAGCAGGGGCTGCGCGTCTCCTTCACACAGGCGCGCGGGCGCTCCGACCAATCCGCCGTGTTCTACACGCCGAACCGGATCTATGCGAACGTGCCGTTCCCGGACGGCGCGACCGATCTCGTGTTCGACGAGACCCGACCCTATCTCGGCTGCATTGCGCCCGGTGCGTTCGAGGCGACTTCGGAGTTCTTCACGAAGGACATGGCGGCGATCGGCTGGCGCAAGCTCACGCCTGAAACGTCCTCGCGCTGGCCGAACGCCGATCTTCACGAGACCGTCCCGAACGGCGTGCGCGTCTTTTACGATCACCCCGATCGCGACGCGACGCACATCTACCAGAAGCCGGTGATGCTGACCCTGACACGACGCGACGACGGCCGCACCAATGTCGACATCCGGGTGGCGCCGTTCGCGCTGCCCCAGGAGCTCGAGGCCGACGATGACATGGCCGGCCTGCCGCGGCCCAAGCCGACCAAGTCGGCGAGAGGCCTTGGCAGCGCGAGCTCCAACAAGCGCGAGATGTCGGCCGCCGCGATGGCCGAGCTGCCCGCCGTGCTCGCCTTCTATCACCGCGAGTTCGCCGCGCGTGGCTGGCGGGAAGACGGCAACGCGCCGCTCGCGCCCGGCGACGAGATCGCGATCAATGTCTCATCGGCGGAGGAAACCGGCGTGCTGCGGCTCGGCCGCAAATACGATTTCACGATGATCAGTCTGACCGCGCAGGTGAAGGACTCCGCCCTTGCGGCCCGCGCCAAGGCGAAGAAGGAGGCGGACGCGAGGTTCCTCGGCGATGCTTTGGGGGCGGCTCAGCAGCTCATTGCCGCCGACGAAGCCAGGCGCAAGACGCAGGCCGCTTCCCTGTCGGATGCGCCGCTCGCTGCGCTCGCGGGCAGCAACACGCCGGTGCCGCTGCCCGAGACCGCCGAGGGCGTGAAATTCGAGGGCGACGATGGCCGGCTGGAATTCTCCTCGACATCGAGCGTGAAGGCGCTCACCGCGTTCTATCGCGCATCGCTCAAGCCCGCCGGCTGGAAGGAGCAGCCCTCCGTCATCAACCAGCCCAACATGGCGGTGATGGAATTCTCCAAGAGCGGCAAGTCGATCTCGATGACCGTGATGCAGATGGGACCGAAGGTGAATGTCCGCGCCGAGGGATCGGGGCTGGTGATGGCCGCCGCGAAGCCGGCGGCCACCGCGGAAGTGCAGGCCCAATCCTCCGAGCCGCTCCAGCCCGACCCTGAATCCAAGCTCCCCGTGCCGACACAGCGGTCATCGACCTCGCTCGCCACCACCAAAATGCCGGGTAGTGAGATGCCGTTCCGCCGCGAGCTGGCAGCCAGCATCCCGGCCCCGCTCGGCGATGTCCTGGCCTTCTACCGGGCCGAGCTTTCCAAGCTCGGCTGGCAGGAAAAGGCCGACGGCGCGACCGTGTCCGCCGAACGCGCACAGATCGACTTCACCTCGCCGCAAGGCCCGGCCGTGCTCAAGCTCGGCCGCGCCAAGGGCGAGACCACGGTCAGCCTGGCGCAGAAGAATCCGGATGCCGCTGTGAAGGCCGACATCATGCCGAAGCCCGGCCAGGCCAGACTGATGCTCGGCAATATCGGGACGAAGGAAGCCTCGCTGACCATCAACAAGCAGACGGTGAAGATCGCGGCCGGCGCCGGCGGTCCGCAATCGCCGAAAGGCCCGATGCTCGACCTGCCGCCGGGCACGTACCAGTACGCCCTGCGCATGCCCGGGCGCCCGGCCCACACCGAGACCCTCACCGTTGCCGCCGGTGATGCGTGGGGCCTCCTGGTGGGGCCGAGCGGCGACGTGCTGCCGCTGCAAATGTATTGAGGCTGCTGCGCTTCTGGTCTCTCTGCATCGTCATGCCCGGGACAAGTGTTAGCCCGGGCATGACGATGGCCTGCGGTGCCTCAGAGGGCGCCTCGGAACACCCTTCGCGAGCCCGCAAAACCACGCCATTCAACGCCCCGAAACACGCCTTCGAATCGGGCTTTTTGCAGCCCTCTAAATCGGCTTTCAAAAGCCTTGAAAACCGGCCTAAAAACCCCATTTAGTCAAAGGGTTGGCGGAAGATACTTTGCGCTAGGCGCAAGCCCTCTTTCGTGGCACAAATAGCCTGCAAATCAGCGCCTTTTGCGCCGCTGATTCGGGCGACATCTCGAAGGCCTCTCATGACAGAACCTGCTCGGCAGCCCGCTGCCGAAAACGAGCCCTCCAACGCGAGCGATTACGGCGCGGAATCGATCCGCGTGCTCAAGGGTCTCGATGCCGTCCGCAAGCGTCCGGGCATGTATATCGGCGACACCGACGACGGCTCCGGCCTGCACCACATGGTCTATGAGGTCGTCGACAACGCGATCGACGAGGCGCTGGCGGGCCACGCCACGCGCGTCGACGTCGTGCTCAATGCCGACAATTCCGTCACCGTGCGCGACGACGGCCGCGGCATTCCCGTCGACATCCACAAAGGCGAAGGCATATCGGCGGCAGAGGTCATCATGACCCAGCTCCATGCCGGCGGAAAGTTCGACCAGAACTCCTACAAGGTCTCCGGCGGCCTGCACGGCGTCGGCGTCTCCGTCGTCAACGCGCTGTCGAGCAAGCTCGGCTTGCGGATCTGGCGCGACAACAAGGAGCACTACATCGAGTTCGCTCATGGCGATGCCGTCGCACCCCTGAAGATGGTCGGCGATGCGCCGGGCAAGCGCGGCACCGAGGTGACGTTCCTGGCCTCGGGCGAGACCTTCAAGAACATCGAATATGATTTCGCCACGCTCGAGCACCGGCTGCGCGAGCTCGCCTTCCTCAACTCCGGCGTCAACATCGCTCTCTCCGACATGCGTCACGCGGTCGAGAAGCGCGAGGAGATGCACTATTCCGGCGGCGTCGAGGAATTCGTCAAATATCTCGACCGCAACAAGAAGGCGATCGTGCCGGCGCCGATCATGGTGCGCGCGGAAGCCAACGGCATCGGCGTCGAGGCGGCCTTGTGGTGGAACGACAGCTACCACGAGAACGTGCTGTGCTTCACCAACAACATCCCGCAGCGCGACGGCGGCACCCATCTCGCCGGTTTCCGCGGCGCGCTGACGCGCCAGGTCAACGGCTATGCCGAGGCCAATGCGAAAAAGGAAAAGATCGCGCTGACCGGCGACGATTGCCGCGAAGGCCTCACTGCCGTGCTGTCGGTGAAGGTGCCCGATCCGAAATTCTCGTCGCAGACCAAGGACAAGCTGGTGTCCTCGGAAGTGCGCCCGGTGGTCGAGAACGTGCTCAACGAGGCGCTCCAGGCCTGGTTCGAGGAGCATCCCAGCGAAGCCAAGATGATCGTCGGCAAGGTGATCCAGGCCGCCGCGGCGCGCGAGGCTGCGCGAAAGGCGCGCGAGCTGACGCGCAAGAGCCCGCTCTCGGTCTCCTCGCTGCCCGGCAAGCTCGCCGACTGCCAGGAAAAGGATCCGGCCAAATCCGAGCTCTTCATCGTCGAGGGCGACTCGGCAGGCGGCAGCGCCAAGCAGGGCCGCAACCGCGAATTCCAGGCGGTGCTGCCGCTGCGCGGCAAGATCCTCAACGTCGAACGCGTCCGCCCCGACAAGATGCTGTCGAGCGAGCAGATCGGCACGCTGATCACCGCGCTCGGCACCGGCATCAGCGACGAATTCTCGGTCGAGAAGCTGCGCTATCACAAGATCATCGTGATGACGGACGCCGACGTCGACGGCGCCCACATCCGCACGCTGCTGCTGACCTTCTTCTACCGGCAGATGCGCGACATCATCGACGGCGGCTATCTCTATATCGCCCAGCCGCCGCTCTATAAGGTTTCACGCGGCAAGTCCGAGCAGTATCTGAAGGACGAGCGGGCGCTGGAAGACTATCTGATCGACGCCGGCCTCGACGACTGCGTGTACATTCCAGGCACTGGCGGCGACCGGTCCGGCCGCGATCTGCGCGCGCTGGTCGACGATGCCCGCGTGGTCCGCAGCATCCTGCGCAACCTGCACAGCCGCTATAACCGCAAGGTGATCGAGCAGGCCGCCATCACCGGCGTGCTGAACAAGTCGATCTACGGCAATCCCGAGAACGCCGCTGCCGCCGCACAATACATCGCGAGCCGGTTGGACAATCAGGCCGAGGAGGTCGAGCGCGGCTGGATCGGGCAATACGTGGAAGGCCAGGGCTTCCAGTTCGAGCGCACCGTGCGCGGCGTCAAGGAAGCCGCTGTGATCGACGATGCGTTCCTGGGGTCGGCCGAAGCCCGCAAGCTCGACGAGTACACGACGAAGCTGCAGGACGTCTACGCCCGCTCCGGCAAGCTGCGGCGCAAGGATACCGAGCACATGGTCCATGGCCCGGTCGACCTGTTCGAGGCGGTGACCGAGGCCGGCCGCAAGGGCATCTCGCTGCAGCGTTACAAAGGTCTCGGCGAGATGAACCCAGAGCAGCTCTGGGAGACGACGCTGGATACCGACGTGCGCTCGCTGCTGCAGGTGAAGGTCAAGGAGGTCGACGAGGCCGACGACATCTTCACCAAGCTGATGGGCGACGTGGTCGAACCGCGCCGTGACTTCATCCAGGAACATTCCCTCAGCGCGACGATCGATATCTGAGGCTTTGTCGATCTTGGGTTGATCTGCCAGCCGCGCATTCGCTGCAACCTCTCCCGCGTGCGGGGGAGGTCGGCGCGAAGCGCCGGGTGGGGGCTCTCTCCTCGCGGGGACATTCTCCCTAGATTTCGACGATCCCACCGCGGAAGCACCCCCACCCCAACCCTCCCCCGCAAGCGGGAGAGGGAGCGCACCGCCGTCTTGGCTACGAGTCCCATTGCACTCTAAGCCGCCCCTGAACCTCACCTTGAGCCATCGCGACGAAGTGGCATGACTCCGTTGGCCGATTCCGGCCGGGAAGCCCTCACGCCATGGCCGCCTCTGCAGCACCCAGTTCCGCCCAGCCATCCCGCCGGCTCGGCATCATCGGCAGCATTGTCGGTGTGCTGGCGCTGATAGCGGCTGTGCTGCCGCGTTGGGTCGTGCCGATGGTGTTTCCGCCGCCGCCGGCCGACCAGGTGATCGTCGACACCGGACATCGCATCAAGGATCGCCTGATCGCACGCGTGAAGGGCGTGGAGTATCAGGCGCCGAAGGTCGAGAAATCCGCCGGGAGAAGCTGGAGGGAAACAGCTTCCGCCACCGCGGTCGCGCTCGGCCTGCTCGCCATCCTGCTCTCGGTCCTCTCGCTGATCTTCCGGGAGGAACGCCTCCTGGCCGGCGTGGCCGCCATCCTCGGCACCGGCGCCATCGCGATCGAAATCTCCTTCGTCATGATCGGCGCGCTGATCCTGATCGCGATCCTGTATGTGGTGGGGAATATTATCGGCTTGTTCTAAGCCCCCGGGCTGACGGACGGGCCGGAGTCGCGGCCAGCACAATTGCTACCGCGCTCAATTCTCTGTAGTTTCCGCCTCCGAAACAGCCCGACCCATTAACAGGACAGCGAGAACCCCGTGGCGCCCATCCAATATATCGTCGAGGGCGGTCACCGGCTCTCGGGCTCGATCGAGCCGTCCGGCAACAAGAATTCGGCGCTGCCGATCATCGCTGCCGCCCTGCTCACCGAGCATCCGGTGACGCTGGAGAACGTGCCGCGCATCCGCGACACCGAGACGCTGGTCGAGCTGATCCGCTCGGTCGGCGCGGCGGCGGAATGGACCGGGCGCAACACGCTTCATATCCATGCCAAAAGCATCCGCGCCGCCGATCTCGACCCTGAGCTCTGCGTGCGCATCCGCGCCTCGATCCTGCTCGCGGGCCCCCTGCTCGCGCGCTGCGGCGAAGTGATGCTGCCGCCGCCCGGCGGCGACGTCATCGGCCGCCGCCGCCTGGACACGCATGTGCTCGCGCTCGAACAATTGGGGGCAAAGGTCACCGCGACCGATCGGCTCGAATTCCGCGCGCCCAAGCTTGCCGGCGCGGACGTGTTCCTGGACGAGCCGAGCGTCACCGCGACGGAGAACGCGCTGGTGGCGGCGGTCGCCGCCGACGGCGTCACCCATTTGCGCAACGCGGCCTCCGAGCCCCATGTGCAGGACCTCGCCAATTTCCTGGTCGCGCTCGGTGCGAAGATCGAGGGCATCGGCACCAACACCATGATCATTCATGGGCCGGCAACGCTGGGAGAAGCGACCTATCGGATCCAGCCCGACCATATCGAGGTCGGCTCGCTGATCGGGCTTGCCGCCGTGACGCGCTCGCCGCTTCGCATCACGCGCGCCGGCGTCGAGCATCTGCGCTCGATCCGCATGGGATTTGAGCGGCTCGGCATCGTCTGCCGGGTCGAGGGCGACGACCTGATCGTGCCGTCGAACCAGACGCTGAAGATCCAGGACGATTTCGGCGGCCACGTGCCGAAGCTGGAGGACCAGCCATGGCCGGCCTTCCCGGCCGATCTGATGTCGATCGCGATCGTCACCGCCACGCAATGCGAGGGCGTGATCCTGATGTTCGAGAAGATGTTCGAATCCAGGATGTTCTTCGTCGACAAGCTGATCGCGATGGGCGCGCGCATCGTGCTGTGCGACCCGCACCGCGCCATCATCGCCGGGCCCAGCCGCCTGCACGGCGCGACCATGACCTCGCCCGACATCCGCGCCGGCATGGCGATGCTGCTGGCCGCCGTATGCGCCCAGGGCACCTCCACCATCAACAACGCCGACCAGATCGAGCGCGGCTATGAGCGCATCGAGGAACGGCTGAACGCGCTCGGCGCGAAGATCAAGCGCGTGCCGGAGCGGAAGGGCTGAGGTTCGCCCTCATCCCAACCACAGTATCGTAGGGTGGGCAAAGCGGAGCGTGCCCACGCATCTGTTGGATATTGACGAGGTCGTGGGCACGGCGCTAACGCGCCTTTGCCCACCCTACGAGACCGAGCTAGCGGACAGAGCACCTCACCTCTCGTTCTCACGGGCCATGTTTTCGTCGCGCGGCCGTGCTATTGAGCGCGCCATGCTCGACACCGTCCAACATCATTCGCAGCCGCAAGCTGGCGTGCCGCAGAACCATCTCGCCGAAGAGTTCGTCGAGACGCTGCGGCTTGCCGTGCCGATGATGCTGACGCAGCTCGGGCAGATTGCGATGATCACGACCGATCTCGCGCTGATCGGGCGGCTTGGCGAGGATGCGGTGGCCGCGGCGGCGCTGGCGCACACGGTCTATTTCGTCAGCTTCACGTTCGGGCTCGGATTGATGGCCGCGGTGTCGCCGCTGGCGGCGCAGGCGTTTGGCGCCGGAGATGTCAGGCTGATCCGCCGCTCCTTGCGCGTCGGCCTGTGGGTCGCGCTGCTGATCTCGCTGCCGATGATGGCCTCGCCGCTCTATGGCGAGCGGATCCTGCTCGCGCTCGGACAGGCGCCGCAGTCGGCCGCGCTGGCCCAGCGCTATCTCAACGGCCTGGCCTGGGGCATCGCGCCGGCGCTCGGCTTCATCGCGCTGCGCAGCATGATGAGCGCGGTGAACCGGCCGCAGCCGCCGCTCTGGATCACGCTCGCGGCAATCCCGGTCAATGCCGCACTGGTCTATGCGCTGATTCACGGCCTGTTCGGCCTGCCGGAGCTCGGCCTGTTCGGCGCCGGACTTGCGACCACGATCGTCAACCTCGGCACGTTCGTCGCCGTGCTCGCGATCGCAGGGCTGCGCAAACCGTTTTCGGACTACCGCCCACTCGCCCGCCTGTGGCGGATCGACTGGCCCCTGATGCGTCAGCTGATCGCGATCGGCGCGCCGATCTCGTTTTCGCTGCTGCTGGAATATGGCCTGTTCTCCTCGGCAGCGCTGCTGATGGGGCTGATCTCGACCGCCGCGATTGCCGCGCATCAGATCGCGCTGCAGATCACCGCCGTGCTGTTCATGGTGCCGCTCGGCATCGGCATGGCGGCCACCGTGCGGGTCGGCCACGCCTTCGGCCGCGGCGAGCCGGCCGCGGTGAAGCGCGCAGGGCTCGTCGCCGCCTTGCTCGGCATGGCGCTCGTCTCCGCCCTGACGATCGCCATCATCCTCGGCCGCTACCAGTTGGGCCGGCTGTTCTTCGGCAGCGGCGAGGCGAGCGCGGCCACCATCGAGCTGACCGCGACGCTGCTGCTGGTCGGCGCCACCTTCTTCATCGCAGACGGCCTGCAGACCATCATGGGCGGCGCGCTGCGCGGCATCAACGATACGAGAATGACGCTGCTGTTCGCGGCAATCGGCTATTGGGGCATCGCCTTTCCCATCGCCTGGGTACTGGCCTTCAACGCCGGGCTCGGCGCGGTCGGCGTCTGGGTCGGGTTTTCGGTCGGGACGTTCGTTTATGCCGGGCTCTTGATCTTGCGCTTCCGGATGCTGACGCGCAGACTGGCGGGATGAACGGGACCATCCGCGAAGTCACGCCTGAGGTCGATGCCGACACGCTGCTGGCAGGCGCGCAATTCGTCGACGCGTTTCGCGTCGAGATCGGCGCAGCGACGGTGAATGCCCGCGAGGCCTGCACCCGGATGGTGCTGCACGGGCCGCGCTGGATCGACGTGCTGCTGCGCCTCCGTAATATTCTGGTGACGCCGTTCGGGCTGAAGACATCAGGCGAAGACGCACCGGCGCCGCACGGATTGATCGGCCTGTTTCCGGTCGTCAGCGAAACGCCGGAGCGGCTGGTCGCGGGCTTCAACGATTATCATCTCGACTTCCGCATCGTGGTCGATGTTGCAGGAGGTGCCACAAGCCGGCAGGTGACCTCGACCACGCTGGTGCGGACGCATAATCTTCTGGGCCGAACCTACCTCGCCCTCATCACACCCTTCCACAAGCTCGTCGTCCGCGCCATGATGGGGCGGATCGTGGAGCCGGCGCGATGACGCTGTCCGTCGATCTGTTCTTCTCCTTCCGCAGCCCGTTCAGCTATCTGGCGCTGCCGAAGACGCTGAAGCTCGTCGAAGACTACGACCTCGCGGTGAATCTGCGGCCGGTCTACCCGCTCGCGGTCCGCGTGCCCGGCTTCTTCAAGAAGGCCAGCCCGAACTTCATTCGCTATGTGGTGCTCGACAGCACGCGCGTGGCGCAGCACGAAGGCATTCCGTTTCGCTTTCCCCGGCCCGATCCGATCGTGCAGGACAAGACGACGTTCGATGTCGCGGCCGAGCAGCCCTACATCCACCGCCTGACCCGCCTGGGCGCCATGGCGCAGCTCGAGGGACGCTCGCTCGCATTCACCTCCGCGATCGCGCGCGTGCTGTGGGACGGCTCGGTGGCGGGCTGGAACGAAGGCGAACATCTCGCGCGCGCCGCCGAGAGCGCCGGCTTCGACCTCGCCGCGATGGATGAAGCGATCAGCGCCGACGCGGATCGCTACGAGCAGGTGATCGCCGGAAACGAGAACGATCACGCCGCCTCCGGCCATTGGGGCGTGCCGACCTTCGTATTCGAGAACGAGCCGTTCTTCGGCCAGGACCGCATCGATCTCTTGCTCTGGCGCATGCAGGGCAAGGGGCTGACGAAGCTTCCGGGCCGACGTTGACGAACACCGCCCGTGTTCAGCCCACCGGCCCCGGGGTCCAATTGTCCCCTGCAAGCGGACTCACTTTCACATCGGGAATGACTCCGAGGTCCATGCTTGGATCGAAATGGCGCATCGTCCGCTCATTGAGATCAATGATGCGGCCAGGTCTTAGTGGCCCCACGTCATTTATCTTGACGATCACCTTCTTGCCCACGGCTTCGACGAGGGCATATTTCGGCCTCGCGCCAAATTGAACCCCACCGAATTTGCGACGCAAGCTCGTCTTGATGGCAGCCGTCCAGGCAGAGGGATCATAACGCTCGCCGGTGGCTGTCTTCGGACCGCCCTCCTCCTTGCCGGGCTTGAACGGATTGTATGTGGACGCCGCGCCAACGATCGCATCGCCAGAGGCGGCATCGACGACGTCACTTGAGTGATCCCCGCGTGTTTCACTTCGAGCAACGGCAACAGAGAAGGCGAGCGCAACCAGGGCGCCGCAAATTGCGGCGCTCGAGCGGAATAGCATCATAAGTCCTGTGATTTTTTAGATTGTCCGGTTCCAGAACCGCAAACGTGGTCAAGCGAACGCAGAAGCGTTCATGAACTTGCGCCAATCGTTTTGCGGATTCGAGCCAACCCCTGGCTACGGAACCGTCGTGGGAACCGGAGTGGCCCTCACGTAGTGTTTTAGCTTCACACCGACTAAGACAGAGATTGCGTCAGCAGCATGACCCGATGGAACCTAGCGCGTGCAGCGTCGCAGGCAGCCGATCAGAGCCAAGCCGCGCGATGTGCGCATTGCTGTCGAAAGCCGACGTTTACGAGGACGCTCCGAACTCACTCCGCAACGCGCGCGGTCTTGTCTGCCGAGACCTCCGACCATTCGCCGACGACGCGGTCGAGGTCGCAGAGATTCTGGTGCATCTGCTCCAGCGAGAAACCGAGTGCGAAGAAGCGTTCGGCAGTGTCGCCGGCATGGCCGCGGATCAGGCCGTCGTGGCGGACGGCGGCGACCGCTTCGGCGTAGTGCTGGAGCGCGACGTGGACCGGATGGATCGGCGGCGCGCCGGCGCCGTCGCGCAAGGCCGCCGCGGCCGACCGCAGGAAGCGTGCGATCACGGTCGAGACTTCCGTCAGGGGCGCTGCGAGCCGCGTCTGCACCTCGATCGGCAACGGCACCACCGTGGCGCGGCCGATCATCACGACGTCATGACGCAACCGCAGGACCGTTCGCAGCAGCGGACCGGTGTCCGGACCGCTCGACAGCCGCGCGGCGCGCTCGCGCTCGGCTTCACTGCCGATGGCATTGAGACCAACCATCGCGGTGCCGATCCCGTCCTGGATCCGGTGCAGCGCGTCGTTGTCGCGGCCGCGGGTGAGGCCCGCGAGCAGCTCGGTGAAGGCATCGGCGATCAGCTCGAGCAGGATCGCGGCGCTGGCACGGATCTGCCGTACCGCGCGCGAGGGCAGCACCAGGAACGACACCAGCAATCCCGTGATGGCACCGACCCCGACCTCGCTGACACGGTCGATCGCCGAGGTCATGGGATCGGAGTGATGCATGGTCGGAACCAAGAGCACGATCACTGCGGTCACCGTGGCCGCGCTGAGGCTCGGATTGATCGCGGCGATGAAGGCGAGCGGCGCGACCGAGAGCACCAGAAGCCCCAATAGGCCCGCTTCGCTGGAATAGGGGATCAGGATCGCGATGGCACCGCCATAGATGGCACCGCCGATGGTGCCGAGCATGTAGTCGCGCGTCGCCTTCAACGAGCGGCCGACGCTCATCTGGGTCACGATCAGTGAGGTCAGCACCGCCCAGAGCGGCAATAGCAGATGCAGCGCCGCGGCGAGCGCATAGGCCGCGGTCGCGGCCACCGTGACCCGGATCGCCAGCCCGAGTTGCGTCCGCCGCGACCTGATCCGCTCCCACACCTGTCCTGCGAATGCCATCGTCAGACGTCCCAATCTTCTCAGGCCAAGCAAAAGCATGGCTGATGCCCGCGGCCCCAAGGCCGCTTGAAAGGCCAAATCAGCCCGCCTAATTTGCGCGCCAAAACGAGGAAACACGATGGCCCACGAAACCGCAACGCTTGCCGCCTACGTCTTCAATCTGGAATACCAGGATATTCCGGCCGAGGTGCTGGATCGCGCCAAGGTGCTGACGCTGGACTTCCTCGGCAGCGCGATCCGGGCCAGGCGCGAGGCGGAATCGACCCCGTCGATGCTGAAAATGCTGGAGGCGCTGGCGCTCGACACCAAGGGCGAATCCACCGTGTTCGGCGACACCAAGACCTGGACGCCGGCGGTGGCGGCGCTGCTCAACGGCGCGCTCGGCCATTCTCTCGATTTCGACGATACCCACGCCGATTCCTCGCTGCATCCGAGTGCGCCGGTCGTTCCGGCCGCCTTCGCCGTCGGCGAGATGGTCGGCGCTTCGGGCCGCGACGTGCTGACCGCGATCGTCGCGGGCTATGAGGTCTGCTGCCGGCTCGGCAACGCGCTCGACCCGACCTCGCATTATGCGCGCGGCTTCCACCCGACCGCGACCGCCGGCACCTATGGCGCTGCCGCAGCTGCCGGAAAGCTGTTCGGCTTGTCGGAGCAGCAACTCATTGCCGCCTTCGGCGTCTCCGGCAGCCAGGCCGCGGGTTCGCTGCAATTCCTGGTCAACGGCGCCTGGAACAAGCGCTACCAGGTGGGCGCCGCCGCGATGAATGGCGTGATCGCCGCGACGCTGGCGCGCAACGATTTCGTCGGCGCGACGGAATCAGTTGAGGGCAAGCACGGCCTGCTCGCCGGCTACACCGACGATGCGCATCCGGACAAGGCGGTGGCTGAGCTCGGCAAGACCTACGAGACCATGAAGATCGGCGTGAAGCCATATCCGAGCTGCCGCTACACCCATGCGGCGATCGATGCGCTGATCGCGATGCGGCGTGAGCACAATCTGACGCCCGACCAGGTCAAGCGCGTCGAGATCGGCCTGCATCGCAACGGCATCACCTTGACCGGCGATGCCGCCACCAAGCGCCACCCGACCTCGATCGTCGGCGGCCAGTTCTCGATGTTCTTCACCGGCGCGCTCGCGCTCGACCAGGGTTCGTTCGGTTGGGACGACTACAACCGCCTTGGCGATGCCGCGATCGACGCGCTCGCCGACAAGTTCGACGTGGTGCAGGACGACCGGCTCGAGATCGGCCGCACCCATCCGTTCGGCGCCCGCGTGAGCATCACGACGGACGATGGCGTGCATGAGCGGCTCTATGCGGATCCGTCCGGCGAGCCGAATTCGTTCCCGGACGCGCAGGCCATGCAGCAGAAATTCCTGACGCTGGCGCGCCCCGTGCTGAACGCGCGCGCGGAAAAATTCGCGGATGCGATCATGACGCTGGAGCGATTCGATCGCGTGGCCAAGGCGACGGAGCTGGGGCGGTAACAGCCGCCTAGTTCGTCCCCGCCAGCTTCCCCTTCTCGCGCGTTGCCGCAATCACATCACGCACCAGATCGAACACGCCATCCGCCCCCGGCGGCCCGTTCGGCGAGCGACCGAGCCGCACGATCACCAACTTCTCCGACGGGATCATGATCGCGTACTGCCCGATCGTGCCCTTGGCGAAGAAGGCATCGCGCGGCCAGCCGTGCTCGATGCGAAACTTTGCACCAATGCTGCCGCCCTCGTTGGTCCAGAAGCCGGCGCCGATGCCGACCCAGGCATGCGGCGTGGCTGACGCGGAATAATTCACCCACCCCTCGGGCAGGATACGCTTGCCGCCGGCTATGCCGTCGTTGAGATAGAGCTGGCCGAAGCGCGCCCAGTCGCGCGCAGAGGCCAGCATTTCGCCGGACCCTTCGACCGTGCCTGAAGCGTCGAGCTGAAGCGTGACGTTGACCATGCCGAGTGGCGCGAACAATTCGCGGCGCGCGAAGCGGAGCGCATCGGCGGGCTTGCCGCCGGCGGCATCACGCAACAGATGCGCGAGGATGAGGAAGTTGCCGTCGTGATAATTCCACGCCGTGCCCGGCGCGGTTGCAAGCGGCGCGCGCTCGGCAAAGCTGGCCATATCGTCTTCGGCGTATTTCATGGTGTTGACCGGTTCCAGCGCGGAGCCGAGCGAGGCCTCCAGCGAGCTTCCAAGCGCAATGCCTGCGGTGTGACGCAGCAATTGATCGACGGTGATGGGATGACGCGGATCATCCAGATTTTGCCAGGCGGCGATGGGCGCGGGACCGTCGAGCTTCAACTTGCCCTGGCGCACCAGAATGCCTGTCAGCGCTGACATCACCGACTTCGTCATGGAGAAACCGAGCAGTTGCGTCTCCGGCCCGATGCCGTCGGCATAGCGCTCGGCGATGACGCGGCCGGCCTTCATGACAACGATAGCGCGGGTGCGGCGATAAGGCGGCTGCGTGGGCTCGGCAAAGGCGCGGTCGAGCGCGGCTGCCAGGCCCTCGCTCTGCGGCGACACGATGCCCGGGCCGGCGATCTCGGGGAGCAGCGCGGGCTGCTTGTCGTCCGGCGGCAACGCGACATCGGCGATCCCCTGCCCGTGTTCGAGCGTGCAACCAAGTCCCTCGCGATAGACGGCATGGCTGCGGCCGATTCCGAACAGGGACACCGTGACATCCTTGCGCGTGCGATCGACCCGAATATCCATCGCCCAGGTGAGCAGACCCGCGCCCGGCATCGCGTCGGTGGTCTCGGCGAGGTCGCGCATGGGATCGAGGCCGGAGACGAAGGTCTCCGAGCAGAGCGTGTGGGCGATGAAGCCGGTCGCAACCTTCGGCGCGTCGCGGGCGCGCGCGGCGCCGAGCGCGAGGCCGGCACAGGCGATGGTGGTGGTGAGGAGAATGATCTTGCGGCGGCGAGTCACGGGCTTTCTCCGGCTTTGAGGCTAGTGCGGGAGAGCAGGCCGGATGCAGGCGATACGCGCTCGCCGGATTTGAAAAAAGACCTCGTCGAAAGTGATCGAGGCTCGTCGATTTCGGAATTCTTACGTGATTTCAAAGGTCTAAAAATCTAGGCCGCGTCAGCCTTGAGCCGCCGATATTCCGTCGGCGTCACCCCAGTCACGGCCTTGAAGGCGCGGTTGAACGGACCCAGCGACTGGAAGCCGGCGTCCATCGCGATGGTGATGACGGGAACCTTGGCCTGGCTGGCATCGGCGAGCGCGGCCTTGGCCTCCTCGATCCGGTGATTGTTCAGGAACACATTGAAGTTGCGATAACCGAGCCGCTGGTTGATCAGCCGGCGCAGCCGGTATTCCGGAATTTTCAGCCGGCCCGCCAGCACACCGATGGTGATATTCTCCTGACGATAGATCCGCTCGCCCGCCATCAGTCGCATCAGGGCGTCGATGAGTTTTTGATCGGCGGATTCATCTGCCGCAGGCTGACTGGAAGCAACCGGCGGGGCGGGCGCCACCGCGGCCGGAAACAGATCCGCCCCATCGATGCGCATCATGGCATAGACGATCGCCGCGACGGTGCAGGCGAGCACGCCGGCATTGATGGTTTCGGCGACGTCGCCGACGTGGTGGCCTACGACGGCGATCTGGAGCACCGCGTTCAGCCCGCCATAGAGCGCGGTTGCACAGACGACGAAGACACGAGCGCTGCGGCGGCGCTCGACCAGGTCAGCCGGCCAGGAGGCGATCATCTGCCCGACCGCAAGGGCGATGAAACCGAGCACGATCAGATTGACCACCGTCACCGAGAAGCGCACATGGCCGCTGGGCGCAATCCAGACGCAGCCTGCGAAGCTGAAGGCCGTCACCAGCGCCCAGACCCATCCGTGCCACCAGCGGAGGTGAAACTCGTCGTCGAACAGGGAGCGTGTGAACAGCCAGAACACTACGATGGTGCCAGTCGACAACGCGATCAGCGGTGCATGCCAGAGCGCGATCGGCGAGGTGACATCCACCGAATAGCTCACCGCATGCGCGGCCGAGCTGAGCGCGAAGGCGGCGCCGAGGCGGGCTGCCAGCACGTTGCGAAAGTCGTGCAACAGCGACGCCGCCAGCATCAGTAGCAGCGCAACGCTGGCAGCGCGGAAGGCGAGCTCGGTTGCGGCAAGGGTCATCGGCTGGGGCGAACGGGAGTGGTTGGAACCAGCCGAACATCGTTCGTTGGCGTTATTTTTTCAAGGACCATCCTTACTCACAACTGTCATCGCCCGGCTCGACCGGGCGATCCAGTACTCCGAGACAGTTATAATTGAACCGAAAAGCCTCGACGTACTGGATTTCCCGCTTTCGCGGGGAATGACAGCGGAGTTTGTGGAGCGGCCTTTGCCACGACGACGACAAACTCTGCTAAGATCAAGCTCACAAAGATACGGAAGGAATCCACCATGAGCTGGCAACCCTCGAACGATCCCGTGCTCGGCGATCCCATGTCCTGCGATGCGCTCGATCTCGTCATCGTGCCGCGCACGCGCGATCTCGGCGACGGATTCGCGGTGCGACGCGCGCTGCCGCATGGCAAGCGGCAGATGGTCGGGCCCTTCATCTTCTTCGATCATTTCGGACCGGTGCAGTTCGTCTCCGGCAAGGGCATGGACGTGCGGCCGCATCCGCATATCGGCCTTGCCACCGTTACCTATCTGTTCGACGGCGCGATCATGCATCGCGACAGCGAGGGCAACGTCCAGGAGATCGCGCCCGGCGCGATGAATCTGATGACGGCCGGGCGCGGCATCGCGCATTCCGAGCGCACGCCCGAAGCGCAGCGCGCCTCGGGCCAGAAGATGCTGGGCCTGCAAAGCTGGATCGCGCTGCCCGCGGGATCGGAAGAGATCGCGCCGTCGTTCCAGCATTACGGCGCCGGCGATTTGCCGATGATCTCCGAGCGCGATTTCACCGCACGGGTGATCGCGGGCTCGTCGTTCGGCATTACGTCGCCCGTGACGATGGTCTCGCCCTGGTTCTACACCGAGGTCACGGCCGCCGCCGGCGCGAGCGTGCCGCTCGATCCCGATCATGAGGAGCGCGCGATCTATATCGTCGACGGCGAGGTCGAGATCGCAAACGAGCGTTACGAGGCGCCGCGACTGCTGATCTTCCGCCCGGGCGACCGCATCACCGTGAAGGCGCTGAAAGCGACCCGGATGATGTTTCTCGGCGGCGATGCGCTGGAGGGGCCGCGCCACGTCTGGTGGAATTTCGTATCCTCCAGCAAGGAGCGGATCGAGCAGGCCAAGCAGGACTGGAAAACCGGCCGTTTCGCTGCAGTTCCGCAGGAACATGAGTTCATTCCGCTGCCGGAATAGGCTAATCCGGTTGCCGGCCGTGCCGTCCAGTACGGCCGGATGTCCTGCCTGATAGCCAAGTCTGCGAAAGCTTTGCGATGACCACCATGCTCTCCAGCGACCTGCCCCTGCCCAAGATCGGACGCGGCAAGGTGCGCGATATCTACGCCGTCGACGACGATCGCCTGCTGCTCGTCACCACCGATCGCATCAGCGCCTTCGACGTGGTGATGGGCGAGACCATCCCGATGAAGGGCGCGGTGCTGACGCAAATCAGCGCGTTCTGGTTCAACGAGCTCGAAGGCGTGGTGCCGCATCACATGATCAGCGCCGACACCGACGAGATCATCGCCGCCGTGCCGCCCTTGAAGCGGCACCGCGCCGAGATCCTCGGCCGCGCCATGCTGTCCCGCCGCACCACCGTGTTTCCGATCGAATGCGTGATCCGTGGTTATCTCTCGGGCTCGGCCTGGAAGGAATACGCCGCCAGCGGCACGCTCGCCGGCGAGAAGCTGAAGGCGGGCCTCGTCGAGAGCGAAAAGCTGGAGCCGTCGATCTTCAGCCCGGCGACCAAGGCCGAGACCGGCCACGACGAGAACATCACCATCGCGAAGATGCGCGAGGTCGTCGGCGACGAGGTTGCCTACACGCTCGAGAGCATGACGCGTGCGATCTACACGCTCGGTGAGGAACTGGCGCGCGAGCAGGGCATCATCATCGCCGACACCAAGTTCGAATTCGGCCGCGACAAGGACGGCCGCATCATCCTGATCGACGAGGTCATGACACCGGATTCCTCGCGCTTCTGGGCGGTCGATGCCTACAAGCCCGGCCAGCCGCAGGCCAGCTTCGACAAGCAGCCCTTGCGCGACTATCTCGACGTCGAGCGCCGGGCCGGCCGCTGGAACGGCGACGCTCCGCCGCCACCGCTGCCGGCAAGCGTGGTGGAGGCGACCAGCAAGCGGTATCTCGAAGCGTATCGGCGGGTGACGGGGAAAGAGCTGAAGATTTAAGTCCGGCTGTTGTGACTCACTCCTTCATTGCGGGAGCCCTTGCGACGAAGCAATCCAGGCTGTTCCCGCGAATGTAAGTGCTGCGGCGCTAGACCCTGATAAGGCAGTTGGCGTGACCCATTGAGGCGCGTCGGCACAATAGCGCCCCTCACCGATTTCCCATATGATCCATGGCTCTCCAAAGCACGACACGGCGTGCCTCCGATGAAGCCTCTCCTCTCGCAATCGCTCCTGCCGCCGCTTGCGCTGAGCGCAAACGGCTTCGGTTGCACGCCGCTCCAGACCAGCGCGACGAAGACGTCCAGGGACACCGCCCCTGGACAGCGAAGGCGCATTTGGAAGACAGCCATGGAGAAGAAGCATGACACCTACACGTGTGACAAGAATTGCCATAGCAGCCTCGACCTTTGCCTGCGCGGCGTTGTTCTCCTTCGCGTGGTCTGAGGAGCACGGCGTCTCGATGTCGGTCGACAATGCACAGGCGCGGGTCGGCCGCCCGCTGACTCCGGTGAGCGTTGCCGGCGTGGCGCGTCGACAGACTCGGCGCGCCGCATACGGCTACGGTGCCGCCGCAGTCGGCGCAGGCGCCGCAGCAGTTGGCACGGCCGCCGCGGTTGCCGCAACGTCGCCGGGATGGGGGACCGGTCCGGATTACTATGCGGGGAGCGGCCCCTACGCGTCTTACGCCTACTCGCCGGATGACTGGCGCAAGCGAAACGGCATGGTCTGCACGCCCGGTACGATGACCAAGATGGAAGACGGCCGGATGTATCGCTGCCAGTAACGACATAGGCGCACGAACGGGAGGCGGCCTTCGAGCCGCCTTCCACATTTCGCGCCTCCGCCGCAAGTCCCGCGCCTCGCAGCAGCGAGCAAGCCGCTCTGCAAGTCCTCGGCTGCATTGATCCAGATCAAACCGGAAGCGAATGGCGGAGGAATGCTGCTCACTCGGCTTTGACACAACGAGGGAGATTGCCATGAGGCTGGTCGGCACCAAGCGAATGCTACTTGTTGCAGCCGTTCTGGGCTGCGGAATGTTCGGCTCGGCGAACTGGTCGAACGGCACCGGTATCGCACTCGGCGTTTCAAGCGCCGAAGCCAGGGTCGGCCGACCGGCCACCCCAGCGAGCGTCGCCGGCGTCGCACGCCGAACCACGCGGCGCGCGGTCGTCGGTGGCGCGGCTGTGGGTGCGGCAGCTGCCGGCGCAGCATGCGTCCGCGTCTATGTGAACGGCGCCTACGTGTGCCGCTGATGCATTCGCGCCGGCGAGTCCAAATCGCCGGCGCGGGAGCCTCGATTGCCGGTCACACCCCCGCCATCATCACGTATTTGATCTCGACATATTCTTCCATGCCGTGACGTGAGCCTTCGCGTCCCAGGCCGCTTTCCTTGACGCCGCCGAAGGGCGCGACTTCCGTGGTGATGAGACCGGTGTTGACGCCGACCATGCCAGACTCCAGCGCTTCGGCGACGCGCCAGACGCGGCCGAGATCGCGGGAGTAGAAGTACGACGCCAGGCCAAACGGCGAGGCGTTGCACATCGCGACCACATCGGCTTCGTCCTTGAAGCGAATCACCGGCGCCAGCGGGCCGAAGGTTTCCTCCTGCGACACCAGCGAGTCCGGCTTGACGTCGGCCAGCACGGTCGGCTCGAAGAAGGAGCGTCCGAGCTCGCTGCGCTTGCCACCAGTGACGACCTTGGCGCCGCGCTTGACCGCATCCGCAATGTGGCGTTCGACCTTGTCGACCGCCTTCAGGTTGATCAGCGGCCCCTGCGTGACGCCGCTCTCGGTGCCATCTCCGATCTTCATCGCGGCGACCTTCTTCGACAGCTTCTGCACGAACTCGTCGTAGATCTTGTCCTGGGCGTAGAGCCGGTTGGCGCAGACACAGGTCTGGCCCATGTTGCGGTATTTCGAGACGATGGCGCCTTCGACCGCAGCGTCGATATCGGCGTCGTCGAACACTACGAAGGGCGCATTGCCGCCAAGCTCGAGGCCAAGCCGCTTCACGCCGACGGAGGCCTGCTGGTAGAGGATCTTGCCGACCGCGGTCGAACCGGTGAAGCCGACGAAGCGCACCGCCGGATGCTCGCACAGCACCTTCCCGATCGGCGGCGCATCACCGGTGATGATGTTCAGGACGCCCTTGGGGATGCCGGCCTTCTCGGCAAGCACGGCCAGCGCCAGCGCCGAGAGCGGCGTTTCGTTGGCGGGCTTGAGCACCACGGTGCAGCCGGCGGCGAGCGCCGGGGAGACCTTGCGGGTGATCATCGAGTTCGGGAAATTCCACGGCGTGATCGCGCCGCAGACGCCGATCGGCTGCTTGATCGCGAGCAGCCGCGCGTCGGACCGCTGCGTCGGAATGGTCTCGCCGTAGACGCGCCTCGCTTCCTCGGCGAAGAACTCGATATAGGCCGCACCGATATCGACCTCGCCGAGGGCTTCCGAGAGTGGCTTACCCTGCTCTGAGGTCAGGATCAGCGCGAGATCCTCGCGGTTGGCGATGATCAGCTCGAACCATTTGCGCAGGATGTTGGAGCGCTGCTTGGCGGTGTGCTTGGCCCAGGCCGGAAAGGCACGCTGAGCGGCCTCGACCGCCTTGGTGGTATCGTCCGCACCAAGCTGCGGCACTTTTGCAAGCTCGACGCCGTTGGCGGGATTGTTGACGGCAAAGACCGGCGTGCCGACCCAGGCGCCGTCGATGTAGCAGGCCTCCTTCAGGAGCGAGGGGTCTTTCAACCGGTCGCGCAGGGTGGCGGTGGCTTGCGTGGCGCGTGCGGCAGCGGGCGGGGTCATGGCGTTACTCCTCGAACGATCATTTCGGGGCGATCGGATCGGCCGGAATATAGGGACAAGCAGCGCGCAATGCACCGTCCCCCAACGCACATCTGATGGGAGCTAAACCGGCAGCGGCCTTAGGCCGCGCCGCTCATATAGGTCTCGCGGCGGCCGATCATGCGTTCGGCCGCGGCCTTGGCGTCGGCCTTCGACGAGGTTGCGCAGGTACGGTATTCGAGATGGGGAACGTCGGACGGGTTGCGGCGGCCGAACCAGTTCTTGGAGCCCACCGGCAGCAGCGCCAGCGCCTGCGCCAGATTGTCGACTGCACCGAAGGAATAGAGCGCGCCGGTCCCGGCGATGCGCACCTCGTAGATCCCTGGCGAAATCGGCGCCTCCAGGTTCTCGCCCCGTCCGGGACGGGGATAGCGCTTCCATTCGCTCCATGTCGAAATCATCTGAGGTCCCCCTCGCGGCCGCTTGGCGATCGCCAAATTTGCATCAAGTCTTAACGTCGGCCGTCGATTGGCCGAGTGCTGAACGCCGCAACGCACAAAATGTTTCAAGTGCTTCAAACACAGGAATCATATCGCCAGCGCCCATTCACGGTCACGGGGAGATGCGGCCATCCACCGCAGATTGTGACGGAGTGTTGCCGTTCGGCCTGCCTGTCGTCCTGCGTGGGGCACGGACCGTCAAGTCACGACATCGCGACCGCCGCGGGCATCTGGACGCGCTTGCCGCGCGGAGCGTGCGGGAGGACAATCGATCACTGCCAACAATAATCAAACTCGAGGAAACGCCATGCAAAGCAAAGCTGAGATCGACGAGATTCTGCGTCAGAAGAGCGACGCCAAGGAGATCCCCGGCGTCGTCGCCATCGCCGCCAGCGGTAACGACGTGCTGTATCAGGGCGCATTCGGCAAGCGCGACCTGTCCAAGTCCGACGCGATGACAGTGGACAGCGTGTTCTGGATCGCCTCGATGACGAAGGCGGTGACGTCGGCGGGCGCGATGCAACTGGTCGAGCAGGGCAAGCTGTCGCTGGATACGCCGATCGGTGAAGTGTTGCCCGATCTCGCCAAGCCGCAGGTGCTCGAAGGTTTTGATGCCAATGGCGAACCAAAACTGCGGCCGGCGAAGGGCGCGATCACGCTGCGCCATCTCATGACCCACACTGCCGGGTTTGCCTACAACGTTTGGAACGGCGATTGCGCGCAATATCTGGAGAAGACCGGAACGCCGAACATCTTCTCCTGCCAGAACGTTGCGCTGAAGACGCCGATCATGTCCGATCCCGGCACGCGCTGGGAATATGGCATCAACATCGACTTCGTCGGCAAGGCGGTGGAAGCCGTGAGCGGCAAGCGTCTCGATGCTTACTTGCGCGATCACATGTTCACACCGCTCGGCATGAACGACACCGCCTTCAAGATTACCGACGACATGCGCCAGCGCCTGGTCGCCACGCACGCACGCGGCGAGGATGGATCGCTGGCGCCGATTCCGTTCGAGATCGAACAGAATCCGGAATTCCACATGGGCGGCGGCGGCCTCTACAGCACGGCCGGCGACTACATCAAGTTCACCCAGATGATCCTCAACAAGGGCCGCGGCAACGGCAACCAGGTGCTGAAGCCCGAGACGGTCGCGCTGATGGGCCAGAACCACATCGGTGATCTCACGATTGGCAAGATGACGACAGTGGCGCCCATGTACACCAACGACGTCGATCTCTTCCCCGACATCGTGAAGAAGTGGGGGCTCTCCTTCCTGATCAACACCGCCAAGACGCCAGAAGGCCGCAGCGCCGGCAGCCTCGCCTGGGCCGGTCTTGCCAACACCTATTTCTGGATCGACCCGGCACGCGATGTTTCCGGCGTCATCCTGATGCAGGTGTTGCCGTTCGTCGACGCCAAGTGCCTGCAGGCGTTCGCGGGCTTCGAGCGTGGCATCTATGCCGGGCTCGACGCGGGCAGCGGGAAGAAGGCGGCCTAGCCACTTAGTATGAGGTGCGCGGCGTCGCGCGCCTTCGCCGCAATCGATAACCTCGTGCCCAAGGCCATCGGCTTCAGGCACGAGGCATCAACTTCGAGGAGACGAACTTGGCGAGCGATCTGGCGGACAAAGCGGACAGCTACGTTTGCGGCATCTCGGACACGCCGCTGCTCGGCGACACCATCGGCCGCAGCCTCGACCACGCGGTGCGGCGGTGGGGCGATCGCGAGGCGCTGGTCTCGCCCAGCCACGGCGTCAGATGGACCTGGAAAGAATTCGCCGAGCGGGTCGATGAGCTCGCCGCCGGCTTTCTCGCGCTCGGGCTCGAACGCGGGGAACGGATCGGCATCTGGTCGCTGAACCGGCCGGAATGGACGCTGACCCAGTTCGCCGCCGCCAAAGCCGGCCTGATCCTGGTGACGATCAATCCGGCCTACCGCCTCAGCGAGCTCGAATTCGCGCTGAAGAAGGTCGGCTGCGCGGCGATCGTCACGGCGACGGCGTTCAAGACCAGCAATTACATGGAGATGCTCAACACGCTGTTGCCGGAGCTGGCGGGTGCCAGGCCCGGACAGTTGCAGGCGGCGCGATTGCCGGCCTTGCGGATGGTGATCCAGATCGGCGGCCCGGCGGCCTCAGGTACGATCCCTTTCGAGGAGGTCGCGCGGATGGGCAGAGCCGAGCATCGCGAACAGCTTGCCACGCTCGGTGCTGCGCTTCAGTTCGACGACCCCGTCAACATCCAGTTCACCAGCGGCACCACCGGATCGCCAAAGGGCGTGACGCTGACCCACCACAACATCCTCAACAACGGCTATTTCACGGGACGCGCGATGCGCCTGACGGAAGCGGATCGCATCTGCATTCCGGTGCCGCTCTATCATTGCTTCGGCATGGTCATGGGCAACCTTGCCTCGGTCACGCTCGGCACCACCATGGTCTACCCGGGCGAGGGCTTTGATCCGCTTGCGACGCTGCGCGCGGTCGAGCAGGAGAAATGCACTGCGCTGTACGGCGTGCCGACCATGTTCATCGCGGAGCTCGACCACCCCGAATTCAAGAATTTCAATTTGAAATCGCTGCGCACCGGCATCATGGCGGGCGCGCCCTGCCCGATCGAGGTGATGAAGCGCGTCAACACCGAGATGAACATGCGCGAGGTCACCATCGCCTATGGCATGACCGAGACCAGCCCGGTGAGCTTCCAGAGCGCGACCGACGATCCGCTCGAGCGCCGCGTCTCCACCGTCGGCCGCATTCACCCGCATGTCGAGGTGAAGGTCGTCGATCTCGAAGGCAGGATCGTCAAGCGAGGCGAACGCGGCGAGCTCTGCACCCGCGGCTACAGCGTCATGCTGGGCTATTGGGAGGAGAAGGAAAAGACGTCCGACGTGCTCGACGCCAATGGCTGGATGCACACCGGCGACCTCGCCACCATCGACGTATCAGGCTATTGCAACATCGTCGGCCGCATCAAGGATCTGGTGATCCGCGGCGGCGAGAACCTCTACCCGCGCGAGATCGAGGAGTTTTTGTACCGTCACCCCAAGATCCAGGACGTGCAGATCTTCGGCGTCGCCGACACCCGCTACGGCGAGGAGCTCTGCGCCTGGATTCGCGTCAGGCCGGGCGAAACGCTGACGGCCGAGGAGGTCCGCGCCTTCTGCGACGGCCAGATCGCCCACAACAAGATCCCACGCTACGTGGAGTTCGTCGATGAATTCCCGATGACGGTGACGGGAAAGATCCAGAAATTCGTGATGCGCGATGCCGTGGAGCAGCGGCTGGGATTGAAGGCGGCGAAGACGGCGTGAGGGACTGAGTACCCTTTCCGCACAACGGTTGTCATTCCCCGCGAAAGCGGGGAATCCAGTACGTCGCGGCTTCTCGATCGATCACAACCGCCTCTGGAATACTGGATCAGCGAGGCAGGTGCGGGACTTTCCTAAACCGTCAGCCCGCGCTGCTGGGCCAGCTCCCTCAGCGACACCTGCGGACGCGCGCCGATGTGCTGGATCACTTCGGCGGCCGCGAGCGCGCCGAGCTCGCCGCACTGCTTGTGCGCGAGGTTACGCGAAAGGCCGTAGAGGAAGCCCGCTGCAAAGAGATCGCCGGCGCCGGTGGTGTCCACCAGCTTCGTGATCGGCGAGGCCGGAGCTGCGACGGCGTCGGTCGGTGTCACCACCACGCAGCCCTTCTCGCTGCGGGTGACGACGCCGAGATTGACGTCGTTGCGCAGCTGCTTCAGCGCGGTGTCGAAATCCGAGGTCATGTAGAGCGAATGCAGCTCGGATTCGTTGGCGAAGACGATGTCGACGGTGCCGTTGCGCATCAGCGCGAGAAACTCGTCGCGATAGCGGTCGACGCAGAAGGAATCCGACAGCGTCAGCGCCACCTTGCGCTTGGCGTCATGGGCGATCTTGGCCGCCTTGACGAAGGCGTCCTTGGCATTCTTGGGATCCCAGAGATAGCCCTCGAGATAGACGATGCCGGCGCCGGCAATCTCGGCCGGATCGATGTCGGCGGGCGAAAGATCCTGCGCGGCACCGAGATAGGTGTTCATGGTGCGCTCGCCGTCACCAGTGACCAGGATGTAGGAGCAGCCGGTGGCGGGGCCGTCCTTCGCGGCGGGCGTGTTGAAGGCGACGCCGGCAGCGCGGATGTCATGGACGTAGAGCTTGCCGATCTGGTCGTCCTTGACCTTGCCGACATAGGCCGCACGTGCCCCTAAGCTGCCGATGCCGACGATGGTGTTGGCCGCCGAGCCGCCCGAGACTTCAGTGGCCGGGCCCATGTCCTTGTAGATGGCAGCCGCCCGTGCCTCATCGATCAGGGACATGCTGCCCTTGGTCATGCCGTGCTTGCCCAAAAAGGCCTCGTCGGTCCTGACCAGCACGTCGAACAACGCGTTGCCGATGCCGAGAACGTCATATTTCACGTCAACCATTCACCTTGATCCTGTTTGGCGGATTGCGAACCCTGCGGAAATCCGCTTCCTGTCATCCCGAAATCTGGCTCGCGGCCTATCACGACCGGGCCTGCGCGAGCAAGCAACGGTATGATAAAGAGCCGATGATCCGCTCCTTCCTGACCGTCTCGACGGGAACACTGGCCTCACGGCTGCTGGGCTTTGCCCGCGATTCCCTGATCGCGGCGCTGCTCGGCACCGGCGCCGTGGCGGATGCGTTCCTGGCCGCCTTCCAGCTCGTCAATGTGGTGCGCCGGCTGCTCAGCGAAGGCGCGCTGAACGCGGCGCTGGTCCCGGCCTGGCTGCGCATCCGTGACCGCGACGGTGCGGCGGCTGCGGCGGCGTTCGCCGGGCGCGTGCTGGGCACGGTCAGCGCGGCGCTGATTGCGATCTCGATCGGCATTGCCCTGCTGATGCCGCTGATCATGACCGTCATCGCGCCGGGCTTTCTCGGTGCCGGCACGCTCGATCTCGCGGTTCAGAACGCCCGGCTGATGCTGCCTTATCTCGCCTTCGCCGGTCCCGTCACCGTGCTGATGGGCCTGCTCAACGCGCAAGGACGCTTTGCGCTCACGGCATTCTCGCCGCTGCTGTTCAACATCGCGCTGATCGCTGCGATCGCTTTGCTGCTTGTCTGGCACGCTGACGCCGGCTTCGCCGCGTGGCTGCTGGCGGCCACGGTCGGCGTCGCCGGCCTGCTGCAACTCCTGATGCTGCTGTCGCAGAGGAGTGCGCGCCTCGCCGCGCCTCTGCGCGTCAGCTTCGACAAGGAGATGCGCAGCTTCTTCGCCAAGGCGATCCCCGGCATGATCGCAAGCTCGGGACCGCAATGGCTGATGGTCGCGGGCGCGATCATCGCGTCCGCGACGCCGTCCGCAGTGTCCTGGCTCTATTTCGCAAACCGCCTGATCGAGCTGCCGCTCGGCATCGTCGGCGTCGCCATGGGCACCGTGCTGGTGCCGGAATTGACGCGCGCGGTGAGCGGCGGTGACCGTGATGCGGTGGCGCATGCGCAATCGCGGGCGCTGGAGCTGGCGACCGGGCTGGCGCTCCCCGCCACGCTCGGCCTGATCGTGCTGGCCGAGCCGATCGTGCGGCTGTTGTTCGAGCATGGCGCGTTCAGCGCGGATGATAGCGCGGCGACCGCGCATGCCTTGATGTGGCTGGCGCTCGGCCTGCCCGCCCACGTGCTGATCAAGGCGCTGTCGCCGGCCTTCTATGCCCGCAGCGATACGATGACGCCGCTGCTGGCGACGGCCAAAGGCTTTGTGGTCGCGGTCGCCCTCGCCGTGCTGCTCGGCCATTTCTTTGGCACAAGCGGGATCGCGGCGAGCATCGCGGCCGGCGCCTGGAGCAGTGCGCTCTCGCTGCTGCGGAAGGGCACCAGCGAATTCGGCTTCTCGATCGATTCTGCCGCCCGCAAGCGGCTGCCAAGGATCGTGCTCGCCGCCGCGGTCATGGGCGCCCTGCTCTGGCTGACTACAGGCCTGGTGCCCGCCGAGGCGCACGGCTTCATCAAATTCATCGTGCTGGGCGTGCAGATCGCGGCCGGGATCGCCGTTTACGGCTTGCTGCTGCAAATCCTCGGCGCCGCTTCCTGGCGCGAGGCGGTAGCCGCCTTGAAGCGACCCGCCTAGCCCGGCCCGGTGCGCGGGTCCATCGAATTACCCTTGACGGGGCAGCGCCGCTGTTGGAAACGACGGCCGAATACCTATGGGAAGGCTTACCATGCCATTCGTTGAACGGGTCTTTTCGGGCGTCCAGCCGACGGGCAATCTGCATCTCGGCAATTACCTCGGCGCCATCGTCAACTTCGTGAAGATGCAGGAAACCCACAACTGCATCTATTGCGTCGTCGACATGCACGCGATCACGCAAGGCGTCGACGTCTGGGGCGGACCGGCCGAGCTCGCGCGTAACACCCGCGAAGTGACTGCGGCGTTCATCGCGAGCGGCATCGATCCCAAGAAGCACATCGTGTTCAACCAGAGCCAGGTCTCCGGCCATGCCGAGCTCGCCTGGATCTTCAACTGCGTCGCGCGCATGGGCTGGCTCGGCCGCATGACCCAGTTCAAGGAGAAAGCCGGCAAGGACCGCGAGAACGCCTCCGTCGGCCTGTTCGACTATCCCGTGCTGATGGCCGCCGACATCCTGCTTTACCGCGCCACCCACGTGCCGGTCGGCGAGGACCAGAAGCAGCATCTCGAGCTCTCGCGCGACATCGCGCAGAAGTTCAACAACGACTTTGGTGACTCGATCCGCAACCTCGGCGCCAATGACGGGCTGTTCTTCCCGCTGCCGGAACCCCTGATCACGGGCCCCGCGACGCGGGTGATGAGCCTGCGCGACGGCACCAAGAAGATGTCGAAGTCGGATGCGTCGGACAATTCGCGCATCAATCTGACCGACGATGCCGACACCATCGCGCAGAAGATCCGCAAGGCGAAGACCGATCCGGAGCCGTTGCCGTCAGAGGAGAAGGGCCTCGAGGCCCGTCCCGAGGCCGACAACCTCGTCGGCATCTTCGCCGCACTGTCCGGCCGCCCCAAGGCGGACGTGCTGCGCGAATTCGGCGGCGGCCAGTTCTCCAGCTTCAAGAACGCGCTGGCGGAGCTGTGCGTCACCAAGCTGGCGCCGATCGCCGGCGAGATGAAGCGCCTCGTCGCCGACCCCGGCCATATCGATTCGATCCTGAACGAAGGTTCCGACCGGGCCCGCGCCATCGCCGACGAGACGATGAAGCTCTCCAAGGACATCGTCGGCTTCATCCGCCGGCGATAGAGACGGTCGGCGCCAGCGCGCCGGCCGCATCTCCTCTCCCCAACCTTGCGGGAGTGTGGCAGCATGCCGGCCGTGCACATGCCGGGACATGCATGACCAGCAAGCGACTTTGCTTCGAGCCGGGTCACAAGCCCAAATGCCTCGTCGTCGTCGACGACACCGCCGAATGGGATCGCGCGGTCTACTATGCCAGCCGCTGGGCGATCCGTGCCGGCGGCGGCGTGGTGATGCTGCGCATCATCGAACCCGAACAGCAGAGCCAGGAATGGCTGGGGGTCGCCGATATCATGCGCGCCGAAGCACAGGAAGCGGCTGAGGCCGCGCTCGACCGTGCCGCCGGCCGCGCCAACGGCATCGCCGCGATCACCCCGGAGCGGGTGATCCGCGAGGGTGTGCCGATGGAGCAACTGCTGGCGGTGATCGACGAGGACCCTGATATCGCCATGCTGGTGCTCGCCGCCAATCCCGGTGCGGAGGGGCCGGGTCCCCTGGTTGCGCTGCTGGCCCACGCGGTCGGAACCTTCCCGATTCCCGTGACCATCATTTCCGGCGCGCTCAGCGACCAAAGCGTGGATTCGCTATCGTAGCGACGGTACCTCTTACCCTCCCCTGGAGGGGGAGGGTGAGCAGCGCCCTAACTCACTGAAATTTATGGACGAAATTGCTCGTTCCCCTTGATCGTGCGTTCTCCGTCGCCATCTGCTAGTGGAGAGAGCACGCGCCGGCCTTGAACCGGCGACGTCTGGAGAAAACCATGTTCATTCAAACCGAAGCCACCCCCAATCCTGCCACGCTGAAATTCATTCCGGGCCGCGTCGTGGTCGACGGCAGCCCGATGGAATTTGCGAGCCGCGAAGCCGCCACGCGCTCGCCGCTGGCCGAAAAGCTGTTCGAGGTGCCCGGCGTCACCGGCGTGTTCTACGGATCGGACTTCATCACCGTGACCAAGGCGAACGGTGAATGGCAGCAGCTCAAGCCCGCGATCCTCGGTGCCATTATGGAGCACTACATGTCCGGCGCGCCGCTGCTCGCCGACGGCGCGGCTGCTGATGATGCCGATCTCGACGACGAGGACGAGTTCTTCGACGAGGCCGATGCCGAAACGGTCGACATGATCAAGGACCTGATCGAGACCCGCGTGCGGCCGGCGGTCGCCAATGACGGCGGCGACATCACCTTCCGCGGCTTCAAGGACGGCATCGTCTATCTCAACATGAAGGGCGCTTGCTCCGGCTGCCCGTCATCGACCGCGACGCTCCAGCATGGCATCCAGAACCTGCTGAAGCACTTCGTGCCGGACGTGGTCGAAGTCCGACCGATGTGATCGATCCGCGAATGGCGAGTAGCGAATGGCGAATGGCATTCCGATCGGCTAGACTATTCGCCATTCACCACTCGCCATTCGCTTGTCCATGCTGATCCTCGCCATCGATACCGCGCTCGACGCCTGCGCCGCTGCCGTGCTCGACACCGAAACGGCCGAGCTCGTTGCGCAGGAGCAGCTTCTCATGAAGCGCGGCCACGCCGAGGCCCTGATGCCGATGATCGCGCGCGTGATGCAATCGGCCGATCTCGCCTTCACCGCGCTCGACCGCATCGCGGTCACCGTCGGCCCCGGAAGCTTCACCGGCCTGCGCGTCGGCATTTCGGCGGCGCGCGGCCTTGCGCTCGCGGCCGAGCGGCCGGCGATCGGCCTGACCACCTTGTCGGCCTATGCCGCCGCCATCGTCGGCCAGAGCAAATCGGCACCCGTGATCTCCGCGATCGACGCGCGGCACGACCATGTCTATTTCCAGATCGTCGCCGGCGACGGCAGCCAGCTGGTGCGGCCGAGCGTCGCTCCCATCGACGAGGCGATCGCGGCCTCGCAATTCGGCGCGCCGCATCTGGTCGGCAATGCCGCAAACATCCTCGCCGAGCGCTGGCCGAACGATGTCCCACCGCCGGTCGCGGTCGACGCGCAGCCCGCGCCCGATATCGGCTGGGTCGCATGGCTCGGCGCTGCCGCCGATCCCGCGACGAATCCGGCGCGGCCGTTCTATCTGAAGGCGCCCGACGCCAAGCCGGCGGCACCGCCGCCATTTGCAGCACAAGCCGCGACCCCATGATGAGATGGCTGTCGGAATGGTGGCGCGGCGGCACCGCCGCCGTCGAGCCCGCATCCGTGCGTGACGCCGCGCAGCTGGCGCAGCTTCACGGCGCCGCCTTCGCGCGCGGCTGGGGCGAGGGCGAATTCGAGAGCATGGTCAGCGAGCACAACACGCTCGTGCATCGGCTGCGCCTCGGCCGCAGGACGGTCGGATTCGCGGTATCGCGGATCGGGGCGGACGAAGCGGAAATCCTCTCGATCGCGGTGGACGAGGCCTATCGCGGCCGCGGCCTCTCCCGCACGCTGCTGATGACCCATCTCGGCCATCTCGCGGGGCGCGGCGTGCGCACAATATTTCTCGAAGTTGAGGAAAATAACCAGCCGGCGCGGCGGCTGTACGATGGGGCCGGATTCATGGTGGTCGGGCGCCGCGAACGCTACTATAAGCAGCCGAACGGGGAACAATTGAACGCCCTTCTGATGCGACGTGACTTGTCGTAACATTGGTGGCAGAAAGCGCCCCCGCCAGGCAGACAAACTATGACCGCACTGAAACCTTCTTCCGCATCCAAGGCGTCCGGCATCGAAGCGCGCTGTGCCGCCACCGGCATGCGCATGACCGAGCAGCGCCGTGTCATCGCCCGCGTGCTCGCGGAGGCGATCGATCATCCCGATGTCGAGGAGCTGTACCGGCGCTGCGTCGCCGTCGACGACAAGATCTCGATCTCGACCGTGTATCGCACCGTCAAGCTGTTCGAGGATGCCGGCATCATCGAGCGCCATGATTTCCGCGAGGGCCGCGCGCGCTACGAGCAGATGCGCGACAGCCATCACGACCACCTCATCAATCTGCGCGACGGCAAGGTGATCGAGTTCACCTCCGAGGAGATCGAGAAGCTGCAGGCGGAGATCGCCCGCAAGCTCGGCTACCGGCTGGTCGACCACCGGCTCGAGCTCTATTGCGTCCCGCTCGACGACGACAAGCCGACGTCTTGATTTAGTGCCGATAGACCTCATCATCTTCGATTGCGACGGTGTGCTCGTGGACAGCGAGGTGATCTCCTGTCGCGCCCATGCCGATGTGCTGACGCGGCACGGCTATCCGATCACCTCGGAGCAGGTGCTGGTCCGCTTCCTCGGCGTGTCCGAGAAGGATGCGCGGCGGATGGTCGAGCAGGAGATCGGTCGCAGCCTCCCCCACGATATAGAGCAGCAGGTGAATGCGGCCACGCTGCAGTTCTACGCCAGCGATCTGCAGCCGATTACCCATGTGGCTGCGGCGATCGGCGCGATCGATTTGCCCAAATGCGTCGCATCGAGCGGCACGCCGGAGAAGATCACTCACGGCCTGACCTGTGCCGGCCTCTACGACCTGCTCGCTCCGCACATCTTCTCAGCGAGCCAGGTCGCACGCGGCAAGCCCGCGCCCGATCTGTTTCTGTTCGCCGCCAAGCAGATGAAAGTCGCGCCGGAACGCTGCCTTGTGATCGAGGACAGCGTCCCCGGGGTAACAGGCGCGTCCGCAGCCGGGATGACCGTGCTGGGCTTTCACGGCGGCAGCCACTGCCCGCCGGGTCACGCCGAAAGGCTGCGCGCCGCCGGCGCCGGATCGACATTCGATGATATGCGGCAATTGCCGGAGCTGGTCCGACGGATCGAACCGGCCCGCCCCGTGAGGTAGCCTTTGACCGTCATTCGGGCACGTGCAGAGCGCGTGAAGCCGGAATCTCGCCCAAAACCTCCGGATTCCGGGGCACGACTGCATCGCACCCCGGAATGACGGCCCAAGAGGCTCCAGTCGCTGGATTTTCGTCCCTCCAACCTATATTTGAGGGCCGTTCTCCACCACAATTCCGGGTTCCATGACGCCGCCGCGCAAGCTGCATATCAAATCATATGGCTGCCAGATGAACGTCTACGATGCCCAGCGCATGGTGGACACGCTGGCTCCGGAAGGATTCGTGGAGACGGCCAGCGCTGAAGACGCCGACCTCGTCATCCTCAACACCTGCCACATCCGCGAGAAGGCCTCCGAAAAGGTCTATTCCGAGCTCGGCCGATTGCGTGTCGCCAAGGACGAGGCCGCGCGCGCGGGCCGCGCGATGCAGATCGCGGTCGCGGGCTGCGTCGCGCAGGCTGAGGGCGAGGAGATCGTGCGCCGCGCGCCTGTCGTGGACGTCGTGGTGGGACCGCAGAGCTATCATCACCTGCCGGAACTGCTGAAGCGCGCCGGCGACGAAGGCCGCGCGATCGAGACCGAGTTTCCTGCCCAGGACAAGTTCGGCTTCCTGGCTCAGCCCAAGCCCGACGCGATCCGCGCGCGCGGCATTTCCGCTTTCGTCACGGTGCAGGAAGGTTGCGACAAGTTCTGCACCTTCTGCGTCGTGCCCTATACGCGCGGCTCGGAAGTCTCGCGCCCTGTCGCGAAGATCGTCGACGACGTGAAGCGCCTCGCCGACAACGGCGTGCGCGAGCTGACGCTGATCGGGCAGAACGTCAACGCCTATCATGGCGACGGACCGGACGGAAAAACCTGGCCGCTCGGCAGGCTGCTCGAGCATCTGGCGACGATTCCCGGCATCGCGCGGCTGCGCTATTCGACCAGCCACCCCCGCGACGTCGACGACAGCCTGATTGCCGCCCATCGCGATCTCGGTGCCCTGATGCCGTTCGTGCACCTGCCGGTGCAGTCGGGCTCGGACCGCATTCTGGCGGCCATGAACCGGAAACATACCGCCGATGATTACCGGCGGGTCATCGACCGTTTCCGCGCCGCGCGCCAAGACATTGCTTTTTCATCAGATTTTATCGTGGGTTTCCCCGGCGAGGGCGAGCAAGATTTTCTCGCCACCCTCGCGCTTGTCACGCAAATCGGCTACGCTGCGGCTTATTCGTTCAAATACTCCGCCCGGCCGGGAACGCCGGCCGCGGACATGCAGGAGACGGTGTCCCCCGCCGAGATGGACCAGCGATTGGAGCGGCTCCAGGAACTGATCGACAGCCAGCAATCGGCCTTCAACAAGGCCGCGATTGGCTCAACGGTCGACGTGCTGTTCGAGCGTCCGGCGCGCAAGGACGGCCAGATCGTCGGCCGCACCGCTTTCCTGCAGCCCGCCCACGTGATGGCCTCGCCCGACATCATCGGACAAATCCTGCCTGTCAGGATCGACAGCCTCGAACGCTACAGCTTTCTCGGTGAGCTCGTGACGCCGCGTGGGGCGCGCGAGCCCGCTTTATCGCCAGCCATTGGAGCCTGAACCCTTGCCAAAAAGCGCATCGGATTCGTCTTCTCTCGCTCCCAGCCGCAAATTTGACCGCGACATGCAAGTTCCGCCCGAGACCCAGGTCGTCATCGACTTCGACGACAACCGCGCCGCTTCCGCGCTGGTCGGCCCCTACGGCCAGCATCTGGCGCAGATCGAGCGGCGGCTCGGCGTCGTCGTCGATTCCAAGGGCAACCACATCACGATCGGCGGCACGCGCGACGGCTGCGACGCCGCACGTCGCGTGCTGGAGATGCTCTACGCGCAGGCCGTGAAGGGGCAGGATCTCGACCAGGGCGAGGTCGAGGGCGCGATTCGCGCGGTCATCGCCCAGGGCTCACTGTTCGAGTTCGACGCCAAATCGGCCAAATCGGCGACCTTCGACAGCATCAATCTGCGCAAGCGCCCGGTGCGCGCGCGCACCGCCGCCCAGGACTCCTATATCCGCGCGCTGAAGCGCCACGAGCTGGTGTTCGGCATCGGCCCGGCCGGCACCGGCAAGACCTGGCTCGCGGTCGCGCATGCCGCGCAACTGTTCGAGCGCAAGGAGGTCGACAAGATCATCCTGTCGCGACCGGCGGTGGAAGCCGGCGAGCGGCTCGGCTTCCTGCCTGGCGATCTCCGCGAGAAGGTCGATCCTTATCTTCGTCCGATCTACGACGCGCTCTACGATCTCATGGATGCACGCATCGTCGAGCGCGCGCTCCAGACCGGCGAGATCGAGATCGCGCCGCTCGCCTTCATGCGCGGCCGCACCCTCACCAACGCCGCCATCATCCTGGACGAGGCGCAGAACACCACGTCGATGCAGATGAAGATGTTTTTGACGCGCCTCGGCGAGAACAGCCGCATGATCGTGACCGGCGATCCCTCGCAGATCGACCTGCCGAACGGTCAGACCTCGGGCCTGGCCGAAGCGACCCGTCTCCTGGGCGGCGTCGAGGGCATTGCCCAGGTTCATTTCAAAGCCGAGGACGTGATCCGCCACGAACTCGTGGCGCGGATCGTCGCCGCTTACGAAGGCTCGCCGCAGCGGCCGGCCGCCGGCAAATCCTGACGAGGCAACAGCCGGACCCAGAGGGCGCGGATACGGCGCCCTTTCGTCCCAGACAACACAATGTCCCATCCCAACCTTCCCATGACCGAGGTCCTCGTCGTCGCCGATTGCTGGCAGCGCGAGCCCGATTCCGAAGCCGTGATCCAGCGCGCGGTTGCGGCCGCCGCTGAGAGTGTCGACGAAGACGTTGCCGACGCGGAAGTGGCGGTGATGCTGACCGATGATGCCGGCATCCGCACCCTCAACAGCAACTGGCGCGGCATCGACAAGCCGACCAACGTGTTGTCGTTTCCCGCGCTCCAGCCGGAGGGCGAATGGAAGCCGGGCGATGCGCCGCGCATGCTCGGCGATATCGCGATCGCCTACGAGACCATGCGGCGCGAGGCGGACGAGGAACACAAGCCGTTCGACCACCATTTGAGCCATCTCGCCGTGCACGGCTTCCTGCATCTGATCGGCTACGACCACGAGAACGACGGCGACGCCGAAGAGATGGAAGCCCTGGAGACGCAGATCCTGGCTCACCTTGGAATTCCCGATCCCTATGCAGACCGCGCAGGGACGCACTGAGATGCCGGACTCCGACCCGATTCAAGACAACCCGCGCCACACGGCCAATCTGCCAGCCGTGGTGACCCAGGGCGAGGTGATGCGCCCGACCGCCGATGGCTGGCTCTTGCGCGCCATCCGCACGCTGTTCGGCTGGAAGGCGGGATCGGTGCGCGACGACCTCCAGGTCGTGCTCGATGCGACCACGCCCGACGACACCGGCTTCTCGGCGGTCGAGCGCACCATGCTGCGCAACATCCTCAGCCTGCACGAGCGCCGCATCGCCGACGTCATGGTCCATCGTGCCGACGTCGTCGCGGTGAAGCGCGACATCCCGCTCGCCGAGTTGATGGACCGCTTCGAGAGCGCCGGCCATTCGCGCCTCGTGGTCTACAACGAGACGCTCGACGATCCCGTCGGCATCGTCCATATCCGCGACCTGCTCGCCTTCATGACCGCGCGTGCGCGCGTGTCGGAAGCCACCAAGACCAAGCGCAAGAAGCCGCTGCCGGCCGGGCTCGACCTCCGCGCCGTCGATCTGGCGCTGCCGCTCGAGGAAGCACGCATCATCCGCAAGCTGCTCTACGTGCCGCCGTCGATGCGGGCGATCGACCTGCTCGCGCAGATGCAGGCCACGCGCATTCACCTCGCGCTGGTGGTCGACGAATATGGCGGCAGCGACGGGCTGGTTTCGCTCGAGGACATCGTCGAGCAGATCGTCGGCGAGATCGACGACGAGCACGACAGCGACGAGCCGCCCTCGATCGTGCGCCTGCCCGACAATGCCTTCATCGCCGACGCCCGCGCCAGCCTCGACGACGTCCGTTCGGTGATCGGCGAGGATTTCGTCACCGGCGAGGCCGGCGAGGAAGTGGAGACGCTCGGCGGCTATCTCGTCAGCTTCGTCGGGCGCCTGCCGGTGCGCGGCGAGGTGATCTCGGGTCCCGGCAATTACGAGATCGAGGTGCTCGATGCCGATCCGCGCCGCGTCAAGCGGCTGCGCATCTCGACGCGGAAGGAGCGCCCTGCGCCCCGCACTCAGCGCGAGAGCCGGCGCCGCGAGGCTACTCCGGACAGCGGTCAATCGCCGGCCAACGACACGCCCACCCCGCCGCCAAGCGACGGGACCGGCCAACAGTGAGTCCGTTCCAGCGACTTCGGCAGATTGCGCTTGCCATCATCCTCGCCTGGGGATGGAAGCGCGCCGTCATCGCCATGGGGTGCGGAGCGCTGTCCGTGCTGGCGCTGGCGCCGTTCAACCTCTTCCCGGTGCTGTTCATCACCTTCCCGGTGCTGGTCTGGCTGATCGACGGCGCCGGCGCCGGACGCTATGGCGGCGTCCCCGCCGCGGCGCTGACCGGCTACTGGTTCGGGCTCGGCTATTTCGTCCCCGGCCTCTACTGGATCGGCTACGCCTTCTTCGTCGAGGCCGATGTGTTCGCCTGGCTGACACCGTTCGCGGTGCTCGGCCTGCCGGCTTACCTGTCCATATTCACTGCGATCGGGTTTGCGCTGGCCCGCCTGCTCTGGACCAAGAACGCCACGCGCGTGCTTGCGCTCGCAGCAAGCCTCACAATCAGCGAATGGCTGCGCGGCCACCTGCTGACCGGCTTTCCCTGGAACGCGTTCGGCTATGCGCTATCCGAGCCGCTGCCGCTGGCGCAGACGGCCTCGCTGGTCGGGCTGTGGGGCATGACGTTCCTGACGGTTGCGATCTTCGCGAGCCCCGCGACGCTGATCGACCGCACGCCCGATCGCCGCCTGGCGTGGCGCGTGCCGGCGGCCGCAATTGCGCTCCTGGTTGTCATGAGCATCTTCGGCGCGATCCGCCTGTCGCTGCATCCGACCACGATGGTCGCAGGCGCCAAGCTGCGCCTGATGCAACCGAACCTGCAGCAGGACGCCAAATTCAATTACGCCGCCAAGTCGGAGGTGATGAAAAAATATTTGGCGCTGTCGGACCGCGCCTCCGGCCCGCAATCGACCGGCGTGCGCGATGCCACCATCCTGATCTGGCCGGAATCGGCCTTTCCGTTTTTCCTGACCCGCGAAGCCGATGCGATGGCGCAGATCGCCGATCTACTGCCCAAGGGCACGGTGCTGATCACGGGTTCGGTCCGCGCGCCCGACCTGCCGCGAGGCACGCCGATCACGCGTGCCTATAATTCGATCTACGTCATCGATCACGACGGCAGCGTGCTCGCAGTGTACGACAAGTTGCATTTGGTGCCGTTCGGAGAATTTCTTCCCTATCAGGCACTGATGGAGAAGCTCGGTTTCGAGCAACTGACGCGTGTGCGCGGCGGCTTCATTCCCGGCACGGTGCGGCATGCGCTGCAGGTGCCCGGCGCGCCGCCCGCGCTACCGCTGATCTGTTACGAGGCAATCTTTCCCGGCGAGGTGGCTGGACGCAACGAACGTCCGGGCTGGATCGTGAACCTCACCAATGACGGTTGGTTCGGCATTTCGACCGGCCCCTATCAGCATCTCGAGCAGTCGCGCATGCGCGCGATCGAGCTCGGATTGCCGCTGGTCCGCTCCGCCAATACCGGTATCTCTGCGGTGATCGATCCGGTGGGCCGCACCGTCGCCAGCCTCGGTCTCGGCATCGAAGGCATTTTGGATGCAAGCCTGCCTGCCGCGATATCACCGACGGTCTATGCGCGGGTAGGCGATGTGCCGGCCGCCATGCTCGTCGCGCTGGCCGTGATTCTGGCGGTCCGTCGACGTGTCACCAAGCGGAAGGCCTGATCGCGCCGTCGCCGCGAAGGCGGCCGGAAACTTTTGACAACCGTAGTCCGACGGTTGACAGACTGCACATGGGCTCCCCATTCTGCACCGGCTGCAAAAGACAGTGGGCATTGCTAAATTTCTCCGCAATGTTTCCCAATAAGAGGGTCTGATTTGACGATGCTTGCACCTGAGGCACTCCAGTTGATTGCGCTGAAGGTGGTGTTTGGAGGGCTGAGGAAATGTCGAAAGCGCCCAACCCTGTTGACAAATATGTCGGCAGTCGCGTGCGTATGCGCCGCATCATGTTGGGCATGAGCCAGGAAAAGCTCGGTGAAGCTTTGGGCCTGACTTTCCAGCAGATCCAGAAATACGAGAAGGGCACGAACCGGGTCGGCGCGAGCCGAATCCAGCAGATCGCCGAGATTCTCCAGGTGCCGGTGTCGTTCCTGTTCGAGGGCGGCCCGAGCGGCGTGCCGGGTCCGGATGGCTTCAGCGAAGGTGCCTCGCCTTCCTATGTGTCGGACTTTCTCGCGACGTCCGAAGGGCTTGCCTTGACCAAGGCGTTCACGCGAATCACCGATTCGAAGATGCGCCGCTCGATCGTCGATCTCGTCGAGCAGATTGCGGCTCGCGAAGGTCCCGACAAGCGCTGATCGCCATCTCAATGGCGATTTGAGACCGCGTCAAATCTGGCCTATGTCGTCATTTGTGGCCGCGCTTTGATGTGCGTCCGCTTCGATGATGCGATTCAAAGGCACAGATGCGTCCATGGCCAACTCCAATTGGTTCGATTCCCAAACTATTCTCGATGGCATCCGCCGCTGGGTGGAGGTCGAGACGCCGACGGAGGCGCCCGAACAGGTCAACAGGCTGATCTCAATGGTCGCGGAGCAATACCGCGATCTGCCCGTCACGCTGGAGCGCGTCGCCGGCGTCAATGGCTGCGGCGATCATCTCATGGCGCGCTCGAATTGGGGGCAGGACCGGCCGGGCATCCTGGTGCTGAGCCACCTCGATACCGTTCATCCCATGGGATTCATCGAGCGCCTGCCGTTCAAGGTCGAAGGCGACGTCGCGTTCGGTCCCGGCATCTACGACATGAAGGGCGGCGCCTACATCGCCCATCACGCGTTTCGCGCACTGTGTGCCACAGTCGATCGCTCGCCGCTCGGCATCACGCATTTGTTCACCTCCGATGAGGAGATCGGCAGTCCCACCTCACGCGCACTCATCGAGACGGAAGGGCGCAAGGCCAAATACGTGCTGGTGACGGAGCCGGCGCGCGACGGCGGCAAGATCGTCACTGGACGCAAGGGCGTCGGACGCTTCAAGGTTTTCATCAAGGGCGTGCCCGCGCATGCCGGCTCGCGGCCGGAGGACGGCCGCAGCGCCGTGCGTGAGCTTGGCAACGTCATCCTGGCTCTGGAAGGGATGAACGACCTGACACGCGGCGTGAGCGTCAATGTCGGCGTGGTGCGTGGCGGCACGCGCCCCAACGTCACGCCGGAAGAGGCCTATGCCGAAGTCGATCTGCGCGTGCTGAGCCTCAAGGACGCAGAGGAGTTCGTCGGCAAGATCCTTGGGCTGACGTCGAAGACCGACGGCGTCACCGTCACGGTCACCGGCGAGCTCAATCGTCCGCCCTACGAGAAGAGCAACGCAGGCGCCTCGCTGTACGAGCATGCGAAGACGCTCGCCGGCGAGATCGGCTTCGAGCTGGTCGACACCCACACCGGCGGCGGCTCGGACGGCAATTTCACCGCGGCCCATACCGCAACGCTCGACGGTCTCGGCGTCGACGGCAAGGGCGCGCACACCCATTATGAGCAGCTCTATATCTCGTCGCTCGCGCCGCGTGCGCGGCTGCTCCACCGCCTGTACCAGACGCTGCGATGAGCGAGCGCAAATCAGAGCCCGATCGCGATGACAGCGAGCGCGCGTTCTTCGGGCGCCGCAAGGGTCACAAGCTCAGGCAGCATCAGGCCGAGCTGATTGGTCAACTGCTGCCGCATCTTGCGCTCGACATCGACGGCGAGACGCCGGCGGATGCAAGCGAGATCTTCGATCCCGCCGCCGACGATGTCAGGCTCGAGATCGGCTTCGGCGGCGGCGAGCATCTTGCGGCCGAGGCACAAAGCTTCGCCACGACAGGCTTCATCGGCTGCGAGCCCTATGTCAACGGCATGGCCAAGATCCTCGCGCAGATCGAGGCCGCCAACATCGGCAACATCCGCCTGTTTGCGGGCGATGCCGCCGAGCTGCTGGCCTGGCTGCCCAAGGCATCGCTGTCGCGGATCGACCTGATCCATCCCGATCCCTGGCCGAAGCGGCGGCACTGGAAACGGCGCTTCGTCCAGGACAGGACGATCGCTGCAATGGCGCGCGTGCTGAAGCCGAACGGCGAATTCCGCTTCGTCTGCGACATCGACGATTACTGCGCCTGGACGCTGTCGCATCTTGCGCGCTCGCAGGATTTCGTCTGGCTTGCCGAACGCGCCGACGACTTCAGACAGCCATGGGCGGGCTACACCATGACGCGCTACGGCCGAAAGGCCGCGCGCGAAGGACGGAAGGCTGCGTATTTGCGATTCAGACGACTCTAGATCGTCTGCCGGTTGCGCCAGAAATTGACGACGCGCTCGGCGGTCGTCGGCATCAGGCGCGTGAAGTTCACGCGCGCAGCCTCGATATCGGCATCGGCCGGCGTGCGATGCGGACCGTACCAGAGCAGGATGAGCGCGCGCACCGTGGGCCAGCCGAGATTCAGCACGCGGCCGAGAATGAGGATCGGGTCGTAGCGATCGCCTGAGATCAGGCGGTCGAGCACAGAGAGGCGAACGCCGGACATTGCCGAAAGCGAGGCGATCGATTCCTCGTATTTGTTCGCCTTGGCGAAGCCGAGCAGCGCGCTCTCGCCGAGATGGCCCTCGCGATGCAGGGTGAGCACCGTGCGCTGGGCCGCGGAGAAATCGCGCCGCGGTCCCGGCGGCAGCGCAGCCTCCTCGATGGCCACCATCGCGCGCTTGATCTCGACCTGGCGCGCGGGATTGACCACGCTGGAGAGCCGGCGGCGGATGACGTCGAGCGTGCCGTCGAGAAGCTGTTTCAGGTTTTCGCCCGAGAGATCACGGCGCTGGCCGATCTTGAGCGTCAGCACGCCGTCCTGCGCCGCACGCTTGATCAGCTCGGAATAGCTGCCAGGCGAGAACACCGCACCGGCATTGCCCGCGGCGCGGCGCACCACGTCGCGATCGCCGCGCTCCACCAGCACGTCGGTGATGACGGGAGACAAAGCGGGGCGCTCCGTCATCGCCAGCAAATGCCCCTGGCCCTTCAGCCGCGCGATCTCGACCAGCGCGGCATCATCGAGCACGGGCGAGCGACGCAGCACGGGGCCGGCCACCATGATCTCGTTCTCGCGCGCGAGTTGATTGACCAGATGCGGCGGCGCGTTGTTCAGGTGCGAGAAGCGCTCGGCGAGGTCGACGCGCGAGGCAAGCTCCGCATGCGGGACGAGATCGATCAGGAGGTTGTCGAAGAGATCGATGAGCTCGGGCCGAAGATTGGCGGAATCCTGGAAGAACAACTCGGAGATGGCGCGCGCGATTTCGCCGCGTCGCCGCGGATCGCCGCGTTTGACGATATCGTCCAGTCCGGGAATGAGCGACGTGGCAACGGTCATGAAAACGCAACTCGTACGGGGCACGCCGCGGGCGCGCCCTTGGTCCAAGCCGCCCCACAATCAGGGAATTTAGCCCCTCGAGGTGAAGGAAGCGTTAGGCCCGGGGCGCCGCGAATCGGGCGCAAAAAGCCTCGTCTGGCCCGCGATGGGCCTTGTCCGGGGGGACAGAAAGCGCTATATCAGCGCCAATTCATCTTCTCATACGATCCGCGTAGTGAGAGTGGGCCCGAAAGGACCCGCTCTTTTTTATTACCCGAACGCGGCTTGGCGGAAGATGCGGCCCGACGCGCTGTCGGGGAGTTCCGAAGCGGGCTTTGAAAATCGTAACCAAGCCTTAACCATCGAGCGCCTTGACCCCTGATATGACCGAACCGAACACTGGTTCCACGGATGCCGAGTTGCTGGCCGAGCCGAGGCTCGTGGTCGAGCCGGGCGTGGCGGCACGTGTGTCCGCGGTTGCAGCGCCGGTGCTCGAGGGCATGGGCTACCGCCTGGTGCGGATCCGCATTTCCGGGGAATCCGGTTGCACCGTGCAGATCATGGCCGAGCGGCCGGACGGCTCGATGCAGCTCGAGGATTGCGAGGCGATCTCGCGGGCGCTGTCGCCCGTGCTCGATGTCGCCGATCCCATCGATCGCGCCTACCGGCTGGAAATCTCCTCGCCGGGGATCGACCGGCCGCTGGTCCGCCGTTCCGATTTCGAGCGCTATTCCGGCCATCTGGTGAAGATCGAGATGGCGGTTGCCCATGAAGGGCGCAAGCGGTTCCGCGGCATGATCGGTCCGGTCGAAGGCGATCGCGTGCATCTGCGCCGCGACGATGTCAAAGCGGGCGACGATGCCGACGTGCTCCTGACGATGGAGGATATCGGCGAGGCCCGCTTGGTGCTGACCGACGAATTGATCGCGGAATCGATGCGCCGCGGCAAGGCCGAGGAGCGCCAGATGCGCCGCGATCTCGGCATCGAGCCGCCGCAGGCGCCGCACGCCAAGATCAGCGAAAAGACCACCAAGAACACCAAGCCGAAGAAGAAGCCGGCCCCGACCAATACGAAGAAGCATCGCCTGGCCGCCGAACGCGCGCGACGGGGCGAGATCGAGCCTGACGAAGGAGACTAGCCATGGCAGTCAGCGCCAATCGACTTGAGTTGCTCCAGATCGCCGATGCCGTTGCGCGCGAGAAATCGATCGACCGCGGCATCGTCATCGCGGCGATGGAGGATGCCATCGCCAAGGCGGCCCGCGCACGTTACGGCAGCGAAACTGACGTTCACGCCGAGATCGACCCGAAAAAGGGCGAGCTGCGGCTGTCGCGCCACATGCTGGTGGTCGAGAAGGTCGAAAACCATTCCAACCAGATCTCGCTGGTGGACGCGCAGCGCGCCAATCCCGGCGCCCAGGTCGGCGACACCATCGCCGACACCCTGCCGCCGCTGGAATATGGCCGCATCGCCGCGCAATCGGCCAAGCAGGTCATCGTGCAGAAGGTGCGCGAGGCCGAGCGCGACCGGCAATATCAGGAATTCAAGGATCGCATCGGCGACATCGTCAACGGCGTCGTCAAGCGCGTCGAATATGGCAGCGTGATCGTCGATCTCGGTCGTGGCGAAGCCATCATCCGCCGTGACGAGATGCTGCCGCGCGAAGTCTTCCGAAACGGCGACCGCGTCCGTGCCTACATCTTCGACGTCCGCCGCGAGACGAGAGGTCCGCAGATCTTCCTCTCCCGCACCCATCCGCAATTCATGGCGAAGCTGTTCGCGCAGGAAGTGCCGGAAATCTATGACGGCATCGTCGAGATCAAGGCGGTTGCCCGCGATCCGGGCTCGCGCGCGAAAATCGGCGTGATTTCCCGCGATTCCTCGGTCGATCCGGTCGGCGCCTGCGTCGGTATGCGCGGCTCGCGCGTGCAGGCCGTGGTAAACGAATTGCAGGGCGAGAAGATCGACATCATTCCGTGGTCACCCGACATCGCGACCTTCGTGGTCAACGCGCTGGCGCCGGCCGAAGTGTCCAAGGTCGTCATCGACGAAGACCGCGAGCGCATCGAGGTCGTGGTGCCCGACACCAACAACCAGCTTTCGCTGGCGATCGGCCGCCGCGGCCAGAACGTGCGTCTGGCCTCGCAGCTCACCGGCTGGGACATCGACATCCTGACCGAGCAGGAGGAATCGGAGCGCCGCCAGGCCGACTTCGAGAACTCCACCCGCGTCTTCATGGAATCGCTCAACGTCGACGAAGTGGTCGGCCAGCTGCTGGCGTCCGAAGGCTTCACCTCGGTCGAGGAACTCGCCATGGTGGACCTCAAGGAACTCGCCGGCATCGAGGGCTTCGACGAGGAGACCGCGCAGGAGCTCCAGAGCCGTGCCCGCGAATATCTCGAGCAGCAGGAAGCTGAGATCGAGGCCAGGCGCAAGGAGCTCGGTGTCGAGGACGCCGTCAAGGACGTCCCCGGTGTCACCTCCAAGATGCTGGTGAAGTTCGGCGAGAACGACATCAAGACGGTCGACGACCTCGCCGGCTGCGCCACCGACGATCTGGTCGGCTGGACCGAACGCAAGGAAGGCGGCGAGCAGACCAAATTCCCGGGTGCGCTCGACGGTATCGACATTTCCCGTGACGATGCCGAGGCGATGATCATGCAGGCCCGCGTCAAGGCCGGCTGGATCACCGAGGCCGATCTCGCCAAGCCCGCCGAGGAGGCTGAGGCCACCGAAGATCAGCCGGCTTAAGGGCAAAGGAGAATGTCGCCCGGATGCTCACCGATACTGACCCCGAACTTGACCATGGCCCGCGGACCGAAAGGTCCGCGACCATGCGGATGTGCGCGGTCAGTCGGCAGGTCCGGCCGATCGACGAGCTGATCCGCTTCGTCATTTCGCCGCAAGGCGACGTAGTTCCAGATCTCAAGCGCAAGCTGCCCGGACGCGGCATGTGGCTCACCGCCTCACGCGGGGTGGTTGCGGAAGCCGTCCGGCGTCACCAATTTAGCAAGGCCTTCAAGCGCGAGCTGCGCATCCCTCAGACGCTTCCTGCCGATATCGAGGCGCTCCTGGTTCGGAGCGTGACGGAAGCCCTTGGGATCGCCGCCAAAGCGGGCCAGGTCGTGGCCGGCTTCGGCAAGGTCGAAAGCGCCCTCCGGGAAGGCACGGCCGGGGTCCTGATCCACGCCAGCGACGGGGCCGCGGACGGAATCCGCAAATTGGACATGCTGGCGCGTCAAAATGCCGGAAATCGCGGCGCCAAGCCGCAGATTCCCGTCGTTACCGCCCTGAAATCGTTAGAATTGGATTTGGCACTGACCCGGTCAAATGTGATACATGCTGCCCTGCTCGCGGGCCCGGCGAGCAAGTCATTCCTGTCACGTAGCCAGATGCTGGTCCGATACCGGATGGCGGACGCTGACAAGACTGCCGAAAAGCCCGGCCAGGATTTCTGAGAGATACGACGACCCAATAGGACGGTGCGGCAACGCACAACACTGATAAATCAGGATTAGGACTGCTGAATGGTTGATACCAAGACCCCTGACGACAAGAAGCTGAGCGTTCCGAGCAAGACGCTATCGCTCAAGCCGCGCGTCGAAACGGGCACTGTCCGCCAGAGCTTCAGCCATGGCCGCAGCAAGCAGGTCGTGGTCGAGAAGCGCGGCAAGCGCCGCATCGACGGCAGTGCCGAACCGCAGGCTCCCACGGTCGTCGCGAAGCCGGCGCCGGCCGCGCCAACTCCGACGCCCGCTCCGTCGCGCCCTGCGCCGCCGCGTAACGCCGGATCCGGCGTGGTGCTGCGCACGCTGACCGAGGACGAACGTTCCGCCCGCGCCAGCGCGCTGGCCGATGCCAAGGTGCGCGAAGTCGAAGAGCGCCGCCAGGCCGAGGAAGAGGCCCAGCGCCGCGCTGTTCGCGAAGCCGCTGAACGCGTCGAGCGCGAAGCTGCCGAATCCCGCCGCAAGGCCGAGGAAGAGCGTCACCGTCACGAGGACGAAGCCAAGCGCAAGGCAGAGACCGAGGCCAAGAAGCGTTTTGGCGAAGGCGAGCAGCCGGCATCCGCGCCGCGCCCCGCAGCCGCCGCCCCGGCCACTCCGGCGCCGCGCACCGGCGCCCCCGCCGCGCGCCCCGGCACCACCACGGCACGCCCGGGAACATCGACCGCGCGCCCCGGAACGACCACAGCGAGACCGGCAGGTGGCCCGTTGGGCCGCGCTCCCGCGGTTGCTGCCGGCCCGGACGAGGACGATGGTCCGCGCCAGATCCGCCGCGGTCCCGGCGGCGCCGCGCGTCCCGTGGTAGCCCCCAAGCCCACCCACAAGCCCGGCCCGCAGAAGGAGCGCGGCCGCCTGACCGTCGTCACCGCGCTCAATGCCGACGAAGTCCGCGAGCGTTCGATCGCCTCGTTCCGCCGGCGTACCCAGCGCCTGAAGGGCCACGCCTCGAACGAGCCGAAGGAAAAGCTCATCCGCGAGGTGGTCATTCCGGAAGCGATCACGATCCAGGAACTCGCCAACCGCATGGCCGAGCGCGCGGTCGACGTCATCCGCATGCTGATGAAGCAGGGCGCGATGCACAAGATCACCGACGTGATCGACGCCGACACCGCGCAGCTCATTGCCGAAGAGCTCGGCCACACCGTCAAGCGCGTTGCTGCGTCCGACGTTGAAGAAGGCCTGTTCGACGCCACCGACGATTCGACCGACACCGAGACCCGTTCGCCCGTGGTGACCGTCATGGGTCACGTCGACCACGGCAAGACTTCGCTGCTCGACGCGCTCCGTCATGCCAACGTCGTCTCCGGCGAAGCCGGCGGCATCACCCAGCATATCGGCGCCTATCAGGTGCTGTCGCCCGAAAGCGGCAAGAAGATCACCTTCATCGACACGCCCGGCCACGCCGCGTTCACCGCGATGCGCGCCCGCGGCGCCAAGGTGACCGACATCGTCGTGCTGGTGGTTGCGGCCGATGACGGCGTCATGCCGCAGACGATCGAAGCCATCAATCACGCCAAGGCGGCGCGGGTGCCGATCATCGTTGCCATCAACAAGATCGACAAGCCCGATGCCAAGCCCGAGCGCGTGCGCACCGAGCTGCTCCAGCACGAGGTGCAGGTGGAATCCTTCGGCGGCGAAGTCGTCGACGTCGAAGTATCCGCCAAGAACAAGACCAATCTCGACAAGCTGCTCGAGATGATCGCGCTCCAGGCCGATATCCTCGACCTCAAGACCAATTCGGAACGGCCGGCCGAGGGCACCGTGATCGAAGCCAAGCTCGATCGCGGCCGCGGTCCGGTCGCGACCGTGCTGGTCCAGCGCGGCACGCTCCGGGTCGGCGACATCATCGTCGCGGGCGCCGAGATGGGCCGCGTCCGCGCGCTGATCTCGGATCAGGGCGAGACAGTGCAGGAAGCCGGTCCCTCGGTGCCGGTCGAAGTGCTCGGCTTCAACGGCCCGCCGGAAGCCGGCGATCGTCTCGCCGTGGTCGAGAACGAAGCCCGCGCCCGCCAGGTCACCAGCTACCGTGCACACCAGAAGCGCGAGAACGCGGCTGCCTCGATCTCCGGCATGCGCGGCTCGCTCGAGCAGATGATGTCGCAATTGAAGACCGCGGGCCGCAAGGAATTCCCGCTGATCATCAAGGCTGACGTGCAGGGCTCGCTGGAAGCGATCCTCGGCTCGCTGGAGAAGCTCGGCACCGACGAAGTCGCAGCCCGCATCCTGCATGCCGGCGTCGGCGGCATCTCGGAATCCGACGTGACGCTGGCCGAAGGCTTCAACGCCGCGATCATCGGCTTCTCGGTTCGTGCCAACAAGGAGGCCGCTGCGGCCGCCAAGCGCAACGGCATCGAGATCCGCTACTACAACATCATCTACGACCTCGTGGACGACGTGAAGAAGGCGATGAGCGGCCTGCTCGCGCCGACCTTGCGCGAAACCATGCTCGGCAATGCCTCCATCCTGGAGATCTTCAACATCTCCAAGGTCGGCAAGGTCGCCGGCTGCCGCGTCACCGACGGCACCGTGGAACGCGGCGCCAATGTGCGCCTGATCCGCGACAACGTCGTCGTGCACGAAGGCAAGCTGTCGACGCTGAAGCGCTTCAAGGACGAAGTGAAGGAAGTCCAGTCCGGTCAGGAATGCGGCATGGCCTTCGAGAACTACCACGACATGCGCGCAGGCGATGTCATCGAGTGTTATCGCGTGGAGACGATCCAGCGCTCCCTGTAAGTCCAAATCTTACCGAAGCGACTGGATCTTTTTGAGCTGAAATTGCGGGAGTGCGATGGCCGGATTTATTCCGGCCATCGCACCGCATTCGTTTCAACAGGACAAATGACAATGCTCGTGTCCCAAACGCGGGCATGACGAGGTGATTTTCGAGAATGCCACGCCATCATCAGAAAAAAAATTCCGCGCCCGGCGGAGGCTCGCAGCGTCAGTTGCGCGTCGGCGAGCAGGTTCGCCACGCGATGGCCGAGATTCTGGCGCAAGGCAATGTGCATGATGCGGATCTCGAAGGTCACATCATCACCGTGCCGGAGGTGCGGATGTCGCCCGACCTGAAGCTCGCGACAGTCTACGTGATGCCGCTCGGTGGCCGTGACACCGAGGTCGTCATCGCTGCGCTCGAACGCAACAAGAAGTTTCTGCGCGGCGAGGTCGCGCGGCGCGTTAACCTGAAATTTGCACCTGATCTTCGTTTCCGCGTCGATGAACGATTCGACGAAGCGGAACGGATCGAGAAGCTTTTGCGAACACCTGCGGTTCAGAAGGACCTCGAACAGGATTTGGAACAGGATCCGGAGACGGATCGGGAAGAAGAACGATGACCATGGACCCGGCTCACGACACGATCAGCGGCGAACAGGCCGATCAGCGCGACGTGCAGAAAAATAATTTTGCGGACGACAATTTTGCGGGCCTGGGCGGCAATTCGCAGCCGCATCAGGAGCCGCGCCGCGTCAACAACGATCCCCGTGCCAATGCCAAGCAGAAGGGCAACCAGGTTCGCCGCGACCGGCGCGACGTCCATGGCTGGGTCGTGCTCGACAAGCCGATCGGCATGACCTCGACGCAGGCGGTCGCGGTGCTCAAGCGCCTGTTCAACGCCAAGCGCGCCGGACACGCCGGCACGCTCGATCCGCTCGCCTCGGGCGGGCTGCCGATTGCGCTCGGCGAAGCCACCAAGACCGTTCCCTTCGTCATGGACGGCCGCAAGCGCTACCAGTTCACGGTGTGCTGGGGCGAGGAGCGCGACACCGACGACATCGAGGGCCGGGTGACCGCGACCTCGGACCAGCGTCCGACCCGCGAGGCCATCCTGGCCCTGTTGCCCAGCTTCACCGGGGTGATCGAGCAGATCCCGCCGCGTTATTCGGCGATCAAGGTCCAGGGCGAGCGCGCCTACGACCTCGCCCGCGACGGCGAGGTCGTGGAGCTGGCCCCCCGTCCGGTCGAAATTCACCAATTAACCCTTGTGGATCAACCGGATAACGACCGGGCCGTATTCGAGGCCGAATGCGGCAAGGGCACCTACGTCCGGGCACTGGCCCGCGATATGGGCCGGATTCTCGGCACTTACGGCCATATCTGCGCGCTCAGACGGACCCTGGTCGGCCCATTTGGCGAAAACGACATGATTCCGCTGGATCAGCTGGAGGCTTTGTGCGATAGAGCCGCGTCCGGCGAGGGTAGCCTCGCGGACGCGCTTATGCCCGTTGAGACCGCGCTGGACGACATCCCGGCACTGGCCGTCACTCGGGCTGATGCGGCAAGGCTCCATCGGGGCCAAGCCGTTTTGTTGCGCGGACGGGATGCGCCCACTTGTAGCGGCACAGTCTATGTCACGGTGGCAGGCCGTCTTCTCGCGCTTGCTGAAGTCGGCAATGGCGAAATCATCCCCAAGCGTGTGTTCAACCTGACCGGCCTGACTGCCAGCCCCGGTCGCAACGAGAGAAATTGACGATGTCGATTGCCGCAGAACGCAAAGCGGAAGTCATCAAGACGAATGCCAACAAGGCCGGCGACACCGGCTCGCCCGAGGTTCAGGTCGCGATCCTGTCGGAACGCATCAACAACCTCACCAACCATTTCAAGACCCACGTGAAGGACAACCATTCGCGTCGCGGCCTCTTGAAGCTGGTTTCGACCCGCCGCTCGCTGCTCGACTACCTCAAGAAGCGGGACGAGGCGCGTTACAAGGCGCTGCTCGAGAAGCACAATATTCGCCGTTAAGAGTTCTTGCGCGCGCCAACGGCGCGCGTTTTCGCACGTGGTTTCGAACGAAAGCGCTTATTTTAAGCTTTTTGATCGAGGTTGCGTGCACGTCGGATGCGGGCCGTTGACGGCCAGCATCCGGGCATGATGAGCGAAGATCGCGATTCGGTGTTCGCATTCGTGCCGACTGACAGTCCAGCAGCAATCCGGCGGCTGGGCACAACGGGCAAGGCGCCCGTATGACCCGAAAGGATGGACGCCATCCGAAATCCAAAAACCATGGCAGGATCGCAGGACGCTGATCACCCGCTTCGATCAGCGCCCCGCAATCTTGCGCATGGTTTTTGTTTTTCGAGCCGTCCTTCTTTCGAGAACCCATGAAAGAAGACATCTATGTTCAATAAGCATTCGGTCGAGATCGACTGGGGTGGACGCACTCTCAAGCTGGAAACCGGCAAGATCGCCCGTCAGGCCGACGGCGCCGTCGTCGCCACCTATGGCGAGACCGTGGTGCTCGCCACCGTCGTCGCGGCCAAGGCGCCGCGCGAAGGCGTCGACTTCCTGCCGCTGACCGTCGACTACCAGGAGAAGACCTACGCTGCGGGCCGCATTCCCGGCGGCTATTTCAAGCGCGAGGGACGTCCGACCGAGAAGGAGACGCTGGTCTCCCGCCTGATCGACCGTCCGATCCGTCCGCTGTTCGTCGACGGCTGGCGCAACGAGACCCAGGTGATCGTCACCGTGCTCTCGCACGACATGGAAAACGATCCTGATATCGTCGCGCTGGTGGCTTCGTCCGCTGCGCTGACGCTGTCCGGCGCGCCGTTCAAGGGCCCAATCGGTGCCGCACGCGTCGGCTTCGCCAACGACGAGTTCATCCTCAATCCGACGCTCGACGAGATGGTCGACACCCAGCTCGACCTGGTCGTCGCCGGCACCGCCGACGCCGTGCTTATGGTCGAATCGGAAGCCAAGGAGCTGAACGAAGACATCATGCTCGGCGCAGTGATGTTCGGTCACCGCCACTTCCAGCCGGTGATCAACGCGATCATCGAGCTCGCCGAGAAGGCTGCGAAGGAGCCGCGCGAAGTCACCGTGATCGACAATTCGGCGCTCGAGAAGGAAATGCTCGGCCTGGTCGAGCAGGAGCTGCGCGCCGCCTACGCCATTCCGGTCAAGCAGGATCGCTACGCCGCGGTCGGCAAGGTCAAGGAAAAGGTGATCGCCCACTACTTCCCGGAAGGGCAGGAGCCGAAATTCGACAAGCTGCGCATCAGCGGCGTGTTCAAGGAACTCGAGGCGAAGATCGTTCGCTGGAACATCCTCGACACCGGCAAGCGCATCGACGGTCGCGACAGCAAGACCGTGCGCAACATCGTCGCCGAAGTCGGCGTGCTGCCCCGCGCCCACGGTTCGGCGCTGTTCACCCGCGGCGAGACCCAGGCGATGGTCGTGACCACGCTCGGCACCGGCGAGGACGAGCAGTACATCGACGCGCTGTCGGGAACGTACAAAGAGACGTTCCTGCTACACTACAACTTCCCTCCCTACTCGGTCGGTGAGACCGGTCGCCTCGGCGGCACCAAGCGTCGCGAGATCGGCCACGGCAAGCTCGCCTGGCGCGCGATCCACCCGGTGCTGCCGCCACACCACGAATTCCCCTACACCACGCGCGTGGTGTCGGAGATCACCGAGTCGAACGGCTCGTCCTCGATGGCTTCGGTCTGCGGCGCTTCGCTCGCGCTGATGGATGCCGGCGTGCCGTTGAAGCGGCCGACCGCGGGCATCGCGATGGGCCTGATCCTCGAAGACAAGCGCTTCGCGGTTCTCTCGGACATTCTCGGTGACGAGGACCATCTCGGCGACATGGACTTCAAGGTCGCCGGTACCGAGCAAGGCATCACCTCGCTCCAGATGGACATCAAGATCGAGGGCATCACCGAAGAGATCATGAAGGTCGCGCTGGCCCAGGCCAAGGATGGACGTATCCACATCCTCGGCGAGATGGCCAAGGCGCTTACCAACGCCCGCGCCGAGCTCGGCGAATACGCGCCGCGCATCGAGACCTTCAAGATCGCCACCGACAAGATCCGCGAAGTGATCGGCACCGGCGGCAAGGTGATCCGCGAGATCGTCGAGAAGACCGGCGCCAAGGTCAACATCGAGGACGACGGCACCGTGAAGGTCGCCTCCAGCGACGGCGAGGCCATGAAGGCCGCGATCAAGTGGATCAAGTCGATCGCCTCCGATCCGGAAGTCGGCCAGATCTATGACGGCACCGTCGTCAAGGTGATGGAGTTCGGCGCCTTCGTGAACTTCTTCGGCTCCAAGGACGGTCTCGTCCACATCAGCCAGCTCGCTTCGGCGCGCGTGCAGAAGACCTCCGACGTCGTCAAGGAAGGCGACAAGGTCAAGGTCAAGCTGCTCGGCTTCGATGATCGCGGCAAGACTCGCCTGTCGATGAAGGTGGTCGATCAGACCACCGGCGAAGACCTCGAGGGCAAGGGCGAGGGCGAAAAGGCCCCGCGCGAAGCCGCCGGCGAGTAAAGCGCTCGCTACACTGCAGAAAAACGAAAGGGCGGCCGAAGGGCCGCCCTTTTTTGTTTGTGTTCGCTCCGGGCGAGATGCGCCCCCTCTCCCGCTTGCGGGGGAGGGTTGGGGTGGGGGTGCTTCCGCAAAGAGACTCCCAACGACGAGAGAGCCCCCACCCGCGCCTTCGGCGCGACCTCCCCCGCAAAGCGGGAGAGGTTGCACCGAGCCCGAGGTGAGATCAGTCGACCTCAGCCCGCGATGTCGTAACGGTCGAGGTTCATCACCTTGGTCCAGGCCTTGGCGAAGTCCTTTACGAACTTCTCCTTGGAGTCCGACGAAGCATAGACCTCGGCGAAGGCGCGGAGCTGCGAGTGTGCGCCGAAGATCAGGTCGGCGCGCGTGCCGGTCCACTTCACCGCATTGGTCTTGCGGTCGCGGGCTTCGTAGGTGCCGTCAGAAGCCGGCGTCCACTGCGTGCTCATGCCGAGCAGGTTGACGAAGTAGTCGTTGCTCAGCGTGCCCACCTTCGACGTGAAGACGCCGTGCTTCGAGCCGTTCGCATTGGCACCCAGCACACGCAGGCCACCGACGAGCACCGTCATCTCGGGCCCGCTCAGCTTCAGAAGCTGCGCGCGATCGACGAGAGCCTCTTCCTGCTGCAGGAACTGATGCTTCTTGCCGACATAGTTGCGGAAGCCATCGGCCCGCGGCTCCAGCGGCGCGAATGAATCAGCGTCGGTCTGCTCTTGCGAAGCATCCATGCGGCCCGGCGTGAAGCCGACCTTCACGTCGACGCCGGCATCCTTGGCAGCCTTCTCGACCGCGGCAGAACCGCCGAGCACGATGAGGTCCGCGAGCGAGACCTTCTTCGCGCCTGAAGACGCGTTGAAGTCCTTCTGGATCGCTTCGAGCTTGCCGAGAACCTTGGAGAGCTGAGCCGGCTGGTTCACCTCCCAATCCTTCTGCGGGGCAAGACGGATGCGCGCGCCGTTGGCGCCGCCGCGCTTGTCCGAGCCGCGGAACGTCGAGGCCGACGCCCACGCGGTCGAGACCAGCTCGGAGACCGACAGACCCGAGGCCAGGATCTTGGTCTTCAGCGCAGCGATGTCCTGCTCGCTGGCCAGCTCGTGATTCACGGCCGGAATCGGATCCTGCCAGATCAACGTCTCCTTCGGCACCAGCGGGCCGAGATAGCGCTGGATCGGACCCATGTCGCGATGGGTGAGCTTGAACCAGGCGCGGGCGAAGGCGTCCGCGAACTGAGCCGGGTTCTCCAGGAAGCGACGCGAGATCTTCTCGTAGGCCGGATCGAAGCGCAGCGAGAGGTCGGTGGTCAGCATCGTCGGCCGATGCTTCTTCGACTTGTCGAAGGCATCGGGAATGATCGCGTCGGCGCCCTTGGCGGTCCACTGGTTCGCACCGCCCGGGCTCTTCGTCAGCTCCCATTCGTAGTTGAACAGGTTCTCGAAGAAGTTGTTGCTCCACTTGGTCGGCGTCGCCGTCCAGGTCACTTCGAGACCGCTGGTGATGGAATCACCGGCGAGGCCCGAAGCGTGCTTGCTCTTCCAGCCGAGGCCTTGATCCTCGAGCGCGCCCGCTTCCGGCTCCGGACCGACCAGCGACGGATCGCCCGCGCCGTGTGTCTTGCCGAAGGAGTGGCCGCCGGCGATCAGCGCGACGGTCTCTTCGTCGTTCATCGCCATGCGGGCGAAGGTCTCGCGGATGTCCTTGGCCGCAGCGACCGGATCCGGCTTGCCGTTCGGGCCTTCCGGATTGACGTAGATCAGGCCCATCTGCACCGCGCCGAGCGGCTCGGCGAGCTGGCGTTCACCGCTGTAGCGCTCATCACCCAACCACGTGCCTTCGGGACCCCAATAGAGCTCTTCCGGCTCCCAGACGTCCGCGCGGCCGCCGGCGAAGCCGAAGGTCTTGAAGCCCATCGATTCCAGCGCGACATTGCCGGCGAGAACCATCAGGTCGGCCCAGGAGAGCTTGCGGCCGTATTTCTGCTTGATCGGCCACAGCAGCCGGCGCGCCTTGTCGAGGTTGGCGTTGTCGGGCCAGCTGTTCAGCGGCGCGAAACGCTGCTGGCCGGCACCGGCGCCGCCACGGCCGTCGGTGATGCGGTAGGTGCCTGCGCTGTGCCAGGCCATGCGGATCATGAGACCGCCATAGTGACCGAAATCGGCGGGCCACCATTCCTGCGAGTCCGTCATCAGCGCGGTCAGGTCCTTGACGACCGCGTTAAGGTCGAGCGTCTTGAATTCCTTGGCATAGTCGAATTCGCCGCCCATCGGATCGGACAAGCCGGAATTCTTGTGCAGCATCTCGATGCTGAGCTGAGTTGGCCACCAATCGCGGTTCGCTGGCACGCGTTTTCCACCCGAAAACGGGCACTTCGAAGTGTCGTCCATTGAATACCTCCTCTGGTGGCGTCGAACTTGCGCCTTTGACCAGGTAGAACCACTCTAAGCGTCGCGTCCTATCAGGTAAAGTTGACTTTAATGATCGCTGCGATAGGATTTTCTGATGATAAACCTGACGCTGCGCCAGCTCCGGTACTTCGACGCCCTGGCGCGTCACGGCCATTTCGGCCGCGCAGCCGAGTCCTGCTCCATCTCGCAACCGGCCTTGTCGATGCAGATCAAGGAGTTGGAGGAGACGCTCGGCGGCCTGCTGCTGGAGCGCAGCGCCCGGCAGGTGGCGCTGACCCGGTTCGGCGAGGAGCTCGCGCAACGCGTTCGCGACATTTTGCGCTCGGTCGATGAGCTCGGCGATTTCGCCCGCGCCTCGCAGGACCGCTTCGCCGGCCGCCTGCGCATCGGCATGATCCCGACGATCGCGCCGTATTTGCTGCCCACCATCACCAAGAATCTCACGCGCATGCATCCGGAGCTCGACATCCGCGTACGCGAGACCATGACGCCGCGATTGATCCAGGAGCTGGTGGAAGGGCGGCTCGACACCGCCATCGTGGCGCTGCCGGTGTCCGAGCCTTCCCTCACCGAGGTCGCCCTGTTCGAGGAGAAATTCCTGCTGGTCCGGCCGAGCGCAGATGAAGGGACCCCGGCGCCGTCGCGCGAGATGATGCGCGAGATGCGGCTGTTGCTGCTCGAAGAGGGACACTGCTTCCGCGATCAGGCATTGTCGTTTTGCAACATGCAGTCGGCGCCGCCGCGCGAGATGCTGGATGCTAATTCGCTGTCGACGCTGGTCCAGATGGTCAGCGCCGGCATCGGGGTCACGTTGATCCCGGAGATGGCGGTGCCGGTGGAGACGCGATCGGCGTCGGTCTCGCTCGCGCGCTTCCGCGACCCGCAGCCATCCCGCACCATCGGCATGGTCTGGCGCAAGACCAGCCCGCTGGCGCGGCAGCTGCTGCAAATCTCCGAGGTGGTGTGCTTGTCGGCCGGCAAGGTGCGCGCACGCCCGCCTGTGCGCAGCCAGCGGGCCTGAGGCCTTGATGCTCATCCCCATCATCCGCCCCGCCCGCGCCGACGAATATGACGAGGTCGGCCGCGTCTGGATGGAGAGCTGGGTCTCGACCGGCCTCGGCGAAGCGAGCGACTTTCTGCTCGCCAATCTCCGCGCGCGCATCCGGCGCGAGATCGAGAATGGCTGGAGCCTGTTCGTCGCCGATGATCGCGGCACGATCGCCGCCATGCTGGCACTGCATGTGCCGAAACTCTATCTCGACATGCTTTTCGTCGGACCCGCCTATCAAGGGCAATCGCTCGGGCGAAAGCTGCTCGCCTTCACCCGCACGCAAATGCCGGATGAGATGTATCTGCGCTGCGTGCGCGAGAACGAAAAAGCCTGGCGCTGGTACGAGCGCGAAGGCTTTGTGTTCGAGAAAGAAGAGATCGAGCCGTCGAACGGGTTCGTGATGAAATATTATCGGTGGCAGAAGACGTCATAGGTTCTGCTTGCGGAGCCGCCCCGCACGCTCTAGTTTGCGGATTGCATCTCAGCAACTTCCGCTCACGAGTCATGTTACGCAATCTCGCCGTCGCCGCCCTGTTCGCGTCGCTTTGTGCATCGACCGGATCGGCCCAGTCTCCCTCCGCTCCACCAACTGCCACACCCCCGGCAACAGCCAAGCCTGTTGCGAAAAAGGCTGCGCCGAAGGCCAAGCAGCCGGCAGCGAACAAGCCGCAAGCGGTGGACGTCGGCCCCTGCAAGCTCGGCGTAATCTCCGTGATCGGGGAGCGCTACTCCGTCCAGAAGTTCGGGCTGACCATCTTCGAGAACGAGGAGGCCGAAGTCCCTATCGACTGGGGTCTCGACGATCTCGTGTTTGCGCGCGTGAAAGCGGCAACCGGCGGCGATCCCGGTGTTCGCAGGATCGCCTACCCCAAGGGCGCCTTCGAACCGTTCTATCATCCGAAATCGCGATTCATTCCCGATCCCAACGAACGCCTGCCGGCGATCGTGCGTGGCATCACGCCGAACGTGAGCTGCGATCGCTATCTGGTTGCGACGACGTACAAGGGAGAATTGCCGGGCAGCCGCATGATGTTGAACGGAATCGGCACATTCAATCAAGGGCTCGGAAATCTGATCCGGCATTCGCATTTGTTCGCGAACATCTCGATCAACCTGATCGACGGCCGGAGCTACGAGGAGATCAAGCGCCCCTTTGTAAATTTCGGCGCGAACTTCGCCGCAAGTATGCGACTGACCGAAGACCCGCTTAACAAGCTCGACAATGATCAGTTCCCCAACCCGCCCGCGACCGCTTCGAGCAGCGCGATCCTGCGCGAGAGAACGCGGGCGCTCATCACCGACAGGCTCGATCGGGGGCTTCCCGGCTATCTGAAGCAAGACTGACACGCACTCATTCGCGTCGACCAAGATGTTGACGACCGAACGCTGCATCGGACCAACCGTAGTGCGTTGCGATTTCGAAGCAGACACGCGATGAATAGCCTTCGCCCGCCTCACGCAGATGGAAGGTTCCCCGCCATGATCAAGCTCTATTGGTCGCCCCGCTCGCGTTCGTTCTCGACGCTCTGGCTGATGGAAGAGAGCGGCCTTGCCTACGAACGCGTGCTGACCGACATCTCGACCGGCGCGCAGAAGGCGCCGGACTATCTGAAGATCAATCCGATGGGCAAGGTGCCGGCGCTCAGCGACGGCGAAGCCGCACTCGGCGAGGCCGCCGCGATCTGCGCCTACATTGCCGACCGCTATCCGGAGACCAAGCTGGCGCCTGCCGTAACCGATCCGCGCCGCGCGCGCTATCTGCAATGGCTGTTCTTCTCACCGAGCTGCATCGAGCCGGCCATCATCCAGATCTTCACCAAGATCGAGATCCCGACCTCGACCGCCGCCTGGGGCAGCGCGACGCAGGTGTTCGACGTGCTGGAGGCTGCGCTTGCCAAGGGGCCGTGGATTCTCGGCGAGGAGTTTTCGGCCGCCGACATCACGATCGGATCGGGCCTGAATTACGCGGTGCGCCTGTTCAAGATGGTGCCGTCGCGCCCCGCCTTCGATGCCTATCTCGCACGCTGCATGGCACGTCCCGCGTTCCAGCGGGCGGAGAAGATCGCGGCGGGTTAGACGAACTCTCGTAGGGTGGGCAAAGCGTAGCGTGCCCACGTCATGTATCTATTGCGATCACGCAGAGATGGTGGGCACGTCGCTTGCGCTCCTTTGCCCACCCTGCGGCAGCTTCGTCTATTCCGTCTTCAAATCGTCAGGCCGCGGCATCAGCACGATGTTGTAGCCGGAATCGACGTAATGGATCTCGCCGGTCACGCCGCCGGAGAGATCCGACAGCAGATACAGCGCCGAGCCGCCGAGCTCGTCGAGCGTAACGCCGCGGCGGAGCGGCGAATGCTTTTGCATGAAGGCGAACATCGCGCGCGCCTCGCCGATGCCCGAGCCGGCAAGCGTGCGGATGGGGCCTGCGGAGATCGCGTTGACGCGGATGCCGCGCGGTCCGAAATCGGCGGCGAGATAGCGCACGGAGGCTTCCAGCGCCGCCTTGGCGACGCCCATCACGTTGTAGTTCGGCATCGCGCGTTCCGAAGCGCCGAAGGTCAGCGTGATCATGTTGCCGCCCTCGGTCATCAGCTCGGCGGCGCGCTTTGCGACCTCCGTGAACGAGAAGCAGGAGATCACCATGGTACGTGAAAAGTTCTCGCGGCTGGTGTCGGCGTAGCGGCCCTTCAGCTCGTTCTTGTCGGCAAAGCCGATGGCGTGGATGACGAAATCGAGCTTGCCCCATTTTTCACGGAGCGCGTCGAAGGTTGCATCGACGCTGGCGATGTCCTCGACATCGCACGGTAGCACCAGATCGACCCCAAGCGATTCTGCCAGCGGCTTGACGCGCTTGCCCAAGGCCTCACCCTGAAAGGTGAAGGCAAGCTCGGCACCGTGGGCGTGCAGCGTCTTCGCCATGCCCCAGGCGATCGAATGATCATTGGCGATGCCCATGATCAGACCGCGCTTGCCTTTCATCAAACCTTCCATCTCGCGATCACCTTCCGCTTTCGTCGTACCCGAGCTTGTCGCGGGCACCCACGCCCTTCGCAGCATGGGCCCCAGACGTGGATGGCCGGGACAAGCCCGGCCATGAGGAGAAAATCAACAGTGCGCCAACAATGACGTCACACATCCATTCGGCTGAACACCAGCGTGGCGTTGGTGCCGCCGAAGCCGAAGGAGTTCGACAGCACGGTGCCGATCTTGACGTTGTCGATGCGCTTGCGCACGATCGGCATGTCGGCGAACACGGGATCGAGCTCCTGGATATGCGCGCTCTCGCAGATGAAGCCGTTGTTCATCATCAGCAGCGAGTAGATCGCCTCCTGCACGCCGGTGGCGCCCAGCGAGTGGCCGGTCAACGCCTTGGTCGCCGAGATCGGCGGGCACTTCTCGCCACTTCCGAACACGCGGCGGAGCGCGTCGATCTCCGGCGGATCGCCGGCCGGGGTCGAGGTCGCGTGCGGATTGATGTAGTCGACCTTGGTCTTCACCGTCGACATCGCCATGCGCATGCAGCGCTCGGCGCCTTCGCCTGAGGGTGCGACCATGTCGTAGCCGTCCGAGGTCGCGCCGTAGCCGACGATCTCGCCGTAAATGCGGGCGCCACGCGCCTTGGCATGTTCGAGCTCTTCCAGCACCAGCACGCCGGCACCGCCGGCGATCACGAAGCCGTCGCGGTTGACGTCGTAGGGACGCGAGGCCGTGGCCGGCGTGTCGTTGTACTTCGAGGACATCGCGCCCATGGCGTCGAACAGCACGGAGAGCGACCAGTCCAGCTCCTCGCAGCCGCCGGCGAAGATGACGTCCTGCTTGCCGATCTGGATCGTCTCATAGGCGTTGCCGACGCAATGGTTCGACGTCGCGCAGGCCGAGGAGATCGAATAGTTCACGCCCTTGATCTTGAACCAGGTCGCAAGCGTCGCAGAGGCCGTGGACGACATCGCCTTCGGCACTGCAAACGGTCCGACGCGCTTCGGTCCCTTGGTGCGGGTGATGTCGGCGGATTCAACGATGGTGCGGGCGGAGGGGCCGCCGGAACCCATGATGATGCCGGTACGGATGTTGGAGACTTCGTCGGGCGACAGGCCGGAGTCCTGGATCGCCTGCTCCATCGCGACGTGATTCCATGCCGCGCCCTGACCGAGGAAACGCATCGCGCGGCGGTCGACCACCGTCGCAGGATCGAGCGTCGGCGCGCCCGCTACCTGCGAACGGAAGCCGAGCTCGGCATATTTCTCAGCCCGCGAAATGCCCGACTTCGCCTCGTGAAGGCTCGCAAGCACTTCCTGGGTGTTGTTTCCGATCGACGAGACGATGCCCATCCCGGTGACCACAACCCGCCTCATGACAGCCTCGCCTTAATCGTTGTTGTCTTGGTGATGCGCTCAGCCCAGGCTCGTGCCCTGCTTGAACAGGCCAACCTTCAAGTCCTTGGCGCGATAAATAATCTGGTCATCGACCGAAAGCCACCCGTCGGCGATGCCGAGCACCAGCTTTGAACGCATCACGCGTTTGATATCGACGTTGTACACAACCTTGCGGGCCTCGGGCAGCACTTGGCCGCTGAACTTCAGCTCGTTCAGGCCAAGCGCGCGACCACGACCTTCGCCCCCGGTCCAGCCCAGGTAAAAGCCGACCATTTGCCACAGCGCGTCGAGGCCGAGGCAGCCGGGCATCACCGGATCGTTCTTGAAGTGGCAGCCGAAGAACCAGAGGTCGGGCTTCACGTCGAGCTCGGCGCGCACCACCCCCTTGCCGAACTCGCCGCCATTGTCGCTGATGTCCGTGATGCGGTCGAACATCAGCATCGGCGGCAACGGCAGCTGGGCGTTGCCCGGGCCGAACATCTCGCCGCGGCCACAGGCCAGCAGATCTTCGTATTCGTAACCGTTGCGCCTGTTCAGCATGCACGAGCCTCTGTTTGAATTCCGATTGAGCGGCGCTTTTTGGCGAAAATGGGCCCCGTCTCGGTCGGAGAGCAACGCCAATTGCCACCGTCAGGCGCCGCGCCCGCATGCCCCGGATGGACTGCGGACCGGGCTTCGATGCCCGGCAGCGCCAAAATCGGCTAAGCGGAACCGCGCGCTCTCTAACACAGGCTATTTCGGGTAGCAAAGCGCAACCATGAAGGTAAAATGACGCGATCCCGGTGCAGTTCCAAGCCTGATTAGAACCTCTCTAGTTGCGAGAAACTTGCATCTGCATCTTTCTGTTCTTATATTGCGGAGAGATATTGTTCACGCGTGCCCGAAATCTGGAAATGAGCGAGAATACTGCGCCCCATCACGACGACGACGTCCACTCCGCGGCCCTGCTGTCCGGCCGCCAGCCGGCTCTCACCGGCTGCCCCTGGCACGACGTCAACGAAATGCTCCAGTCCGCCGGGCTCCGTCCGACGCGTCAGCGCATGGCACTGGGCTGGCTGTTGTTCGGCAAAGGTGCTCGCCACCTCACGGCTGAAATGCTCTACGAGGAAGCCACGCTGGCCAAGGTTCCGGTGTCGCTGGCGACTGTCTACAACACGCTGAACCAGCTCACCGATGCCGGCCTGCTCCGCCAGGTCAGCGTCGACGGCACCAAGACCTATTTCGATACCAACGTCACCACCCACCATCACTACTACCTCGAGAACAGCCATGAGCTGGTCGACATAGAGGATCCGCATCTGGCGCTGTCCAAGATGCCGGAGGTGCCGGAAGGTTACGAGATCGCGCGCATCGACATGGTCGTGCGTCTGCGCAAGAAGCGCTGAACTAATTCTAGATTGCTGATGCGATCGTCATGGCCGGGCTCGTCCCGGCCATTGTCGTTTTAGGCCGTCATTCCGGATGGTGCGCTAGCACCAGACCTCAGGCGCGCAATTGCGCACCGGGGAATCTCGAGATCCCGGGTTCGATGCTGCGCATCGCCCCGGGATGACCCTTCGGGTCAGTTGACCTGCTCGTCCGAATACACGCCCCAGAGGCGCTCCTGCTGGATCCAGCCGTCGAAACCGTTGCCGGTGACGCGGCACCAGTTTGCAGCGCACTTCTTTACCTGCGTGACGACGCCGGCCTGGAGTCTTGCTGCGACCGCGCTGTCGAGGTCGGCGCGATCGTAGATCGGGGCGAGGTCGTCCTTGTGCTTCATGGTGACGACCGCGGTGCGGCGGCCCGACAGCAACGAGTGATAGACCCAGCCCTCGGCGCCTTCGGAATCGCGCACCCGGCGCCAATTCTCGAACTCGGCGGTGATTTCCACCGGCAGGCCCGAACGGGTGTAGACCCAGGCCACGTCATTGTCCTTGGTCGGGCCGGCGCGGACGTTCACATGATCCGATTTGAGGCTGACATAGCGCGGCACCGGCAGGCCGCTGGCGGTCTGGGGCGTCGTATCCTTGGCGGAATGCGAGGGGCCGACCGAAGCGCTCAACCAGGTGCAAACGAGCGCCATCACCGAACAAAAACGCCCCAACGCCATCAACCCGTCTCCTGTCGAAGACCCGGCCCGAGCCCGGTCCTCACCCCAAATTCCAAATCCTGCCGCGCACCCCCCTGACCCGCCCCACGCGGGTGTTCCCCAAACCGGGCTCCTTGAAGCCTTGACCCGTGGTTCTTGTCTTGGCCCGGCCTTCTGCTAGAGAGGACGGGCACTTGAACAACCAGTTTGCCCCGATTTTCCGGCCGGAAATATCGGGAGAGCTTGAAGGAAACGCCCGGGGACGGACACGGCAAGGGCAGTGTCGAACAACCGGGTTAATGAGACCTCAACGACCGGCCTTTGGCGACAGAGGCGGCTTGCGACGCCTCATGAGAGCAGGACATGTCGGTGAAGAAAAAGCCCCTCGTCGTGGTGACGCGCAAGCTGCCGGATTCGATCGAGACGCGGATGCGCGAATTGTTCGACGCGCGGATCAATCTCGAGGACACGCCGATGTCCGCCGACCAGATCGCGGAAGCCGCACGCACCGCCGACGTGCTGGTTCCGACCGTCACCGACCATATCAGCGCCGACATCATTAACCAGCCCGACTGCAAGCTGCGGCTGATCGCCAATTTCGGCAACGGCGTCGATAATATCGACGTCGAGGCCGCGCATGCCCGCGGCATCACCGTCACCAACACGCCGAAGGTTCTGACCGAGGACACCGCCGACATGACCATGGCGTTGATCCTCGCCGTGCCCAGGCGGATGATCGAAGGCGCCTCGATCCTGACCGAAGGAAAACCCTGGCCGGGCTGGTCGCCGACCTGGATGCTCGGCCACCGCATCGGCGGCAAGCGGCTTGGCATCATCGGCATGGGCCGCATCGGCCAGGCGGTGGCGCGCCGCGCCCGCGCCTTCGGCCTGCAGATCCACTATCACAACCGCCGTCCCGTCGCGCCGAAGATCGCCGAAGAGCTTGGCGCGACCTATTGGGAAAGCCTCGACCAGATGCTGGCGCGGATGGACATCATCTCGGTGAACTGTCCGCACACGCCGGCGACCTATCATTTGCTCTCGGCGCGGCGGCTGAAGCTGATCCGCAAGGACGCCTACATCGTCAACACCGCGCGCGGCGAGGTCACCGACGAGGACACGCTGATCAAGCTGATCGAAGGCGGCGAGATCGGCGGCGCCGGGCTCGACGTTTACGAGCACGAGCCCGCGGTCAACCCGAAGCTGGTGCGGCTCGCCAAGGCCGGCAAGGTGGCGCTGCTGCCGCATATGGGCTCGGCCACGATCGAAGGCCGCGTCGAGATGGGCGAGAAGGTGATCATCAACATCCGCACCTTCCTCGACGCCCACAAGCCGCCGGATCGCGTGCTGCCGAGCATGCTCTAAGGTTTATTTCCTGCGCGTCTCGCGCTTGCGCCAGTCGGCGACGAAATCGATGAAGGCGCGCAGCGCGGGCGGCGTCTGGCGCCGGCTCGGGTAATACAGGAACGGGCCGGGAAACGGCTCGCACCAATCTTCCATCAGGCTGATCAGCGCGCCTGACTTCAAGGCATCGCCGACATAGCCATCGAGGCTTGCCCAGATGCCCGCGCCGGCGAGCGCGGCCTGCATCGCAAGATTCATGTTGGTCGAGATCAGCTTGGCCGGCGGATCGACCTTCACGATCTGGCCGGCCTTCTCGAACTCCCAATCGTGCATCACGCCGCTCGAATACCGGGCGCGGATGCAATCATGATCGAGCAGATCCTTCGGATGCTTCGGCTCGCCGCGGCGCGCGACATAATCGGGCGAGGCGACGACGACATAGTGCTGCGGACCGCTCAGCGGGATCGCCACCATGTCCTGCGCGAGATGCTCGCCATAGCGCACGCCGGCATCATATCCGGCGCTGACGATGTCGACGAAACCGCTCTCGGACACGACGTCGAGATCCACCTGCGGATGGACGCTAAGAAACGGCCCGACCATCGGCGCCAGCACGAGATCGACGGCCGGGGGCGGCGCGTTGATGCGCAGGCGGCCGGAGGCGACCTCGCGCAGGCCCCGCACCTCCGCCAGGGCATCGCCGACATCGCGCAGCGCAGGTGCCACCCGCGACAGCAGCAGCTCGCCCGCCTCGGTCAGGGCGACGCTGCGGGTGGTGCGGTTCATCAGGCGGACGCCGAGGCGCTCCTCGAGGTCGCGTAGCCGCTGGCTAAGGCTCGACACCGACACGCGAATTTCGACCGCCGCCCGCCGGAAATTCCGGGTGCGGGCGACCGCCACGAAGACGTCGAGATCGCGCAGATCAGGCTCAGTCATTGTTCGATAGGATGAACAAGCCATTCGGCATTGTCCAGCTTATCGGCGCAATAGACCAGGCGCATATCCCTCCTCGTCCCGCGGCGCAATCAGCCTGCCGCCTTTTCGAGGAGAGCCACCATGGAACAGCACAAACTCGGTTCAACCGGCCCCAGCGTCTCTGCCCTTGGTCTCGGCTGCATGGCCATGTCGGACGCCTATGGCCCGGCCGATCGCGGCGAGAGCATCGCCACGGTCCATGCGGCGCTCGACGCCGGCATCACGCTGCTCGACACCGGCGATTTCTACGCCATGGGCCACAATGAAATGCTGATCCGCGATGCGCTGAAGGAAGTGGCGCGCGACAAGGTGCAGATCAGCGTCAAGTTCGGCGCGCTACGCGGCCCCGCCGGTGAATTCACCGGCATGGATTGCCGCCCGGCCGCGATCCGGAATTTCTTCGCCTATTCGCTGCAGCGGCTCGGCACCGACTATATCGACATCTACCGCCCGGCGCGGCTCGACCCCAGCACTCCCATCGAAGAGACGATCGGCGGCCTCGCCGATCTCGTGAAGGCCGGCTACATCAGGCATATCGGCCTGTCCGAGGTCGGCTCCGACACCATCCGCCGCGCGCATGCCGTGCATCCGATCGTCGATCTCCAGATCGAATATTCGCTGATCGAGCGCGGCATCGAGCGCGACATTCTCAAGACCTGCCGCGAACTCGGCATTGGCATCACCGCCTATGGCGTCCTGGCGCGCGGCCTGATCAGCGGCCATTGGTCGAAGGACTCGGGCGGGGCGGGCAAGGACTACCGGCTGATGACGCCGCGCTTCCAGGGCGCGAACCTCGACGCCAATCTGGCGCTGGTGGAGTCCCTGCGTGCCATCGCCGCCGAGATCGGTGCAACGCCGGCGCAGGTCGCAATCGCCTGGGTGGCGGCGCAGGGCAAGGAGATCATCCCGCTCGTGGGCGCACGTACGCGCAATCGTCTCAGCGAAGCGCTCGGCGCGACGAAGGTGACGCTGACACAGACGCATCTCGCGGCATTGGCAAAGGCGTTTCCGCCCAACGTTGCCGCCGGCACGCGCTATGCCGCCGAGCAGATGGCCCATCTCGACAGCGAGAAGCCGGCCACGGCGTAACGGAGCAAATCAAGTGCGATGGGCGCTGAGGTCGGTGACCACGGGCCCGTCGCCGTTGAGCGGGTTGGCCGGATCGCGCGAATAGCGCAGCGTCTCGAAGCGCATCGCGCGCGCATCGATCATCAGGAGGCGGCCGACGAGGCCGTCGCCAAAGCCGACGATCTCGCGGATCGCCTCCATCGCCATCATCGATCCCAGCACGCCCGCCAGCGCACCCATGACGCCGGCTTCCGCGCAGGCAGGAACGGTACCCGGCGGCGGCGCCTCCGGAAACAGGCAGCGATAGGTCGGATTGAATTCGCCCTGCTCGTTGGTCTCGTGCGCGCGGATGGTGGTGAGCGAGCCGTCGAAGGTGCCGAGCGCCGCCGTGATCAGCGGCCGCTTCGCGAAGAAGCAGGCGTCCGAGACCAGATAGCGCGTCGAGAAATTATCGGAGCCGTCGAGCACGAGGTCGTAGTCGCCGATCAGGCTGAGCGCATTGTCGGCATTCAGCCAGGTGGCGTGGCCGACGAAACGAACATGCGGATTGAGCGCCGCAATCCGCTCGGCCGCGCTCTCGACCTTGTGCCGGCCGATATCGGGCGTGGTGTGGATCACCTGGCGCTGCAGGTTGGACAGCGACACCACGTCGTCATCGACCACGCCGAGCGTGCCGATACCGGCGGCGGCCAGATACATCAGCGCCGGCGCGCCTAGCCCGCCGGCACCGACCACCAGCGCGGAGGCCCGCTTCAGCGCCGCCTGGCCCGGTCCGCCGACGTCGCGCAGCACGATATGGCGGGCATAGCGTTCGAGTTCGTCCGGGCTCAGCATCGTCGTACGCCTCTCTTACCAAGCCGTCGCTTTCACTCCTCATGGTGAGGAGGCGCAAAGCGCCGTCTCGAACCATGCAGGCCCCGATCTCGCCGCGGCCATCCTTCGAGACGCGGCCTTGAGGCCGCTCCTCAGGATGAGGACCTGAGTACGCGGCTCGACCTTAGGCCTGAACCAGCCCAACATTGTTCGCGACCAACGAGATGTGCTTGAATGGCATTGCGTTCAATGGGCTGGTTGGATTTGTCATGAGATCGATGCTTGCGGCAACCTTGATGTTTGCGGCTGCCACAGGCGCGCACGCCCAGATGACGACACCGCAGATCCCCGGTACCAAGCCGAAGCCGGTCCAGACCGTGCCGATCCGGCCTCCGGCCACGCAGACGCCATCGGCGACGGCGGATGCGATGGCGCAGGCGGAGCGGCTGTCGCTGCAATCCGACCTCGCCTGGGTCGGCCAGTACAACGGCGCCATCACCGGCGACGTCAGCGCGCGCCTGGTCAACGCCATCAAGGAATACCAGAAGGCGAAGGGCGCCAAGCCGACCGGCGTGCTCAACCCGCAGGAGCGCGCCGCGCTGGCCGAGACGGCGCGAGAGAAGCAGGAGGGCGTCGGCTGGAAGATCGTGACGGAGCCGACCAGCGGCGCCCGGCTCGGGATCCCCTCGAAACTGGTGCCGCAGCAGGCGAGCGACGCCAACGGCTCGAAATGGACCTCGCCGACCGGAACCGTCCAGGTGCTGCTCAGCCGCCGTAAGGAGGCGAACCCGACCGCGGCAAAACTCGCCGACCTCGAGAAGGAGCCATCCGGGCGCAAGGTCGACTACACCGTGGTGAAGCCCGATTTCTTCGTGCTCTCGGGATTGCAGGGCCTGAAGAAATTTTACGTCCGCGGCACCTTTAGAGGTGACGAGGTCCGCACCATGACGATCCTGTACGACCAGGCGACCGAGAACACGGTCGAGCCGGTCGTGATCGCGATGTCGAGCGCGTTCAACGCGTTTCCGTCCGGACCGCAAGCCGGGCCGTCGCCGCGCAAGACCGTCGAGTACGGCACCGGCCTCGTCGTCAGCGACGACGGCGCGATCGTCACCGACCGCCTCGTCACCGACAGCTGCCTCGCCATCACGATCGCCGGCTATGGCAGCGCGGATCGCCTCGCCGAGGACAAGGAGCGCGGTCTCGCACTGCTGCATATCTACGGTGCGCGCGGCCTGAAGCCGCTCAGCCTTACTGGCGGCGCGGCCAAGACGAACGTGGATGTCGTCGGCATCGCCGATCCGCAGAGCCAGGGTGGCGCGGCCGGCGTGTCGAGCATCAAGACCGCGCTGGCGCCGGTCCCGAGCAGCGATTCCATGCTGTCCCCACCGCCGGCGGTCGGGTTATCAGGTGGTCCGGCGATCGATGGCGACGGCAAGTTCGCCGGCATTGCGCTGGTGAAGCCGGCGATGGTGGCGGGACCCGCGACATCGGTGCCGGCATCACAGGCCGTGATGGTGCCCGCGGAAACGGTGCGCGATTTCCTCAAGGCGAACGAAGTCACAGCGAACGGCACCTCGACCGACGCGAAAGCCGCCGTCGTGCGCGTGATTTGCGTGCGGAAGTAGGTTTAACGCCAACTCTCGTGTCCCGGACGCGGTGCGGCGCGTAGTGCTGCGCTTTGTCCTGGACACGAGTTCAACTGAGCCGCGAGCATCATCACACGTACGACTACTGGTCCAGTAATGGTACGGATTCGCCGGCAATCCCGATTTCGCCATCATCGTTATTGTTGATTCGGACATCCGCGGTCCCCCTTTGGATCGGGCAGGGCACGTCCTGAGCGAGAAGAGCTCAGCATCGAGAAGCGATGCACGTTCGCGTGGCGTTATCCCGAGACCCAAGCAATCCAAAGGATTCATCTTCCAATGCACACGATCGTACTGGCCACCCAAAAGGGTGGCAGCGGCAAGAGCACGCTCGCCATCGGCCTCGCGCTCGCGGCCAAGCTGGCCGGCTTCACCGTCCGCCTGATCGAGACCGACCCGCAGGGCACCCTGTCGAGCTGGCAGCGCCGCCGCACCACCGATGATCTCGTCGTCGAGCCGATTTATCACGCCGCCGACATCGAGCCGCGCCTGAAGATGCTGGCTGACAGCGGCCTGCAGCTCGCGATCATCGACACCGCCGCCGGCCTCAGCGCCGCGACCACCGCTGCGATCCGCCATTCCGATCTCTGCCTGATCCCGGCCCGCCCGAGCGTCGCCGACATCGAGGCGACCGTCTCGACGCTCAGCGTCGCACGCGCCTGGAAGCGGCCCTACAGCTTCGTGCTGAACCAGACGCCGATCCGCGGCCAGCGCATCGACAACGCCGCCAACACCCTCGCCGAGGAAGCGGCGCTCGATCTTTCGGACGTGCTCGCGCGCCCGCTGATCGTGATGCGTAACGACCACCAGGATTCGCTCGCGAGCGGCCTTGCCGTGAGCGAATTCGCGCCGAACGGGAAGTCGGCGGACGAGATCCGCGGCCTCTGGCGCTGGATCGAAACCCGGCTCGAGCTCAGCGCCACGACCAATGTCCTGATCGATCAGATGATGTCGCCTGCGGACGGCGTGCTGCATGTCGCTGCCGATCTTTCGGCGGACGAGACCACGACACTGGCGTCCTGAGCGGGGCAATCGCTCTGACGGCGGTTGGCGCTTCACCATCCGGAAGGGCCCTAGCGACGAAGCAATCCGGCCACCAGCCCGGCCGGATTGCTTCGCTTCGCGGGTTTTGTAAACGCTCTATTTTCGCGTCGTAGCCCGGATGGAGCGCAGCGCAATCCGGGAAGTCTCTCCGCGGTCACGCTGGACCCGGATTTCGCTGCGCTCCATCCGGGCTACGGGCTACGTCACTTCTGACACTTCTGACACCAGAAGGTGGACCGGCCATTCTGCGTGAATCGCTTCACCGTGCCGCCGCACCCCGGCGTCGTGCATTTCTCGCCTTCGCGGTCGTAGACCTTGAACGAGTGCTGGAAATAGCCGAGCTCACCCGAGGTCTGGCGATGGTCGCGCAAGGACGAGCCGCCGGCCTTGATGGCGTCGTTCAGCACGGTGTGGATCGCACTTACCAATCGCTTCGCATGATCGGTCGGCTCGCCGCCGCCAACGCCCTTGCGACCCTTGGTCGCGAGCGTCGCCGCGATCCGGCGCGGCGACAGATGCGAGCGATGCAGGGCTTCGCAGACATAGATGTTGCCGAGCCCCGCCACCACGCGCTGGTCGAGCAGCGCGGCCTTAAGGCTGGTGGTCTTGCCTTCGCAGGACCGCGCCAGCATCGCGGCGTCGAATTCGTTGCCGAGCGGCTCGGGGCCGAGGCCGCGCAGCAGCGGCTCCTCTTCGAGTGCGTTACGTGCGATCACTTTCATGTAACCGAAGCGGCGCGGGTCGTTGAAGACGATGTCGGCGCCGGAGGACATCCGAAACAGCACGTGGTCGTGCGTCGAGTCCTTACCCCTAGGATAGTGAAACTCGCCGGGAGCTGCCTCGTTGTCCGGCTTGATGACGCGGAACGAGCCCGACATACCCAGATGCATCAAGAGCACATCGCCGGAGGCGAGATCGGCCATGAGATATTTTGCACGGCGGCCGAGCCCCGTGACGACCTGCCCCTGGAGCCGGGCTACGAAATCCGGCTGGAACGGAAAGCGAAGGTCTGGCCGGCGGGCTTCCGCCACCAGGATTTTCGCTCCCTCCATCACAGGCTGAAGGCCGCGGCGGACAGTCTCGACTTCGGGCAATTCAGGCATGGTCAGGCATTCACCTTATGAAGGCGGTGTGATAGCGCCATTGCGGCGGGCGCGCTATGGTTCGCCCAGTGGAGTAGAGTAATGGATCGGCCGGGCGAAACCACGCATTTTGGCTTCAGGGACGTCCCCCTGGGGGACAAGCAGACGCTGGTGAACGATGTGTTTCACAGCGTGGCGTCGCGCTATGATTTGATGAACGATTTGATGTCCGGTGGCCTGCACCGGGTCTGGAAGGACATCATGATCACCGCGCTCGACCCGCCCAGGAGCGACCGGCCGTTCGCGCTGCTCGACGTGGCCGGCGGCACCGGCGACATCTCGTTCCGCGCCGCCAAGGCCGCGGGCCCCGGCTTCCATGCCACCGTCTGCGACATCAACACCGACATGCTGGCGGTCGGCCGCGAGCGCGCCGCGAAGCGCCATCTCGAAACCCGTGTCGATTTCGTCGAAGGCAATGCCGAAGCGCTCGCCTTCGCCGACCGCAGCTTCGACGCATATACGATCGCTTTCGGCATTCGCAACGTGCCCCAGATCGATCTGGCGCTGCGCGAGGCCCATCGCGTGCTCAAGCCCGGCAGCCGCTTCCTGTGCCTGGAATTCTCCACCGTCGAGATGCCCGGGCTCGATCGGATCTACGACCTGTTCTCGTTCAAGGTGATCCCGCCGCTCGGCCGCATAATCACGGGCGATGCCGAGTCCTACCAATATCTCGTCGAGTCCATCCGCAAGTTTCCGAAACCCAACGCCTTCGCCGACATGATCCGCGACGCCGGCTTCGCCCGCGTCAGCTGGCAGACCCTGTCCGGCGGTATCGTCGCACTGCATTCGGGCTGGCGTTTGTGATCTCTGCGTTCACCCACATTGCGCGCCTGATCCGCGCCGCGTTCGTGTTTGCGCGCGAGGGCGTGTTCGGCTCGGTCGATCCGAGCCTGGTGCCGCCGCCGGGACAGCTCGCGCTGAAGCTGGCGCGCCTCGTCGAACGGCGTGGCGTCAAGCACGGCCCGCGGATATCGCGCGCGCTGACGCGGATGGGCCCCGCCTATCTCAAGCTCGGACAATTCCTGGCCACGCGGCCCGACGTCGTCGGCGTCATCATGGCGCGCGATCTCGAAAGTCTCCAGGATCGCCTGCCGCCGTTTCCGCAGGACGAAGCCGAAGCCGCGATCGCGACCTCGCTGGAGCGGCCGCTGAAGGACGTGTTTGTGAGCTTCGGCCCCCCCGTCGCGGCGGCCTCGATCGCTCAGGTGCATCGCGGCGAGGTCTTGCACGCCGGCATCCGCAAGTCGGTTGCGGTCAAGGTGCTCCGGCCCAACGTCGCCACACGCTTCCGCCGCGACCTCTCCGATTTCTTCTTCGTCGCGCACAAGGCCGAGGCTTATTCGGCCGAAGCGCGGCGCCTGCGCCTCATCGAAGTCATCAACACCATGTCGCGCTCGGTCGCGATGGAGATGGATCTGCGGCTGGAAGCTGCGGCGCTGTCGGAGATGGCGGAGAACACGCAGGGCGATCCTGATTTCCGCGTGCCGTCCGTGGACTGGGACCGCACCACGCACAACGTGCTGACGATGGAGTGGATCGACGGCATCGCGCTGAACGATCACAAGCGTCTGGCGGAATCGCAGGTCGACCTGCCCGATCTCGGCCGCAAGGTGATCCAGAGCTTCCTGCGGCACGCGCTGCGCGACGGCTTCTTCCACGCCGACATGCATCCGGGCAATCTGTTCCTGGATGACGCGGGGCGGCTCGTCGCGGTCGATTTCGGCATCATGGGCCGGCTCGGCATGAAGGAGCGGCGCTTCCTCGCCGAAATCCTGCTCGGCTTCATCACCCGCGATTATCGCCGCGTCGCCGAGGTGCATTTCGAGGCGGGCTACGTGCCCGCACATCACTCGGTCGAGAACTTCGCGCAGGCGATCCGCGCCATCGGCGAGCCGATCCACAACCGCACGGCGGAAGAGATCTCGATGGCGCGGCTCTTGACGCTGCTGCTCGAGGTCACCGGCCTGTTCGACATGACCACGCGTCCCGAGCTGATCCTGCTCCAGAAGACCATGGTCGTGGTCGAAGGCGTGGCGCGCGGCTTCGATCCCAGGCTCGACATCTGGAAGGTCGCCGACCCCGTGGTACGCGAATGGATCGAGCGCAATCTCGGTCCGATCGGCCGGGTGCAGGGCGCGCTCGCCGGGACCGGAGACATCGCGCGCGTGCTGATGCGCATGCCGGAGATCGCCGAGCGGTCCGTGAAGGTGCTCGAGCAGCTCGAGACCATGACGCGGGAGGGCATCAGGCTGTCGCCCGAGAGCATCGCCGCGATGGGCCGCAGCGAGGGCCGCAAGAACCGCTGGCGCACCGTCGCGCTCTGGATCATCGCCGCGACCTTCATCGGGATCCTGATCGCCGTCCGGAATCTATGACTGCCAAAAGCTTGATTGCATTGCAATCACACGAGTGATAGCATCGCTATCATTTCGTGCTGGAGGGGCGTCATGGCAAGCCTGACCATCCGCAAGCTCGACGACGCCGTCAAAACCTATTTGCGGCTGCGCTCGGCCAAGAACCGCAGGTCGGTCGAGGAAGAGGTCCGGGTCATCCTGCGGGAGCTGATCGAGGACCGCGAGGAGCCGCTGACGCCGTTTGCGGTACCGCCCGCGGCATCCCCCACCCCCGCACTCCAGCGCACCGGCGCTGTCCCCGAGGCCAGCGTCACCCTGATCATCGGCGGCGGCATCGCGGCCTACAAGTCGCTCGACCTGATCCGAAGGCTGAAGGAGCGCCGCGTCGAGGTCCGCTGCGTGCTGACCAAGGCGGCCCAGCAATTCGTCACGCCGCTGGCGGTCAGCGCCCTCTCCCATGAGCGCGTCTATACCGACCTGTTCGACCCCCAGAGCGAGTTCGACGCCGGCCATATCCGCCTCGCGCGCGACTGCGACCTGATAGTCGTCGCGCCCGCGACCGCCGATCTGATGGCGAAGATGGCGAACGGCCACGCCGACGATCTCGCCAGCGCCATCCTGCTCGCGACCAACCGCAAGGTGCTGCTGGCGCCGGCGATGAACCCGCTGATGTGGAACAATGCGGCGACGCGCCGCAACCTCGCGCAGCTGCAGCGCGACGGCGTGGTGCTGATCGGACCCAATTCCGGCGAGATGGCGGAAGCGGGCGAAGCTGGTGTCGGCCGCATGTCGGAAGCCATCGAGATCGCCGCCGCTGCCGAGCGCCTGCTGCGGCCGCCGGTGCCGAAGCCACTTGCCGGCAAGCGCGTGCTGATCACCGCAGGTCCCACCCACGAGCCGATCGATCCGGTGCGCTACATCGCCAATCGCTCCTCCGGCAAGCAGGGCTTTGCCATTGCCGCCGCCGCACAAGCCGCCGGCGCCGAGGTGATCCTGGTGAGCGGTCCGGTCGACCTCAGCGATCCCCGGGGCGTGACGGTAAAGCATGTCGAATCGGCGCGGCAGATGCTGGAGCAGGTGCAGGCCTCGCTTCCCGCCGACATCGCGATCTTCGCCGCGGCGGTCGCCGACTGGCGCGTTGCCAACGAGGGCGAGCAGAAGCTGAAGAAGACTTCGGCCGGCATGCCGCCGCTTCAGCTGATCGAGAACCCCGACATCCTCGCCACGATCTCCAGGCTGACCGACAAGCGCCCGCCGCTGGTGATCGGCTTTGCCGCCGAGACCGAGCACCTCATCGACAACGCCAAGTCAAAACTTGTCCGCAAGGGCTGCGACTGGATTGTCGCCAATGACGTCTCGCCCGCCACCGGCGTGATGGGCGGCGACCGCAACACCGTGCATCTGATCAGTCGCAAGAATGGTGAGAAGGACGGCGAGATTGCAGTTGATTCCTGGCCGGTGATGACCAAGGAACAGGTCGCCATCGAACTGGTCGCGCATGTCGCACGAAGCGTGACCGACAAATCCCTGGAGCCGGCATCTTGAGCACGAAGGTCACTGTCGAACTGCAACGCCTGGCCCATGCCGAAGGCCTGCCAATGCCGGCCTATCAGACCACCGAGGCTGCCGGCCTCGACCTGATGGCGGCGGTGCCGGACAGCGAGCCGATGACACTCGCCGCCGGCCAATACGCGCTGGTGCCGACCGGTCTTGCGATCGCATTGCCGGCCGGGCACGAGGCGCAGGTGCGGCCGCGCTCGGGGCTTGCCGCCAAGCACGGCGTCACCGTGCTGAACTCGCCGGGCACGATCGACGCGGACTATCGCGGCGAGATCAAGGTGATCCTGATCAATCACGGCACAGCGCCGTTCGTGATCAAGCGCGGCGAGCGCATCGCCCAGATGGTGATCGCGCCCGTGGTGCAGGCCGCGCTGGTTCCGGTGGCCACATTGTCGGCCACCGATCGCGGCGCCGGCGGCTTCGGCTCGACCGGCCGCTAAGTCGTGGTGGGTTGAAGTCGAACAGAGTCCGATCAATCGGGCGCTCTCTCCGTTCCCTCCCCCTTGTGGGGGAGGGGCAGGGAGGGGGTCCACACGGGGACTCTTTCAATCGCGCACCGTTCCTCTTTGCATCGTCAAGAATTGGCACTTCTTCCTGGGCTACCCCTCTCCCTAACCCTCCCCCACAAGGGGGAGGGAACGCACCTCCGTCGGAGCGCCCGTGGTGTCTCATCTCATCCGCTAACGCACGACGGTTCCAGCCGAATCGTCCGAAGATTTACGTGAGTTGGAACCCCTCACCCTGCATTTTTTTGGGGCCGCCTTTGCGTTCACGATCTGGACTCTTACCGGCGGAGTCACGGTGGGGGTATTGTCGTTTGATTCGCGCGCGACGGGGGTCGCCGCGCGTAAATTCGTGCGGTCTTGGGGCAACTATGTCAGGCGTGATCGTGTCGATGCGTCGGACGCTGCTGTCGTGCACATCGCTCGTGCGCAACGGCTTGTTGGGAGGCGCTCTTGCAGCGCTGCTGCCGGCTGCGCCGGCCGAGGCGGCCGACCTCATCGACACCCTCTCCATCATGCTGGATTTCAACCGGCAGGAACTCGCGGTGCTCGCCACCGCGCTGGCCTTGCTCGGCTTCTCGGTGGTGGCTGCGATCCTCTTGATGCGCACGCGCGTGCGCACCGCGAAGAACGAGGCGCGGCTGCGCGCCCGAATCGGGGAACTCCAGCTCCAGGCCGACCGCTTCGGCGCGCTGCTGTTCGCCGAACCGCAGATCCTGATCTCCTGGCCGGCCGGCGACAATCGCGCGCAGATCTCGGGCGACATCTCCATGGTGCTGCCGCGCGATTCCTCGCCACAACGCGTGCTCGCATTCGGAACCTGGCTGCCGCCGGAACCTGCGCTCCAGATGGATCATGCCGTCAATGCGCTGCGTGACCGCGGCGACGGGTTCCAGCTGACACTGACGACCGCGCATGGCCACACGCTCGAGGCCATCGGCCGCGCCATCGGCGGCCAAGCCATTGTCCGGATTCGCGAACTCTCGGGGCTCCGCCGCGATCTGGCCGAGACCAATCTGCGCTACAACGCGCTCTCCGACGAGACCGAGATGCTGCGCGGCTTTGCCGCCAACGCACCCTGGCCGATCTGGGCCAAAGGCGAGAACGGCGCGCTGACCTACGCCAACCCGGCCTATGTCCGTGCCACCGAGGCGAACAACGTCACCGACGCGCAGGAGCGCAAGCTCGAGCTGCTCGACAGCGCCGACCGCACCGCGATGGAGCGGGGACTGAAGGACACCGCCAATTTCAACGCGCGGCTGCCGATCGTGATCAGCGGCGAGCGCCGCATCTACGACGTGCGCGCGGTCAATGTCGGCAGCGGCAGCGTTGGCGTCGCCATCGATGCCAGCGAGGCGGACGCGCTCAGCTCGGCGCTGGTGCGGATGGCGGAGGCGCATCGCCGCACGCTCGATCAGCTCTCCTCCGGCGTTGCCGTGTTCGACGGTCAGCGCCGGCTCGCCTTCTACAACGATTCCTACCGCCGGCTGTGGGACCTCGACCGCACCTTCCTCGACGCCAATCCCGATGATTCCAGCGTGCTCGATCAGCTCCGCGCCGCGCGCAAGCTGCCGGAGCAGCCGGACTTCCGTGCCTGGAAGTCCAAGCTGCACGAGGCCTATCGCGCGGTCGAGACCACCAAGGACACCTGGTACCTGCCCGACGGCCGCGCGCTCTCGGTCGTCACTACGCCGAACCCGGAAGGCGGCGTCACCTATCTGTTCGACGATGTCACCGAGAGCCTCGAGCTCGCCCGCCGCTTCGACGGCATGATCCGGGTCCAGCGCGAAACGCTGGACAGCCTCGCCGAGGGCGTTGCGGTGTTCGGCAGCAACGGCAAGGCGCAACTGTTCAACCCGGCCTTCGTCCGGATGTGGAAGCTGTCGAGCGATGCCATGCGCGACGAGCCGCATATCCAGACGGTGGAAGGCTGGTGCCATCAGCTGTTCGACGACCCCACGGTCTGGCGCCAGATCCGCGAAGCCGTCACCTCGATCGAGAGCCGCGCCGACGTGCCGCTGAAGCTGGAGCGCAAGGACGGCAGCGTGCTCGACGGCATGATCCGCCCGCTGCATGACGGCGCCACCATGCTGACGTTCCAGGACATCACCGACACCGAGAACGTCGAGCGCGCGCTGCGCGAGCGCAACGAGGCGCTGGAGGCTGCCGACCAGATGAAGGTGGATTTCGTCCACCACGTCTCCTACGAGCTGCGCTCGCCGCTCACCACCATCATCGGCTTCGCGCATTTCCTCAGCGATCCCTCGACCGGGCCGCTGACGCCGAAACAGGCCGAATATCTCGACTACGTCACCAAATCGACCAACGCGCTGCTGGCGCTGACCAACAACATCCTCGATCTCGCCACCATCGACGCCGGCGCCATGAAGCTGGAACTCGGCCCGGTCGACGTCAGCAAGACCATCGAGCTCGCGGCAGAAGGCATCCAGGACCGGCTCGCCACCGACCGCATCCGCCTCAAGGTCGAGATCGCGCCCGATGTCGGCAGCTTCGTCGGCGACGAGAAGCGCGTGGTGCAGGTGCTCTATAACCTCCTTGCCAACGCCGTCGGGTTTTCTCCACAGGATTCCACCGTCGGCATCAGCGCGCGCCGCACCGAACGCAGCGTGGTCTTCACTGTGACAGATTCCGGGCCTGGAATACCTGCCGACATGAAGGACAAGGTGTTCAACTGGTTCGAAAGCCGCTCGCAGGGCTCGCGTCACCGCGGCGCCGGGCTCGGCCTGTCGCTGGTGCGCTCCTTCGTCGAGCTGCATGGCGGCAAGGTGCGGGTGGATTCGATCGTCGGCCGGGGCACGGTCGTGATCTGTGACTTCCCGACCGACCAGGCGGCGCATCGCGACGCCGCCGAATGACAGAACCCACCAAACTCTCCGTCGCGCTTCACAACGAGACGGCCACCGCACAATTGATGGCCGACCTCGCGCTGCTGGTCGGCCCTGGCGATGTCGTCACCCTCACCGGCGATCTCGGCGCCGGCAAGACCGCCGCCGCGCGCGCGCTCATCCGCTACCTCGCCGGCGACGAGGCGCTGGAGGTGCCGAGCCCGACCTTCACGCTGGTGCAAGGCTATGAGCTGCCGCCGTTCCCGGTGATGCACGCCGATCTCTACCGGGTCGAGGACGAGAGCGAGCTCGAGGAGATCGGGCTGTCGCCGCTGCCCGATGCCACACTCGTCCTGATCGAATGGCCGGAGCGCGCGCCGTCGGCGATGCCACAGGATCGCATCGACATCGCGCTGACGCATCGGCCGGCGCTGGGCTCGAATGCGCGCGCCGCCGACATCACCGGTTACGGCAAGGGGGCCGCCACTGTCGCGCGGCTGCAGGCGCTGCGCGAATTCCTCGATGCCTCCGGCTACATGGATGCGACTCGCAAGCGCATGGCCGGCGACGCCTCGACGCGCTCCTATGCGCGGCTCTTGCGCGACGAGGAGATCGTCATCCTCATGAACTTTCCGCAGCGCCCTGATGGTGCTGCGACGTACAACGGAAAATCCTACAGCGCCGCGGTTCATCTCGCCGAGAATGTAAAACCCTTCGTCGCGATCGACGAAGGCCTGCGCGCGCAGGGCATCTCGGCGCCCGCGATCCACCATTCCGACCTCGACCATGGCTTCCTGATCACCGAGGATTTCGGCAGCGAAGGCGTGATCGAAGGCGACCCGGCACGCCCGATTGCCGAGCGCTACGAGGCCGCGACCGACGTGCTGGCCACGCTCCACGGCAAGACGCTTTCGGAAACATTGCCGCTGGCGGATCAGACCTACGCTATCCCCCTCTTCGATACCGAGGCGCTGCTGATCGAGATCGGCTTGATGCCGGAATGGTACCTGCCCGATCGCAACGCGCCGCTGAGCGAGGCGGCGCGCGGAGAGTTTTTCGCGATGTGGCGCGAGCTGCTAAAGAAGCCGCTGGCCGCGCCGAGGACGTGGATCATCCGCGACTATCACTCGCCCAATCTGATCTGGCTTGGGGATCGCGCCGGCATCGCGCGCGTCGGCGTGATCGATTTCCAGGACACCGTGCTCGGTCCGCAATCCTACGACGTGGTGTCGCTGCTCCAGGACGCCCGCATCGACGTGCCCGAAAGCCTCGAGCTGACGCTGCTGTCGCGCTACATCAAGGCGCGGCGCGCTGGCGATGCCGGCTTCGATCCGGCCGAGTTCGCCGAGCTCTACGCCATCATGTCGGCACAGCGGAACACGCGGCTGCTCGGCACCTTCGCCCGCCTCAACCGCCGCGACGGCAAGCCGCATTATTTGCGTCACCAGCCGCGGATCTGGACCTATCTCCAGCGCTCGCTGGCACATCCCGCGCTGAGCTCTTTGCGCGACTGGTATCTCGCCAACGTCCCACCGCCCCAAAGTCCACCAAAGGCCTGATTTGGGGGCCGATTTACCAGCTGTTAGCCAAGACGCCGGTATTCTGGCGGCAAGGCAGCCGGATCATTACGGGCTGGAGCGGGCAGATGGCGGTAAAGACGGACCAGCGCGGCAACAGCCGGGTTGTCTTCGAGCGCGGGATCTCGGCCCAGATGATGGGGATCGACGGCACCTGGCGGCGCGACTGCACCATGGAGGACGTCTCCGAGACCGGTGCCAAGCTGACCATCGACGGCTCGGTGGAGGGCCTCCATCTGAAGGAGTTCTTTCTGCTGCTGTCGTCCACCGGACTTGCGTACCGGCGTTGCGAGCTGGCCTGGGTCAATGGCGACCAGATTGGGGTCAATTTCCTCAAGCTCGGCGACAAGAAGAAAAGGGCCCGTTCCACAGCCGTCGGGGCATGATGGCAACACCCGTCGTACAACCGTCACGGCGGGTGGCTAAGGCGGTTGAGATGCGGTGCGGGTGATCGAACCTCGTGTTAGGATTGCTGCGAACGCGAAAGGTCTGAGAAAGCGAAGGATGTCCGTCAAACCGACCAAAGCCATGGTGCTCGCCGCAGGGTTTGGCCTGCGCATGCGTCCCCTGACGGACAGGATGCCGAAGCCGATGGTGCCGGTGGCCGGCCAGCCGCTGCTCGACCACGTGCTCGACAAGCTCGGCCAGGCGGGCGTGACCGAGGCCGTGGTCAACGTGCATTACCTGCCGGACCAGATCATCGATCACGTCGCATCGCGCCAGCTTCCGCGCGTGACGATCTCTGACGAGCGCGACCAGGTGCTCGGCACCGGCGGCGGCGTGGTCAAGGCGCTGCCGCTGCTCGGCAACGCACCGTTCTTCCACGTCAATTCCGACACGCTCTGGATCGACGGCGTGCGCTCCAATTTGACGCGGCTCGCTGAAAATTTCGACCCCGCGCGCATGGACATCCTGCTGCTGATGGCGCCGACCGCGACCAGCATCGGCTATAGCGGTCGCGGCGATTACGGCATGCTGCCCGACGGCGCCCTGCGCAAGCGCAAGGAAAAGGAAGTCGTTCCGTTCGTCTATGCCGGCGCTGCGATCCTGTCGCCGTCGATCTTCGAAGGCGCGCCGCAGGGCGAGTTCTCGCTGACGAAAATGTTCGACCGCGCCAACGAGCAGGAGCGGCTGTTCGGCCTCCGCCTCGACGGCGTCTGGATGCATGTCGGCACGCCCGACGCCGTGCACGCCGCGGAAGAGGCGTTTCTGGAGAGCGTGGCGTAAAGGCGCCCCGAAGGGGTGCCGTAGGGTGGGCAAAGGCGCCCTTGCGCCGTGCCCACCATCTCTCTCGATGGCAAAATGCGTGGGCACGCTTCGCTTTGCCCACCCTACAAGACCTGTCAGGTCTCGCGAACAGCGGGGACGACTTCCCCCCGCCCCATGACCATTCGGCCTCGCCTCCCTATATTGCCCTGATCTCCGAATCAGGCAGCTCATGCGCGTCTTCAGCGTTCCCCTCTCAGTTCCATTCCTGCGCACGATCGTCGCGAGCCTGCTCGACGGACGGCTGGTCGAGGGATTCGAGGCGCGCAAGGAACCGGCGCGTCTGGCGGATGCCACACTGTATCTGCCGACAAGGCGCGCGATGCGCGTGGTCCGCGAGATCTTCCTCGACGAGATGAAGGCGGACGCCGTGGTGCTGCCGCGCATCGTCGCGCTCGGCGACATCGACGAGGATGAGCTCGCCTTCGCCGACGAGGGCGAGCAGTTCTCCGGCGCAACGCCGCTCGACATACCGCCGCGGCTCGGCGAGCTCGAACGACGGTTGACGCTGGCTCAGCTGGTCGCGGCCTGGGCCAAGGGCCCGGTGCTGTCGCCGCTGGTGGTCGGCGGGCCTGCTTCGACGCTGGCGCTCGCCGGCGACCTCGCGCGCCTGATCGACGACATGGTGACGCGCGGCGTTGACTGGAGCGCGCTCGACGGTCTCGTACCTGACAACCTCGACCGCTACTGGCAACACTCGCTCGAATTTTTGCGCATCGCGCGCATCGCCTGGCCCGGGCATCTCGCCGAGATCAACCGGATCGAGCCCGCGGCGCGGCGCGATCTCCTGATCGCGGCGGAAGCCAAACGGCTGACCGCGCATCCGAGCGGGCCGGTGATCGCAGCCGGTTCGACCGGCTCGATGCCGGCCACCGCCAAATTCCTGCACGCGGTCGCCTCGCTGCCGCATGGCGCAGTGGTGCTGCCGGGCCTCGATACCGATCTCGACGACGACGCCTGGCGCAGCATCGGCGGCGTGCGCGACTCGCTCGGCAAGTTCGCGGAGCATCCGGCGTCGAACCATCCGCAATATGCGATGAACGCACTGCTGGATCGTTTTGGCATCAAGCGCTCCGACGTCGAGATCCTCCAGCCGCCAGCGGACGGCGGCCGCGATCTGCTCGCATCGGAATCGATGCGGCCGTCGGCCAAAACGGAAGTCTGGCACGACCGGCTGAAGCAGCCGGTCGTCGCGGCGAAGATCGCCGGCGGCATGAAAAACCTCGCGGTCGTCGAAGCACCCAACCCTGAAATGGAAGCGCTCGCCATTGCCATCGCGATGCGCGAGGCGCGGCATCTCGACAAATCGGCGGCGCTGGTCACGCCGGACCGCGCGCTGGCGCGGCGGGTGATGGCTGCGCTGACCCGATGGGATCTCGCCTTCGACGATTCCGGCGGCGACGTGCTGATGGAAACATCCGCCGGCGTCTTTGCCCGGCTCACGGCGGAAGCGGCGACCAAAGGACTGGAGCCGCCGACGCTGCTGGCGATGCTGAAGCATTCGCTATGCCGGCTCGGCCGGCTGCCTGGCGCGTGGAAGGCGGCGATCGAAGATCTCGAGCTTGCAGTCCTGCGTGGCACGCGTCCGCCTGCCGGCACCGGCGGCCTGCTGCGCGAATTCAACCGCTTTCGTGACGAGCTGACAAAGCTGTGGCGCAGCGAGGTCTCCGCGCTTCACAAGGCCGAGCCCCGTGCGCGTCTCAAGGCCGAGAATATCGACCGCATCCAGACGCTGATCGATGCCTTGCAAAAGGCGCTGGCACCGATCGAGAGTCTGGCGTCGGCAAAACCATATGACTTCGCCGAACTCGCGCACCGGCACCGCGAAATCATGATCGAGCTATCGCGCGACGAGCAGGGCATTCCGCTCGCCTTCGAGGAGCGCGAAGGCCTCGCGCTCGCCGGCGCCTTCGACGATCTGCTACGCGGCGGCACGACCAGCGGATTGATGGTGACGCTGCCCGACTATGCCGACGTCTTCCAGACCGCGTTCAGCGAGCGCGCGGTGCGGCGGCGCGACAAGCCGGGCGCGCGGCTCCAGATCTACGGCCCGCTGGAATCGCGCCTGATGCAGGCCGATCGCATCATCGTCGGCGGGCTGATCGAAGGCGTCTGGCCACCGGCGCCGCGCATCGACCCCTGGCTCAGCCGGCCGATGCGGCACGAGCTCGGCCTCGATCTTCCGGAGCGGCGCATCGGCCTCTCCGCCCACGATTTTGCCCAGCTGCTCGGCGGCGACGAGGTGATCCTCACCCATTCCGCCAAGGCTGGCGGCGCGCCGGCGGTGGCTTCGCGCTTCCTGCACCGGTTGGAGGCGGTTGCGGGCGACGATCATTGGAAGGCGGCCGTTCGCGCCGGCGAGAAATATGTGCAGTTCGCGGGCGCGCTGGACCAGCCGGACGAGGTCAGGCCGATCAAGCAGCCCGAGCCGCGGCCGCCGCGCGCGACGCGGCCGCTCAGGATGTCGGTGACAGCGATCGAGGACTGGCTGCGCGATCCCTACACGATCTACGCCAAACACATCTTGCGGCTCGATGCGCTCGATCCCGTCGACATGCCGCTGTCGGCCGCCGACCGCGGCTCGGCGATCCACGATGCGATCGGCGAGTTCACCGAGAGCTATGCGACGCGTCTGCCTGAAGACCCCGCGCGCGTGCTACGCACGATCGGCGAGAAGCACTTTGCGCCGCTGATGGAGCGGCCCGAAGCGCGGGCGCTGTGGTGGCCGCGCTTCCAGCGCATCGCGCGCTGGTTCGGCGAATGGGAGACCGCGCGGCGCGACGCGATCGAGGCCATCGTCGCGGAGACGCGCGGCGAGATTTCGATCACGCTAGATAATAATCGCAGCTTCCGACTTTCCGCGCGCGCCGACCGCATCGAGCGGCGCCAGGGCGGCGGCTACGCCATCCTCGACTACAAGACCGGCCAGCCGCCGACCGGCAAGCAGGTCCGCATGGGCCTGTCGCCGCAGCTCACCCTGGAGGCCGCGATCCTGCGCGAGGGTGGCTTCCCCGATATCGACGCCGGCGCGTCGGTAAGCCAGCTCGTCTATGTGCGCCTGAGCGGTAACAATCCGCCGGGCGAGGAGCGCATCCTCGAGCTCAAGTACAAACCCGGCGACGAGCCGCAGCCGCCGGACACAGCGGCCGCCGAAGCGCGCGCCAAGCTGGAGGCCCTGATCCGTGCCTTCGACGACGAGAACCAGCCCTACACCTCGCTGAACCTGCCGATGTGGTCCAACCGCTACGGCACCTATGACGATCTCGCCCGGATCAAGGAATGGTCTGCGGCCGGCGGTTTGGGGATCGAGGAATGGTGAAGCTGCCACGCCCCATTCCCGACGAGGTGCGCGCGCGGCAGGCGCGCGCGTCCGATCCGACTGCGTCGGCGTTCGTGTCGGCCAATGCCGGCTCGGGCAAGACCCATGTGCTGGTGCAGCGCGTGATCCGCCTGCTGCTGTCGGGCGTGCCGCCGGAGAAGATCCTCTGCATCACCTTTACCAAGGCCGCCGCCGCCAACATGGCCGAGCGCGTGTTCACCACGCTTGGTCACTGGGTGACGCTGGATGATACCGGGCTCGACGCAGCGATCCGCGCTGTCGGCATCCCGCATCCCAGCGCGAAAATTCGGCGCGACGCGCGAAAACTGTTCGCCTGCGCGCTGGAGACGCCGGGCGGGCTGAAGGTGCAGACCATTCACGCGCTGTGCACGCGCCTGCTCCAGCAATTCCCGTTCGAGGCCAACGTGCCCGCGCGCTTCGCCGTGATCGACGAGCGCGACCAGACCGACATGATGGAGCGCGCCAATCTGAAGGTGCTGCTGGAGGCGGCGCGCGATCCGGAGAGCGTCACCGGTCGCGCATTGCTGACCGCGATGGCGAGCGCGGCCGACGTCACCTTCAAGGAGGTCGTGCGCGAGGCGTGCCTGAGCCGCGATCACTTCATGACCTGGACGGACGAGGCCGGCAACGCCGAGGCCGCCGCCGCGCAGATGGCGGCCGTGCTGGGCGTCGACGTGAGCGATCGCATCGAGGACGTCGAGACCGAGATTCTCGATGGACCCTATCTGCCGCGATCGCGCTGGGACGACATCGCCTATGCGCTGGAGGACGGCAGCAAGTCCGACAACGACCAGGCCAGCCGGCTCCGGGAGGCAAAGGTCTTTTCCGGCAGCGCACAGGTCGATGCCTATCTCTGCGTCTTCCTCACCGACGAAAAGTTGTCGCGCAAGGCGGTACTGACCAAGAAGTTTGGCGACCACAACCCGTCCGTCGCTCGCCTGTTCGAGAACGAGGCGCAGCGGGTCAGTGAATTGATCGAGAAGCGCCGCGCGGTCACCATGCGCGACCGCACCGTGGCGCTGTTGCACATCGCGACCGCGGCCGCGGCAAATTACCGCCGCGAGAAGCAGGAGCGCGGGCTGCTCGACTATGACGATCTGATCGACAAGACGCTGGCGATGTTGAACCGCATCGCCTCGGGCTGGGTGCACTACAAGCTCGACCGCGGCGTCGATCACGTCCTGATCGACGAGGCCCAGGACACCAGCCCGCGGCAATGGGACATCGTCGCGCACATCATCTCCGAATTCACCGCCGGCGAAGGCGCGCGCGAGGGGCTGAACCGCACGGTCTTCGCGGTCGGCGACGAGAAGCAGTCGATCTTCTCGTTTCAGGGCGCGGCCCCGCACGAATTCGACGCGCGCCGGCGCGAGCTGCACCGCAAGTTCACCGCCGCCGGGCTGAAGTTCGATCCGGTCGCCTTCACCTATTCGTTCCGCTCGGGCGCTGCGATCCTGCACTCGGTCGACCACGTCTTCCGCGAGCAGGAGATCTACAAGAGCATCCATTCGGTCGAGATCGGCCATCCCCTGCACAATGCGCTGGCCGATGCCGGTCCGAGCGTGATCGAGCTGTGGGATCTGGCTGTCGCCGACGACCGCCAGGAGATCGAAGGCTGGCGCGCGCCGTTCGACGGCGTCGCCGTCACCAGTCCCGAGGTCAAGCTCGCGCGCCGCATCCAGGCCGAGATCAAGCGGCTGGTCGAGAGCGGCACGCTGACGGGGCACGAAGGCGAGCGGCGGCCGCTACGCTACGGCGACATGCTGATCCTGGTGCGCCGGCGCGGCAATGCCTTCGATGCCGTGATCCAGGCACTGAAGCACGCTGGCGTTCCGGTCGCCGGCGCCGACAGGCTCAAGCTGACCGAGCACATCGCGATCATCGACCTGATGAACCTCGCTGATGCCCTGCTGCTGCCGCAGGACGACCTCGCACTGGCGGTGGCGCTGAAGAGCCCGCTGTTCGGCCTCGATGACGACGATTTGTTTCAGTTAGCCCATGATCGCAAGGGATCGCTGCGCCGCGCGCTCGGCGATGCGGCCGGAAGCGAGAAGTTCGCGACTGTGTTGCGGCGCCTGGAAGCCTGTGAGACGCGCGCGCGCGAGGAGACGCCGTTCGCGTTCTACGCCTGGCTGTTAGGGGGCGACGGCGGCCGTGCGCGCATCCTGCGCCGGCTCGGGCATGAGGCCAACGACGCGCTCGACGAATTCCTGGAGCTGGCGCTGAGCTGTGAGCGCAAGGCGCCGGCCTCGCTGCAAGGCTTCATGGCCTGGCTGCGCTCCGCCGACACCGAGGTGAAGCGCGACATGGAAATCTCGCGCGACGAGGTGCGGGTGATGACGGTGCACGGCGCCAAGGGCCTGGAGGCCTCGGTCGTGTTCATGGTCGACACGACATCGTCGCCCGCGGACTCGCAGCGGGTCCGGCTGATCCACGTGCCGCGCGGCAATGGCGGCGAGGTCGTGGTGTGGGCTGGCCGCAAGGCCGACGACCCCAAGCCCGTCGCCGACGCGCGCAAGGCCATGCTCGAGGAGACCGAGGACGAATATCGCCGCCTGCTCTATGTCGCGATGACGCGCGCGGCCGATCGGCTGATCGTCGGCGGCTGCATGCCCGGCAACATGAAGACCGTGCGCAAGCTGAGCTGGTACGATCTGGTCGACACCGGCCTGGCCGGCTCGGGCCTGGACAAGCAGACGATCGAGACGCCCCTCGGCAAGGTGACCCGGTTCGCCCGGCCGGAGGATGTCGCGGCGCTGGGTGTCCCGGCGGCGACCGTCGACCAGACGGTCGCGCTGCCGGCCTGGCTGCGAACGCCGGCGCCGCGCGAGATCGTTGACGACGACCTGGTGCGTCCGTCCGGCCAGTCGGCCGAGGAAGGCCGCAGCGCGCGGACAGGCGAATCAGTGCAGTCGCGCGCGCTCGCACTGCAGCGCGGCACGCTGGTGCATCGGCTGCTGCAATCCCTGCCCGATATCGCCGCGGAACGCCGGCGCGAGGCCGCGCTCGGCTTCATGGCGCGCAACGCCGCGGACTGGACGGAGGTCGACCGCGCCGCTTTGGCCGACAAGGTGCTCGCCTTGATCGCGGAGCCGCGCTTCGCAGCCGTGTTTGCCGCCGGCAGTCGGGCGGAAGTCGCCATCGCCGGCCGGCTGGAGCGGCCGAGCCGGGCGCCAGCGCTGGTGTCGGGGCAGATCGACCGGCTGGTCGTTCGTCCGGAGGAGGTTTTGATCGTCGATTTCAAGACCAACCAGGCGGCGCCCAAGAACGCGGCCGCAGCGCCCGCCGCCTATGTCCGGCAGCTTGCGCTGTACCGGGCGGTGCTGGCGCGGCTTTATCCCCAAAAGCCCATCCGCGCCGTCCTGCTCTGGACCGAGGCCCTTGAATATATGGAGATTTCGGCCCCCGCGCTGGACGCGGCGCTGGCATCCCTTCATCTCGGTGTGAGCGTCCTTGACCCGGCAAGGGGCCGTTCATAGGTTGACGGCATGATCCCGGGCGCGATTCCCATCTGCGCCGATTCTTTCAACCGAACGAGGTACTCCCATGGCCGTTGGCAAGGTTTCTGACACCGATTTCGAAGCCGAAGTGCTCAAGGCGAACGGTCCTGTGGTCGTCGATTTCTGGGCTGAGTGGTGCGGCCCCTGCCGCATGATCGCGCCCGCCCTTGACGAGATCGCCGGCGCGATGGGCGACAAGGTCAAGATCGTGAAGCTCAACGTCGACGAGAGCCCGAAGACCGCCTCGAAGTACGGCGTGATGTCGATCCCGACCCTGATGATCTTCAAGGGCGGCGAGATGGCCTCCCGCCAGGTCGGCGCGGCGCCGAAGGCGAAGCTGCAGCAGTGGATCACCTCCGCGGTGTGATCTCTCCGGCGTAAGATTTTTTTCGGAAGCGGCCGGCGAAAGCCGGCCGTTTTGCGTTGATGGGACGTGTCCAGCGTATGACGAGTCCCAGCCCTTGCCTGCCCCTCCCGCAAAGCGCGCGCGAAAATCGACTTCTCTCGCTGCCATGGAGGCGCGGTCGGTCGACGCGATTCCGCGCGGCAGGGAGTGGCAGTACGAGCCGAAATGGGATGGCTTTCGCTGCCTGCTGTCGCGCGACGGCCGCCATGTCGATCTGCGCTCCAAATCCGGCGAGGACCTCGCGCGCTATTTCCCGGAAGTTGTCGCTGCCGCGCTGAAGCTGAAAGCCGACCGTTTCACGCTCGACGGCGAGATCGTCGTACCGCACGGCAAGAGCTTTTCGTTCGACGCGCTGCTGCAACGGATTCATCCGGCGGCGAGCCGCGTAAAGAAGCTCTCGACGGAGACGCCGGCGCTCTATCTCACCTTCGATCTGCTCGCGACGGTAAAACAGAAGCAGCTTGCCGGAAGGCCGCTGAGCGAACGGCGGCCCGCGCTGGAGGCTTTTGCGAAGGCCAATCTGAAGGGCAGTCTCTTCCACCTGTCCCCGGCGACGACGAGCTACGCCACCGCGAAAAAATGGCTGGCGCAATCCGGCGGCGGCTCGGACGGCGTCATCGCCAAGCGCATCGATCTGCCCTACCAGGCGGGCAATCGCGACGGCATGCAGAAGATCAAGAAATTCCGCAGCGCCGATTGCGTGGTCGGCGGCTTCCGCTATGCCACCAACAAGATCGCCGGGCGAAAGGTGGTCGGCTCGCTGCTGCTCGGGCTCTACGACGATGGTGGCTTGCTGCACCATGTCGGCTTCACATCCGCGATCAAGGCGGAGGCGAAGCCTGCGCTGACCGACCGGGTTGAGGCGCTGATCGCAGAGCCCGGCTTCACCGGCAACGCGCCGGGCGGGCCGAGCCGCTGGTCCACCGAGCGCTCGGCAAAATGGTGTCCGCTCAAACCAAAGCTGGTGATCGAGGTCTGCTACGACCATTTCAGCGGCGAACGCTTCCGCCACGGCACCTCGATCCTGCGCTGGCGCCCCGACAAGGCGCCGCGGCAATGCAGCTTCGAGCAATTGAAGCAGAAGGCCGCGGATCCGATGAAGATGTTGAAGTAAGTCGGTCTAGTGCCCCGGACGCAGCGCGAAGCGCTGCAGAGCCGGGGCCCAGAAGCCGCGAGTCTGGGTCCCGGCTCTGCGGAGCAGCGCTTTGCGCTGCACCGCGTCCGGGACACGAGAGGATTTACCTCAGCCAACCAGTCGCTATTGCCTGTGCCAGCTCCGGCTGACTGTTATTGCGTGCCAACGCCGCCATTGCCTCGTGATCGTACGTGACGTGGCGGAATGTCACCTGCCAGTCGCCGCTGGCCAGTTCGAGAATCGCATAACGCGCATGCGGCGTGCCGGCCTCCACGACATGCGGATACGGATGCTTGTCACGATAACCAGGACTGCCGACGCTGCCGGGATTGACGATCAACCGGCCGTCGCGCAGGCGCACGGTGCGTGCGAGATGCGTGTGGGCGCAGAGGATCAGGGATTGCGTCACGCCATGCGCGAGCTGCTCGATCCGGTCGAGCGGCGACAGCGCGACCGTGCCATCGGGATGCACCGTGTCGAGCCAGTAGACTTCGTCGTTCTCGGGCGTGGCGTGGCAGAGGAACACGTGCTCGCGAAACACCCGCGTCATCGGCTGTGCGCGCAGCCAATCCAGTTGCGCGGCGTTGAGCGCTGCGTGGGCGGGACGATCCCACGAGCCCATTTTCTCCGGCGGACGGTCGAGCAGGTAGCGGTCGTGATTGCCGAGCACGTGCACGGCGTCCAGCTGCATCAGTATCTCGATGGTGCGGCGCGCATCGAGCGGGCCGCTCAGCATGTCGCCGAGATTGACGATGGCGGTGATATCAAGGGCACGGATGTCGGCGAGCACCGCCTCCAGCGCGAGATAGTTCCCGTGGACGTCGGCGATGGCGGCGAAGCGCATTGGTGTTCTCTCTTTCATGCCCCGGACGCAGCGCAGCGCATCTTTCGCGGTGCGCTGCAGAGCCGGGGCCCATGCGGCCCTGGATCCCGGCTCGCGCTCCGCGCGTCCGGGACAAGAGAAATCATGCAGGAGGCGTGCCGTTGATCGCCAGCACGTGGCCGGCCAGATACAGCGAGCCTGATATCAGGATGCGCGGCGGCACCTCGTAGGCGAGCTTCGACAGGCCACGCAGCGCGGCCTCGACGCCGGTGACGGTCTCGACGCGCATGCCGAGGCTGCGCGCGGCGTCGGCGAGGCGATCGACCGGCATCGCGTTCTCGGTGTCGGGGATCGGCACCGCAATGATGTGACGGGTGAGACCGGCGAAATTGGCGAGGAAGCCCTGTGCATCCTTGTTGGCCATCATGCCGGCGATGACGACCAGCGGCCGCGACACCCGCTCTTCGAGATCGCCGAGCGCGGCGGCTGCCACACGGCCGCCTTCGGCATTGTGCCCGCCATCGAGCCAGATCTCCGAGCCCTGCGGTCCGAGAGCGAGCAGCTCGCCCGAGGTGATGCGCTGCATCCGCGCCGGCCATTCGGCACCGACGATGCCGGCCTCGAACGCCGCCTGATTGATCCCAAAGTTCGGAATCGCGCGCAGCGTCGCGATCGCGAGACCGGCATTGTCGAATTGGTGGCGGCCGAACAGCCGCGGCGCCGTGAGATCCATCAGGCCGCGATCGTCGGAGTAGACGAGGCGACCGTGCTCGACATTGACGTGCCAGCTCTCATTCGCCGCAAACAGCGGCGCGCGCATGCGCTTGGCCTGCGCCTCGATCACCGCCATGGCTTCGCCCGCCTGCTCCGCAGAAACCACGGGCACGCCGCGCTTGATGATCGCCGCCTTCTCGCCGGCGATCGATGTCAGAGTGTCCCCGAGGAAATCCATGTGGTCCATGCTGACGGGCGTGATCACGCAGGCCGCCGGCGCATCGATCACGTTGGTCGAATCCAGCCGACCGCCGAGGCCCACTTCGAGCAGCACCACGTCGGCCGGGTTCTGTGCGAACAAATGGAAAGCGGCCGCCGTCTTCAGCTCGAACAATGTCGCGGCTTCGCCGGCATTGACGCGCTCGACCTCTTCCAGAGCCGCGCGCAATTCGTCGTCACCGACCAGCACGCCACCGCCAACGCGGCCGAGTCGGAAGCACTCGTTGATCCTGACAAGATAGGGCGAGGTGTAGGCGTGGACGCGCAGGCCTGCGGCCTCCAGCGTCGCGCGCAGATAAGCCAGCGTCGAGCCCTTGCCATTGGTGCCGGCGATGTGGATCACCGGCGGCAGCTTGCGTTCGGGGTGGCCGAGCCGTTCGAGCAGGCGGTGCATCCGCTCCAGCCCGAGATCGATACGCTTCTGATGCAGGACCGACAGCCGCCCGATCAATTCACCGAGCGGCGTCTTCGCGCTGTCAGGGGACGCGTTCACGCGTGCGGCGCAGCCGGCGCCGTCTCGGCGGCCGATACGATCTGTGCCGGGCTGAGTACCGGCTGCATCGGCTTCGACGCGGTCTCCAGCGCCGGCGCCTTGGTCAGCAGACGGCAGAGCCGCGCCAGGGTCGGACGCAGTTCGTGGCGATGCACGACCATGTCGACCATGCCGTGCTCTTTCAGATACTCGGCGCGCTGGAAACCTTCAGGCAGCTTCTCGCGGATGGTCTGCTCGATCACGCGGGCGCCGGCAAAGCCGATCAGCGCGCCGGGCTCGGCGATCTGCACGTCGCCGAGCATCGCATAGGACGCGGTGACACCGCCGGTGGTCGGGTTGGTCAGCACGACGATATAGGGCTGCTTGGCCTCGCGCAGCATCTGCACCGCGACCGTCGTGCGCGGCATCTGCATCAGCGACAAAATGCCTTCCTGCATGCGTGCGCCGCCGGATGCGGCGAACACGATGAACGGCGACTTCTTCTCGACCGCGAGCTCGAGCCCACGGACGATGGCTTCGCCTGCGGCCATGCCGAGCGAGCCGCCCATGAAGTCGAAATCCTGCACGGCGACGACGACGGCGGAGCCTTCGAGCTTGCCGTAACCGACCTTGATCGCATCATTCAGATTGGTTCGGGCGCGCGCGTCCTTGATGCGGTCGACGTATTTCTTCTCATCGCGGAACTTGAGCGGATCGGGCGTGACGTCGGGCAGCGCGACGTCGAACCAGGTCTCGTTGTCGAAGATCGACTTCAAGCGCGCCACCGCGCCCATGCGCATGTGGTAGTTCGAACCGGGGATGACGAACTGGTTGGCCTCGACGTCCTTGTAGAACACGAGCTGCCCGGAATCCGGGCACTTGATCCACAGATTCTCCGGCGTCTCCCGCCGCAGCATGTTGCGGATCTTCGGCCGGACCACGTTGGTAAGCCAGTTCATGGTTTGCTCCGATGTGCGACCCGCCCCGCGGATCGCCTGAAGGGATATATGGCGACCGGGCCATTGCCCGGCAAGCCGCCGTGTCGTCCGCCTTAGAGCATGATCCGGAAAAGTGTGAAGCGGTTTTCCGACAAGATCATGCTCAAACTAAAGAGCTAAAGCGGAATTATGGCCTATTCCGCCGCCTGTTGCGCGCCCTTGACGCCCTGGGCCAGGGCCGCGGTCAGCTCAGCCACGGCGTTAACGGTTTTGCCGGTCGCCCGTCCCTCGGCGTCGAGGCTGTGCTTGAGCGCGTCGACCAGGGCGGTGCCGACCACCGAACCATCGGCCTTCTCGGCAATGGCGCGCGCCGCTTCCGGCGTGCGGATGCCAAAACCAACGCAGATCGGCAGCTTGGTATGCCGCTTGATGCGCGCGACGGCTTCACCGACGGCATTCGCGTCCGCCGCCGCTGCACCGGTGATGCCGGCGATAGAGACGTAATAGACAAAGCCTGATGTGTTCGCGAGCACCGCCGGGAGGCGCTTGTCGTCGGTGGTCGGGGTCGCCAGGCGAATGAAGTTCAGGCCCGCCTTCAGCGCGGGAATGCAGAGCTCGTCGTCTTCCTCCGGCGGCAAGTCGACGATGATGAGACCGTCAACGCCGGCCGTCTTGGCGTCAGCCAGAAACTTGTCGACGCCGTAAATGTAGATCGGATTGTAATAGCCCATCAGCACCAGCGGCGTGATGTTGTCGTCCTTACGGAAGTCGCGCACGAGGTCCAGCGTCTTCTTCAAGGTCATGCCGGCCTTGAGCGCGCGCAGACCTGCAGCCTGAATCGAGGGACCATCCGCCATCGGATCGGTGAAGGGAATGCCGAGCTCGATGACGTCGGCGCCTGCCTTCGGCAGCGCCTTGACGATATTGAGCGACGTCGTGAGATCGGGATCGCCGGCCATCACATAGGTGACGAAGGCCGCGCGGCCCTCTTTCTTCAATGCGGCGAAACGGGTGTCGATACGCGTGGTCACTTGCTCTTGCCCCTCAGGATGTCGCCGACCTGCGGGACGTCCTTGTCGCCGCGGCCGGAGAGGTTGACGACCATCAGGTGATCTCTTGGCCGCTTCGGCGCGAGCTCCATCACCTTGGCGATGGCGTGCGCGGGCTCGAGCGCGGGGATGATACCTTCGAGGCGCGACAGCAGCTGGAACGCGGCGAGCGCTTCGTCATCGGTCGCGGAGAGATAGTTCACGCGGCCGATCTCGTGCAGCCAGGAATGCTCGGGGCCGATGCCGGGATAATCGAGGCCGGCCGAGATCGAATGCGCGTCCTGGATCTGGCCGTCGGCATCCATCAAGAGATAGGTGCGGTTGCCGTGCAGCACGCCGGGACGGCCGCCCGCGATCGACGCTGCATGCAATTGCGTGAGGCCATGGCCCGCCGCTTCGACGCCGAAGATTTCGACGGAGGGATCGTCGAGGAACGGGTGAAACAGGCCCATCGCGTTCGAGCCGCCGCCGATGCAGGCCACCAGCGAATCCGGCAGGCGGCCCTCGACCTCCTGCATCTGCGCCTTTGTCTCGTTGCCGATGATCGACTGGAAGTCGCGCACCAAGGTCGGATAGGGATGCGGGCCGGCCACCGTGCCGATGCAGTAGAAGGTGTTGTGCACGTTGGTGACCCAGTCGCGCAGGGCCTCGTTCATGGCGTCCTTCAGCGTGCGCGTGCCCGACTGCACCGGGACCACCGTCGCACCCAGCATCTCCATGCGGATCACGTTGGGCTGCTGCCGCTCGACGTCGACGGCGCCCATATAGACCACGCATTCGAGCCCGAAGCGCGCGCACAGCGTCGCGGTGGCGACACCGTGCTGGCCGGCACCGGTCTCGGCGATGATGCGCTTCTTGCCCATGCGCCGCGCCAGCATGATCTGGCCGAGCACGTTGTTCACCTTGTGCGAGCCGGTGTGGTTGAGCTCTTCGCGCTTCAGATAAATCTTGGCGCCGCCGAGATGCTCGGTCAGGCGCTCGGCGAAATAGAGCGGCGAGGGCCGGCCGACATAATGCGTGAGATATCCGTTCATCTCGGCCTGGAAGGCCGGATCGGCCTTGGCCTCGGTGTAGGCCTTCTCCAGATCGAGGATCAGCGGCATCAGGGTTTCGGCGACGAAGCGGCCGCCGAAAATGCCGAAATGGCCGCGATCGTCGGGACCGCTGCGGTAGGAATTGGGTTTGGCGACGTTCATCGAACACTCAACTCTTGGCTGGACTCTTGACTGGCGCGCGCGGCGCGAATGAAGGCCTTGATCATCTCCGGATCTTTCACGCCGGGGGCGCTCTCGACACCGGAGGAGACGTCGACGCCGCCGGCGCGGGTGACGCGGAGTGCCTCGGCGAGGTTGTCGGCATGAAGCCCGCCCGAAACCATGTAGGGCAGCTTCAGGTCGAGGTTTTCGAGCAGGTGCCAGTCGAAGGGCTCCCCGAGGCCGCCGGGCCGGGTCGCATCCTTCGGCGCGCGGGCATCGAACAGGATGCGGTCGGCGATCGCGGCATAGCCGGGCAACACGGCCAGATCGGCCGCGGTTGCGACCGGGACCGCCTTCATCACCGGGCGGCCGAACCGCTGCTTGATGTCGCGCAGCCGCGCCACGCTCTCATTGCCGTGCAGCTGGAAAATGTCCGGCGACAGCGCGTCCATGATGTTGTCGAGCGTCGCATCGTCGGCGTCGACCGTGAGGGCGACCTTGAGCGCGCGCCCCTTCACCTGGCGGCCGAGGTCGCGGCCGAGCTCCAGGGACAGGTGCCGCGGCGAAGGCGGGAAGAACACGAACCCCACCATATCCGCACCCGCCTCGAGCGCCGTTTGAAGCGTCTCGCGCGTGGACAGGCCGCAGATTTTGACGAGCAGGGACATGGTCTCAAAGCAAATGGGGGCCGCAATGTGCGGCCGGAAAACAGGGTTTCCGGTCGGGGCCGCTTCTACAACGTCGCGCGCTGCTTGTCTCGCCCGATGGGCCCGTAAAGCCCAACCCCGGAGGGAACGGGAAGGCGCTGCGAGCCGGGCTTTGCTGCGGCCGCCTGGGCCCGCAAATCGGCCAGTTCGGCCCTGGCGACCCGCGAATCCGCCTCGTGCCGGCGCGCCGCGCGGCGCCAGTGCCGCTGACCGAGCCAGACGGCGGAGCCGCCGGCGAAGACGCCGAGGGCGGCGACCAGGATCAGGAGCAGGAACAGCGGCAGCGTGACCGACAATGACGGGTCGTTCGCAATGAACGGATCGAAGGAGACCGTGACGAAGTGCCGGTTGGCAACGGCGAAGGCCACCAGGATCAGGCCCAGCGGGATCACGATCAGCGCGGTCAGGAACTTTCGCATCGCGATCGCTCGTCTTGAATCAAGCTTGCGGCCGCATCATGCGGCTATCAGGTTAAACCCCGACGACGACAGCCTTAGTCGGGCGCGCCGGGATCCGGATGGTCGCGGTTCAGCCGCTCGCGCATTTCCTTGCCGGTCTTGAAGAACGGAACGCTCTTCTGATCGACGGGCACATGGGCGCCGGTGCGTGGATTGCGCCCGGCGCGTGCAGGGCGGTGCTTGACCGAGAAGGCACCGAAGCCGCGCAACTCGACGCGGTCACCGCGCGCGAGGGCCGCTACGATCTCTTCGAGAATCGCATTCACAATGTTCTCGACATCCCGCTGGTACAGATGCGGGTTGTGCTCGGCGATACGCTGAACAAGTTCGGATTTGATCATCGAGAGATAGGACCCGGAAGCGTGCGGATGACCATTTCCGTGAAAATACCTTGATCTGTCAAGACGCTAAATCAAGGTTGAGCGTCGTGAAATTACGTGACAAATGCCGAAAAAGCGGGCTGACCCGACGCCCGTCAAACGGGAAAACCCTCAGCCGCTCGCCCAACCCCTCAATTTGAGGCGGCCGGTTGCCACAGGGCCAGCATTCCATCCATTCCGAACCGATCGACCGCCTGCGCGACGCCGGTTTGCCCGATTTGATGCGCAATCGAGCCCAAACCGAGCGCTTCCAGCGTAACGGCGGCGGCCGTCTTGAGGAATGGCAGATCGCCGAAGCGCGGCTGGAGCTTGTAGTCGCGCACGGAGAGCCCCTTCTTGACGCCCTTCTGCTCGACCAGCCAGGTCACCGCCGTCTTCTCGTCGCCGATCTGATCGATCAGCTTGAGGTCGATCGCCTGGCGTCCGGTGAAGACGCGGCCGTCGGCCACTTTCTCGAGCTGCGTGTCATCCATGCCACGCCGCTCCTTCACCAATCCCCTGAACCAGGCATAGGAATCCTTCACCAGCGCATCGAGGGCGGCCCGTGCTTCCGGGCTGGTCGGCTCAAAACCGTTGGGCGCGGCCTTCAGCGGCGACGACTTCACCTCCTCGACCTTGACGCCGATGGTCTTCAGCAGCTCGCTGACGTTGGGATATTGGAACAGCACGCCGATCGACCCGACCAGCGAGCTCTGCTGCGCGATGATGTGGTCGCTGGCAATCGCCGTGATGTAGCCCCCGGAGGCAGCCAGGCCCTCGACCACCACGACGAGCGGCTTTTTCGCCTTCAGCCGGACAAGCGAATCGTAAAGCTGCTCGGAGCCGGCCGTGGTGCCGCCCGGCGAGTTGATGTGAATGATGACGGCGGCGGCCTGCGAATTCTCCAGCCGCTCCAGCGCCTGCGTGCGATCGGAATCGCTGCGGATCAGGCCCTCGATCTGGACCCGCGCGATCGAGCCGGCGGATGCGAACGTGCCCCGCGTACCCGGTGTCACGACCAGCGCAAAGCCCGCAATCGCCGCAATCGCGATCAGCGCAGCCACCACGCGCCAGAACGTCAGCTTGCGGCGGATCCTGCGGCGATCGACGATGATGTCCGAATCGAGCGACATCTAGATATCTCCAAATGAAAGGCCGGACGCGTTGTGCCCTCACAGCGTGACCAACGGCTTATCTGGATACATCAATTGCGGCGCAATTAGAAGAAAACAAGGCTGTGAGCGCGGTGGGAGCCCGGTACCTCGCCACACCCTCGCTGTCGTCCTGCGAACGCAGGGACCCATAACCATAGGGAGAAATTGTCGCGCGAAGCTCGCAATTGCGGGTCTTCGTCAAACCGCTCCCTATGGGTATGGGTCCGGGATCGGCGCTCCACTTCCGACAACGCTGCGCGTTGTCAGAAGCTGCGCTTGTCCGGGACGACAGCGGAGCTTGTGGAGACAGCAAACAAAAAAGCCCCGGCTCACGCCGGGGCTTTGATGCAGCGAAACGAACGTCTCGCTTACTTGCTGTCGCGGTTCTTGAGCGCGGTGCCGAGGATGTCGCCGAGCGTTGCTCCCGAATCGGAGGAGCCGTACTGCGCGATGGCTTCCTTCTCTTCGGCGACTTCGAGCGCCTTGATCGACACCTGGACCTTGCGGGCCTTCTTGTCGAACTGGATCACGCGGGCATCGACCTTCTCGCCGACGGCAAAGCGTTCGGCGCGCTGGTCGTTGCGGTCACGGGCGAGCTCGGAGCGCTTGATGAAGGTCGAGAAGTCGGTACCGGTGATCTTCACCTCGATGCCGCTTTCCTTCACTTCGAGCACTTCGCAGGTCACGACCGCGCCCTTCTTGACATCGCCCGGCTCGGCGAAGGGGTCGCCTTCGAGCTGCTTGATGCCGAGCGAGATGCGCTCCTTCTCGACGTCCACATCGAGCACCACGGCCTTCACCATGTCGCCCTTCTTGTAGTTGTCGATCACCTGCTCGCCCGGAAGCTTCCAGTCGAGGTCGGAGAGATGGACCATGCCGTCGACGTCGCCCTCGAGACCCAGGAACAGACCGAACTCGGTCTTGTTCTTGACCTCGCCCTCGACCGTCGAACCGGTCGGGTGACCTTCGACGAAGACCTCCCAGGGGTTGCGCATGGTCTGCTTGAGGCCGAGCGAGATGCGGCGCTTGACGGAATCGACTTCCAGCACCTGCACTTCGACTTCCTGCGAGGTCGAAACGATCTTGCCGGGGTGCATGTTCTTCTTGGTCCACGACATCTCGGAGACGTGGATCAGGCCTTCGATGCCCGGCTCGAGCTCGACGAACGCACCGTAGTCGGTGATGTTGGTGACGCGGCCGGTGAAGCGGGCACCCAGCGGGTACTTGGCTTCGATACCCTGCCACGGATCATCCAGCAGCTGCTTCATGCCCAGCGAGATGCGGTGCGTCTCGTGGTTGATCTTGATGATCTTGACCTTCACGGTCTGGCCGATCGAGAGCACCTCGGTCGGGTGGTTGACGCGGCGCCACGCGATGTCGGTGACGTGCAGCAGGCCGTCGATGCCGCCGAGATCAACGAACGCACCGTAATCGGTGATGTTCTTGACCACGCCGTCGATGACCTGACCCTCTTCAAGGTTCTGCACCAGCTCCTGACGCTGCTCGGCGCGGGTCTCTTCGAGAACCGTGCGGCGGGACACGACGATGTTGCCGCGGCGGCGATCCATCTTGAGGATCTGGAACGGCTGCGAGTTGTTCATCAGCGGCGCAACGTCGCGGATCGGACGGATGTCGACCTGCGAGCGCGGCAGGAAGGCCACGGCACCGTCGAGATCGACGGTGAAGCCGCCCTTGACCTGGTTGAAGATGACGCCGTTGACCTTCTCGTTGTTCTGGAACGCCTTCTCGAGCTTGCCCCAGCTCTCTTCGCGGCGCGCCTTGTCGCGCGACAGCACGGCTTCGCCGAGCGCGTTCTCGATGCGATCGAGGAACACTTCGACCTCGTCCCCGACCTTCAGTTCACTATCACGGCCGGGGCCGGAAAATTCGCGCAGGGCGACGCGGCCCTCGGTCTTCAGGCCGACGTCGATGACGGCCATGTCCTTTTCAATTGCAACAACCTTGCCCTTGACGACGGAGCTCTCCTGCAGGTTGCCACCTGCGAAGGACTCGTCGAGCATCGCGGCGAAATCGTCGCGCGACGGGCTATAGGTATCAGCAGAAGTCGAAGCCATTTGTTCTCCAGTTGCGGATGTCGTGCCGGCCGTTGGGTTCATGGGCGCATCGCACGCGCAGTGTCGGAAGGTCCGCAAGACCTTCGAGCGACCGCTCGCTGCTCCGGCCTGAGAGGCGGAACAGCGGAAGCGGGCCGGCTGAGGCCCGCGCGTTCGATACGTGGAAATCTTGTGTCCGGAGCCTAGATCGCGTCGGCCCCAAACAGGGGACCGAGGTATCGACCTCAAAGAGCGGGAGCGGGCACTTCCTCCAATGACGGCGGCGGCTTAACCCCGCGACCGGCCCGCTCGGACGGCCTCGATAATGTCGATGGCGGCCCGGACGCCGCCTTCTATATCCAGTTGGGAGTTATCTAGCAAGTAAGCATCCGCGGCCGGTTTCAGGGGGGCAATCGGCCGGTTCTTGTCGCGTTCGTCGCGCTGGATGATGTCGGCGAGCACGGCGGCCTCGTCGGCCTCCTCGCCCCTCGCCTTGGCTTCCATGGTCCGGCGGCGCGCTCGGACTTTTGGGTCTGCGACGACGAAAATCTTCACGTCCGCATGCGGGCAGATCACAGTTCCAATGTCCCGGCCGTCCAGCACCGCTCCGGGCGGATCGGCGGCGAATTGCCGCTGAAAATTGACGAGGGCCTCGCGAACCCTGGGGATCGCCGAGACGATGGAGGCGCCCTCGCCGGCCTTCTGGGTCTTCAGGGCGGGATTGCCGAACTTTTCGGGATCGAGTTCCAGCGCCGCGGCGACCGCAGCCTCCTCGTCCCGGAGATCGTGACCAGACTGCATCAGGGCATAGGCCACCGCGCGATAGATCACGCCGGTATCGAGATGACGATAGCCGTAGTGGTGCGCGAGACGCTTGCCGAGTGTGCCTTTGCCCGAGGCCGCAGGTCCGTCGATGGCGATGATCATGAAAACTCGGCCCCGAGCGAACGCATCATCGGAATAAAGTCCGGAAAGCTGGTGGCGATGAAGGCGGTGTCGTCGACGGTCACCGGCTGGTCGGAAGCGCAGCCCATCACCAATGCGGACATCGCGATGCGATGGTCCATGTGGGTCGCGACGGTGCCGCCGCCGGGGACGTGACCGCGACCCTCGACGATCAGATCATCGCCGGAGACCTCGACCTTCACGCCGTTGACGCGGAGCATGGCGGCCGTGGCCTCCAGGCGGTCCGATTCCTTGACGCGCAGCTCCTGCAAGCCGCGCATGATCGTGGTGCCCTCGGCGAAGGCGGCTGCCACCGCCAGCACGAGATATTCATCGATCATCGAGGGCGCGCGCTCCGGCGGCACCACGACGCCGCGCAGCTTCGAGGCCCGCACGCGCAGCTTCGCCATCGGCTCGCCGGCGTCGCCGCGGACTTCGCTCTCCTCTATCGAGGCGCCCATTTCGCGCAGCGTGGTGAACAGGCCGGTGCGTAGCGGATTGGTCATGACATCCGACAGGACGACATCGGAGCCCTCGACGATCAGCGCCGCGACCACCGGGAAAGCCGCTGAGGAGGGATCGGCCGGCACCACGACATTGGCGCCGTGCAGCTCGGGCTGGCCTTTGAGCGTGATACGGCGGCCGTGCACGCCCTCCTGTGCCGAGGTGATGTCGGCGCCAAAATGCTTCAGCATCAATTCGGTGTGGTCGCGGCTGGCCTCGGTCTCGATGACGGTCGTGATGCCAGGTGCGGCAAGGCCCGCCAGCAGCACCGCAGATTTGATCTGGGCCGAGGCGACCGGGGTCTTGTAGGTGATCGGCAGCGGATCGCGGGCACCCTGGAGTGTCAGGGGCAGGCGGCCGCCCTCACTGCCGGAGATGACCTTGGCGCCCATCTTTTCCAGCGGATCGAGGATCCGGCGCATGGGGCGGCTGCGCAGCGAGGCGTCGCCGTCGAAAACCGCCGAGATCGGGCAGCCGGCGACGGCGCCCATCACCAGCCGACAGCCGGTGCCAGAGTTCCCGAAATCCAGTACGGCCTTGGGCTGGGCGAAGCCCGCGACGCCGACGCCCTGCACCTTCCAGGCAAAATCGCCGGTCCGCTCGACGGTGGCGCCCAGCGCCTGCATCGATTTGGCGGTGTTGAGGACGTCCTCGCCCTCGAGCAGGCCTGAAATCCTGGTCTCGCCGACCGCGAGCGCGCCCAGGATGAGGGCACGGTGGGAGATCGACTTGTCCCCGGGCACCCGTACTTTCCCGGTCAGGGGCCCACTGGCGCGAGCCTGGAGCGGCCTCGTTTGGTCGGAATGGGTCACGATTGTGTCCTTGGATGCGCCCTCAAGGGGGCTGGGCGCAGGTACCACATGGCCAGCGCCCCGTCACGGGCATGTCGTTCTCCCGTAATGCGCTATTGACAGCGGGCCGCCAACTAGCCAAGTGAAACACCGCTTTTCAGACATTCCCAGGATTCCTGCCGTGGCCAAGTCCGAACTCGGAACCAAACGTATTTGCCCAACCACGGGCAAGAAGTTCTATGACCTCAACAAGAATCCGGTGATCTCGCCCTATACCGGCGAAGTCGTGCCGATCGCCCCGGTCGCGCCCGCGCGCATGCCCCGCGGCGCCGAAGCCCGGCACGCAGCGACGGCCGACACCACGCCGGAGCCGGCAGAGGTCGAGGAGGTCTCGCTCGAGGAGGCCGACGCCGAGGAGAACACCGGCAAGGTCAAGGCCGCCGTGCCCGAATCCGAGGACGATATCGAGGTCGATGAGACCCTCGATGACGACGATGACGATGATTCGACCTTCATTGCCGACGAAGAAGAGGGCGATGAGGACGTGACCGACATCATTGGTGATGTCGGAGGTGATGAAGAGACTTGAGATCAGCCCTGATCTGTGAAAAAGGGTGCACCGCGCGAGTCACCAGGACTCGCCGGTGCGGGTGATCCACCAGGATCCCCGCAAGGACTAAGGGGCCATAGCTCAGCTGGGAGAGCGCTTGCATGGCATGCAAGAGGTCGGCGGTTCGATCCCGCCTGGCTCCACCAGCCTTCGCTCGCTTCGCGAGCTTCGGCTAGGCAAGCCTGTGGAAGTCTCTCGTAGCGAAGCGAGCGAAGGCTGCCCCGCCATAGCCCGAAGGGCGTCGGCGGGCTCAAGCTGATATCCACGCTGCATTGAAGCAACACGCTAAACGTGCCTTGAGGCTGCTATCCTACCCTCCGGGGAGGAAGCAGAATGAAATACGTCTATATCCTCGAAAGTCTCGATTCCGAGCGCTTCTATGTCGGCATCACGGATGATTTGCGGGCACGCTTGGCGAAGCACAACGCAGGCGAAGTACCGCACACCTCCAAATTTGGGCCTTGGCGAATTAGGACCTATTTCGCCTTCGACGACGCTGCACGCGCTGTTGCGTTCGAGCGATATCTGAAATCTGGCTCAGGACGCGCTCTCGCAAAGAAGCATTTCTGATCGCCGAACCCCCTACTCCCCGATCACCGCGTTCAGCCGATCCCGCAGCGCGACGATCTCGTCCTTCATCGACACCAGTTCCGACACCGAGCAGTCCGAGGCCGCCAGGATCGACTGTGGCACGCTGCGGGCTTTTTCCTTCAGCGCATGGCCCTGCGCCGTCAGCGCGATCAAGACCTGACGCTCGTCCTCGCTCGAGCGGGTGCGCCTGACGAGATGGGCGGCCTCGAGCCGCTTGAGCAGCGGCGTCAGCGTGCCCGAATCCAGGAACAGCCGCTCGCCGATGTCCTTGACCGGCACGTCGTCGCGCTCCCACAGCACCAGCATGACCAGATATTGCGGATAGGTCAGGCCCAGCCGGTCCAGCAGCGGCTTGTAGACGCGGTTGAAGGCGTGCGCGGCCGAATAGACCGCGAAGCAGATCTGGTTGTCGAGGCGTTGCGGATCGAGGGTCGATAGCTTCCGGGGCATGGAGAATCTCACGGGATTTCCTCCCATTCTGGGGCCGGCGGGCGGCACATTCAATTGCGAACAATTAAATGTGAGCCATGCTATTTTCAATTGCGCACAATCAAATTGTTTGCGATACAGAGCGCACCCCAACCGGAAGACCCGAGGAGACGACAATGTCCGTGAACGTCCTCTACAAGACCAGCGCCAAGGCCACCGGCGGCCGTGATGGCCATGCTGCAACCCTCGACGGCGCGCTCGACGTCAAGCTCACCACGCCGAAGGAGCTCGGCGGCGGCGGCGGCGCCGGCAACAATCCCGAGCAGCTGTTCGCGGCCGGCTATGCCGCCTGTTTCATCGGCGCGATGAAGTTCGTGTCGTCGCAGGGCGGGCCGAAGGTTCCGGCCGATGCCTCCGTCACCTCGACCGTCGGCATCGGCCCGCGCTCCGAGGGCGGCTTCGGTCTCGACATCGATCTCGCCGTCTCGCTGCCGGGCCTCGCCCGCGCGGAAGCCGAGGCGCTGGTCGAGAAGGCGCACCAGGTGTGCCCGTACTCCAATGCCACGCGCGGCAATGTCGACGTTCGCCTGACGGTCGTCTGATCGAAAGTGCGGATTGGCTGGCCCGGGATCCCCCTCGGGCCGGCCGCTTCCGCTGATCTGCCAATCCTGATTTGCCATGCCGCGGCATGCGGCCGGCAGTGCATACGCCCCTACGCAACAGGCCATTGCTGGCTTGTGCGAACCTCGCTAGGCCTGTGACCAAATATCGACACAGGGGAAGCGAAGGCATGAGTTCTGAAGCCGCCAGTTCTGAAGCCGCATTGGGCGCAATGAGCGGATTGCGCGTCATCGATCTCACGCGCGTGCTCGGCGGTCCCTACTGCACCCAGATCCTCGCCGACCACGGCGCCGACGTGATCAAGGTCGAGCCGCCCGCGGGCGACGAGGTGCGTGAATGGGGCCCTCCCTTCCACGAGGAGGACGCGGCCTATTTCGTCGGCATCAACCGCAACAAGCGCTCGATCGGCCTCGACCTCGCCTCCGAGGGTGGCCGCATCGTGCTGCTCAAGATGCTGGAGACCGCCGACGTCCTGATCGAGAATTTCAAGCCGGGCACGCTGGAGAAATGGGGCATCGGCAACGATGTGCTCAGCAAGAAATTCCCGCGCCTCGTGCATTGCCGGATCTGCGGCTTCGGCGCCGACGGGCCGCGCGGCGGCAATCCCGGCTATGACGCCATCATCCAGGCCATGACCGGCATGATCGCCGCGACCGGCTCGCCCGAGAGCGGACCGATGCGGATCGGCGTGCCCCTGGTCGACATCACGACGGGACTTTACGCGGCGATTGGCATCCTGATGGCGCTGTCGGAGCGGCAGCGCTCGGGCAAGGGGCAGTTCCTGGAGACGACGCTGTACGAGACCGGCCTTGCCATCATGCATCCGCACACCGCGAATTATTTCATGCATGGCAAGCCGCCGTCGCTGACCGGCAACGAGCATCCGAACCTCGTGCCCTACGCGATCTTCCCGACCAAGACGGACAACATCTTTATCGGCGTCGGCAATGACGGCACCTTCCGCAAGCTCGCCAAGGAGATCGGCAAGCCCGAGCTCGGCACCGATCCGCGCTTTGCCCGCAACAAGGACCGCATCGCCAACCGCGAGGCGCTGCGCGCCGAGCTTGCTGCCGTGTTCAGCCAGCACGAGGCCGAGCCGCTGTGCAATCGCCTGCTCGCCGCGGGCCTGCCCGCAGGGCCCGTGCAGAAGATCGACCAGGCGTTGACCAACCCGCACACGATCGCGCGCGGCGATATTATCGAGAAGGACTGGTACAAGGGCGTCGCCTCGCCGATCCGGCTCGACCGCAGCAAGCCGAGCCTGCGCCGGCTGCCGCCGAAATTCAGCCAGCACTCCCAGGAGGTGCTGGGCGAGTTCGGCTACTCCAAGGCCGAGATCGACGCGATGGTCGAGAAGGGCACCGTCTGCGGCCCCGAGCGCAAGCGCTAGAGGCGACCACCTCCGTCCAACGAATGATGCCGCAGTGCGGCGCGGGCACGATAGTGCACCGCGAACGGAGGAGGCTGCCCGCTCCGTCTTCGCCTATTTGCCGGCTTCCCTTTTCCAGCGCTTGCCGCTTTCGTTTCGGCCGCTTACACAGTCATGTGAACGTCATATGGCGCTGCTAGCGCAAGCGCTTCTTTTGACGGCCAAGGGAGGTTTACTTGATGGCTCTTCGACACTTTGGGGCGGCTGCCGCATTTGCACTCACGGTTGGCATGACGGCGTCGCCGGCGCTGGCCGTGACGGAAATCCAGTGGTGGCACGCGATGACCGGCGCCAACAACGACGTCATCGTCAAGCTCGCCAACGACTTCAACGCGTCGCAGAGCGACTTCAAGGTCGTTCCGACCTACAAGGGCAATTACGCCGACACCATGAACGCGGGCATCGCGGCGTTTCGTGCCGGCAACGCACCGCACATCATGCAGGTGTTCGAGGTCGGCACCGCCACCATGATGGCTGCGACCGGCGCGGTGAAGCCCGTCTACAAGCTGATGGCCGACGCCGGCGAGAAGTTCGATCCCAAGATCTACCTGCCCGCCATCACCGGCTACTACTCGACCTCGAAGGGCGAGATGCTGTCGTTCCCCTTCAACTCGTCGTCCACCGTCATGTGGGTCAATCTCGACGAGCTGAAGAAGGCCAATGTCGCGATCCCGAAAACCTGGCCCGAGACGTTCGAGGCCGCCAAGAAGCTGAAGGCTGCCGGTCATGACACCTGCGGCTTCTCCGGCTCCTGGGTCACCTGGGTCAATCTCGAGCAACTCTCCGCCTGGCACAACGTCCCGCTCGCCAGCAAGGCCAACGGCCTCGACGGCTTCGACACCAAGCTCGAGTTCAACGGGCCGCTCCAGGTCAAGCATCTCGAAAACCTGGTCGAGCTCCAGAAGACCAAGGTCTACGACTATGCTGGCCGTACCAACACCGGCGAAGGCCGCTTCACCTCGGGCGAATGCCCGATCTACCTGACCTCGTCGGCCTTCTTCGGCAACGTCAAGGCCCAGGCCAAGTTCAACTTCACCGCTGTGCCGATGCCGTATTATCCGGAGGCAAAGGGCGCGCCGCAGAACTCGATCATCGGCGGCGCTTCGCTCTGGGTCATGGGCGGCAAGCCGGCCGACGAATACAAGGGCGTCGCAAAATTCCTGACCTTCCTCTCCGACACCGATCGCCAAGTCTACATCCACAAGGCCTCGGGCTATCTGCCGATCACCAAGGCGGCCTATGAGAAGGCCAAGGCCGAGGGCTTCTACAAGGACCAGCCCTATCTCGAGACCCCGCTGCTCGAGCTGACCAACAAGGAGCCGACCGAGAACTCGCGCGGTCTGCGCCTCGGCAACATGGTTCAGCTCCGTGACGTCTGGTCGGAAGAAATCGAGCAGGCGCTGGCCGGCAAGAAGACCGCCAAGCAGGCGCTGGATGCCGCCGTCGAGCGCGGCAACACCATGCTGCGGCAGTTCGAAAAGACCGCCGTCAAGTGAGGCGATGAGCGGCAGGCCGGTCCCCCGGCCTGCCGCTTTCGGCGGATACCATGCAAAAGCAAGCCATTTTCCAATCCAGGCTATTGCCTTACGCGCTGGTTGCGCCGCAGCTCGCGATCGTCCTGCTATTCTTCTACTGGCCGGCCCTGCAGGCGGTGATCCAGTCCTTCCTGCTCCAGGACGCCTTCGGCCTGTCGACGAGCTTCGTCTGGTTCGACAACTATCTCGACCTGTTCAGGGAGCCCGCCTATTTCGAGGCGATCCTCCGCACTTTCTTCTTCTCGTTCGCCATCGCGGTCTCGTCGTTGTCCTTTGCGCTGCTGCTCGCCGTCATGGCGGACAAGCCACTGCGCGGCTCGATGCTCTACCGCACCCTCTTGATCTGGCCCTATGCGGTGGCGCCGCCGGTCGTCGGCGTGCTCTGGATCTTCATGCTGCATCCCTCGCTGGGCATCATCGCGCGCTACCTGCGCGCGATCGGGATCGACTGGAATCCGCTGCTCGACGGTGACCAGGCGGCAACGCTGATCATCCTCGCCGCCGCCTGGAAGCAGATCTCCTACAATTTCCTGTTCTTCCTCGCCGGCCTGCAGAGCATCCCGCGAAGCGTGCTCGAAGCTGCCGCGATCGACGGTGCCCGTCCGATGCGCCGGTTCTGGACCGTGACCTTCCCGCTGCTGTCGCCGACCATCTTCTTCCTGCTGGTCGTCAACATCGTCTACGCCTTCTTCGACACGTTCGGCATCATCGACACCATGACCCGCGGCGGTCCCGGCAAGTCGACCGAGACGCTGGTCTACAAGGTCTATTCCGACGGCCTGCTCGGCGGCAATCTCGGCAGCTCCGCGGCGCAATCGGTGATCCTGATGGTCATGGTCATCGTGCTGACGGGAATCCAGTTCCGCTTCGTCGAACGCAAGGTGACCTACTGATGGTCGAGGAAGAGGGCTTTCGGCGCTACGTCGCGCACATCATTCTCTGGATCGGAATCGCGATCGTCGCCTTCCCGGTCTACATCGCGTTCATCGCCTCGACCCAGGACAATGCGCTGATCGCGAACGGGCAGATGTCGCTGCTGCCGGGCGGTCATTTCTTCGAGACCTATTATCAAACCATCTTCGTCGGCACGAGCGGCTCGACCCGCGAGCCGGTCGGCAACATGATATTGAACTCGCTGGTGATGGCGCTGCTGATCGCGATCGGCAAGATCGCGATCTCGATCATCTCGGCCTATGCGATCGTGTATTTCCGCTTTCCGTTCCGGATGGCGATCTTCTGGATCATCTTCATCACCCTGATGCTGCCGGTCGAGGTCCGCATCTATCCGACCTACAAGATCGTCGCCGATCTGCACATGCTCGACAGCTATGCGGGCCTGGCGCTGCCGCTGATCGCCTCGGCCACCGCGACGCTGCTGTTCCGCCAGTTCTTCATGACGGTGCCGGACGAACTCCTGGAAGCCTCCCGCATTGACGGCGCGGGTCCCTTGCGCTTCTTCTGGGATACGCTGCTGCCGCTGTCGCGCACCAACATGGCGGCGCTGTTCGTGATCCTGTTCATCCTCGGCTGGAATCAATATCTCTGGCCGCTGCTCATCACCACCCGCGACGACATGCAGACCATCCAGGTCGGCATCCGCAAGATGATCACCACCACCGACGCGCTGACCGAATGGCCGATCGTGATGGCGACCGCCGTGCTGGCCATGCTGCCGCCGGTGTTCGTCGTCGTCGCCATGCAGAAACTGTTCGTGCGCGGCCTGGTCGAGACGGAAAAATGAAGGGGCGAGTGGTGAGTAGCGAATGGCGAATGGATGATTCATTGAGCGCTTCCGCTTGCCCGCCTTCCCAACTCGCCACTCCCGATTCGCTATTCGCTGGAAAAACCCATGGCTAACGTCACCCTGCGCAACGTCCGCAAGACCTATCTCGGCGGCTTCGAGGCCATCAAGGGCGTCAACGTCGATGTCGGCGACGGACAGTTCTGCGTGCTGGTCGGCCCCTCCGGCTGCGGCAAGTCCACCTTGCTGCGCATGGTCGCGGGCCTGGAGACCGTCACCGGCGGCGAGATCGATATCGGCGGACGCGTGGTCAACCAGGTCGAGCCCGCCGATCGCGACATCGCCATGGTGTTCCAGAACTACGCGCTCTATCCGCATATGAGCGTCTTCAACAACATGGCCTACGGCCTGCGCAACCGCGGCATGAAGGAGACCGAGATCAAGTCCCGCGTCGACGAAGCCGCACGCGTGCTCGAGCTCACGCCGATGCTGGAGCGCAAGCCGCGCCAGCTCTCGGGCGGCCAGCGCCAGCGCGTCGCCATGGGCCGCGCCATCGTGCGCCAGCCGAAGGTGTTTCTGTTCGACGAGCCGCTGTCGAACCTCGATGCGAAGCTCCGTATCGCAATGCGCGTCGAGATCCGCAAATTGCAGCGCCGACTCAACACCACGTCGATCTACGTCACCCACGACCAGCTCGAAGCCATGACGCTCGCCGACATTCTCGTCGTGATGAACGGCGGCCAGGTCGAGCAGGTCGGCAATCCCCTGGCGATCTACGAGAAGCCGGCGACCACGTTCGTCGCCTCCTTCATCGGCGCGCCGCCGATGAATTTGATGTCGACGCGCCCGGAAGAGATCAGATCGCAGCTCGGTGGCAGTGCCTCTGACGCCGGCATTCTCGGCATCCGCCCGGAAGATTTCGTCATCACCGACCAGACCCCGGCCGGCGGCGTCGCTTTGCCGCTGACCGTGGAGGCGATCGAGCGCGTCGGCGCCGAAACCTTCGTCTACGGCTCGCGCGAGCAGGAGGAGCAGCGCGTCGCCGCCACCCCCGGCGAGCTGCCGCCCGGCGAGATCATCGTCCGCATTCCCGGAACCGAGGCTCCCGCCATCGGCGCGAAAATCCGCGTCGCGGCGCTGCGGGCGAAGCTGCATTTGTTCAGCGGCGACGGGCGGACGCGGCTAGAGGCCTGATCGGCTCCGAAAGGCCTGACAACACAAATGCGAAAACAACCCCATGCACAGTAGAAGGGGGTCTGTTTTCATTGGGATAAATCGCGTCGCGGTTTGGCCCTGCGCAGCCATGACGTTCCGGAAGCGTCCGTGCGGCGATGAACCGCGTTACGGCCGAAATGGCCCATCCACAGCTCCCCGGCTACCTGCTTGAACCGACACGGGGATATGCCCATATTGTTGATCAAGGGGCGCCTCTCAGGGCCCTGATGCACCAAAGTCGCTTTCTGCGAGGACTTTGTAAACTATGTCTCGTGTTCCCACGTTATCCAGTCCGTTCCTTCTGGGCTTCGACGAGATTGAGCGCGTGCTCGATCGCGTCGTCAAAGGCGCCGACGGCTACCCTCCCTACAATATCGAGAGGTGTGGCGGCGCGGACGGCCAGCCCGAGCGCTTACGGATCACGCTGGCGGTCGCCGGATTTACGCGCGACCAACTCGATGTAACCATTGAGGAAAACCAGCTCGTGATCCGCGGGCGGCAGCAGGACGACAAGACCCGGCAATACATCCATCGCGGCATCGCCGCGCGCCACTTCCAGCGCACCTTCGTGCTGGCGGAGGGGATGCTGGTGCTGGGTGCGGATCTGAAGAACGGGTTGTTGTCGGTCGATCTGGCCCGGCCTGAACCGGAGAGGATCGTTAAGACAATCGCTATCAATGAGCACGAATAATGGAACGAGTAGCGGACTCGACCGCTTAGTGTTCCAGAGGAGTCGAGACCATGAGTGAAGGTCACGTTGCGTTCGAATACGAAGCCAAGAACGTCTCGCCCGAGACGCTGGCAACCCTTGGCGAAGGCCATATCGCCTATGTGAAGCAGATCCGCTCCGAGGACGTGCCGGGCCTGTTTCCCGAAGCGCCGAAAATCGCGCCGGGCTTAAAGCTCTTCGCGCTCCACGCCGCCGACGGCACGCCGATCATGTTGACCGACAGCCGCGAAGCCGCGATCGCCAACGCCTGGAGCAACGAGCTGCAAGCCGTCAGCGTGCACTGAGCGCACGTCGCACGAATGGAGTTTCCAGCGGGCATGCCTTCTTGCGAAGGCATGCCCGCTTTCATTTTGACGCGATGACGCTCCTCGCAATGACGGTGCGTGAGGCCGCAGTGGGCTCAACTCTCGAATCCCGAACGCGCGCTTCAACGCCCCGCCGGGATCAGGGCCCGCAGGATGTCCGCCTTCCAGGTTTGACGCGCGCTGTCGAAGGCCGCGAAATCATGGTCGAACTGCCAATAGGCCCATGCCCAGCCAAGCCGATCCGCAGTTCGCGCCACGAACGACAGATATCGCGTCCGGGCGTCCGTCGGAGCGCGCTCGTACACGCCGAACTCGCCGAGATAGATCGGGCGCTTTTCCTTTTCGGACCAGCTACGAATCTTTTCGAAGTCGGCGAGAGCCTTCCGTTCGTCCTCCGGGGTGCCCCAATCGAGTGGCCCGAGCCGCGAAAACGTTGGGGACCACGGCGCACCCTGATGCGTGAAGCGTATCGGCGCGTAATAGTGAAACGTGACGATGAGGTTTCTGTCACCTGATGGCAGGGCCAGTTCCTCGACCGGCATGTCGTCGACGTTGAGAACGGCAGCAATGACGGTCCGTCCGGGGTTGCTGGTGCGGATGATGCCGAGACACTCGTTCAGAAGGGCGTTCCAGCTGCTCGACGTCATCTGCCCGCCCGGCTCATTGAGGACCTCGAAGACAAGCTTCGGATATCTTCCGGCATAGCGCTCGGCGATTTGCGTCCAGAATGCCTTCAGCTTCTCGGCGCATCCGGACACGTCGCGCTGGCAAGTATCCGTATCGTGCTCGTCGAGAATGGGGATGAGCTTCCGGGCGAGCACTTCATCGATCACGGCATCGAGCCGTTTCAAGACGATTTCATCCAGCAGATTCCCTTCGCCCATGAACTTGAAGCCGAAGAAATTGATCCGAACGTGCGAGAACCCGGCCTTTCGGATGGCCGTGAGGTTGTCCAGACGAAATGGCGCGTTCCGGCCTCCTTCCCAGATGCCGTCATAGCCGAGGATGTTGATGCCGCGCCCCAACTCTCCTGGAGCGCGCGCGGTGCCCTGCTTGGCTGCGTCGGCCCGAGAGCAGATCGCGAGCATGGCGATCGCCAAGGTGACACGGAAGGTCACCGACCAGCGGGCACAGATGGCATTCATGCTGCCTTCTCCATCATGGCAGCAGGGATTGCTGCGGCACCGGCCTGCACACCGCGAAGAAGAACGCGACGAGAAGCACCGACGTGAACATCGTCGAGCGAAGGAACATCGTCTCCGTGAAGTTCGATTGAAAGCTCAAGACGACAAATCCGATGATGAGAGCGCAATGGGAACGATTGATCGACCGGGTGGCGATCAAGTACAGGACCTTTTCCGAAAACAGATAGACGCTCGCGACGAACAGAAAATATCCCAGAAATCCCGTTTCAATCGCCACCGCGATGTAACCGCTATGATAATTGTCGAGCACCCAGCCATGGTTCTGGTTGAAATAGTCGTAAATCGACGGGCGCGTCCAGAATCCGTTGATGCCAAAGCCCAGCAGGGGCGCGTCGTTGAAATGGCTGATGGCGTACTGCCAAATGAAAGTCCGCTCGGTCAAGTCGATGGTCGATTCACCGCCGAGATGAAAGGAATCGTACCCGGTCAGATAGAAATACAGGAACAGCAGGGCGGCCAGGATGCACATCATGAATGGCAGCACCGCATAGACTTTCATGCAGCGGATCGACCACATCGAGGTCAGGAGCAGTCCACAAGCGGCAACAGCGACGGCACCGGCACCACGGGATTCCGAGGCAATAACGCACGTCAATGCCAGGAGAAACGTCACGAGAAAAGCGATCCATCCCTGCCCGGTCATCTTCTGATAGCAGGCAAAGAACATCAGATATGCGCTGATAAAGCCGAGCGTCTGCTTCGATTCGTAGATTCCTTGCCACTGGCCGTTGTGCATCCAGCTCTGGTCGACGCCGATCTCGGGCACGAAGACGGCACACAAGGCCGAGGCGGCGACCAGAATGAAGAACCCAAGAGCCGTCGATCCGACGATCTCGTCCATGTCGATACGCGTAATGAGGCAGTACGCACCGAAGGTCGTCACCACGAGCGCCGCGCTCTTCATGATCGCCGCAATGGCGAGACTGGTCCAGAGAACGGAAATGGCAGCGAGGGAATAGAATGCCACCAGCGCGATGAGATCGGGATTGAGCTGCACGCGTACGCGTGGACGTACGAAAGCACTGGCGTAGATCAGGATGATCCACATCACGAGCGCAACGGCCTGTTGCAGATAGCTCCACTCTGCGGGAAGCAGCGCGGGATGGAAGACCCCCATCGACGCGACCACGTTGACGGTGATCGAACCGCGGATCACGTTTCCGGCAAGCTTCTCCACGCCGACGCTGCGCGCTTTCCAGATCGCGCTTTCGTATGTCTCGGAATCCGGAGCGATTTGTAGGCTGGCCCTGAGCTGACCTTCCTGAAGCACGGCTGATGCTCCCTTACCGCGCCTCGCGACCGCCTTCGCGCGGTCGACATTCCCGGGACTTGCGCCGCGAGCGGGCCTCAATTGGCCCGGACGTCAGTTCGAGCAAAAACGCAGCCTGAACCCAACGATATCGATGATTGGCGGCTCGTCGCCGGCTCCAACGCCAGCACCGAAGGGATCGCCTGGGCGTCTTGCCAGGCGCGTAGCTTTTGGACGATACGCCGGGCATCCGCCGGCCGAGGCCCGGTTCCCCGGGCCGTTCTCCCCCCGCCGCGCCAATGCGCAACGACGCATTTCCATTCCAAATCACGTCCGCTCAGTCCACAGCTTTGAACGACTGTTAGCGGATTTTGGCGCTGCCCAATATGCCGTGCGTCTCAAGCGGGAAAATTTTCGGAGCGTCTACCTGGAGAACCCTGAGGCAGGGCGCGACGCCGACAATGCCGGGCGATCCAGGAGGCCAGAGTCGATCCGGCCTTTGACGGCGACGTTACGCCGCGGTGGCCGGCGGCAGTGCCAGCACAGAGTAAATCGCCTGGGCATCGCGCGAGGCGCGCAGCTTCTTGGCGATGTCCTGGTCGCGCAGGAGGCGGGCGATGCGGGCGAGGGCCTTGAGGTGATCGGCGCCGGCGCCTTCGGGGGCGAGCAGCAGGAAGACGAGATCGACCGGCTGGCCATCCATCGCCTCGAAATCGATCGGGCGGTCGAGACGTGCGAACAGGCCGAAAATCTTTTCGAGCTTGGGCAGCTTGCCGTGCGGAATGGCGACGCCATAGCCGACCGCGGTGGTGCCGAGCTTCTCTCGCTGCAGCAGCACCTCGAACACGGAGCGCTCGTTCTGCCCGGTCAGCTCGGCGGCCTTGGCCGCGAGCTCCTGCAGGGCCTGCTTCTTGCTGTTGACCTTCAATGCCGGGAGAATCGCCTCGGGTGCGACCAGATCGGTAATCGGCATGGAGGGTTTCCGAGGTGAATTAAACCGTCAGGTTCCGAATTGGCCGGCTTGGAGAGAAACCACGCCGGGCCGGCGTCAAGAAGGTCAAGCAGGAGGAGGACTTAGCCCAAATCCCGTTAAGTCCTGATGTGGGGCGCTTCTACTCCAACGCAATCCCGGTGCCAACTCCCGCGTGCGGCTTTGCCCCGGTCATTGTTAAGGCCTGCGGATGGTACGGGGCCGGGCTTTTGCCCTAACCCCCGGCCCTGCTGTTCCCCTTGCCATCCGCGCCGGCATCCGTTTTGGCTCCGGGCGGGTCTATCCAGCCCACATTGCCGTCGGCCCGGCGGTAAATGATGTTCACCCGGCCGCTGGAGCCATGCTGAAAGACCAGGCAGGGAGCCCCACTCAGGTCGAGTTCCATGACGGCTTCGCTGACCGACAACGGCTTCAGCGAGGTGGTGGCTTCGGCGATGATGACGGGGCTGTAGCCGGTGACCTCGTCCTCGCCCTCCGGCGCCTCGAGCACGTAGCTGGTGGCATCGAGCGCAGCCATCGCTTCGGAAGCGACATGGGCCTTGCGGGCGGAGCGGTCCTTGAGCCGGTTCTTGTAGCGGCGCAGCCGCTTCTCGATCATCAGCAGCGCCTGGTCGGCACTGGCATAGGCATCCGGCGCGTTCGAATCGGCCTCCAGCGTGATTCCGGAATCGAGGTGCAGGGCGCAATCGGTGCGGAAGCCGAAGCCGTCCTTGCTGAGCGTGATGTGGCCGGAATAATTGCCGTCGAAATATTTGCGCAGCACCTCGTCGGTGCGGTCGGAAACGCGGCCGCGCAGGGCCTCGCCGACGCTGATGCTCTTTCCCGAGATTCTGAGAGTCATGTGATGCCTCGCTTGGTTCACGTGCTCGCGGTGCGATGACACGTCATCGCACCTCTGGAATATTGCCTGCGCATGATCTCCCCGCAAACGCCTTTGGCGCTTGTCGGGAAGCAAAACCGCTGGACACTTTTCGGGATCATGCGCGTGCTTGGATCCGTCTCGACGGGGGGTCGAGAGTAGCGCGATTTCGCGCCAGCGCAATCAGGCCGGTTCGGTGTTGCGGGAACGATCGGACAAGGCGGTAGAGAGGACGTTACCAAGAGCGCTCTGCTTGTCGCGGCGACGTTGCACCGAGGAAGGAATGCGCATGGCTTCGCGGTACTTCGCGACCGTGCGGCGGGCAATATCAATGCCCGAGGCGCGCAAGCGTTCCACGATGGTGTCGTCCGACAGGATCGCCGCGGGCTCCTCCGAATCGATCAGCTGCTTGATGTGGTGGCGCACGGCTTCGGCGGAATGCGCCTCGCCGCCGTCGGCCGAGGCGATCGACGCCGTGAAGAAATATTTCAGCTCGAACGTGCCGCGATTGGTCGCCATGTATTTGTTGGCGGTGACGCGCGACACCGTGGATTCATGCATCTGGATGGCGTCGGCCACGGCCTTCAGATTGAGCGGCCGCAAATGCGCCACGCCGTGGGTGAAGAAGCCGTCCTGCTGGCGCACGATCTCGGTTGCAACTTTCAGGATGGTGCGGGCGCGCTGGTCGAGCGCGCGCACCAGCCAGGTCGCGTTCTGCAGCGCGTCGGTGAAATAGGACTTGTCGCCGTCCTTGCCGATCTTCTTCGACAGCTCGGAATAGTAGGTCTGGTTGACCAGCACGCGCGGCAAGGTGTCGCTGTTGAGCTCGACATGCCAGCCGCCGTCGGGACCCGGGCGGACATAGACGTCGGGCACCATGGTCTGCAGACGCGCCGAGCCGAACTTCATGCCGGGCTTGGGATTGAGACGGCGGATCTCGCCGATCATGTCGGCGATGTCCTCGTCGTCGACGCCGCAGATCTTGCGCAGGGCCACGATGTCGCGCTTGGCCAGGAGATCGAGATGCTCGACCAGGGCCTGCATCGCGGGGTCGTAGCGGTCGAGCTCGCGGAGCTGGATCGCCAGGCATTCGCTCAAATTGCGCGCACAGACCCCGGGCGGATCGAATTTTTGCAGCACGGCAAGGACGCCCTCGACGTCGGCTTGCGTCGCGCCAAGGCGCTCGGCGGCCTGGCCGAGATCGCCCGGCAGATAGCCGGCTTCGTCGACGAGGTCGATCAAATACTGGCCGATCATGCGCTGGGCAGGTGCGGTGAAGGCCACCGAGAGCTGCTCGGCGAGATGGTCCGAGAGCGTCAACTCGGCCGCGACAAAGGCCTCGAGATTGTAGTCCTCGTCGCCGGAGGCGCCGCCGCCCCATTCCGTATAGGTCGTCGGCGCGGCGTCCTGGGCGTTGCGCGCCGCGGCCTCGGCCGGTTCCTCGGAGAAGACGTTGTCGAGGCCCGTATCGAGGGTCTGCTCGATCTCGGCGCGGGTGCCGAGATCCTTGCTCATCCATTCCTCCTGGCCCGGCTCGAACGCCTCGGCGCTGTCGCCAAAACCGTCGTCGCCCTGGCCGCCGGACTCCTCGCCATCGCTGTACTGGCCGGCCTCGGCCGGGCCCTCGCCCGCGGGGGCCTCGTCATTGGCCCGTTCCAGCAGGGGGTTACGCTCGAGCTCCTCTTCCACGAAGGTCGTGAGATCGAGATTGGACAATTGCAGCAGCTTGATCGCCTGCATCAACTGCGGCGTCATGACCAGCGACTGCGATTGCCGGAACTCTAATCTCTGCGTGAGCGCCATGAAGCAAGAACCGTTCCCAAAAATTGGTCCGATTTTTGCTTATCCTAGTCCAGGCCCGATGTACACGTCTTGACGAACGCAAAAACGGGCTAGAGGCGGAATTCCTCGCCAAGGTAAAGGCGGCGCACGTCCGGATCGGCGACGATCTCATCCGGGCTCCCCTCGGTCAAGATTTCGCCGGCATAGACGATGTAGGCGCGGTCGGTGAGGCCGAGCGTCTCGCGGACATTGTGGTCGGTGATGAGGACGCCGATGCCGCGATTGGTGAGATGGCGGACGAGGTCCTGGATGTCGCCGACCGCGATCGGATCGATGCCGGCGAAGGGCTCGTCGAGCAGCATGTAATTCGGCCGCGTCGCCAGCGCGCGCGCGATCTCGACGCGGCGCCGCTCGCCGCCTGATAGCGCGATCGACGGCGATTTGCGCAGCCGCGTGATGTTGAATTCGTCGAGCAGCGAATCGAGCTGCTGCTCGCGCTTCTTGCGCGAGGGCTCCACCACTTCGAGCACGGCGCGGATGTTCTGCTCGACGGTAAGGCCGCGGAAGATCGAGGCTTCCTGCGGCAGATAGCCGATGCCAAGCCGCGCGCGCTGATACATCGGGAGCTTGGTGACGTCGTGGCCGTCGAGCTCGATGGCGCCGCGGTCGGCCTTGATCAGGCCGGTGATCATGTAGAACACGGTGGTCTTGCCGGCGCCGTTCGGACCGAGCAGGCCGACGGCTTCGCCGCGGCGCACATAGATGCTGACGCCGCGCACGACCTGGCGGCTGCCGAAGGCCTTTTCCACGCTATGCACAGCCAGGAAGCCGGGCCGCTTCAGGAGCTGCGGCCCACCGCCGTTCGGCTTGGCGGCGGCCCTGACGGGGTGAACTGCCGGCTGACGCGGCGCCTCGGCTTGATAGTCGCCTTGATAGTCGTCCGGGAACTGATCGGGCGCATGGATCGCCTGGTCGCGGGCCATCGGCGCGTCCCGGATCGGGCTGGTCACAAGCCCGCCGACGCCGTCACCGAGCGCGGTGATGTCCTGACGCGCAAATCCTGGCCGGCCGCGCTTGGCGGGGCGCCGACGGAACATGCTGAAGAGATCGACCATCCCCGCCTTCTAAGCCTTTCGCGACGATCCTGCGCGAATTCGCGCGATCTGCCGCACCGGCCGTTCGACTAGCCGGTGCAGCATGAGTGAAGGGATGTCTCATGCCCAGTGAAACACGCCCGAAAAGCGGCGGACCCCGCTTCGAAAGCCCTGCGCGCTAGATACAGTCTCACCGGCCAAGCTTCAACCTCGGTTCGGGAGCATCCGGACCAAGCCATTGAATTCATTTCGATTTAGTTGCGCCCGGCAATTGCAAAGGCGGCGCCCCGCCGGGCTTGCCCGAACCGCAATCATTGCCGCCGCCCTGCGGCAGCAGGGCCTGAACCCGGCCGTTGTCGGATTCCACCCGCGACACGCCCGTCGTCATGTCGACCATCAAACGGTCGCCGCGCAGCACGTTCTTGCATTGCGTCAGGACGACCTGGCCGCCGCCGCCAAGCATGGTGATGAGATTGGTCCTGGTGTCGAACACGGCGGTCTCTCCGGTCACCACCTGGTCCTTCTGGGTGACCACGACATTGCCGCGCGCCTCCAGCCGTTTGATCGAGGAACTGCCGCCGGGGCCCGGCTGCGCGGACTGCATCGGCGCGCCCTTGGTCGCCTTGGCCGCAGGCTGCGGCGTGGCGGGCTTGTCGCCGCCCGATTCGTAGAACACCACCAGCGTCTTCGAGGTCATGGTGGTGTCGCCCTGGATGACCTTCACATTGCCGGCGAAGGTCGCCTCCTTCTTCTTGTCGCGCATCTCGAGCGAGGCAGCCTCGATCTGAATCGGCTGATCGCGGTTCTGCGAAAAACCCTGCATCGCGTTGGGCACGCCCTGCATCGTGCTCTGCGCAAATGCGGCGCCAATTGCAGCAAGCACGACAGTGGCGGCGAGCGCAGCTGCACTGAAGATGGCATTGCGCGTGTGGTTGCGCGGAAAAGGCCTGATCATGAAATCACTTTGAATTGGCAGATTTGTTCTTTGATTTGGCCGGCGGCGCCGCCGGCGCGGGCTCGGCTGGCGCAGGCTGCGCGGCGGCGGGGTCATCCAGCTTGTCCAGATGCATCACCACATTGCCCTCGAAGCGGATGACGTCGCCGCCTTCCGTGATGCGCAGCTTGTCCGCGGACAGCGTGCCGTTGGTCAGCTTGACGTCGACACGCTCGTCCGAGGAGACCGTGCCCTTGCCCATGTCGACGAAGGCCGAGTTCAGCCGCGCCTCGTAGCCGGTCGAGGTGCGCAGGAAGATGTCCTTGTGCAGATCGAGCTGCTGCTGCTTGTTGTCGAAGCGGCCGGTGCGGGCATCGAGGAACAGGGTCGATTGATCCTCCATCAGCACTTTCGCGCGCAGGTCGGAGAGATCGACATGATCGGGGTCGGTGATGTCCTGCGTCGCGGTCTTGGCCCAGAGCTCGTAGGGTCGCTGGTCCGGCGTGTAGCCCGCCAGATGCGGCGATTCCATCGTGATCTTGGTGCCCGACACCACCAGGTTTCCGGAATCGAGCGGCAGCTTCGGCATCAGCATGCGGAACGGATTGAAGACCGAGACGCCGACGATCGCTGCCATCGACAACAGCACTGCAGCCGGCACCGCGAGGCGCAGAATCCGCACCAGACGGCTGTGGCGAGCCGCGCTGGCAAACTTCGCCGCAAGCGCGGCGTCGTAGGTGGGATTATGGGCCGAATTCACCTGAGCTCCTGAGGTGCCGCTCGCCAAGCCGGGTTGCAGGCCGCTCCATTGTACCCGTCAGCGCCGCAATATGCAGCCTTGTACATATCAGCCTTGGACATATCAGGCTCGGACAGGCCGCACGAAAGTGTCCGAAACGGGGCGCAGTCCAAGTCTAACTGGCGCGTGAGGGCTCAGGAATGCGCGAAAATGTCCTCCTCCGCCCAGCCCTGAAGGTCGAGCAGGGCGCGGGTCGGCAGGAAGTCGAAACAGGCTTTGGCCAGCGCGGTGCGGCCCTCCCGCACCAGCATGGCATCGAGCCGCTCGCGCAAGGCATGCAGGTGCAGCACGTCGGAGGCGGCATAGGCGAGTTGCGGCTCGGTCAGGCTGTCGGAACCCCAATCGCTGGATTGCTGCTGCTTGGAGAGATCGACATTGAGCACCTCGCGTACGAGGTCTTTCAAGCCGTGGCGATCAGTGTAGGTGCGGGTCAGGCGCGAGGCAATCTTGGTGCAATAAATCGGGCCGGTCATGACGCCGAAGGTCTGGTACAGCACCGCGACGTCGAACCGCGCGAAGTGGAAGATCTTGGTGATGGCGGGATTGGCCAGCAGCGCCTTCAGGTTCGGCGCGTCGGTGTGACCCTTGGGGATCTGCACCACGTCGGCGCTGCCGTCACCCGGCGAGAGCTGCACCACGCAGAGCCGGTCGCGGTGCGGATTCAGCCCCATGGTCTCGGTGTCGATCGCCACCGCTCCGGTGTAGCGGGACAGGTCGGGCAGGTCGCCGCGATGCAGGCGTACGGTCATGGCGTTTCAAAACCTCGGGTCTAATCGGTGCGTCGGCACTATAGCGAATTCGGATTGCCCGCGATGTAGCCATTGCCGGCGGGCCGCGCAAGCACGGGCTTCGCTCAGATCGCCGCCAGCATGATGCAGATCATCGCCGCAACCGCAATGCGGCTGGGGCCGTCGCGGAAGGCGTACAGAATCGGGTCATCGGGCATCTCGCGGCGATGCGCCATCATCAGGGCGCGGCCGAACCAATACAGCAGCAGCGGATTGAGCAGCCACAGCAGCCAGGGACGGCTGTACAGCGGCGTCACCGCGGTCGAGGAGACGTAGAGCGAGAACACGGTCACCGCGTTCATCGCACTCGCCGCCGCCATCGCGGCGATGATTTGCAGGTCGGTGACGCGATAGTCGCGGTTGGAGGGATCGGAAAGGCCGGCGCTCTCGCGCATGCTGAGCTCGCTGAAGCGCTTGATCAGCGCCAGCGAGGTGAACACGAACAGCGAGAAGATCAACAGCCATTCCGACAGCACCACGCCGACGCCGACCGCGCCGGCGACGATGCGAAGCGTGTAGAGACCGGCGAGCGTGACGATGTCGACCAGCATCTTGCGCTTGAGCGCGAGCGAATAGGTAATCGTGGTGACGAGATAGGCGCCGAGCACGCCGAGAAACAAAGGCGAGATGCAGAGGCCGGCCACGACCGCGAACAGCCACAACGCAGGAATCGCTGATAGCGCGGACGAGATCGGCAGATCTCCGGCCGCCAGCGCGCGATGGCGCTTGGTCGGATGCTGCCGGTCCGCTGCGAGATCCAGGAGATCATTCATCAGATAGGCGCCAGACGCACAGGCCGAGAACGCCAGGAACGCCAGCAGCGCGGAGCCGAAGCTGGCAAAATTCAACTGATGCGCGGTGATGACAGGCACGAACACCAGCGTGTTCTTGGCGTATTGATAGACGCGCAGCGCCTTGGCCCAGGTCCTGAGACTGGTCTTGAGGCTGACGTTGCGGCTGCCGCGGTTTTCGATGCGCTCGATGGCGCCGCGGTCGAACGGCAGGCTTTCGCCTGCAGCCAGATCAGCCGGCGCAACGACGCCGTCAAAGCCGAGATGCGCGGCAATGCCGGCGGCGTGGCGGGCGAAGCGGCCGGCCACCAGATAGATCTTCTCGCCCCGCGCCCGCGCCGCGAGCGCCCGGTTCAGCACGTCCGGCTCATAGGGCAGATGGGCGTAGTCGATCTCGGCGCGCGCCAGGATATCCGTGAGCGCCGCCATGCCCGGGCGTCCGCCAGCGCCGAAGCGGGCGAGCATGCGGCCGGGGCTGGAGAACAGCGCCTCCATCAGCAGCTCGGACCGCAGCAGGCCGCCTTCGAGATCGATGACGAGCGTCCGCGTGGCCGCCGCCGTGACCAACGGCTCGGGCACGCCAGGATCATACTGCCGGGCAGGCTGCTCCATCCGAATACGCTCTGACTTGCCGCAAACTGACCGGCTCAGCGCCGGGGAGCAGGGAAATGGACGGTCAGGACACTAGGGGAGCATTCGCTAAGGGCGACTTAATCGGGGCTGCCAGGAGCCGCGAGAACAGGGTGCGGCGCGGCCACCAATCCGGCGACAAACGCAGATTTATCAATGAGATAGTTCTCAGCAACGCTCACGGCGTCTTCTTCTGCGCAGGCACGGCCGGCTTCACGGGCGTCACCTGGGCTTGCGGCTGGGGGGATGCGGCTTCCGGCGTAGAGATCGCGATGGCGATCAGACGCCATTGCCCGGCCACGGTTTGAAACGTGAGATCGAACTGGATCTGCTGCGGCCGGGTCGGGATGTAACCCGCCAAGCGCAGCATTCCGCGCTGATCGAGCGCGGGCGCGTCGCTGAATTGCGGCGCCAGCAATGCCGCACCATAGAGATCGAAGTTGCGGCGCCGCAGGTCGAGAAAATTCAGTGCGAGATCGGCCGCGGTGTTGCGCGCCTGGAAATCGGGCGCAGCGAGGTCGCGCAGCACCGTATAATTGCCCGTGCGGTTGGCATCGTTGAGCGTGAGCAGCGTCGAGCGGATCAGATAGAGAGCCTGCTCCAGCGTGACGGGCAGCGATGGCGCGGCAGCAGCCGCGGCCGGCGCGGGCGTCTTCTGTTGCGCTATCGCCCCGTCACTTCCGCAGCACAGCGGCAGCGCCAGTGCCATCACGGCTCGCGCGATCAATTGCATCGAATTGCCAAAGCCTGGCATCACCAGCCGACGCGCATTCCGACGCGGCCGCCCAATCCGCCGCCGTTGGTGCCGTAGGTCAGGCCGCCGCTGGCCTGCACGTGCTCGCTGACGCGCAGCGCCGCACTCATGGAGAGCGCATTGGTGTTCTGGAACGTACCCCAGTTCATGCTCATCGCGATCTTCTCGGACGGCATCAGCCAGGGCGAGCCGGACATCGCAAAGGCCATCGCGACGCCGTTGATCGCCTTGCCGGTCCTGCCGTCGAGGTCGTTGAGGCGGGCATTGATGCCTGCGAGCTGGCTGTTGATGCTTGCGATATCCGCGGGGCTCGCAAACCCGAGTGCATTGAGCGAGGTGGAGGCGAGATTGCCGGCCGCGTCCGTGGTGACGAGTTGCACGGGCCCGGACTGCGCGGCCGTGCTCGCGGCCGAGGTGACGCCCGTCATCGTGTAGGTATTGCTCGCGGTGCCGTAGACCTGCTGGTTGGTGCGCGTCGCGGTGGCGCCGTTGCCGATCGCGGTGGCGTTGGCGAAGGTTGCGGAGGCGCCATTGCCGAAGGCCGACGAATTCGCGCCGGTTGCGTTGGCGCCGTTGCCCACCGCGGTGTTCGCGACACCGCTTCCGCTCGCGTTGGCGCCGTTTCCGACCGCAATGTTGAAGCTGCCGGTGCCGCTGGCATTGGATTGCGCACCGTTGGCGATATTCCTCGAATTGGCGCCGTTGGCATTCGCCAGATAGCCGGTCGCCGCGTTGGAGCTGTTGGCGCCAAATGCGATGGCGGCGTTGCCGGTGGCGACGTTATTGCTTCCGGACCCGCTCGCGTTGGTATTCATGCCGGTCGCGATATTGGAGCTGTTGTCGCCGGTCGCGTTGGAGTTCACGCCGGACGCGATGTTGCCGCTGCCGTTGCCGAAGGCGTTGGCGTTGCTCCCCGTCGCCGTGTTGGCGCTGGCGTCACCGTAGGCCTTGGCGACAAACCCGTTCGCAAGATTTCTGCTGTTGTTGCCGGAGGCATTGGAACTGCGCCCTGTCGCAACGTTCCTGCTGTTGTCTCCGTTGGCCAGGGCGGTCAACCCGGACGCAAGATTGCCGCTGTTGTTGCCGCTGGCGTTGGATCCGGCGCCGGCCGCGATATTGGTACTGTTGTCACCGCTGGCTTGCGCGTTGTTTCCGGACGCGATGTTTTTGCTGCCATCACCGCTGGCAATGGCTCCCGCTCCGGTCGCGCTGTTGAAGCTGTTGTTGCCGCTGGCGTTGGCATTGTTTCCGCTCGCAATATTGGAGCTGTTGTGGCCGCTGGCGTTGGCGCCGGTCCCGGTCGCGGAGTTGTTGCTGCCGTTGCCGTCAGCGGACGCGGAGGGCCCACAGGCAAAATTGCCCCCAGAGCCGGCCGCCGTGGCGCCTTGCTCAGACGCGGCACCATCCACACACACGAACTGAGCCCGGGCTTCCGGCCCGCCGGCGCAGGCCGCGATCACGGCAATCACCGCCGTTGCGAGGCAAGCGGTGATTCGTGCGCGCGATGAAATCATCCTGTTGGTCTCCCCACCCCGTCTTCCGACCTTGCGACTGGCAAGTGGCGCACGAAGAACGAAGACCGCCGTCACTTTCCAGCCGCAAGCCGCCACCACGTCAACGCGATTAACGCTTCGGCGACGCTCGACACTCAAAGCACGCAGGCCGTGGCTTTGAGAAGACGCCGATGCGCGGCGGACGGCGCGGCATTCCGTCCTCCCATATTCATGGGGTGCGGGCCGGCGCTCGTCTTCTCAATCCGCGCACTCTTTTTCGCGAAGAAGCCGGACTGTTCGTCGGATGGTGGGCTGTTGCATGGATCCCACAACCGGGCGCGAGTTCAGGTTCCGGCAGGAACGAGGGCCGTGCGCCCCCTGAAAAATCGTGCGAGCCCACCCCATCTGCCAGATTCTCTCTCCGCTCCGACGAAATCGAGATCCATGACCGAACAGACGCTCGCCGCGCCGATCGACGATCCATCAGGACGCCAACGCGGCTTCTCGCGCTATCAGGCGCTTCTCATCGCGCTGCTCGCGTTCACGCAGTTCACGATCATCCTCGACTTCATCATCATGTCGCCGCTCGGCGCCATCCTGATGCCCGCGCTCGACATCACGGCCGGGCAATTCGGCGTCGCGGTGTCGGCCTACGCGTTCAGCGCGGGCATTTCGGGCGTGCTGGCCGCCGGCTTTGCCGATCGTTTCGACCGCAAGCGCCTGCTGCTGTTCTTCTATGTCGGCTTCACGCTCGGCACCATGCTCTGCGCGGCGGCGCAGAATTATCACGTGCTGCTGCTCGGCCGGATCGTGACCGGATTGTTCGGCGGCGTGATCGGCTCGGTGGTGCTCGCCATCATCACCGATCTATTCCCGCTGCACCTGCGCGGCCGCGTGATGGGCTTCGTCCAGACCGCGTTCGCCGCGAGCCAGGTGCTGGGCATTCCGGCCGGCCTGTTTCTCGCCAATCACTGGAACTGGCACGTCTGTTTCATCGCGATCGTCGTGGTGTCTATCGCGGCGATCGCCATCATCGCCTTCGCCATGGAGCCGGTCGACGCGCATCTGAAGCGGAAGCAGGACAGAAACCCGTTCCACCATCTGATCGCGACGGTCGGACAGCCGCGCTATACATTGGCCTTCGCCGTCACGACGCTGCTGGCGACCGGCGGCTACATGCTGATGCCGTTCTCCAGCGCCTTCACCGTGCACAATCTCGGCATCGACATCACGCATCTGCCGACGATCTATCTCGTCTCCGGCCTGTTCAGCATCGTCACGGGGCCGCTGGTCGGCAGGGCGAGCGATGCGTTCGGCAAATACCCGACCTTCGTGTTCGGCAGCGTGGTGTCCGTCATCATGGTGCTGATCTACACCCATCTCGGCCACGTCGCGCTGACGACCGCGATCCTCGTCAACGTGCTGATGTTCGTCGGCATCTTCTCGCGGATGATCCCGTCGCAGGCGCTGATGTCGGCGATCCCCGATCCCGACCAGCGCGGCTCCTTCAGCGCGATCAGCGCCTCGCTGCAACAGCTCTCCGGCGGCCTCGGCTCGGTGCTCGCCGCCAGCATCATCACGGAAGGGGCGGATGGCTCGCTGATCCATTTCGACCGGATCGGCTACGTCGTCGTCGCAACCTCGATTGTCTCGCTGGTCGCGATGTATTTTGTGCAGAAGGCGGTGGCGGAGCGGACGGGGAAGCGGGTGGTGTAAGGGGAAACGGGACGAGCTGGCGTACCAGGGGACCGTCGCGACGGCGATGCAGCAATCGCCGCCCCGCTATCTTCGCGGATCGGGAGCCGTCTTAATTTGCGTCCGAATTCCGCAAAATGGTGCCCAGGAAAGGATTGGGGGTGCGCCACGTAGGGCGCGTTGATTTTGCTGTGGATTTTCTTCCGCCTTTGAGCCGCTGTGTACCAGCTACGTGTACTGACTTCAATGTCGCTCGTAGGTCGCGAACAAGAGGGTTCCTATGACATTGAGGGCTGCGCTTGAGAGGGTGATGAAGGAGTGGGCGGGCACGCATCTTCAAGAGTTCTCTGGGCACCCGCTTGCGAACCACATTCGTGGCGCGGCCAAGCAAGAGGTCGAAACCGCATTGGGAAACCCCAAAGGCCTGTCGTTCAAAGGCAGTGCCGGGTCGGGCCGCTGGGCAGATGTTCCATGGATCGCAGTCTACGATGACGTAGTCACCGACACTGCGACTGAAGGCTACTACGTCGTTTACCTGTTTCACATGTCAGAACCGACGGTGCACCTCTCGTTGAACCAGGGGACCACCGGCACGCGGCTCGAGTTCAAGAGCGCAACACATGATGTGCTGCGCGAACGCGCTCAGTTGATGCGACGGCGGCTTCCCGACTTCACGTCAAGACTGCCCGTCACCTCAATTGACCTTGGTTCGACTGGAGAACTCCCAGGCGACTATGCCGCAGGCCACGCCATGGGTATCTCTTACTCTGTATCGGACCTGCCATCGGATGCGGAATTGGCCTCCGATCTCCAGGCCGCTGTAGCGGCTTACAAGGCCCTGACCTTCCGCGGGGGGCTCGATCCGATCGCGGAGAAAAGCGACGAAGATGCGCCCGGTGAGGGAGCTTCTCTAATCGAACAACGGCGGTACAAACTACATCGCCGCATCGAACGGAATCCCAAGGCCGCCAAAGCGGCAAAGAGCCATCACGGCACCAAATGCCAGGCCTGCGAGCTTGAGTTCCACGAACGCTACGGTGAGATCGGGCGGGGATTCATTGAAGCTCACCACCTAAAGCCAATTGGATCTTTGAACGAGGGTGAGGCGGTTTCGTACGATGTGGCGACCGATTTCGCGGTTCTTTGTTCCAACTGTCACCGCATGATCCATCGAACGTCCGACCCTGCAGACATAACGGGGTTCCGCTTGCTGCTGAAGCGATAAGCTGACGCATTGGCATCGTCGCGCGAGCTCTAGACGGCTAGCATAAAGTCCTACACGATCTCGCTTGCGGGCGACTCGATCGCTGTATACGACCACGCTCTCGCAGCAGTTAAGGGACACTAAGAGCCAGACACATGCCGAAGACTTACCTTGTTTACTGCCAGCTTGATCGTCCGTCACACCGCAACACTCGACATGATCATTTCGAGTATCTGATCCAGGCCGAAACCGCAGACGATGCGGAGGCACGGTGTAAGGAAGCGTTTGCTGCCCTCCCTCTTGACGGCGAAATCTTTGAGAGAGGCTCAAGCATCTACGTAGATTACATTATCGAGATCAGCGAAGTCCCACCACAGGGGGCCGTCCTGCGGTATGCATCCTATCGAGGCGAGATGTCTTCGATTAGCAAAGCACTGCCCTTGGGGGACCATGGCGGTACGCTCAGTAACTACTTTACCTACGATCCAGACGACGAAAATGCCGCGAGCTCTCCAGAGCCAATGGTAGTACTCCCCTCCTAGGCTGGCCCTCATGCCGTTCAAGTTCCCCGGGTCTAACGAGGACGCTCTCGCTCAGCGCACCCATTCCATCAAGAAGGACATGAAGATCGGCCGGCCCACCACTTGGGCTATCCGCCGCTTGAACCATCGCGGCGAAGTGTTGGAAGAGGTCACGACGAAGTATCACCGAGAGGTCAACAAACTGCAGATGCGGTGGAAAAGGGAAGAATGGGACCTGCGCCTGTCGCATCCCGAGCTGTACGATGAGTGAAGAGTGAAGAAGCTGGCACTGATTGCAGCCTTCGTGGCTGTCCCGACTTTCGCAATTGCCCAGAAGGGCGCCGACGTGGCCTCAGCCGCGACACTCCATCAGGAGTACACCGATGTCATCATCGCGTCGGATGAGTGTCCGGGCGTCGGCTTAGACATCAACAAGTGGGACAAAGAAGTGCGCAAACTTGCCGGATCGAGCGGACCGGGCATGTTGAAGGCCTTCGAGGTATCAGAGCAAGGCGGAGCCTGGCGCGAGAAACGGCAGGGAGAGTTCAAGGCGAATCCGACAAAGGAGTGCGCCGACGCCATGGAGACCTATGGTCCGAAGGGATTGGGCCTCCTCAAGAGGAAGTAACTTACGCGGCAAGTACTGGCGTGGCGGCAAAGAAGGGCATGAGTTGATCGAACTGTGCGCGGCGAGGCATCGCCTACCGGACAATCGGGGATCTTTGGGCTCTTTCCCATGTGATTGCTCACAAGGTACAACCAGCAATCCATGAGTGCCTGCAAACGCCGAGGGTGAGGACGCGATTAGAGAGTCATCGACACGCGCTCCCTGTACCAGCTAGGGGGCCTAGCGGCCCGCGCGGGGGCCCGCCAGCGGGGCTCTTTGGGTTGGCGGAATGGCACTGAAATAGGTTGCACTTTCGGAAGAGAAACACCTCCCGCCGCGAGCAGTCCGGCAGGCCCTCGATGCCATCGGGGCTAGCGTTCTTCCGTCCTCAATCATCACCAACCCACCGCGTCCCCTCAGGCGTCCGTGGCTGATCTTCAGCCGTTCAGGACGGGCCCCTCCTGGGGGCGCTTCAAGCATCCCTGAACATGCGACATAACAAAACACCTCAGAACACCGCCGCCATCCCTACAGAGACCGAAAAGACATCCCGGTGGGATGTCATCAAGATCGCCGACATTGCTATTCGCGACGACTGGCAGGTCCGCGCCAAGATCGACCCCACTACCGTCAGACGCTACCAAGCGGTCTACAAGAACGAAGGCAAGCTGCCGCCCATCGAGATCGCGATGGTGGACGGAGTGCTTCGTCTCGTGGACGGCTGGCACCGAGTGAAAGCTCTTCAACTCCTCGAACGCGACAGCGTGGAAGCGAACATCACCGAGATGTCGATGAGCGAAGCCCGCTGGGCCGCGGCAAGCGCGAACCTCGCTCACGGTCTACCCCTCAAGCCCAAGGAAGTGCGTAACGTCTTCAAGGCCTACATCACGGCTCGCCGGCACTACAGGTCGAACGGTCGCCTCAAGTCCTACCGCGAGATGGCAAGCGAGTTGAACGGCGCTGTCAGCTACCGGACCCTGAACCGTTGGATGGAGTTGGATCATCCGAAGATCGCGAAGGAGATGTCAGTGCAGCACGGCGGTGAGAACAAGGACCAGTATCACGATGGTAAGCCGCCCCAGCCGAGCGAGATCGGCCCCCTTCAGCTCGCCGCTATGAGCCTCGACAATGCCCTCGCAGAAGCCCGAGGGATGTCCTCAGAGGATCGTCGGGCCCTCCTCGACTACGCTCGGCGTCTGCTCACCCGGCTGGAAAGTCTCCCCCAGTGGACCGCTGAAGAGCGTGAAAATGGGCTCCACGCGATGCCGGCGAACAACGACTTCTAATGGTTGGGACATTGTCCCAGCTCCAGTGAACAGCCAGCCGGAAAAGCCTTGGAAGTGGAGGGATATAGCCCCATTCGCGAAGCGACTGAAGTCTCACCCCTCGTTAGCGCCGTTCACACAGCAGCGCGTCGCTAATGCCGTCGCTACTCCCGGTCCTCGGATAGTTTGGCAGAAAACTGTGAAGCCCCCATTCCACCCCATCGTGCGGCGGGATTCCCCCTGGGGGGGCTCGGCGGCTTGTGGGCGCAGCGGCAGGAGTCGAACCTGCATCTCATCGGCGGACCCACCCAGACCTCTAGGGGCGGGCCCTCGAAACCGATGGCTCTATCCAGTTGAGCTACGCTGCGATTGCCATGCCGTACGGGTAGCGATCCGCTCCTCTCCGAACGGCTGTAGTTGGTCGATTAGCGGTGTCAGATCATGGATGATCTGCCCGTTCTCCTTGTGCTTACCCTTGAGGATGAGGCCCTTCTTCCTGAGACTGGCGATTGAGCGCTGCACCTTCCGTTGGCTGACGCCCATGCGCTTGGCGATGGTCGTGGGCCGAATGAACGGCATCTCGTCCTTCACGTAGTAGTGCGCCATCAGGTTGAGCAGCACGATCAGATCGTCGCCGGTGATCTTCAGCTTGTGCTGATTGAACAGCAGCACGTCGGGCACCGGCGACCATCCAGCCTTCCCAGCAACTCCATAGCGCGCTTCGACCCGGCTTTCCGGCCGAGGCTCCTGCTGCTTGGCCACGTCGGTCGAAGGCGCGACGGCAATGAAGTCGTCGAAGTCGATCTCCGTGATTGGGGATTGAGAGTTCGTCATGCGGACTACATACGCAAAAACGGAGAACCCCGCAATCGAGGTCTGATTAACGGTGACAGATTTGACGCTTTTTCTATCTCTGTCCCCTACCGATGCTCTCGGGGCTGTCCGCTGAGGCATGCCCGTGCGGACGCGCCAGACTGCCCCAAGAATGCGTCCGTTAGGGTTGACTTCGTTCAACGGACGCGATATTCAACGGACATAACCCTAACAGACAGCAGGGCCTCCATGGCTACGATCCTCTACGCGCGAGTTTCCACTACCGACCAGACCGTCGAGCATCAGCGGACAGGGGCGGAGGCTGCAGGCTTCAAGATCGATCGCGTCGTCGCGGACCACGGCGTGTCGGGGATCAGCACCCGCCTTGCCGAACGTCCCGAGGGCAAGCGGCTGTTCGACATCCTGCGCAGCGGTGACACCCTAGTGGTCCGCTGGATCGACCGCCTCGGGCGCAACTACGCTGACGTGTGCGACACCATCAGGGAGTTCATGCGGCGCGGCGTCGTCATCCGCACCGTGATCAACGGGCTCACCTTCGACGGCGCAACGAAGGACCCCATGCAGCAGGCCGTCAGGGACGCGCTCATTGCGTTCATGGCCGCCACCGCTCAGGCGAACGCCGAAGCCATTAAGGAAGCGCAGCGCGGCGGCATCGCCCTTGCCAAGGCAACGGCGGGCGAGACGAAGTATCGTGGACGGAAGCCGACGTTCGACAAGGATCAGCTCGAATCGGTCTGCAACATGCTGGAGCAGTCGGCAGGCGTTGGGCAGATCGCTGCAGCGACAGGCCTGAGCCGACAGACGATCTACCGTATCAAGGAAGACCCAACCGCAGCGCAAGCCGCGCTCAAGGCATGGGCTGCATAGCGGTCTGCGTTAGATACATCTTCCTGGCCCAATCAGTGTTTTTACATCCACGATTGAACGCCCGCCCACGATCAGTGTTTGCGTGGTCAAACCTTTGGGAGAGACACTTGACCAAATCACGATACGACTGTCCCGCAGAAGACTGTCGCGCAGGATCAGATCGCCAGTCGGAGATCAGTCCTGCCTACTACGAGACCATCCCGGCGGAGGCTCGGGGGAAGATCGATGCCTATCGTGAGATCAACCGGGGGCCTTTGATGCGCTGCTCGTACTGCGCTTGCGTCTACTTACAGCTCGGAACCCGCAACGAGATGGTGGGGTGGCTCGACAGTGGGGTCTCGGGGCAGCATTGGGAAGAGACTACGGGTTGGGAAAGGATGACGCGCAAGCCACGCTAAGGCCCTGACGTGATTCGAGAAAATAAAACATTGACAAATCAATGAGATAACTTATATAGAAGGTCAGTGGGGAGCGCGGCTTTAGCGCGTTGGGGGCGGAAAGGGGTCACTCCCGAGTACCCTCCACCCCACGGCTCTTCAGACAAATGTTTGGTAGCCCGGCGCGACAAAGGTCTGCATCGGCATTCGCACCAATCCAAAGCCCGGGATCGTCCCTTGAGGCGATGTTCTGAAGCTGCCCTTGATTGCTTCGGCAAAACGATTCTCGCCGTGCTGGAATGATCGATGCACCGCGCCTGCTACCATGTCAGCCAGTTGAAGGCCGACACTGGCGTCGCTGGGAGAAAAGAAGATCGTTTCGATGATGTTGGCATAGGTCGCGGTGTATCGTTCCTCAGTGTCGATGAGTTCATGATGTCTTGTGCGCAGCTTCTCATCGTCAGCCGCCATTCTATGATCTGACACGACGATGCCGAACTGAGATTGTCCGGTCACTCGGGTCGCGTCTTGTAGGAAGTACTGGAACCGCTCCGTCACTCCCTTGTAGGTTAGATGGTATACGTCGTCCTGCGACGTGATCGTCGGACGCTTGTAAGCGGCCTCCACTGACGTTACGCAACAGATCAGCTTGATCGCCTTGCGGGACGTGATCGTGCGAAACACATCCGTCCGTACCTGCTCCTTGTCCTCCTTACTGAGGTGCGACAGCGAGTTCTCTGTGTTTCCCGTGCCGAAGTACTTCCACTTCAGTTCACCTCTGACATTGGCAGTGGCCTTCTTGAAGTCTTTGGCGACGGGGTGCCAAGCACCCTCGGGGATTATCAATCCACCAATGACGAGGTATTTGCCTTCTGCCTTTTCCGGCTTCGGAGGCGAACCGGATTCATCCAGGAAGAGGAAGTACATGATCTCGCCCCACTCGTGATGCTAGCGGCCAGTATAGCGTCCCGTGGATCGCTGGACAGGGTCATGCAACCTTACGAAGGCCGCGGCGTAGAATACATCGGCACCTGATAGTGGGGCAGTTTGCAGACCTCCTGATACAGTCCGGCCGGATCGCCATACACTCGCTCGTCAACGCTCTCGCCAGCATGTCCGGTGATCATGCGCCGCTTTTCTGGGTCTACGCGATACTTCCGGCACTTCGTGATGAAGTGATGCCGCCAGCCGTGATTGGGTGCGACGCGCTCGTCAGTTACGACGGCTCGCCCGAACTCAGCCATTCGATTTTTCAACGTCCGCAGCTTCCCTTGCGGGTCTTCGCTCTTAGCGACGGTCAGGAACAGGTAGCCGTCGCAGGACGCCATCACGAAGTCAATGAAGCCCTGCTCTACCAGATGCGGATGTAGCGGCACCTCCCGCGCCTCCTTGTTCTTCACCGGCCCCGCCTCTGGAGTGATCTTCGCCATCCAGTGGTCGCCTTCGCGTCGAACGTCTTCGCGGCGCAACTGCGCAACCTCGCCGATCCGGGCACCGGTGTAAGCACACAGCCAGGGAAGCCAACGCTTCGCCGCAGTGGTCTTCTTGTGTTCCTGCGCGGCCCCTACGTGATCCAGCGCCGCCTTCAAGATCGCGTTTGCTTCCTCGGCGGTGAACCCCCTGTCGCGCTCACGCTTCTTCTTCCCGACCTTCAACGTTATGCCCTGAGCGGGATTGCTGCGCAGCTTGTGGTTCCGAACGCCCCAGCCGAAGACCGACTTCATTGCGGACAAATCTACGTCCTTCACGGTCCTCGGTGCGAGACCGTCCGCAAGACGCTTGTCCTTCCAACCGATGATGTCGTGAGGGGTTAGGCGGGTGGCGTCGTCGTACCCGACGAAGGCAACGAAGCGGGTAAGCACTGACCTGTACTCGCTGATGGTCTTCTCAGTGACGCCAGCAGCCCGGTTTTCCAACTCCCAGCCTGCGAAGAGCGTGGCCACTGTCAATCCCGCCTGACCGATCGGAGCGACGTTCGTTTCCCATTGAGGAAACCGCGCCTCGACAAGGTCAGGGCCGTAGTCGCCTCGGCCTCTGCGCTCCAACAGCGACGTAGCGTCCTTGAACGCGTCATGTAGGGCGGCAGCCAGCCGAGCCCGAGTGTCATCATCGATCTGGATGGCCTTCCGCTGGAGCAACTCAGCAACGTACGGGGCCATCTCACGTTTCGCGGTGTCAACGTCCCACTTGCAGGCGGCTTGGTGGAGCATGTTCCAGAGCGTTGCCCGGCCGGGATCGTTCTCCCAGGTCTTCTTGGCGTGGCGGTAGGCCTCGCCGGCCAATGCAACGACCTCTCGATGAGTGAGGCGGCGAGGAGCTTCGCGCATCGAGCGCCACACATCATCAAGGTAGGCGAGTGCCTTGGCCTGCCGTGTCTTGGCCTCCCGGGGATCGTGGGTGCGCAGCGATACCTTGACCTTGCAGTCCGGGCCGACCCGAACCGTGGCGGTCTTGTCTCCAACGGGGATGCACAGCACTAGGCCCACCGCCTTACCGGCCAGGTCGGCGGGAACGCGCTTTCGGAGGTAATGAACGGAGGAGCCGTCGCGGCGGATAGGAGAAGCCATTCGCAGAAGCATGTGCACCGTCTCTGTGTACCAGTTGAGACGGTCGATCACCCTTGATTATCAGGGACTTCAGCGAAATCAACTACATCGCGGAGCGATGGTGCCCAGGAAAGGACTCGAACCTTCACGGCCGTTAAGCCACTGGCACCTGAAGCCAGCGCGTCTACCAATTCCACCACCTGGGCATGCCGTTTGGGGCACGGAGGCGGTTACTACGGTTCGGTGACGCCGTTGTCAATTCATGCTTGAAGCCTGTTTCGGGATGCCGATTGCGCATCGCAAACCGGCCCGATACAAGCCTGACAAGACGCACTCTTTTCCGCAGGAACGGCTCCCATGGCATCGAATCTGGACACGCTCGTCACGGTTTTCGGCGGATCGGGGTTTTTGGGCCGGAATGTCGTCCGCGCGCTGTGCAAGCGCGATTACCGCGTCCGGGTCGCCGTGCGGCGGCCGGAACTGGCCGGCTTTCTCCAGCCCTCCGGCAAGGTCGGGCAGGTCCACACCGTGCAGGCCAATTTGCGCTATCCGGCATCGGTCGAGGCGGCGCTGCGTGATTCGCACGTCGTCATCAACCTCGTGGGCGTCCTGACCGAGAGCGGCGCGCAGACCTTTGACGCGGTCCAGGCCAAGGGCGCCGAAACCGTCGCCAAGGCGGCGGCCGCGGCCGGCGCCAGCCTGGTGCATGTCTCGGCGATCGGGGCCGATGCCGAATCGCCCTCGCGCTATGCCAAGGCCAAGGCGGCCGGCGAAGCCGCGGTGTCGACTGCGGTGCCCTCGGCGACGATCTTCCGCCCCTCCGTGATGTTCGGCCCCGAGGACCAGTTCACCAACCGGTTTGCCGCGCTGGCCCGGATGTCGCCGGTGCTGCCGCTGATCGGCGGCGAGACCAGGATGCAGCCGGTTTATGTCGGCGACGTCGCCACCGCGATCGCGGACGCCGTCGACGGCAAGGCCAAGGCGGGCGCGACCTACGAGCTCGGCGGGCCGGAAGTGCTGACCATGCGCGAGATCATCGAGGCCATCCTCGAGATCACCGCGCGCAAGCCGGCGCTGATCCCGCTGCCGTTCGGCCTCGCCCGTTTCCAGGCGAACTTCCTGCAATTCGCGCCGGGCGCCTTCAAGCTGACGCCGGACCAGGTCACGATGCTTGAGCGTGACAATGTCGTCTCGGATGCGGCGAAGGCCGCCAGCCTGACGCTGGAAGGGCTCGGCATAACAGGCGATTCGCTGGAGGCGATCGCCCCGCAATATCTCTGGCGCTTCCGCGCCGCCGGTCAGTTCCAGCGTATGAGCGTGTGAGGTGGGTGTCACCTCCCCCGCAAGCGGGAGAGGGAGCAGACCGCCGCCCCGGCTACAGCCTCAAAACTTCAGCTTCTTGAACACCGCTTCCGGCAGCGTCTTGATGATCAGCATCACGAGGCGCCATTTGCCGCTGACATAGACGACGTCGGTCTTGTTCTTGACGGCGCTGAGGATCGCATCGCCGACGACCGGCGCTTCGACGGTGAGCGGGCCGATCAGCTTCATGCCATCAGTCATCTTGGTGCGGACGAAGCCGGGCTTGACGGAGACGACATGCACGCCGCCACGGCTGGCGCGGGCGCGCAGGCCGGAGAGGAAAGCGGAGAAGCCGGCCTTGGCCGAGCCATAGACATAGTTCGAGGCCCGGCCGCGATCGCCGGCCACGGACGACACGCCGACAAGCGTGCCGGTGCCGCGGCCTAAGAATTTTTCGGCGAACACGCCGAGGATCAGCGACGGGCCTTCGTAATTCGAGCGCATGACCGCCGTGGCGTGGGCAAGGTCGCTCTCGGCATTCTCCTGCACGCCGAGCAGGCCGACGATCGAGATGACGACATCGGGCAATGCCGGCAGGCCGCTCACAAAGCCAGCGAATGCGGCGGTGTCGAGCACATCGAATTTGTAGAGACCGACGTCGATCGCGTAGCGCGCGCGCAGATCGGCCGCGTCAGGCTCCAGCGCGGCGACGTCGCGGCCTGCGAGGCCGACATCGTAGCCGGCTTTGGCGAAGGCACGCGCGGCGGCGCGGCCGATGTCGGAGGAGCTGCCGAGCACCAAGACAGATTTGCGTGACGTCACGGCCTAGACCTCATCAAACAGACGCTGTGAAAGTTTCGATCGGATGTTGCCGGCGGGATCGAGCGATTTGCGGATCGCGTTGAAACGCTGCAAGGCAGGATAGCCCGCCGTGAAGGTCGCGCGCGACTGGCGCGCGTCTTTCGCCAGATACAGCCGGCCGCCGGCGGCGACGACCAGGCGATCGATCTCGTCGAGGAAATTCAGGATGTCGCCCTTCACCGGGAAATCCAGCGCGAGCGTGTAGCCGGGCAGCGGGAACGACAGGATGCCGTCGCCCTGGCCGAGCTTCTTGAGCACGGCGAGGAAGGAAGCGTCGCCGCGCCGTGCGACGCGATCGAGGATGTCGCCGAGCACGGCGCGCGCGCCGGCTTGCGGGATCACGCATTGATGCTGCAGGAAGCCGCGCTTGCCATAGATGCGGTTCCACTCACCGACGCTGTCGAGCGGAAAGAAATACGGATAGAGCGAGACCACATGGCTGCCGCCGGCGCGCCGCGCGCCCATGCGATAGTAGAGCTCGTTGAAGGCGCGGACGCTGGTGCGGTTCAGTGCCATCGACGGCAGGTCGACGGGCACGCTGAGGCGAGACTCCTTGCCGACCGGAAAAGCATCGGCACCTTCCGCCAGTTCGCCTCTGTCCGCGTGCTCGCCGAGATAGATCAGCGAACGGCCGAGATCGCGCCCGCGTGCCACGCAGTCGATCCATGCCACCGAATAGGTCGCGGCATCGCCCGCCTCGAGCGCGCGCATCGCGGCATCGAGATCGGACGCGGAGATCACCCGCTCGCGGATCCACCCGGTCTCGACCCGGCGCAGCCGCATCGTCGCTTCGAGGATGATGCCGGTCAGGCCCATGCCGCCGACGGTCGCGAAGAAGGCATCGGAGTTCTGTTCGCGCGAGGCCTCGATGACCTCGCCCTGCCCGGTGCGCAGCAGGAGGCTGTCGACATAGCGGCCGAAGCCGCCTTCGCAATGATGGTTCTTGCCGTGCACATCGGCCGCGATGGCGCCGCCGACCGAGACGAAGCGGGTACCGGGCACGACGAAGGGCAGGAAGCCGCGCGGGCCAAAGGTGTCGATCAGGTCCGAGAGGAGAATACCGGCTTCGAGACGGATGCGCCCGGTTCCCGGATCGAACGACCTGACCCGGTCGAAGCCGGTCATCGCAACGGTCCTGACGGTGCCGATCGCGGCATCACCATAGGCACGACCGTTGCCGCGCGCGACGGTGCCGGCCGAGACAGCCTCGCCGACCGCCGCGAACGAGCGCGGGCGCAGCACGTCGCTATCGACGACCGGGAAACGGCCCCAGCCGCTGACGAGGGTCATGGCTCAGCTCCTGTGCCGGGCGCGCGCCGCCCGGCGTTGGAACTGACTACCGATCAAAAGCTTATTTTGCGTTGAAAACGCCGGTCCAACTGCTACGGACCATAAGTCTACCGCCCCAGCGCCAGCGCGATCAGGCCGAGCGTGCCGACGATGACGCGCCACCAGGCGAACACCACGAAGCCGTGCCGGGTGACATATTCCAGGAACGTCTTGACCACGATGATCGCGGTGATGAACGACACCACGAAGCCGATCGCGACGATGCCCATATGGTCCATCGTCATCTCGGAGCGGTTCTTGTAGAAGTCGTAGGCGAACGCACCGATCATGGTGGGGATGGCGAGGAAGAACGAGAACTCCGCCGCCGCGCGCTTGTCGGCGCCGAGGAACATCGCGGCGACAATGCTGGCGCCGGAACGCGACACGCCCGGGATCATCGCCACGCATTGTGCGATGCCGATATAGAGATACATCAGCAGCGGAAACCTCGTGGCGTCATGCTCGCGCGGCTTGAGGTCGAGCTTGTCGACCCAGAGCAGGATGGCGCCACCGACGATCAGCGTGAAGCAGACGACCCAGGGATTGAACAGCACGCTCTTGATGTATTTGCCGGCGACGAGGCCGACGATCACGGCCGGCAGGAACGCCACCAGCACGCCGAGCACGAAGCGGCGCGAATAGGTGTCGCCCGTGAAGAAGCCGATCACGACATCCCAGAGCTTCTTGAAGTACAGCCCGACGATCGCGAGGATCGCACCCAGCTGGATCAGAACCGTAAACGAATCCCAGAACGCGCCTTCACCGAGATGGAAGAAGCGTTCCGCGAGCAGCAAATGGCCGGTCGAGGACACGGGAAGGAACTCGGTCACACCCTCGATGATGCCGAGGATCACTGCCCGTATTGCGTCTGACATATTTACGGTCCATTTCGGCTGGAAAAGCGGGGCTCTTCTCGCCTATTCGCCCCCATGCCGCAATCGCAAAATGCGAAATCACGCCCTTGCCTCGCGGTTTTGAAGGACTAGTGTGGCGCCGCACAAACATTGATGGAATCTTAAGCACCATCAAATAGTCAAAGGCTTCATGTTTACGCTGTTTCATCATCCGTTCTGTCCGCATTCGCGTTTCATCCGCCTGATCGCAGGCGAATACGGGCTCGACCTCAAGCTGGTCGAAGAGCGCAGCTGGGAGCGGCGCGAGGCATTTCTGTTGCTCAATGCGGCAGGCACGACGCCTGTGATGGTGGACGACGAGCAGCCCCCGATCCCGGGCGCTGCGATCATCGCCGAATATGTCGACGAGGCCTATGGCGCCGAGATGGGACCCAAGCGCCTGATGCCGGAGACGATCTCCGAGCGCGTCGAGGTGCGCCGGCTGATGGCCTGGTTCAACGAAAAATTCTTCGAGGAGGTCTCGCATCCTCTCGTCACCGAGCGCATTTACAAGCGCTTCATGAGCGAGGACAACGGCGGCGGGCCGCCCTCGGCCGACGTGATGCGCGCCGCCAAGGCCAATGTGCGCTATCATCTGGCCTATATCGGCTGGCTGGCGCAGACGCGTAATTTCCTCGCCGGCGACCGGCTCACTTACGCGGATCTCGCCGCCGCGGCGCATCTCTCGGCGATCGACTATCTGGGCGACGTGCCATGGAGCGAGGACGACGCAGCAAAGGCGTGGTACGCGCGGGTGAAATCCCGCCCCTCGTTCCGTCCGCTGCTGAGCGAATGGCTGGCCGGCGTGCCGGCGTCGCGGACCTATGTGGACCTGGATTTCTGAACTCCGATCCGACTGAACTGAAGGCGGCGCTGACGCGCGAGGCGCGGGCGCTCGGCTTCGACTGCATCGGCATCACTGCGCCAGGCACGATCGAGAGTGCCGGAAAATACTTCCTCGAATTCATCGCCTCCGGCGGCCATGGCGACATGGACTGGCTCGCGGCGCAGCCGGAACGCCGAGTCGATCCGCGCGGGCTGTGGAGCGACGTGCGCTCGGTGATCATGCTCGGCGTCAATTACGGCCCGGACCAGGATCCGCTCGCGATCCTCGAGCAGGGCACGCGCGCGGCGATCTCGGTCTATGCGCAGGGCGACGACTATCACGATCTCATCAAGAAGCGGCTGAAGGCGCTGGCGCGCTGGCTGGTCGCGACCGCGCCGTCGGACGTGAAGGTGTTCGTCGACACCGCCGCGGTGATGGAGAAGCCGCTGGCGCAGACCGCGGGTCTCGGCTGGCAGGGCAAGCACACCAACCTCGTCTCGCGCGAGTTCGGCTCGTGGCTGTTCCTCGGCGCGATCTACACCACGCTGGAACTGCCTCGCGACGCTGCCGAGATCGATCATTGCGGCTCGTGCCAGGCCTGTCTCGACATCTGCCCGACGGCGGCGTTTCCCGCGCCCTACAAGCTCGATGCGAGGCGCTGCATCTCCTATCTCACCATCGAGAACAAGGGACCGATCCCGCACGAGTTTCGCAAAGCCATCGGTAATCGCATCTATGGCTGCGACGATTGCCTCGCTGCGTGTCCCTGGAACAAGTTTGCGCAGGAGGGGCGCGAAGCCAAGCTCGCCGCACGCAGCGAATTGCGCGCGCCTGGACTTGCGGAGCTTGCACGGCTCGACGACGCCGCATTTCGTGCGCTGTTCACGAAGTCGCCGGTCAAGCGCATCGGCCGCGATCGGTTTTTGCGGAACGTGCTGATCGCGATCGGTAACTCGGGCGAGGCGGCGCTAGCCGAGGAAGCGCGACGGTTGCTGGAGGATGCGAGCCCGCTGGTGCGCGGGGCTGCGGTGTGGGCGCTGGGGCAGTTGGTGGGGCGGGAAGAGTTTGAGGCGATGAAGTCTGCCGCAGTCGCGAGTGAACACGACGAGGGTGTGCGCGAGGAGTGGCAGGCCGCTTCCTAACCCACCGCCGTCATTCCCCGCGAAGGCGGGGAATCCAGTACGCCGCGGCTTCTCGACTGAATCACCGCCGTCTCGGAGTACTGGATCGCCCGCCTTCGCGGGCGATGACACCCTTGTTGTGGTCACGGTGCGCGCGCTTCACCACTCTTGATTTCCCCATCCATTCCCGCAAAGTCGCGGGCATGACAAACCTGCCTTTCTTCACCCGCGATGGCGACACATTCCATCCGACGGAAGCCGCCAACGGTCCGTGGGATCCGAAATCGCTGCATGGACGCGTCGTCGTCGGGCTGCTCGGCTTCGCCATCGAGGAGCGCCATTCCAGTCCCGAATTGGTGCCGGCGCGGCTCACCGTCGACATGTTTCGGCTGCCGACCATCGACAAGCCGATCGAGGTGACGACGCGCCTCGTGCGCGACGGCTTGCGCATCCGCGTGGTCGAGGCGGAATTCGTCTCCGGCGGTGTCAGCATGGCGCGGGCCTCATGCCAGCTGCTGCGCAAGACGCAAAATCCTGATGGCAATGTCTGGTCGCCGCTGAACTGGGACGTGCCGAAGCCGGCCGACATTCCAAAACCCAGCGATCCCCGGCTCGGCATGAACGGCAAATGGACGACGCGGCCGATCGTGGGTCACATGGGCTCGCTCGGTCCGCGAAGACTCTGGATGAGCGAGGTGCGCGAGCTCGTCGCGGGCGTGCCGATGACGCCGTTCGTCCACGTCGCCACCGGCGCCGATTTCGCCAGCCCGTTTGCCAATGCCGGCGACAACGGGCTCGGCTACATCAACAGCGACGTGACGATCTATCTGCACCGCTTGCCGGTGACGAACTGGATCGGCTTCGAGGTGGTGAACCACCACGCCACCGACGGCGTCGCGATCGGCGAATGCTGGCTCTATGACGAACAGGGCCCGATCGGCACCGCGACGGTGGCCGCGCTGGCGCAGCGCAAGCCGATGGCCAATCCGTCGAAGCGATAGGAGCTTTCTTCATTCGTCATTCCCGGGCACGCGAAGCGTGAGCCCGGAATGACAAGAGGAGAGAGTTGCGCCTCTACTTCGAATGCCGCTGCATCTCCGGCCGCGCCTTCAGCGCCGCGCCCTGCTTGGCGACGATCTTGGCAATCCGTTCCGGCGCAAACTTCAGGTCGACAAACGCCGGCGCGGTATTGGCGACCTCGTGATAGCTCACGATCTTGCCGCCGTTCAGCGTCATGATCGCGACACCCTCGAACATGGCCCGCGCGCCGTCCGCCTCTGGCAAGATCGAGCGATAGCTGAAGGTGTAGCGCGCATAGAGCGTGGTGCCGTCGGTGACGGGATCGTGCATGTCCCAGCGGAAATCGGTCGCCGTGCGATAGAACCAGTCGTCGATCATCGCGGCGATCTTCTCGCGGCCTGCGAAGGCGCCGTAGAACACGTCGTGATAGACGCCGTCCTCGGTGAACAGCTCGGCGAATGCTCTGCCGTTGCGCTGCTCGACCGCATCGCAGAAGGCGCGCAGCATGGCGGTGGTGGTCATTGGCGTGTCTCCCAATTTCTTCGTCATGCCCCGCCTAGTGCGCAATTGCGCACGGGGGCGGGGCATCCAGTACGCCGCGGCTTCTCGATTAGAAAGGACCGCCTCTGGAATACTGGATCGTCCGCCTTCGCTGACGATGACACCGATTGTTTAGAGACACCTCACGCGATCTCAGCCACCGCGGCAAGAATGCGCGCGATGTCTTGCGGGCGGGAGAGGCGGTGATCGCCGTCCTGGATCATGGTCAGCACGACGTCGTCGGCCGGCAGACGATGTGTCAGCGCGAAGGCGTGCTGCCAGGGCACATCAGGATCCTTCGCACCTTGCAGGATGCGGACCGGGCAGCCGAGATCGATGGCGCTGCCGAGCACGAGATGATTGCGGCCTTCCTCGATCAGGTTCCGCGTGATCGGATAGGGCGAGCCATCGCCATATTCGGATGGCCGCAGCCAGAGACCCTTGGTCTCGATCTCCTGCTTCACCGCCGGCGAAAAATTCTTCCACATCAGCTCTTCGGTGAAGTCCGGCGCCGGCGCGATCAGCACCAAGCCCGCGAGCGAGGCCGCGCCAGAACGCTTCCTGATCTCGCGCGCGAGCAGCAGCGCCATCCAGCCGCCCATGGAGGAGCCGATCAGGACCTGCGGGCCATCGCAGAACCGTTCGAACACCGCCACGCACTCCTCCAGCCAGCGTCCGATGGTTCCATCGGCGAAATCGCCGCCGGATTCTCCGTGGCCGGAATAGTCGAACCGGACCATGGCGCGGCCGTGATCCCGGGCCCAGGCGTCCAGTGCCAGGGCCTTGCTGCCCTGCATGTCGGATTTGAATCCGCCGAGCCAGACCAGCCCGGGCCCCTGCCCGCGCCGGCTGCGCACCGCGATCCTGCGTGCTGACGGGCCTTCACCCACGTCGATGGAGTCGAGCACGGCATCGGGAATTGCATGGCTCATGGAACGTTTACCCTGGCTGTGCGGTTTGAGCTGTCGGGTCGTAGTCCGCAGCGCCGGAGACCGGCATTGTCCCTTTGGGACGCTTGCGGAACGGAAGCAAGGTGTCTATGTCGGTCAGCGTGCCCAGGCGTGGCCGAAATACCTCGCATTTGAGGGTTTTTCGTTTCGCGCACGAGCGAATTGCTTGCCGGCAAACGCATCTTCCTGCAAAATAGCAGCCTCTTTCACAACTTTGGAGAACCACCCATTCGCCGTCCCAATAAAGCCCCGCCCGTCGCCAGCAAAGATGGGCCGCGCATCAATGATGATATTCGCAATGCGCAGATCCAGCTGATCGATCAGGCCGGTGACAACAAAGGCACGGTCGAGACCGTCATGGCCATCCGGATGGCCCAGGAAGCCGGCATGGATCTGGTCGAGATCTCCCCGAACGTCAGCCCTCCCGTCTGCAAGATCATGGACTACGGGAAGTATAAGTATTCGGCCCAGAAAAAAGCCGCCGAAGCCCGCAAGCGGCAGAAGATCGTCGAGATCAAGGAGATCAAGCTCCGCCCGATGATCGACGACCACGATTACGACGTGAAGATGCGCGCGATGCAGCGGTTCTTCGAAGAGGGCGACAAGGTCAAGATCACGCTGCGCTATCGCGGCCGCGAAATGGCGCACCAGGAGATCGGCACCAAGCTTCTGGACAAGATCAAGACCGACGTCGCCGAGCTCGCCAAGGTCGAGCAGGACGCGCGCTTCGAGGGCCGTCAGGTCGTCATGGTGCTGGCGCCGCGCTGACGCCGGCTCGTTAGGACTGAGAATTCAACGGCCCGTCCGGATCTCCGGCGGGCCGTTTGCGTGTCAGGTTCGCGTCGCCTGCCAGGTGCCGCTGCATTGGTCGCCGGAGATGACGCCTCTCCACAAGCCCGCGCCGTGCACGCCGGCGAGCCGGCCGCCGCCGCTGGCATGGGAGGCGCCGACCGAGACCTGGACCGCCACAGCTCCGCCGCGCTTGACCTTGCCGGAGACCCGGCCGCCGCCGGCGGACGACACCCGGCTGCCGGTCACGGTGAAGGGAACGCTGTAGCCGGAGCTGCAATTGCCGCGCGTGGTCGCGAAGGTGACATTCCAGATGCCGTCATAGCCGCCCATGCGGGCGTCGGCGGTCGAGGGCATCGCGGCTGCGGCAAGCATGGCGAGCAGCGCCAGACGGCGCGGACGGGCGAAAGCAGTCAAAGAGGAGTGCGATTGGGAAAAACGGGCCATTTGGGTCCTGCTCCAGGCGACACGGCTTGGACATATGGGTTGCAATTCCGGATAGTCGCCGGGCAGGTTCCGGCGGTTCATCGTTGCCAATTGGCTTGTCCTCTGCCATAAGCCCAGCCTTCATCGCCCGGCTGATTAAGGGCTGCCGTGGCGGTGTTTCGTGCGGGTTTTGCGCTTGTTCGTAAAAACCTGAGCACAATCAACGCTCTAACGAGCATTTTGACGGCCAGCCGCCTTTCGCGGGCGGATCTCTGTGGCCATTAGGAGAGCCAAATGCCCAAGCTGAAGACCAAATCGGGCGCTAAAAAGCGCTTCAAGGTGACTGCCACCGGCAAAGTGATGCACGCCCAGCGCGGCAAGCGTCACGGCATGATCAAGCGGACGAAGAAGCAGATCCGTCAGCTCCGCGGCACCCGCGTGCTGTTCAAGACCGACGGCGACAACGTCAAGAAGTACTTCTTGCCGAACGCCTGATCGCGTCCACGATCATTGCCGCCAGCGCCGCATGTCCCGCGGCGATCCGAAAACCGAAGTCATCTCTGAAGGATTTTTGTCATGTCACGCGTCAAACGCGGTGTGACCGCCCACGCCAAGCACAAGAAAGTCTACAAGGCCGCCAAGGGTTTCTACGGCCGCCGCAAGAACACCATCCGCGCCGCCAAGCCGGCGGTCGAGAAGGCGATGCAATATGCCTTCCGTGACCGCAAGCGCAAGAAGCGGACTTTCCGCGCGCTCTGGATCCAGCGCCTCAACGCCGCGGTGCGTCCGTTCGGCCTGACCTACAGCCGATTTATCGACGGTCTCGCCAAGTCGGGCATCACCGTCGACCGCAAGGTGCTGTCGGATCTCGCGATCAACGAGCCCGCGTCGTTCCAGGCGATTGCCGAGAAGGCCAAGGCCGCTCTGGCGGCGTAAGCCGTTCTCCACTGCGTTCGACTTATGAGGGCCTGGGCAGGGGCGCGTCTCGCGCTTTGCTGCCCCGGCCGTCATCATCTCTCGCGCAAATACACTTCTCAAACGTGGATGCCCGGCGCGATGCCGGGTGTGGCGAGCTAGGATCATCGGCTCAGCATCCTGGCCAAAAGGGATTGCCATGACCGATCTTGCCAAGCTCGAAGCCCAGATCATCGCCGACATCGCGGCCGCCACCGACGAGGCCGCGCTGGAAGCCGTGCGTGTCGCAGCGCTCGGCAAGAAGGGCTCGATCTCCGCGCTGCTCGCAACGCTCGGCAAGATGTCGCCGGACGAGCGCAAGACGCAAGGCGCCGCGATCAACCAGGCCAAGGACCAAGTCACCGCAGCGCTCGCCGCGCGGCGCGACGTGCTGAAATCGGCGGCGCTCGATGCGCGGCTGGCGTCCGAGACCATCGACGTCACCCTGCCGCTGCGCGATGCGCCGACTGACGCCGGACGCATCCATCCGCTGAGCCAGGTCTGGGACGAGCTGACGACGATCTTCGCCGACATGGGATTCTCGGTCGCCGAAGGCCCCGACATCGAGACCGACGACTACAACTTCACCAAGCTGAATTTCCCGGAAGGCCATCCCGCGCGCGAGATGCACGACACCTTCTTCTTCCATCCGAAGGAGGACGGCTCGCGCATGCTGTTGCGCACCCACACCTCGCCGGTGCAGGTGCGCACCATGCTGAACCAGAAGCCGCCGATCCGCGTGATCTGCCCGGGCCGCACCTACCGCATCGATTCGGATGCGACCCACACGCCGCAATTCCACCAGGTCGAAGGTCTCGTCATCGACAAGAGCTCGCATCTCGGCCACCTCAAATGGATCCTGCACGAGTTCTGCAAGGCGTTCTTCGAGGTCGACCATATCAACATGCGCTTCCGGCCCTCGTTCTTCCCGTTCACCGAGCCGTCGCTGGAAGTCGACATCCAGTGCCGCCGCGACAAGGGCGAGATCCGCTTCGGCGAGGGCGAGGACTGGCTGGAGATCCTCGGCTGCGGCATGGTGCATCCCAACGTGCTGCGCGCCTGCGGCATCGATCCCGACGAGTACCAGGGCTTTGCCTGGGGCATGGGCATCGATCGCATCGCCATGCTGAAATACGGCATCGCCGATCTGCGCCAGCTGTTCGACAGCGACGTTCGCTGGCTGTCCCATTACGGCTTCAAGCCGCTGGAGGTGCCGACGCTGGCTGGGGGTCTGAGCTCGTGATGGCCTGCTGGGACACAATTGCTCCAGCCGCAACGACGGTCGGACTCCCTCTCCCGCTTGCGGGAGAGGGTTGGGGTGGGGGTCTCTCCTCGATGGGGTTGCCAATGGTCGATCCTGAACATCCGGACTGGAAGGTCTCGGGCAAGCTGCGAGGCAATGCTCGCTCACTCAGGCGCGACTCAACCGATGCGGAGCGGATCCTCTGGTCGGAACTGCGCGGCCACCGACTGAACGGCGCGAGCTTCCGCCGCCAAGTGCCGATCGAGAATTACATCGCCGATTTCATCTGCCACGCAGCCAAGCTCGTCATCGAGCTCGACGGCGGCCAACACTTCTCGAATGATGGCGAGCGCGCCGACGCGCGTCGCTCTACCGCAATCGAAGCGATGGGCTTCAAGGTGCTCCGCTTCAGCAATCTCGATGTCATGACAAATCGTGGCGGCGTTCTCGAAACCATCGCGACCACCGTCGCGGAGAGAGCCCCCACCCCGACCCTCCCCCGCAAGCGGGAGAGGGAGCAGACCGTCTCCGTGGAGAAAACACAGCCATGAAATTCACCCTCTCCTGGCTGAAGGATCATCTCGAGACCGACGAGCCGCTCGACAAGCTCGCCGAGAAGCTCACCATGATCGGGCTCGAGGTCGAGAACATCGAGGACAAGGCGAAGGCGCTCAAGCCCTTCACCATTGCGAAGGTGATCTCGGCCGAGCAGCACCCGAACGCGGATCGCCTGCGCGTCTGCATGGTCGACACCGGCGACGGCGGTGCCCCGGTGCAGGTCGTGTGCGGTGCGCCGAATGCGCGGACGGGTCTCGTCAGCGTGTTCTCGCCGCCCGGCACCTACATTCCCGGCAAGGACATCACGCTCGGTGTCGGCACCATCCGCGGCGTCGAGAGCCGCGGCATGCTGTGCTCGGCGGCCGAGCTGCAGATCTCCAACGACCATGACGGCATCATGGAATTGCCGGCGGATGCGCCGATCGGCGCGGCTTACGCCGCATGGGCCGGCCTCGGCGATCCCGTGGTCGAAATCAATCTGACGCCGAACCGGCAGGACTGCACCGGCGTGCACGGCATCGCGCGCGATCTCGCCGCCGCCGACATGGGCAAGTTCAAAGACCCCGCCATCAAGCCGATCAAGGGCGAATTCCCCTGCCCCGTGAAGGTCACGGTCGAGGACGCCAATTTGTGTCCGGGCTTCGCGCTCCGCCTCGTGCGCGGCGTCAAGAACGGACCGTCGCCGGAATGGCTGCAGAAGCGGCTGACCGCGATCGGGTTGCGTCCGATCAACGCGCTGGTCGACATCACCAACTTCATGACCTACGACCGCGCGCGGCCGCTGCACGTGTTCGACGCCAAGAAGGTGAAGGGCAATCTCGTCGTGCGCCGCGCCCGCGACGGCGAGACGCTGCTGGCGCTCGACGGCCGCAGCTATAATCTCGATCCCAACATCTGCGTGATCGCAGACGAGCACGGCGTCGAATCGCTCGCCGGCATCATGGGCGGCGAAGCCTCGGGCTGCGACGATGATACCACCGACGTGCTGATCGAATCGGCGCTGTGGAACGAGATCAACATCGCGCAAACCGGCCGCAAGCTCGGCATCAATTCGGATGCGCGCTACCGCTTCGAGCGCGGCGTCGATCCGGCCTTCATGGTGCCGGGGCTGGAGCTCGCCACCAAGCTGGTGATGGAGATGTGCGGCGGCGCGCCGTCCGAGACCGTCGTGGTCGGCAAGGCCTTCGGCGACGATCGCGTGATCGACTTCCCCGTCACCGAGGTCAAGCGTCTGTCCGGCATCGAGGTGCCGCAGGTGGAGATGAAGCGCATCCTCACCCATCTCGGCTTCATGATGGCGGGCCCGGGCCCGGTGGTGAAGGTCGCGGTGCCCTCGTGGCGCTCCGACGTGCACGGCAAGGCCGACATCGTCGAGGAGATCGTCCGCATCTTCGGCGTCGACAAGGTGCCGATGACGCCGTTCGAGCGCGGCGAGGACGCGCGCAAACCGGTGCTGACGCCGCTTCAGCTGCGCACCCGCCGCGCCAAGCGCGCACTCGCGAGCCGCGGCATCATCGAAGCGGTGACCTGGTCTTTCATCACGAAGCCTGCGGCAAAATTGTTCGGTGGCGGCCAGCGTGAGCTCGAGGTCGCCAACCCGATCGCGTCGGATCTGTCCGACATGCGCCCGACCCTGTTGGCGGGCCTGATCGCGGCGGCGCAGGCCAATGCCGATCGCGGCTTTGGCGATGTCGCGCTGTTCGAGGTCGGTCAGGTCTTCAAGGGCGACCGCCCGCAGGATCAGTTCATGGCGGCAAGCGGCGTCCGCCGCGGCTTTGCTTCGTCGGAAGGTCAGGGGCGGCACTGGTCGGGTTCGGCACAGGCCGATGTGTTCGACGCCAAGGCCGATGCGCTCGCCGTGCTGGCCGCCGCCGGCGCGCCGATGCAGGCGCTGCAGATCGTGGCTGGCGGGCCGGCGTGGCTGCATCCGGGCCGCTCCGGCACGATCCAGATCGGGCCGCAGAACGTGCTCGGCACTTTCGGCGAGGTGCATCCCCGCGCGCTCGAAGCGCTCGGCGCCGACGGCCCGCTGATGGTGTTCGAGGTGATCCTCGACCGCATCCCCGAGGCGAAGAAGAAGCCGACCCGCGCCAAGCCCGTGATCGAGCTGTCGGCATTCCAGCCGGTGTCGCGCGACTTCGCCTTCATCGTCGACCGCGCCGTGAAGGCCGGCGACATCGTGCGCGCGGCACAAGGCGTCGACAAGAAGCTGATCACCGGCGTGAACGTGTTCGACGTCTACGAAGGCAAGGGCATCGACGACGGCAAGAAGTCGATCGCGATCGCAGTGACGATCCAGCCGCGCGAGAAGACCTTGACCGATCAGGAGATCGAGGCCGTGGCCGGAAAGATCGTGGCCGAGGTCACGAAGAAGACCGGCGGCGTCTTGAGAGCATGATGCCGAAAAGTGTGAAACGGTCTTCGGACAACGTCATGCTCCAGAATCATAGAGCATGACCCTTACGGACTTCCTCCCAAAGGACGTCAGCCTCACCATTGCGATGGCGCTCTGCGCCGTCGCTTTCGTTTCGGGCACCGCGCGCGGCTTCTCCGGCTTCGGCTCGGCGCTGATCTTCATGCCGCTGGCGAGCAGCATCGCGGCGCCACGGCTCGTGGCAGCTCTGCTGCTCGTGATCGATTTCGTCGCGGCGGCGCCGCTGCTGCCCGACGCCTGGCGCAAGGCCGATCGCAAGGCCACCGCCGTGATCGTGCTGGGCGCGCTGTTCGGCGTGCCCGTAGGCACCTATTTCCTCAGTGTGCTCGAGCCCGTCACCACGCGCTGGATCATCTCCTGCTTCGTCGCGGCGCTGTTGCTTCTGCTGCTGTCGGGCTGGCGCTATCGGGGCAAGGACCACGCCTGGCTCTCGGTCGGCATCGGCAGCCTCTCGGGCTTCTGTAGTGGCCTCGCGCAGACCGGCGGCCCGCCGATCGTCGGCTACTGGCTCGGCCGCCCGATCGCGCCGATCGTCGCCCGCGCCAATATCGTGCTGTTCTTCGGCGCGTCTGATTTTTTCTCAATGATCAGTTACGCGACCACGGGCCTGATCAGCCGCGAGTCGCTCGTGCTCTCGCTCATCGTCGGCCCGGTCTATGCGATCGGCGTCGCGTTTGGGGCCTCGCTGTTCGGCCGTGCGAGTGAGCGGATGTTTCGCGGCATCTGCTACGGGCTGATTGCGATGGCGGTGATCGCGGGATTGCCGGTGCTGGACGGGGTGTTGCGGTAACCACCGCTGTCGTCCCTGCGAACGCAGGGACCCATACCGCGTGATCTATCGATTAAGCACAGGTGGCCGTACCGACGAAGATCTCTTAACTGCCAGTCTTCACCGAACCACGTCATGTGGTTATGGGTCCCTGCGTTCGCAGGGACGACGGCGGAGTGTGTTGCGGCTTGATTGCCCTACTGCCTTGGCGCCCGCCGCTTCTTCGTCGACTGCGTCGGCACATCCGCCGAATCGTCCTTGAGCGCACCGATCTTGCGCAAGGCTGCGTCCGCGGCGCGCTCGCCGCTTTCCCAGGCACCGTCGACGGTGCCCCACAGCGTCTCGTGGGTGGCCTCGCCGGCGAGGAACACATTGCCGATCGGCTCGCCCAGGATTTTTCGCGAGAGCTGGCCGCCGGGTGAGGCGGCCGACATCGCACCCATGACGTAGGGCGAGGCGTTCCAGCGCGTCGCGCTGGTCTTTTGCACGGCGACCGCGGCCTCGCTGCCGAACAGTTTTGTGATCCATTCCCTGGCGAAGGCGACCATCGCCTTCTCGCCTTGCTCGGAGAGATCGCGCCCGAACGAGCCGCCGACGTCGATCGAGCACAGCGAGGAGCCGCCGATATTGGCGAACATGAGCGCGGTGCGCGTCGAATTGCTCTGCTCGATGAGGATATCGTCACGCGACAGGCCGAGCGGATTGCCCGGCAATTGCAGCACGATGCGATCGTAGCTGCCGAGGCCGAGTTTTGATGCCGCGTCTAACGTTCGTTTGGGAATGTCGGGCGTGAACTTGATCGCGCCCGATGTCAGCACGTTGGTCGAGACCGTGATGATGGCGGCGCGCGCGGCAATCTTGCCGGCTTGCGTCTCCACGCTGACGTCGCGGTTGCTCCAGGCAATTCGGCTCGCCGGTGTCGAGAGCGCCACCGGCGCCTGCTCGCCGAGCTTGGTCATGAGCGTGCCGAGGCCCTGACGGCAAGCGATCGCCGCATTGCGGTCCTGCGCGCGTCCCTTGTCGATTGCGGACAGCTCCTTCAGGTCCTTGCCGGCAAAGCTTGCGCCCAGCATGAACTCGGCCGCGCCCGCCCAGTCGCCGAGATCCTTCGGCAGCACGGACGCGCAAGAGGAATCCAGCTTGCCGCGCGCGGCCTCGTCGATGGCGCGGTTGGCACGCACCAGCGCCGCCAAAAACTGCTCGGTCTCGCCCGCGCGCGCGTTGCGGCGGCCGATGCGCATCTTCTGACCCGACGGTGCCGGCAGTACATCCAGCCCGGCGCTGCGCGCCAGCCGGATCATCGGATTGGTGTCGGGGTTGTGCATCCAGCGCGCGCCGCGGTCGAACGGCACTTCGAAGGTCGTGCTGTCAGTGATACAGCGGCCGCCGATCTGGGACGCCGCTTCCACCACGATGACCTTGCGCCCCGTCGCCATGATGCGCCGCGCCGCGGCGATTCCCGCGGCCCCCGCACCGATCACGACGATGTCGGTCTCGCGCGGCAGAGTCGCGGCGTTTGCGCGCAGGGCCGGCATCGCGGCAAGAACCGCCGACGCCGAAAGGAAGCCGCGGCGCGTGATTGTCATGTCATGGTTTCCGGGGGCTTGCGGCAAACGGGAACAGCCCGCGAACCTTGCCGCATCTGATGTTGCACAGCAACCATCATGGTGAATCAATCGTGCTTGATCTCACGGAGTGATGAACCGAATTGCAACATGTTTCGACCATGATAGAGAAGGAAAAAAGGCGGCCGGAAAAGGCCGTGGGGGGAGTTTGAGATGGGGACGGCCCTAGATTCAGTCGGCAAGCTGATTGCCGCGTACCTCTCCAAGGAGGTGCCGGGCTACGAGCCGTTCACGCCGAGCGACCCGGAGCACCTGCGCGGCGTGATCGAGCCCGGTGATGTGCTGCTGGTCGAGGGCAACAACCGCATCTCCGGCATCATCAAATATCTGACGCAGTCGACCTGGTCGCATGCCGCGCTTTATGTCGGTCCGATCGAGGGCGCGGAAGAGCCCAACGGCGAGCCGCATGTGCTGATCGAGGCCAATATCGGCGAAGGCGTCACCTCTGCGCCGCTGTCGAAATACTTCCCCTATCACACCCGCCTCTGCCGTCCGGTCGGGCTGTCCTATGAGGACCGCACCACGGTCTGCCGCTATGCGATCAACCGCATCGGCTTCGGCTACGACACCAAGAACATCGTCGACCTCATGCGCTTCCTGTTCCCGCTGCCGATACCGCAACGCTGGCGGCGGCGCATGATCGCGATCGGCTCGGGCGATCCGACCAAGATCATCTGCTCGGCGCTGATCGCACAAGCGTTCGACGCGGTGCGCTATCCGATCCTGCCGAAGATCACCAAGGCCGGCAGCCGCGCCGCCCGCCGCGACATCCTGCACATCCGCGATTCCTCGCTCTACATGCCCCGCGACTTCGACATCTCGCCCTATTTCGAAGTCGTCAAACCCACCATCGTGCACGGGTTCGACTACACCGCCCTGCACTGGGCCGACAAGCAGAAGCCGCTCGAGGAGGTAGCGGGCACATTCAGTGTGTTTCCAGAAACGATCAGTGCGCCGCCGCTCGTTCCTGAGGCGGTTGACCAAGAAGCGCCGGCTGAAATTCCGGCTGCGCAAATGAGTGCGCAAGCTGCGGAGGCGGCTGAAAACGTGCCCGTCTCCGGGCATGTCCCGTTGCTGAAGAAGCTGGCGATGTACCGCCCGAGGCGGCGTGGCCGGGTACGCGAGAGGGCGGCGTAACGGCCGTCGTCCCTGCGAAAGCAGGGACCCATACCGCGTGATCTATCGGCTGCGCCGGTAGAAATCCCGAACTCCCAGTCTTCGTCAAACCCTTCCCTGGGGTTATGGGTCCCTGCGTTCGCAGGGACGACGGCTGTGAGTGTGGCGCAACCTCTCCTCAGTAACCGTCATTGCGAGGAGCTCTTGCGACGAAGCAATCCAGACTACGTCTTCGGGACAGTCTGGATTGCCTCGCTCGCAATGACAGACGTAAAGACCTACCGCTCCGCCCGTCCGATCACCGCCATCAGCTCCGCGATCTTCTCGCGTTGGTCGGCCTTGTCGCCGCTCGCGATCGCGTGCTCGACGCAATGGGCGACGTGGTCCTTCAGGACCTCTTCCTCGACCCGGCGCAGTGCGGCACGCACCGCAGAGATCTGCGTCACGATGTCGATGCAGTAGCGGTCCTCTTCTACCATTTTCGAGAGGCCGCGAACCTGGCCTTCAATCCGGCCGAGGCGTTTTCCGACAGATGCCTTGATGTCCTTGCGCATGGGGTCTATATACCCCTACCGGGTATGGGTTGCAAGACCCAGGGTACAAGGCCGGAGCAAGGGCAATGAACGAACATAGGCATCATCAGGGCGCGGACGGACATTCCGGATGCGGTTGTTCCGCCAGGACGGAAGCGGCCAAGACTGAACCGGCCAAGACCGAAGCAGCCAAGCCGGCGGCGTCCTCCTGCTGCGGCGGGCACGGCGATCATGCCGGCCACGGCCATCATCACGCGCTTGACCATGGCGATGCGGCCAGCAAGGTGCACGATCCCGTCTGCGGCATGATTGTCGATCCCACGACTTCGAAGCACCGCTTCGACCATCACGGCGAGACCTTCCATTTCTGCTCGGCCGGCTGCCGCACCAAGTTCGCCGCCGATCCCGCCAAATATCTCGCCAAGGACAAGGCGCCCGCGCCGGAGATGCCCGCGGGCACGATTTACACCTGTCCGATGCATCCGGAGATCCGCCAGGTCGGTCCCGGCAGCTGCCCGATCTGCGGCATGGCGCTGGAGCCGGAAGTGGCAAGCCTGGAGACCGGTCCCAACCCCGAGCTCGCCGACATGACGCGGCGGTTCTGGATCGGCGGCGCGCTGGCGCTGCCGGCCGTGGTGCTGGAGATGGGCGGTCACCTCGCGGGCCCGCACAATTGGATCGATCAGACGCTGTCGAACTGGATCCAGCTCGTCTTCGCGACCCCCGTGGTGCTGTGGGCCGGCTGGCCGTTCTTCGTCCGCGGCTGGCAGTCGCTGCTGACGCGCAACCTCAATATGTTCACGCTGATCGCGATGGGCACGGGCGTCGCCTATGTCTACAGCATCATCGGCACCGTCGCGCCGCAGATCTTCCCCGCCAATTTCCGCGGCCATGAGGGTGCGGTCGCGGTCTATTTCGAGGCAGCCGCCGTCATTACCGTGCTGGTGCTGCTCGGCCAGGTGCTGGAGCTGCGCGCCCGCGATGCGACATCGGGCGCGATCAAGGCGCTGCTCCAGCTCGCACCAAAGACCGCGCGCCGCGTCGATGCCGATGGCAGCGAGCACGAGGTCGAGATTGATGCGCTCCATGCCGGCGAGCATTTGCGCGTTCGCCCCGGCGAGAAGGTGCCGGTCGACGGCGTCATCCTGGAGGGCCGCTCCTCGCTCGACGAATCGCTCGTGACGGGCGAATCCATGCCAGTCACCAAGGAGAGCGGCGCAAAAGTCATCGCCGGCACGCTGAACCAGTCCGGCAGCTTCGTCATGCGCGCCGACAAGGTCGGACGCGAGACGCTGCTGTCGCAGATCGTGCAGATGGTCGCGGACGCGCAGCGCTCGCGCGCGCCGATCCAGCGCCTGGCCGATCAGGTCGCCGGCTGGTTCGTACCGATGGTGATTGTCGTTGCCATCGCCGCCTTCGGTGCCTGGACCTGGTTCGGACCGGAGCCGCGGCTTGCCTTCGGCCTCGTTGCCGCCGTCAGCGTGCTGATCATCGCCTGCCCCTGTGCGCTTGGCTTGGCGACCCCGATGTCGATCATGGTCGGCGTCGGCCGCGGCGCGCAAGGAGGCGTGCTGATCAAGAACGCCGAGGCGCTGGAGCGGATGGAGAAGATCGACACGCTGGTGGTCGACAAAACCGGCACGCTGACCGAGGGCAAGCCCAAGGTGGTCGCGATCGTGCCGGCGGCCGGCTTTGCGGAAGATGACATCCTTCGCATGGCGGCCAGCGTCGAGCGCGCCAGCGAGCATCCTCTCGCCGACGCCGTCGTGCGCGCGGCCAAGGAGAAGCAGCTCACCCTCGGCCAGGTCGAAGAGTTCGATTCGCCGACCGGCAAGGGCGCGACCGGCAAGGTCGACGGCAAGACCATCGTTCTCGGAAACGCCAGATATCTGACGTCGATCGGTATCGACACCGGGACGCTCGACACTGAAGCCGAACGGCTGCGCGGCGACGGCGCGACCGTGATCAACATGGCCGTCGATGGCACTCTCGCCGGCCTGTTCGCGATCGCCGATCCGGTCAAGGCCTCGACGCCGGAGGCGCTGAAGGCGCTCGCGGCCGAAGGCATCAAGGTCATCATGCTGACCGGCGACAACCGCACTACGGCGGAGGCGGTGGCGCGCCGGCTCGGCATCGCCGAGGTCGAGGCCGAGGTGCTGCCGGACCAGAAGAGCGCTGTAGTGACCAAGTTGCAAAAGGCCGGGCGCAGCGTCGCGATGGCCGGCGACGGCGTCAACGATGCTCCGGCGCTGGCCGCCGCCGAAGTCGGCATCGCCATGGGCACCGGCACCGATGTCGCGATGGAGAGCGCGGGCGTCACCCTGCTCAAGGGCGACCTCACCGGCATCGTGCGTGCACGAAAACTGTCGCAGGCGACCATGAGCAATATCCGCCAAAACCTGTTCTTCGCCTTCATCTACAACGCCGCCGGTATTCCGATCGCGGCCGGCATCCTCTATCCCTCCTTCGGCGTGCTGCTCTCGCCGATCATCGCTGCGGCTGCGATGGCACTGTCTTCGGTGAGCGTGGTCGGCAATGCGCTGCGGCTGCGGGCGACGCGGCTGTGAGACAAGCGAGCTGGAATCGTAGCCCGGAGAGCATCTGATGCAGCGAATCACGATCACGATCGAGGACGACCTCCTGGCGGAGATCGACGCGGCGGCCGAAGCGCGCGGCTACCAGAACCGCTCCGAGATCATCCGCGATCTCGCCCGCGCCGGCCTGCAACAGAGCGCCGAAGGCACCGCCCAGACCGGCGCCTGCGTCGCCGGCCTCGTCTATGTCTACGATCACGCCGCCCGCGATCTGTCGAAACGCCTGGTGCAGGAATTCCACGGCCACCACGACCTCGCGCTGGCGACCCTGCACGTCCATCTCGACGACAACAATTGCATGGAGATGACGGCACTGCGGGGCGACGCCTCCGAGGTCAGGCATTTTGCCGACCACATCATCGCCGAACGCGGCGTGCGCTACGGCCGCGTGGTGATGATCCCGACCGGCGAAGGCAAGCAGGCGAAGGGACGCAAGCACGGGCATCGGCATGGGTAGACCGGATCTTACCCTCCCTGGAGGGGGAGGGTCGATCGCGCGTAGCGCGAACGGGGTGGGGTGACGGTCCCTCCGCGACGCACAGGGCCCGAGTGGAGAGATCACCCCACCCCGTCGCGCGATCTCGCTTCGCTCGATCACGTGCCGACCCTCCCCCTCCAGGGAGGGTCGCAACAGATCGCGACAAGCCACCCTCCCTTGCCGAAGCCGCATTGGGTGTCTACCTCTCGCAGGTAGTTTTCTGAGAGGGTGCCCCATGCTGGATGCCGCCGTGAAGGCGCTGTCGCAAATGATCTCGCCGCCGATGCGCTCGATCCTGTGGCGATCGATCGGGCTCGCGCTCGTGCTGATCACCGCGCTGGCGATCGGCCTGCAGCGGCTGCTCAGCTGGTTTGCGACCTATGGCGAGGTCTGGCTGGAAGGCCTGCTCGGACCGGGCTGGCACTCTTCGCTCGAAGTGCTGTCGTGGATCGTCTCGATCGCGGCGGGCCTCGGCGTCGTGTTCGGCGGCGTCTTCCTGATGCCCGCGATCACCTCGCTGGTGGCGAGCCTGTTCGTCGACGACGTCGCCGATGTCGTCGAGCGCGAGCATTATCCCGCCGAGCGGCCGGGCGTCGCGCTGCCGTTCAACCAGGCGATCTACGAGGGCGTCAAGACCGCGCTGCTGACGATCCTGGTCTATCTGATCGCGTTGCCGCTGGTGTTGTTCGCCGGCGCCGGCTTCCTGGTCTTCTTCCTCGCTGCCGCCTGGCTGCTCGGCCGTGAATATTTCGAGCTCGCGGCGATGCGCTTCCGCTCGCCGGAGGAGGCCAAGGCGATGCGGCGCGACAATGCGGCCACCATCTTCACCGCCGGCCTGTTCATCGCCGCCTTCGTCTCGATCCCGATCGTGAATCTGGCGACGCCGATCTTCGGCATGGCCTTCATGGTCCACATGCACAAGCGTCTGTCTGGCCCGCGGCCCGAGCTGATCGAGCCGGCGCGGCAGATGCGGTGATACCTCTCAGCTCACCTGCACCCCGCATTTGCGCAACAGCATCCTGGCGAAGCCGAACGGTGCCGGCGTGAACGGGCCGGGTGGCGCGCGGGTGATCAGCGCGACGACACCGAGCGCGGCTATCGCGAGCCAGAAGCACAGCCAGAAACCGTCGGCATAAGCGAGCACATTGGCCTCTCGCTGCACGGTGCCGGCGAGGGTGCCAATTGCACGCGCCTTCGCCGAGCCTGTGCCGTGGGCCGCGAAGTGATCGCCGAGTTGCTTCAGTCTCTGCACCACATCGACGTCGCCGACCGCGAGATTCTGGCCAAGATAAAACGAATGGACCTGCTCGCGCACCCGCAACCATGTCCCCATCAGTGCCACACCGATCTCGGCGCCGCCGAGCCGCATGATCTGGATATAGGCGGCAAAGGAGGTGGCACGGCTTGGATCGGAGTTCGACAGCAGCGTGATGATCAGCGGCAGCAGGGTCAGCGACTGCCCGATCGCCTGGAGCAGCACGATGCCGACAAAGTCCTCGCGCGCCCAGTCATGGGTGAGCTGCGTGCCCCAGAGATTGGCGGCGGCGAAGCAGGCGAAACCCACGACAATCACGGTGCGCGTATCGAAATGCCGCAGCAGCCAGATCGAGAGCGGCACCAGCACGAACATCGGCAGCGCGCCATAGGTGAGCAGCAGCACGCCGCTCTGCTCGGGCCTGAGCAGGGCGATGGCGGCAAGGAAGTTCGGCACCAGCGAGGCGTTGGACAGGCTGGTCAACGTGTACAGCAGGATCAGCACCAGCCCCAATCCGATATTGCGCGAGAACAGCACGTTCACATGCGCCCAGGGCTGCCGCACCAGCGACTCGTTGACGAGGAAGCCTGCGAACAGCACCGCGCCACTGACGAGCAGCGCCATCACCGTTCCCGAACCGAGCCAGTCCAACCGGTTGCCCTGATCGAGCCCGGCATAGATCATCGCGACCCCTGCGCCGAGCAGCAGCATGCCGCCCCAATCGGCCTCGCGCAGCAGCGCGCGGTTCACGGGCTCGTTCGGTGTGCCGAGATAGACCATCAGCCCCATCAGGGGCGCGATCACGACGCTCTGCCAGTACAGCCATTGCCAGCCGAGATGGTCGACATAGAAGCCGACCAGCGAGCTCGAGGTATCGAGCGCAAAGCCGACGCGGATCGAATAGATCGAGATCGCCGGCAGCCACCAGCGGATCGGCAGATTGCGGAATACGATCATCAGCGTCGCCGGCACGAAGGTGCCGAGCAGGAGGCCGTGCACGACGCTGAGCGCGAGCAGCGTCGGATAATCGTGCACGAAGGGAACGATCAGCGAGATCACGGCATAGATCAGGCTCGGAATGCCAAGCACGCGTCGCAGCCCGAACACGGTCGCGAGCCATGCCACTGCCGGCGCGATGAAGATCTGCGAGCCGATGCCGGCGGTCGAAAGCCAGGCGCCCTCGTCGAATGAGAGCGAGAACGCGCCGCGCAAATCGGGCAGACCGACGGTGGTCAGCCGGCTGTCGAAATTGGCGAGGAAGGAGCCGAGCAGGACCGCCGCCACCGCGAACAGCGGCCGCGGCGCGACGCCGCCGCGCGAGAGCGGTCCGCGATCGGCGTCGTCATTTTCCGCCATTGCCGGCCTTGGTGTCGATGCGGGTGACGACCGACATGCCCGGCACCAGCCGCGCCAGCAGCGGCTGGTTATCATCGAGCTGGATGCGGACGGGAATGCGCTGCACCACCTTGGTGAAATTGCCGGTGGCGTTATCAGGCGGCAGCAGCGCGACCTGCGAGCCCGTCGCCGGCGCGATGCGCTCGACCTTGCCGCGCAGCGTCTCGCGCGGAAAGCTGTCGACGGTGATCTCGACCGGCTGGCCCGGCTGCACATGAGTGAGCTGGGTTTCCTTGTAATTCGCGATCACATAGACCTGCGGCAGCGGCACCACGTTGATGAGATTGGTGCCGATATTGACGTAGTCGCCAGGCTGCACCTGGCGCTCGCCGACGACGCCGTCGAACGGCGCCGATATTCTGGTGTAGCCGAGCTTGAGCTTCGCACCCGCCAGCGTTGCCTTGGCCGCCGCGACATCGGCGGCACGCTGCTTCCGGGTGCCTTGCAGGACTTCGAGCTGGTGCTGCTGGGCTGCGATCACGGCGCGGCTCGCGCGCACGTCGGCCTGCGCCTTGGCGTAGGCGGCCACCGCCTGCTCGAGCCGCTGCCGCGTGCCGGATTCGGTCTGCGACAGCGATTGCTGACGCTCCTGCTCCTGCCGTGCCTCGACTTCCATGGCTTCGGCGGAGAGCCGCGCCGCCTGCGCCTGTGCGATCGTCGCATATTGCAGCTCGACCTGGTTGGCCAGATTGTCGAGTGCGGCCTGCGCGGCGGCGACCGAAGCTTCGGACTGCGCGACCTGGACCTCGTAATCGGCGGGATCGATCTGGATCAGGAGATCACCGGCCTTGACGCGCTGGAAGTCGGTCACGGCGACGGTCAGCACTTCACCCGAGACGCGGCTCGAAAGCCGTGTCAGCTCGGCGCGCACATAGGCATCATTGGTGGTCTGGATCACCGCATTGCCGACCCATTCGTCGAAGCGCAGCGTCGCCAGCGCGACGAAGCCGAGCGCGACGATCACGGCGAACAGCGGGATCGCGAACCGGCTCCACAGTGAAGTGGCTGGCCGCTGCGTTGGCTTCGATGACGGGGCCGGTGTCGCGGCGGCAGCCGGGGGCGGGACTTGTTCCTGTTGACTCACGATTTTACCCCAAGACGCTCTGCTCTCACCGCCGTCACACCGTCTTCTCCGGCCACCGGCACAGATCGTTGATCAGGCAGACCTCGCAGCGCGGCTTGCGCGCGAGGCAAGTATAGCGGCCGTGCAGGATCAGCCAATGATGGGCATGCAGCATGAACTCGGCCGGGATCACCTTTTCGAGACCAAGCTCGACCTCCAGCGGCGTCTTGCCGGGCGCAAGCCCGGTGCGGTTGCCGACGCGGAAGACATGCGTGTCGACCGCCATGGTGTGCTCGCCGAAGGCCATATTGAGCACGACGTTGGCGGTCTTGCGGCCCGCGCCGGGCAACGATTCGATCTCGGCGCGCGTGCGCGGCACCTCGCCGCCGAACTCGCTCAGCACCTTGGCCGACAGCGCGATCACGTTCCTGGCCTTGGTGCGGTAGAGGCCGATCGTCTTGATGTACTCGCGCAAGCGCTCCTCGCCGAGATCGAGCATCTTCTGCGGGGTGTCGGCCACCTCGAACAAGGCGCGCGTCGCCTTGTTGACGCCGGCATCGGTTGCCTGTGCCGAGAGCACCACGGCGACCAGCAGCGTGAACGGATTGACGTGCTCGAGCTCGCCCTTCGGCTCCGGATTGGCCTTGCGGAAACGGCTGAAGACCTCATGGACCTCGGCGGGCGTCCAGCGCTTTATCGCCTTGAGCGTCTTTTTGGCGGGCGCGTTCGGCTTCGCGACGACCGCCTTTGCCTTCTTCTTCGGCACCGGCGCTTTGCGCGGAGCCGGCTTGCGGGTGATTTTCGCCATGATCGGGATATACTGAGGGACGATGAGCACAGGCAACGAAATTGAGGGCAGCGATCCTGATCCGCGCGACGTGCAGATCTTCTCCGCGCTGCTGGCGCCGCACCGCTCGCTGAACCGCACCGGCTTCCTCGCCGTAATGCTGTTCCTGAGCGTGGTCAGCTTCGTCACGGGCCTCGCCTTCCTGATGATGGGTGCCTGGCCGGTGTTCGGTTTCTTCGGCCTCGACGTGCTCGTGATCTGGTGGGCCTTCAAGGCCAATTTCCGCGCGGCGCGGGCCAGCGAGGAGATCGTGGTCACGCCGTCGGAGCTGCGCGTGCGCCGCGTCAGCCATCGCGGCCAGGTCTCGGAATGGACGTTCAATCCGCTCTGGGTCCGGCTCGACCAGGAGGTCGACGAGGAATACGGCATCGAGCACCTCTATCTGATCTCGCGCGGCCGCCGGCTGCTCATTGCCGGTTTTCTCGGGCCCGAGGAAAAAGCGAGTTTTTACAATGCCTTGGTCAGCGCCCTGAATGCCGCCCGGCGCGGCCCGACCTACAATCCGGTGACCTGAGCGCAGTCAGAAATCGGGTGGTTTCCGACCCGTCCCTCTCCTACATTTCCAGTCATGATGACACTCGCCATACATGACCAGCGCCTGGCCAGGCCGGGCACCCAGAACGCCGCGCTGCGCGACTATGATTCGGTGCGCCGGGCGATCGCCTTCATCTCGGAGAACTGGCGCGCGCAGCCGACCATCGAGGCCATGGCGGATGCGGCCGGGGTCACGCCGGATGAACTGCACCACCTGTTCCGCCGCTGGGCCTCGATCACGCCGAAGGCTTTCATGCAGGCGCTCACCCTCGATCACGCCAAGGGCTTGCTGCGGGACTCCGCGAGCATCCTCGACGCCGCGCTCGACTCCGGGCTGTCAGGCCCCGGCCGGCTGCACGATCTCTTCGTGACCCATGAAGCGATGTCGCCGGGCGAATGGAAGAACGGCGGCGCCGGCCTGACCTTGCGTTACGGCTTTCACCCCTCGCCGTTCGGCACCGCGATCGTGATCGCGACCGATCGCGGCCTGTCAGGCCTCGCCTTCGCCGACCACGGCGAGGAGAAGATTGCGCTCGCCGACATGACGCGGCGCTGGCCGAACGCCACCTATGTCGAGGATCACGAAGGCACCGCGCCGCTCGCTGCGCGCATCTTCGATACGAAGCTGTGGCGGCCGGACCAGCCGCTGCGCGTGGTGATGATCGGAACCGATTTCGAGGTGCGGGTGTGGGAGACGCTCTTGAAGATCCCGATGGGGCGCGCGGTGTCCTATTCCGACATCGCCTGCAACATCAACAGCCCGAAGGCCTCGCGCGCCGTCGGTGCGGCGGTCGGCAAGAACCCGGTCTCGTTCGTCGTGCCCTGCCACCGCGCGCTCGGCAAGAGCGGCACGCTCACCGGCTATCACTGGGGCATCACGAGGAAGCAGGCGATGCTGGGCTGGGAGGCCGGACAGCTTGGGGTGCTGTAGGCACTGCAAGCACACTGCCGTAGGGTGGGCAAAGGCGCATAGCGCCGTGCCCACCATCTGTCTCAAGTCGCTGACGCTGCGTGGGCACGCTACGCGTTGCCCACCCTACGGCAGCGTGCATGCGGCGAAAACCTAACTCGCCAGATCGAGCTTTGTGGCCACCGTCGAATCCGCGTTGAGGCGGTAGATGATCGGCACACCCGTTGCCAGCTCGCGCTTCAAAATGCCTTCGGGCGAGAGCTTTTCCAACACCATGATCAGCGCGCGCAGCGAGTTGCCATGGGCGGCGACGAGGGTACGCTTGCCGTTGAGCACGCCGGGCAGGATCTCCTGCACGTAGTACGGCAATGCGCGCGCGAGGGTGTCCTTCAGGCTTTCGCCGCCGGGCGGCGGCACGTCGTAGGAGCGGCGCCAGATCAGCACCTGGTCCTCGCCCCATTTCTTGCGCGCGTCGTCCTTGTTGAGGCCGGAGAGATCGCCGTAATCGCGCTCGTTCAGCGCGAGGTTCTTCATCGTCGGCAGGCCCTCCTGGCCGAGCTCGCCGAGAATGAGATCGAGCGTGTGCTGCGCGCGCGTGAGCACCGAAGTGTAGGCGACGTCGAACACGAGGCCCTGCGCCTTCAGCTTGCGGCCGGCTTCCGTGGCTTCCTTGACGCCGAGCTCGGTGAGGTCAGGGTCCTTCCAACCCGTGAACAGGTTCTTCAGATTCCATTCGCTCTGGCCGTGGCGCACGAGCACGAGAAGACGTTCGCTCATTGACTGCTTTCCGTTGGGTTCGATTAGATGTCGGACAGGCCGAGCACGTCGGCCATGGAGTAGTGGCCCGGCTTCTTGCCATGCGCCCACAGCGCCGCCTTCAGCGCGCCATGGGCGAACAGCATGCGGTCCTCGGCCTGATGCGACAGCGTCAGGCGCTCGAACGGGCCGAGGAAGGTGACGCTGTGATCGCCGGCGACGGTGCCGCCGCGCAACGAGGCGAAACCGATATTGCCCGGCCTGCGCGCGCCGGTGATGCCGTCACGGCCACGCTCGGAATGGTCATCGAGAGTCACGCCGCGACCGCTGGCTGCGGCCTGCCCCAGCATCAGCGCGGTGCCGGATGGCGCATCGACCTTCATCCGGTGATGGGTCTCGACGATCTCGATATCAAAACTCTGGTCGAGCGCCTTGGCGACGCGCTTGACCAGGGCCGCCAGCAGATTGACGCCGAGGCTCATATTGCCTGATTGCACCACGACGGCGCGGTTGGTGACACTCTTGATCACGGCATTGTCGGAGCCCGACAATCCGGTCGTGCCGACGACATGCACGATCCCGCGCTGTGCCGCGATCGCGACATTTGCGATGGTCGCCGCCGGAACGGTGAAGTCGAGGATGCCGTCGGCCTCCTTCGACATCGCCCAGAGGTCAGCGGAGAGCTTGATGTCGTTGGCCGGCAGTCCTGCGAGCACACCGGCATCCTTGCCGAGCAGCTCCGAGCCGGGGGCCTCGAGCGCGCCGGCCAGCACCGCGCCTTTGCTCTCGGCAATCGCTCGCACCAGCGCGCGGCCCATCCGGCCACCGGCTCCAGCAACAATCAGGCGCATGTCGGACATGGTGTGATCCTCTCACGGCCGTTGTAGCGGGGGGACGCAGTTCCGGCAACCGAGGGCAGGAACGCGCGGCATGCTTGCACCCTCCCCTGGAGGGGTCCGAGACCGTAGCTCGCTCGTGGGTCGCTGGGCATGCAGCGAAGCGAAATGCACAGCGGGGCGGGGTGACGGTCCCTCCGCGACGAACAGTGCCCGAGTGGAGAGATCACCCCACCCCGTCACACGATCTCGCGTCGCTCGATCGCGTGCCGACCCTCCCCCTCCAGGGGAGGGTAAGAGAAGGCCTCAGCCGTCAGACGGCTGCGGGCCGTCATAGCCCTCGATGATGATGAGGTCGGCGACGGAGTGGGGCTGACGCACCTTGATGTTGGCCTGGTATTCCGGCGAATTGTAGCAGGCGATGGCGGTCTCGTAGTCCGGGAATTCGATCACGACGTTGCGGGTGCGGCTGGCGCCTTCGACGGTGGTGAATTTGCCGGCGCGGACGACGAAGCGACCACCCCACTTCTTGAAGATCGGGCCGTTGGCGACGGCGTAGGGCTTGTAGCCCTCGTCACTGCTCACATCGACGCGTCCGATCCAGTAGCCTTTTGCCATTGTTCTTCTCCCTGTTGTTGCTCTAGCCGAGCGCTTGCGCGATCTCGGCCTGGATGGCTTCCGCGATCGCCTTCGGGTCGGCGGCTTCGACGACCGGCCGTCCGACGACGAGATAATCGGCGCCGGCGGCGATCGCGCGGCCCGGCGTCATGATGCGCTTCTGATCGCCGGTCGCCGAACCGACCGGCCGGATGCCGGGGGTGACGAGATGCATCTGGTGGCCGACGATCTTGCGCAAGGCTCCGACTTCCTCAGGCGAGGATACCAGTCCGTCGATGCCAAGCACCTGGGCCTGCTGCGCGCGGGCCTCGACCAGCTCGGAGACGCCGAGCCGATAGCCGGCCGCGTGCAGATCGTCCTCGTTGTAGGATGTCAGCACCGTGACGGCGAGGATCTTCAGGCTGGAATTGCCGCGGCCTTCGACCGCGCCCTTCATGGTCTGCGGATAGGCGTGCACGGTGAGGAAGGTGGCGCCGAGCCTGGTGATGCTTTCGACGCCTTGCATCACGGTGTTGCCGATGTCGTGCAGCTTGAGATCGAGAAAGACCTTCTTGCCCTTGTCGGCGAGCTTGCCGACCAGCGGCAATCCACCGGCATAAGCGAGCCGATAACCGATCTTGTAGAAGGTGACGCTGTCGCCGAGACGATTGATCGTCGCCTCCGCGGCATCGACGCCGGGCAGATCGAGCGCGACGATCAGGCGGTCCTTGGGGGCGATCTCGGCTGGCGTCATGTCACCTCACATCATGCGTTGGGAAATGTCGATCAACTGCGCCACCAGCTCCTTCAACGCGGCGATATCGCCCTCGTTCTTCAGCCTGTCCATATCGTCATAGGCCTGGTCGGCAAAGGCGAGCGTGAGCTGGCTGGCAATCACGTTGGCGTGGCAGGAGGTCAGGATCAGCCTGAGCGCCTGGAGCGCGCGCGCGGCGCCGAGCCGGCTCTGCGAAGCGCCGGCGAGCGCGAAGGCGCGGTTGCGAAACACATCGCCGCGCGCCTCATGCAGATCATGCACGCGGCTGACCCAGTCGATCGCGTTCTTGAGAAGCGGCGGCACCGAGGCATTGTATTCGGGCGAGACGATCAGCACGCCATGATGCGCGCCGATCATGCGCTTGAGGTTGATCGCGTGCTTCGGCAGGCCGGACTTGGCCTGGAGATCGCCGTCATAGATCGGCAGCGGAAAATCGGCGAGCGAGATGCGGGTGACGTCGACGCCGGCCCGGGCGAATTCATAGGCGGCGACCGCCGCCAGCTTCGCATTGTGCGAGCCGGTGCGCAGCGAGCCGGGAATGATGAGGATCTTGGGAGCTGACATCCAATCCAATGCGTTCGGCGAAACGAGCCCGCCGCGCAAAGAACCAAGCCGGCGGAATTAGTCCTTGCGATACACCCAGACGCGGGCGGGCGGAAGGTTCATCCAGATCCGTTCCGAAGCCTCTGTGGACACGCCGGGCAGCGATTTCGGGATCGGCGGCACCACCGCATAGGTGAACTGGACGAAGGGCGCGCCCGGCGCGAGCGCCGTGAAGGCGTCGCGGATCAGCCGCAGCCGCGTCAGCATCGGTTTTGTCACGAGCGGCAGGCCGGAGACGACCGCGGAGGCCGGCGCGCTCAGGACGTTCCAGAGCGTGTCACGCAGGCGATAGGCATCGCCCTGCACAACCTTGGCCTGCGGATAGCGGTCGCGCAGCAGCGCGCAGAAACCGGGATTGTATTCGACGAGGACGAGACGCTTCTGATCGACGCCGCGCTCGATCAGGGCCGAGGTGATCGCGCCGGTGCCGGGCCCGAGCTCGACCACAGGCGCGTCCGAATCGATATCGACGTAATGGGCCATGGTCCGGGCCAGCAGCTTGCCCGACGGCATCACGGCGCCCATGTGCAGGGGCTTTTCGATCCATGATCTGAGGAAGCGCACCTCGTCATCGAGACGAGGCTTCTTCAACGCACGCGCGGACGATGGCAATGGCATGTCAGGACCGGACGGGACCGCGGGACCGCGGCGTGTCAGAAAATGGTCATAAAGACGTATAGGCCGAAGGCGGTATGGTCAAGCCGGGTCAACTCGCCCGATTACCGAAGAAATCCTTGACCTTGGCGAAGAAGCCCTCGGATTCCGGCTGGGTGTTGCCTGAGGACAGCTTTTCGAACTCGGCCAGCAATTCCTGCTGCTTCTTGGTGAGGTTCTGCGGGGTCTCGACCACGACCTGAACATACATGTCGCCCATCTGGCGCGACCGCAGCACTGGCATGCCTTTTGATGCAATGCGGAACCGGCGGTTCGACTGGGTCCCGGCCGGCACCTTCACCTTGGCCTTGCCCTTCTCGATGGTCGGCACCTCGAATTCGCCGCCGAGCGCGGCCGTGACCATCGAGATCGGCACACGGCAATGCAGATCGGCGCCGTCGCGCTGGAAGAACTGGTGCTGGGCCAGCGACAGGAAGATGTAGAGGTCGCCGGGCGGACCGCCGCGGACCCCCGCCTCACCCTCACCGGCGAGCCTGATCCTTGTGCCGTCCTCGACGCCCGGGGGGATGTTGACCGAAAGATTGCGCTCGCGGGTGACGCGGCCCTGGCCCGAGCAGGACGGGCAGGCATCCTCGATCATCTGGCCGCGGCCCTGGCAGCCCGGACAGGTCCGCTCCAGCGTGAAGAAGCCTTGCGACTGCCGCACGCGGCCGGCGCCGCCGCAGCTCGAGCAGGTCTTCGGCTTGGTTCCCGCCTTGGCGCCGATGCCCGAGCAGGCCTCGCAGGTGACCGAGACCGGAATCTCGATCTGCGCGGTCTTGCCGCCGAAGGCTTCCTCGAGCGTGATTTCCATATTGTAGCGCAAGTCGGCGCCGCGCTCGCGGCCGCCGCGGCCGCGCTGCCCGGCCATGCCGAACAGATCTTCGAAAATGTCGGAGAAGGAAGAGGCGAAACCCGCGCCGAAGCCGGCGCCACCGCCGCCCTGCTCGAAGGCGGCATGGCCGTAACGGTCATAGGCCGCGCGCTTGTCCTTGTCCTTGAGGACCTCGTAGGCCTCGTTGATTTCCTTGAACTTGACTTCGCTGGTGTCGTCCCCGGGATTGCGGTCCGGGTGGAACTTCATCGCCAGCTTGCGGAACGACGATTTCAGAACGGATTCGTCGGCATCGCGTTCGACTTCGAGGGTTTCGTAATAGCAGCGCTTGGTGGACGTGGACATGTGGGACTCGGTCTATCCAATCGCGATTTCAAGTCGGAGCGAAACGACGTCGCCACACGACGATATAGGCAGCCTTCTGCCTGGCGGCAGAGGGCAGCGTGGCGGCGTTCAGCATAACGGCTGGGAATTGATCGATCGTAACGGGCGACCCGCCCGTCCGTCCCGACACGACGGCCTCCCCCGCGAAGGAGGAGGCCGGTAGAGCGTGTGGGGTCCAAGCCGTCCGCATCATGACCCTCTTGGGGTTCAGGCGGACTTCTTGTTGTTCTTGTCGTCATCGACTTCGGTGAATTCCGCGTCGACGACGTCGTCCTTGGCCGCATCCTTCTTGGCGTCGGCCTCGGCCTGCTGCTTGTACATGGCCTCGCCGAGCTTCATCGAAGCCTGGGCCAGCGTCTGGGTCTTGGCCTTGATCGCCTCGGCATCGTCGCCCTTCAGCGCTTCCTTGAGGTCGCCGACGGCATCCTCGATGGCGCGGCGCTCGGTCTCGCCGACCTTCGAACCGTGCTCGGCCAAAGCCTTCTCGGTCGAATGCACCAGACCATCCGCCTCGTTCTTGGCGGTCACGGCCTCGCGGCGCTTCTTGTCCGCCTCGGCATTGGCCTCGGCGTCCTTGACCATCTTCTCGATGTCGGCTTCCGACAGGCCGCCGGAGGCCTGGATCCGGATCTGCTGCTCCTTGCCGGTGGCCTTGTCCTTGGCCGAAACGTTGACGATGCCGTTGGCGTCGATGTCGAAGGTCACCTCGATCTGCGGCATGCCGCGCGGAGCCGGCGGAATGCCCATCAGGTCGAACTGGCCGAGCATCTTGTTGTCGGCCGCCATTTCACGCTCGCCCTGGAAGACGCGGATGGTGACCGCGTTCTGGCTGTCCTCGGCGGTCGAGAACACCTGGCTCTTCTTGGTCGGGATCGTGGTGTTGCGGTCGATGATGCGGGTGAACACGCCGCCCAGCGTCTCAATGCCCAGCGACAGCGGGGTGACGTCGAGCAGCAGCACGTCCTTGACGTCGCCCTGGAGCACGCCGGCCTGGATCGCAGCGCCGATCGCCACGACTTCGTCCGGGTTGACGCCCTTGTGCGGCTCCTTGCCGAACAGCTGCTTCACGACTTCCTGGACCTTCGGCATGCGCGACATGCCGCCGACCAGAACCACTTCGCCGATCTCACCGGCGGTGACGCCGGCGTCCTTCAGCGCCTTGCGGCAGGGCTCGACGGTCTTCTGGACGAGGTCATCGACCAGCGCCTCGAACTTGGCGCGGGTGAGCTTCATCGTCAGATGCTTCGGGCCGGTCTGGTCCGCGGTGATGAAGGGCAGGTTGATCTCGGTCTGCGTCGTCGAGGACAGCTCGATCTTGGCCTTTTCAGCGGCTTCCTTCAGGCGCTGCAACGCGAGCTTGTCGTTGCGCAGGTTGATGCCCTGCTCCTTCTGGAATTCGTCGGCGAGATAGCCGACCAGGCGCATGTCGAAGTCTTCGCCGCCGAGGAAGGTGTCGCCGTTGGTCGACTTCACCTCGAACACGCCGTCGCCGATCTCGAGGATCGAGATATCGAACGTGCCGCCGCCGAGATCGTACACGGCGATCGTGCCGGTCTTGGTCTTGTCGAGGCCATAGGCGAGCGCGGCCGCGGTCGGCTCGTTGATGATGCGCAGCACTTCGAGACCCGCGATCTTGCCGGCGTCCTTGGTCGCCTGGCGCTGGGCGTCGTTGAAGTATGCGGGAACGGTGATGACGGCCTGATCGACCTTCTGGCCGAGATGGGCTTCCGCGGTCTCCTTCATCTTCTGCAAGATGAACGCCGAGACCTGCGAGGGCGAGTAGGTCTGGCCGTCGGCCTCGACCCAGGCGTCGCCGTTGGAAGCCTTCACGATCTTGTAGGGGACGAGCTTCTTGTCCTTCTCGACCATCGGGTCGTCGTAGCGGCGGCCGATGAGGCGCTTCACTGCGAAGAAGGTGCGCTCGGGATTGGTGACGGCCTGGCGCTTGGCCGGCTGGCCGACGAGGCGCTCACCGTCGTCCGTCACGGCGACGATCGAAGGCGTCGTGCGCATGCCTTCGGAATTCTCGATGACTTTGGCGTTCTTGCCATCCATCACGGCGACGCACGAATTCGTGGTGCCGAGGTCGATCCCAATGACCTTTCCCATGGTCCTGATATCCTTGTTTTTGCGGCAGGTTGGCTGGGCCCAGAAGGCACCCGACCGAAACCCCCTAAGATCAAACATCCGCGATATTGCGATGATTGAGGCTCATATAGGAGGGGGGGAGGGGCCCGCAAGGACCGAAGCTACGTTTCTGCCGTGAAAACATTGGGTTTTGGACGATGATATCCGGGCTTCACCGCCCTTGCGGGTGAGGAATTATTAACAGGTTCAGGCTTCAGCAAGCCCCCGCTACCGCAAGCCCGCCCGCCCTGTTGCCGCACGCCCAAACCCGGTAAAAGGCGGACCGGCCGGTCAGCCGCCACAGCTGCTTCGCGCGACAATGCGGCCCGGTGGCCGACCATCGAACGGCCTCAATGTGAACCAATCAGAGTGCCCATGAAGCTGATCCGCCCCCTCGCCGCGCTCGCCCTTCTGATCGCCTCCGCGTTTCCGGCCCTCGCCGCCGACGCCGTGTTTCCGCCCGGCTTGCGCCTCGGCATGGTGCCGCTGGTCGGTCTCAGCACGGCAAAAACCTTTCCGGGATTCGAGAGCGAGGACGGCAGCGTCAAGGTGTTGATCACCGAGCTGCCGCCGGCGGCCTATGGCGAGGTCGTGAGCGCCTTCAATTCCAATCCGGCCGGCGCTGGCGGCGTCAAGCAGGACAAGATCGAGACGCCCGCGGGCCTGGCCTATTTCACCACCGAAAGCGGCAAGGCCGGCGACACCCCGGTGAAGCGCTATTCGATGATCGTGCCGGGCGCCGGCTTCTCCGGCTATGTCGCGGTGCAGGTCCCGGAGAATGCCACCAAGATCTACACGGATGAAGCGGTGCGGCAGATGTTTGCGACCGCCACCACCCGCAAGCAGGTCTCGGCGGAGGAGCAGATCGCGCTGATGCCTTTCAGGATCACCGATCTCGCCGAATTCAAGGACATCCGCACGCTGGCGCCGGGATCGAGCATCATCCTGGCCGACGGCGACGAGAGCACCGGTTACGAGTCGAAGCCGTTCATGATCCTCGGCTTGATCGGCGCCACGCCGCAGCAGGCCGACGACCGCGCCCGCTTCGCCCAGGAGGCCGCGCTTCAGATTCCCGGCGTGCGCGAATCGCGCGTCACCATGTCCGAGCCGATCCGCATCAACGGCCAGCAAGGCTTCGAGACCCGGATCGACGGCGTCAGCGGCAAGGACAAGGTCCCGGTGACCGTGGTTCAGTGGATCCGCTTCTCGAGCGGCGGCGCCTCGCTGCGCATCATCGCCAGCGCCCCGCGCGACCAGTGGCTGGCCGCCTTCACCCGCTTCCGCGCCGTGCGCGACGGGATTCAGCCGAAGGGTTAGCTGCGAAGGCGGCGCAACACATTCGGTGTCATCCCCGCGAAGGCGGGGATCCATACCGCGTGATCTCGCGGTCGGCAGTCGGTCGCAGTCCCACAAAGAGTCTTCGCCAAACTTCTCCCCGTGGTTATGGATCCCGGGCTCGCGCTTTGCGCGCCCCGGGATGACGGTACTGTGGGCTTGCCAGCCCAAGCCCTCACCAAAGCCGGCCGCATTTTCGGGCTTCTGTTCGTACACGAACGGAACTAGGCTTCGTCTCCGTTGAGTTCATCCTAAGGGGAGGCGAACGATGCTGGATCGGCGACAAGTCTTGGCAATGCTTGGGACGACGGCGCTTGCAACGCTGGCTCCAACCGCACTCCTTGCAGCGGCATCGATCAAGCCGGACGATGCCTCCGCGCTGCTGGTGATCGACGTGCAGAACTGCTTCCTGCCCGGCGGCAGCCTCGCGGTGAAAGAGGGCGAGCAGGTGGTGCCCGTCATCAACAAGATCTCGAAGGCATTTGCGAATGTGGTGATGACGCAGGACTGGCACACGCCGGGCCACATCTCGTTTGCGTCGGTGCATTCCGGCAAGAAGCCGTTCGAGACCGTCGACCTTCCCTATGGCAAGCAGGTGCTGTGGCCCGACCATTGCGTGCAGGGCACCGACGGCGCTTCGCTGTCGAAGGACCTTGCGATCCCGCACGCCGAACTCATCATCCGCAAGGGCTTTCACAAGGACGTCGACAGCTATTCGGCCTTCCTCGAAGCCGACGGCAAGACCTCGACCGGACTTGCCGGCTATCTGAGGGGACGCAAGATCAAGCGCGTCTTCGTCGCAGGGCTCGCGACGGATTTCTGCGTTGCCTGGACCGCGCTCGACGCGCGCAAGGCGGGCTTCGAGGTCTATGTCGTGGAAGACGCCTGCCGCGGCATCGACACGCAGGGCTCGCTGGCAAAAGCCTGGGCCGATATGGCCAAGGCCGGCGTGAAGCGGATTCAGTCTGCGGATATCGCGGTGAGCGCGTAAGATTTCCGAGCTGTCATTCCGGGGCGGCTCGAAGAGCCGAACTACGGTGCGCAATTGCGCACCTGAGAATCTCGAGATTCCGGGTTCGATGCTACGCATCGCCCCGGAATGACACCAAACTCAATTCCCCGCGCCGCTCGACTCGTTGTTGTTCGCCGCGGCCGCGGGCTTCGCGCCGCCCTTGGCGACGCCGACCAGGGCCGGGCGCAGCACGCGCTCGCCGATGGTGTAGCCGGCCTGCATGATCTGCACCACGGTGCCAGACGGCACCGACGCATCAGGCACTTCGTACATCGCCTGGTGGAAGTTCGGGTCGAACTTCTGGCCCTGCGGATCGAGCTTCTTCACGCCGTGCTTTTCCAGCGCGTTGAGCAGCGAACGCTCGGTGAGCTCGACGCCTTCGATCAGCGCGGTCAGGCCGGGATCGGCCGTGGCGCGGGCCTCGGCCGGAACGGCATCGAGCGCGCGCTGGAGATTGTCGGCGATGTCGAGCACGTCGCGGGCAAAGCCGGTGATGCCGTAGAGCCGGGCGTCGGCGACCTCCTTGGTGGTGCGCTTGCGCAGATTCTCCATCTCGGCCAGCGTCCGCAGCATGCGGTCACGCGCCTCGGCGGCTTCCTTCTGCAACAGCTCGACCGAGCCGGGCTCGGGATCGTCGGGCATGATGTAGGGTTTTGACACCACGGGCTCGCCGGTCGCGGCAGTCGTGTCTTCGGGTTGCCGGTCTTGCTCGGTCATCGGCTCTAATCTCGAACTCGTTTCCAGGGATTGTTGGCCCGGATATCGTGCCTAAAGCGCCGAAAATCAAGCGCCCGTGATCGGCGGAAACGCCGATCAGCCTCCCAAAAGGCGGCTGACGATGCGGGCCGCGTAGTCCACGGTCGGGATCACGCGGGCATAATTCAGCCGCGTCGGCCCGATCACGCCCAAAACACCGACAATATGGCCGGCGGCATCCCGATAGGGCGAGATGATCGTGGAGGAGCCGGACAGGGAAAACAGTTTGTTCTCCGAACCGATGAAGATGCGCACGCCCTCAGCGGTCTCGGCGCGCCCCAGCAGGTCGATCACGCCGCGCTTGGTCTCGAGATCGTCGAACAGCAGGCGCACCCGTTCCAGATCCTCCAGCGCATGCAAGTCTTCGAGCAGATTGGCGTGGCCGCGGACGATGAGCTGGCGATCCTCGTTCTCGCCGCCGGACCAGCTGGCGATGCCGGCGGAAATCACCTTCTGTGCAAGCTGATCGAGCTCGGCGCGGGCCTGTCCAAGTGCCGTCTCGAGCTCGAGCCGCGCCTCGGCCAGGGTGCGGCCGCGGATGCGCGCATTGAGGAAATTGCCGGCCTCGGTGATCGCCGAGGAGGGAACTCCGGGGGGCAGCGACAGCACGCGGTTTTCGACCTGGCCGTCCTCGCCGACCAGGATCACCAGGGCCTTTTCCGGTTCCAGACGGACGAATTCGATGTGTTTCAGCCGGGCATTGGATTTCGGCGTCAGCACCACCGCGGCGGCGCGCGTCAGGCCCGACAGCCGCGTCAGCGCCTGGTCCAGCGCCGCCTCGACCGATTGCGCCTGGCCGACGGTGGCAAGCTGGCTCTGGATCGACTGCCGCTCGGCTTCGTTGAGGTCGCCGACCTGCATCAGGGCATCGACGAAGAATCGCAGGCCGAGTTCCGTCGGCAGCCGGCCGGCGGAGGTGTGCGGGGCGTAGATCAGGCCGAGCTGTTCCAGATCGGCCATGACGTTGCGGACCGAGGCTGGCGACAGCGGCATGGCGATGAGGCGCGAGATATTGCGCGAGCCCACGGGCTCACCGGTCGCGAGATAACTTTCGACAATTTGACGAAAGATGTCGCGAGAACGCTCGTTGAGCTGGGCGAGGCCTGCGCGCGGCGCGATCAGATGGATCGGATCGTGATGGGCCACAGACGGTAACTCCTCTCAGATGCTCATAATTTGTCCATCCAGGAGGGTTCTGACAAGCGTCGCGTTTGCAGGGTGGAAAACCGGGGGTGAAAAAGCCTTGTCCTTTCCCCTTGCCGCATACCCTCACCCCACCTACAAGCACCGCGAACAGCCCTACACCTGCGAGTTTTGGAGGATTTCCCATGCGGCCAAGCCGCCGTGCGCCCGACGAATTGCGCCCCGTGACGCTTGAGCGCGGCGTGGTCAAATATGCGGAAGGCTCCTGCCTGGTGAAATTCGGCGACACCCACGTGCTGGTCACCGCCACGCTGGAAGATCGCCTGCCGCCGTGGCTGAAGGGCCAGGGCCGCGGCTGGGTCACCGCCGAATACGGCATGCTGCCGCGCGCGACCTCCGAACGCACCCGCCGCGAGGCCTCCGCCGGCAAGCAAAGCGGCCGCACCGTCGAGATCCAGCGCCTGATCGGCCGCTCGCTTCGCACCATCGTCGATCTCGAAGCGCTCGGTGAGCGCCAGATCACGGTCGATTGCGACGTGCTCCAGGCCGACGGCGGCACGCGCACGGCCTCGATCACCGGCGCCTGGGTCGCGCTCGCCGATTGCATCAACTGGATGAAGGCGCGCAACATGATCAAGGCCAACGTGATGCGCGACAACGTCGCCGCGATCTCCTGCGGCATCTACAACGGCACGCCGGTGCTCGATCTCGACTATGCCGAGGATTCGGAAGCCCAGACCGACGCCAATTTCGTCATGACCGGCGATGGCCGCATCATCGAGGTGCAGGGCACCGCGGAACGCGAGCCTTTCACGCAGGACGAGTTCCTGGCGCTGATGGCGCTGGCCCAGAAGGGCATCGCGCGTCTCGTGGACTTGCAGAAACTGGCTGTCGCGTAGTCAATAGGCCCATGCACCGCCGAATCACCGGAAAGCTCGTCATCGCCACTCATAATCCCGGCAAGCTCGCCGAGATGAAGGAGCTGCTCGCGCCGTACGGCATCGAGGCGGTGTCGGCCGGAGAGCTCGGCCTCGGCGAGCCGGACGAGACCGGCAACGATTTCCGCAGCAATGCCGCGATCAAGGCGATCGCAGCGGCGAAGGCGACCAAGCTTCCCGCCTTTGCCGACGATTCCGGCATCGTGGTCGACGCACTCGACGGCGCGCCGGGCATTTTCTCCGCGCGCTGGGCTGGACCTTCCAAGGATTTCGCCGCGGCGATGGCGCAGATCGAGCGCCTGTTGCAGGAGCGCGGCGCCACCAAGCCGGACAAGCGCAAAGCGCATTTCGTCTCCGCGCTCTGCGTGGCCTGGCCCGACGATCATCTCGAAGAGGTCGAGGCGCGCGTCGACGGCACGCTGGTCTGGCCGCCGCGCGGCACCGCCGGCTTCGGCTATGACCCGATGTTCCTGCCGGACGGCCACAGCCGCACCTTCGGCGAGATGGACAGCATCGAGAAGCATGGCCTGCCGCCGCTCGGCCTCGGCCTGTCGCATCGCGCCCGCGCCTTCGTAAAACTGGCGGAGATCTGCCTTGAGCCGCGCTAGAGCGTTTTCGAGCGAAGTGGATACCGGTTCGCGCCAGGAAAACGCGTCAAAACAAGAATCTGAAGCCTTCGGCGTCTACGTGCACTGGCCGTTCTGCCTGTCGAAATGCCCCTATTGCGACTTCAACAGCCATGTCCGTCACGCCGCGATCGACGAGGCGCGCTTCGCCTCCGCCTTCGCGCGCGAGATCGCAGCCACCGCCGAGCGCTCGCCCGGCCGTGAGGTCAGCTCGATCTTTCTCGGCGGCGGCACGCCCTCGCTGATGCAGCCCGCAACCGTCGGCGCGGTGCTCGACGCGATCGGCAAGCACTGGACCGTCGCCGGCGATGTCGAGGTGACGCTGGAGGCGAATCCGACCAGCGTCGAAGCCACGCGCTTTGCCGGCTATCGCGCCGCCGGCGTCAACCGTGTCTCGCTCGGTGTGCAGGCGCTCGACGATGCCTCGCTGAAAGCGCTGGGCCGCCTGCACAGCGCGCGCGAGGCGCTCGATGCCGTCGCCATCGCACGCCGCTCGTTCGATCGCTATTCGTTCGACCTGATCTACGCTCGTCCCGACCAGACGCCGGCGATGTGGGCCGATGAACTGCGTCTTGCCATCGACGAGGCGGCCGAGCATCTGTCGCTCTATCAATTGACGATCGAGGAAGGCACGCCGTTCTTCGGCCTCCACCAGGCCGGCAAATTGAAGACGCCCGACGAAGCAGTCTCGCGCGCGCTCTACGACGTCACGCAGGAGACCTGCGACAAGCTCGGCCTGCCCGCCTACGAGATTTCCAATCACGCGCGGCGCGGCGCCGAGTGCCGGCACAATCTGGTCTACTGGCGCGGTGAGGAATATGCCGGCATCGGTCCCGGCGCGCATGGCCGGCTCGACATCGACGGCGTCAGGCATGCGACCGCCACCGAGAAGCGCCCCGAGGCCTGGCTGATGCGGGTCGAGACCAACGGCCATGGAATCGTCACCGACGATCTCCTCAACAGCGAAGAACGGGCCGACGAATTCCTGCTGATGGGATTGCGCCTCGCCGAAGGCATTGACCCCGAGCGCTACAAAGCCCTCTCCGGCCGCCCGCTCGATCCCAAGCGCATCGCGCTGCTGCGCGAGGAAGGCGCGATCACGGTGGATGCGACGGGCCGCTTGCGCGTGACGAGCAGCGGATTTCCGGTGCTGGACGCGGTGGTCGCGGATCTCGCGGCGTAACGAGATCTCGTAGGGTGGGCAAAGGCGCACTTGCGCCGTGCCCACCATCTTTCACTTTATCACGTGAAATTCGTGGGCACGCTTCGCTTTGCCCACCCTACGGCACCGTCTCCCGAGCTACGCCCCAAAACTCTTCGGCGAGCCCGCGACCGCAACGCCGCCACCCGTCGCCACCTTCATCACCGCGAGGCCACGCTCGTTGGTGCCATCCGCGCGGAAACGAAACAGGCCGTCGATGCCGGCGAAGCCGGAGGGATTGGTGAGCACGTCGGGCGAGAAGCGCGTGGTGCCTTGCGTGCGCGCCAGCGCGGCGACGAGGGCGACCGCGTCATAGGCGAGTGTCGCGGTGCGAATCGGCTCGGCGCCGTATTTGGTGCGGTAGCGGCCGGAGAAGGCGCGGAAGCCGGCCGGGTCGGGCGCGGCATAGAGGCCGCCTTGCAGGCTCGCATTGGCATAGACCCGCGGATTGTCCCACAGGCCGGTGCCGAGCAGCTGGATGTTGCGCAAGTTCGCGCCCGCCGCGGTCATCGCATCTGCGACCGTCACCACGGCATCGCCGTCATCGGCAATGAACAATGCATCCGCACTGCCGAGCTGCTGCGCCACGGTGCGCGCCGGTGTAGCGCGATCGGCGCCGTATTTCTCGAAGGCGACGATGCGCCCGCCACGCCGCGGCACAGCCGCTTTCACCGCCGCCTCGACGACATTGCCATAGGCATTGTCCGGCACCAGCACGGCGACGGAACGCTTTCCGATGCTGGCGGAATATTCGACGATGCGGTTGACGTCGGACTCCGGCAGGAACGAGAGCAGATAGACGCCGCGGCCGGCGATGCTGGAATCGGTCGAGAACGCGATCACCGAGATGCCGCGCGTGCGCGCGACTTGCGCCACCGCGGGCACCGATTGCGCGAACAGCGGTCCCAGAATGATCTCGGCGCCTTCGTCGACGGCCTGCTGCGCGGACGCCTGCGCGCCCTGCGGGCTGCCATTGTCGTCCTTGATCAGCAGTTGGATGTTCGGGTTCTGGAACTCGGCCAGCGCCATCTCGGCGGCGTTACGCATGGATTGCGCGGCAAGGCCGGCATTGCCGGCGGCCGAGAGCGGCAGGATCACGGCGACCTTCACGCCGCCGGTGCCGGCGGTCGTCGCCTGTTGCGGGGGACCTGCCGGTTGAGCCGGCGGCGTCGAGCTCGAGAACGGGTTGGAGAACTGGCTCAGGCTCTGCTGCACGCCGGCGCAGGCCGACAGCAGGGGCGTGCCGAGCAACAGGCCGAGCGCGCTCCGGCGGGTCGCCCCTGACATCAGGGACCCCGGAACAGGAGATTTTGGATAACGCGGGCCCACCATTTCAGCTTCTCTTCTGACCCGCCGGCGCCGGCCGGTCACGACATTCTTTCCACGACACAAGCCGCGGATTCAGGCATATTGTCGGCAAATAGTTAACCGAAACAAAAGGATAATAGCCGCTTAACGCGGCCGCCTTGCTGTCCCGGCAGCTGTTTGCCCTCGCTCATTCAGCATCAAGGCGGCGTTTCGGTCGCGAATATGGCGCGAGAGCCCTCACGCCCGCTCGACGTGATCCTGGATCGATCACATTCCCGTCCGTTCCTCGCCCCTCACCTCGGCACGATCTTTTTCGGCGAACCGGTTCCCAGCCCTGCGGATCGTGCCTAAGTTGACTTCATTATGCGCGCAAAGCCGGCCCCGATAAATACGCCTGAAGCTCAAGACGCCGCCTCGCGCGGTTTCTCTATCGACGCCCATCGAGTTGCGACGCCGAAGGCGGCACCGGGCCTCCATCTGGTCGCAACCCCCATCGGCAATCTCGGCGACATCACGCTGCGGGCGCTGCAGACCCTCGCTGGCGTCGACGTCATCGCCTGCGAGGACACCCGCATCACCCGGCGCCTGACCGAGCGCTACGCCATCGCCGCGCAGCTCAAGCAATATCACGAGCACAATGCGGAAGCCGCGCGTCCGAAAATCCTGGAGGCGCTGGGGCAGGGCGGCTCGATTGCGCTGGTCTCCGACGCCGGCACGCCGCTGATCTCCGATCCCGGCTTCAAGCTGGTGCGCGAGGTCTGCGCCGCCGGCCATGCGGTGTATGCCCTGCCCGGCCCGTCCTCGGTGCTGGCGGCGCTGACGGTGGCGGCGCTGCCGACCGACCGCTTCTTTTTCGAGGGGTTTCTGCCGGCGAAATCGGCCGCGCGGCGCTCGCGCCTGACCGAACTCGCGCGCATCGACGCCACGCTGGTGATGTTCGAGTCCGGCAACCGCGTGCAGGACACACTCGCAGAGCTCGCCGAGATCATGGGGGCACGCGAGGCCGCGATCTGCCGCGAGCTGACCAAGCTGCACGAGGAGATTTCGCGCGCACCACTGAGCCAGCTGGCGCGCGAGGCCGATACGCTGGAGACGCGCGGCGAGTTCGTGCTGGTGATCGCTCCGCCAGCGGCCGATGCCGAAATGCTGACATCGGATGCGCTGGACGATCTGTTGCGCGAACAGCTTGCCGCGCACAGCGTCAAGGATGCCGTCGCACATGCGGTCGCGCTCTCGGGCCGGCCGCGCCGCGAGGTCTATGCCCGTGCGCTCGAACTCGCCAAAGACTTAAGGGCCGGCGATGGCGAAGACTGAGGTCCCGGTGGAACCGAAGGTCGCCTCGCCCGAGCGCGTCGCCGCGTTCCACACCGGCATCTCCGCGGAGAGTCGCGCAGCGGCCTATCTGATGGCGAAGGGCTATCGCATCCTGGCCAAGCGCTACCGCACCCCGCATGGCGAGATCGACATCGTGGCGCGCCGCCGCAATCTGATCGCCTTCGTTGAGGTCAAGGCGCGGGCCACGCTGGATGACGCCGCCTTCGCCGTGACGCCGCGCCAGCAGCAGCGCATCATCGCCGCCGCGCAAGGCTGGCTCGTGGCGCATCCCGAGCATGCCGAATTCGAATTGCGATTCGACGCCATGCTGATTGCGCCGCGCTCACTTCCGCGCCATGTGTTGGCGGCATTCGACGCCTCGACCTGAAAGGCAGACCATGAAACTGAACGTCGCCGTCCAGATGGACCCCATCGCCCGCATCAACATCAAGGGCGATTCCACCTTTGCGCTGCTTCTGGAGGCGCAGAAGCGCGGCCACGGCCTGTCCTATTATACGCCCGACAAGCTCTCGATGGTCGGCGAGGAGATCGTGGCGCCGGTTCAGCTCCTGACCGTCCGCGACGAGTCCGGCGACCATTTCACGCTCGGCGAACCCAGGCGCGAGGCGCTGAACGGCTTCGACGTGGTGCTGCTGCGCCAGGACCCGCCGTTCGACCTCGCCTATATCACCTCGACGCATCTTCTGGAGCGCATCCATCCGAAGACGCTGGTGGTCAACGATCCAGCTTCCGTGCGCAACGCGCCGGAAAAGCTGTTCGTGATGAATTTTCCGCAGCTGATGCCGCCGACCCTGATCTCGCGCGACTTAGATGAGATCAACGCCTTCCGCGACAAGCACGGCGCCGTCGTGATGAAGCCGCTGCACGGCCATGGCGGCGCGGCGGTATTCCGCGTGATGCCGCAGGACATGAATTTCGGCTCGCTGTTCGACATGTTCTCGGTGACGTTCCGGGAGCCCTGGGTGATCCAGCAATTCATCCCCGAGGTGAAGCATGGCGACAAGCGCATCATCCTGGTCAACGGCGAGTTCGCCGGCGCGGTGAACCGCGTGCCGGCCGCCGACGACCTTCGCTCCAACATGGTGCGCGGCGGCGCGGCGCAGGAGACCGAGCTCACCCCGCGCGAGCGCGAGATCTGCGCCACCGTCGGCCCGGCGCTGCGCGAGCGCGGCCTGTTGTTCGTCGGCATCGACGTCATCAACGGCAACCTCACCGAGATCAACGTGACCTCGCCAACGGGCATCCGCGCGATCGCACGCCTCGGCGGCCCCGATGTTGCGGCGAAGGTCTGGGACGTGATCGAGCAGAAGCGGGCGCAGTAGCACTCTGCAATGATGACGTTGGGGAGCGCGCGAACTCTCCTCAACGTCGTCCCGGCGAACGCCGGGACCCATACCGCGGAATCTATCCGGAGAGCTTGGTCGCGGTACCGGGCGCTCAATCTTCGTCAAACTGCTCCCTGGGGTTATGGGTCCCGGCGTTCGCCGGGACGACATCGATGTTGTGGAGCGCTGCTGCGATCTCATTGGCATGATCGCGGCCGCGCATCACTAACCCCCCATTCACCATGACGCCGCGCCTGTCATTCGAACGGACGCCTCGTACTGCGTGAATCTACGGGGCCGCTGGCCGACCGGATAACGCCGCGTTCACCATCTGCCGAAAACCAGCATCGCGGCCGGCCGGCGCGTTCGGCCTCGCAACACCCCTTATACTTTTACTCCCTACTCATCGACACGGGGAACCCGCCAGGTGCGGTTCGAGTGCCCCGCGTAAGAGTAGAAGCGTATGAATACCGCACGCATTGTCGTTCTCGTCATCGCGCTGGGCGCCGGCGGTGTCGCTGCGTATCTGGCGAGCGGCTTCGACAACAAGCCCGCGCCCGTCCTGCCCGTCGCCGAGAAGCTGCCGACCGTCGAGGTCCTCGTCGCCAAGTCCGACATCGGGCTCGGCCAGGCCGTGAAGCCCGACGACCTGCAATGGCAGGCCTGGCCGGCAGCGACCGCGAGCAGCGCCTTCATCCGCCGCGACAGCAGGCCCGAGGCGCAGACCCAGATCGCCGGCTCGATCGCCCGCGTCCCGCTGATGCAGGGCGAGCCGATCCGCGAGCAGAAGCTGGTCAAGGCCGACGGCTCCGGCTTCATGGCCGCGATCCTGCCCGCCGGGATGCGCGCCGTTTCCACCGAGATTTCAGCGGAGACCGCCGCTGGCGGCTTCATCCTTCCGAATGACCGCGTCGACATCGTCCTGACCCGCCGTCTGAAGAACCCCGACGGCGCCAACAACAACGGTCCGACCGGCGGCAACGACCTCGTCCTGTCCGAGGTCATCCTGACCAATATCCGCGTACTCGCGATCGACCAGGCGCCGAAGGAGAAGGACGGCCAGAACGCCGTCGTCGGCAAGACCGTCACGCTCGAGCTCCGGCCCGACCAGGTCGCAGTGCTCGCAGCCGCGCGCCAGGGCGGCACGCTCCAGCTCGCGCTGCGGAGCATCGTCGATGCCAACGCAGTCGAGGGCACGCCTGAGGACCAGGGGATCAAGCGCGCGGGCGGCGTGAACGTGATCCGTTACGGGGTGCAGGCACGGCAATTGACGTCACAGAAGTGATGATGGGGATAGCATGAACTACGGGGATGATCGGATGGGCCTGCGCCTTCGGGGGAAGCGCACGCGCTCGTTCTGGACGGGGACGATGCTGATGCTGGGGCTGCTCGCGGCCCCCGACCTCGTCAGCGCGACGGATGCGCCGGTCGGCGACCAGGCGCCGATGCAGGCACCGGATCTCGGCGTGTCGTCGGTCGCGACCATCGCGTCGGCGAAGACGCGTTTTCTCTCGCTTGGCGTCGGCAAGTCCGTCGTCATCGACCTGCCGCGCGAGGTCAAGGACGTGCTGGTGGCCGATCCCAAGATCGCCAATGCAGTGATCCGCTCGGCCCAGCGCGCCTATATCATCGGCGGTCAGGTCGGCCAGACCAACGTCGTGTTCTTCACCGCCGACGGCCAGCAGGTCGCCTCCTATGACATCGCAGTGAAGCGCGACCTCAACGGCATGCGCGCGGCCCTGCGCCAGTCGCTGCCGGGCGTCCAGATCGAAGGCGTCGGCGACAGCGTGATGCTGACCGGATCGGTGTCGAGCCCGGTCGAGGCCCAGCAGGCCGGCGAGGTCGCCGCAAAGCTGGTCGGCGGCTCGGACAAGGTCGTCAACAGCATCGTCGTGCGCGGCCGCGACCAGGTGATGCTCAAGGTCGTCGTCGGCGAAGTACGCCGCGACATCGTCAAGCAGCTCGGCGTCGATCTCAGCGCCAGCCTGAACGCCGGCACCGCGGTGGTGAATTTCAACAATTCCAACCCGTTCTCGGTCTCGGGCGGACCGATCGTCGGCAGCAACGGGCTCGGCGTCGCCGGCCTCGCCAAGGGCGTCGCCACCGTCAGCGCCACCATGCGCGCGATGGAAAGCGCCGGCGTCATGCGCACGCTCGCCGAACCGAGCCTGACAGCGATCTCGGGCGAATCCGCCACCTTCATCGCCGGCGGCGAATTCCCGATTCCGGCAGGCTATTCCTGCGATCCGGTCACCCACGTCTGTACCACCCAGGTCACCTACAAGAAGTTCGGCATCTCGCTGAACTTCACCCCGGTCGTGCTCAGCGAAGGCCGCATCAGCCTTCGCGTGATGACCGAGGTCTCGGAGCTGTCGAATACGAACTCGATCACGTTGACGCAGGCGGTGTCGTCGACCTCGAGCAACTCGATCACCATCCCCTCGATCCAGACCCGCCGCGCCGAGACGACGCTGGAAATTCCCTCGGGCGGCTCGATGGCGATGGCCGGCCTGATCCAGCAGCAGACCAAGCAGGCGATCAACGGCCTGCCCGGCGTCGACCAGGTGCCGATCATCGGCGCGCTGTTCCGCAGCCAGGACTTCGTCAACAACGAGACCGAGCTGATGGTGATCGTGACGCCCTATGTGGTGCGCGCGGTCGCCCAGAAGGAATTGGCGCGGCCCGACGACGGCTTCGCGCCGGCCTCGGACGCGCAGACGGCGCTGCTCGGCCGCATGAACCGCCTCTATGGCATCGCGCGTCGGGTCGATCCGATCGCCGGCGCCCCCGGCGATTTCGGCTTCATCATCGACTGAGACGAACGGACGGCTGGGGAGCGGGACAGGATTCGGGGCAAGAGGGGATGAAGCGATGACGAAGACGACAGCCGATCGACGTCGCAATCTGGGCGTCGCGCTGGCACTGACGGGGCTCTCCGTCATGCTGGGCGCCTGCAATACCACCGGCGAGATCGTCACCCAGACGGTGCCGACCGACTATCGCCAGCGCCACCCGATCGCGGTGCAGGAAGGCAAGAAGTCGATCGTGATCTTCGTCGGCAAGGCGAGGGGCGGCCTGTCGGCCGCGCAGCATTCGGACGTCGCGGGCATCGCCCGGGACTGGGTGCGCGAAGGCACCGGCTCCGTCGTCGTCGACGTTCCCGTCGACAGCGCGAATTCGCGCGCGGCGGCTGCGACCTATCGGGAAATCCGTTCCGTCCTCGCATCCGGCGGCGTGCCGTCGCGTGCCATCGTCCAGCATCCCTATCGCCCCGAGGATCCCGGGCTGCTGCCCACCATCCGCCTGAGCTATTCGAAGATCGCCGCGGTCGCCGGCCCCTGCGGGCTGTGGCCGGAAGACCTCGGCCCCAACATCCTCGATCCCGGCTACAACGAGAACCGGCCCTACTTCAATCTGGGCTGCGCCAGCCAGCGCAATCTCGCCGCGATGATCGACAATCCGGCCGACCTCGAGCAGCCGCGATCCGAGACGCCCGCCTATACCGCGCGGCGCGACATCGCCTTTGATCGCTATCGCAAGGGCACTGCGATCTCGACTCCCAATTCCGAGGCCGACAGGGCCAAGCTCAGCGACACAGGCAAATGACCGGCATTCACGACGAAGAAGCGGACGATCCGCAGCACCCCGAGGAACACATTGCGCCGGTTCCGCGCATCTCGGTGCAGGCCTTTTGCGAAACCGAGAAGACGCTCGCCGCGGTGACCGCGGCCGGGCAGGACCGCCGGCTCGCCAAGGCCCACCTCACCGCCAAGGACGGTGGCCTTGCCGCGGCGATCGAAGTCTATGAATCGATGCCGACGCCGAACGTGATCGTGATCGAATCCGACGGTACGCGCGACATCCTCGAGGGACTCGACGACCTCGCCGGCGTCTGCGACCCCGGCACCCGCGTGGTCGTGATCGGCAATCCCAACGACACCGCGCCCTATCGCGAACTGGTGCGCCGCGGCGTCAACGATTACGTGGTGGGACCGGTCGAAACCCTCGACGTCGTCCGCTCCATCTGCAGCCTGTTCTCGGCCTCCGAGGCCATCATCACCGGCCGCGTCATCGCGGTGGTCGGCGCCAAGGGCGGCGTCGGCGCCTCCACCGTCGCGCACAATGTGGCCTGGACCATCGCCCGTGACCTCGCGCTCGATTCCGTCGTGATCGACCTCGACCTCGCCTTCGGCACCGCGGGCCTCGACTACAACCAGGACCCCGTGCAGGGCATCGCCAACGCGGTGCTGTCGCAGGACCGGCCGGACACGGCGCTGATGGAGCGCCTGCTCTCCAAATGCACCGAGCGCCTCAGCCTCCTCGCGGCGCCTGCCACCCTCGACCGCGTCTATGATTTTGGCGCCGAAGCTTTCGACGCCGTGTTCGACACGCTGCGCATGACCACGCCGTGCATCGTGCTCGACGTTCCCCACCAATGGTCCGGCTGGACGCGGCGCGCGCTGGTGAACGCAGACGACATCGTGATCGTGGCCGAGCCAGATCTGGCCAATTTGCGCAACACCAAGAACATGCTGAGCGTGCTGAAGGCGGCACGGCCGAACGACCGGCCGCCGCTGTACTGCCTCAACCAGGTCGGCATGCACAAGCGCGCGGAGATCGAGGTCAAGGCGTTCGCCAAGACGATGGAAAGCCAGCCGATCGCGGTGATCCCGTTCGATTCGAAACTGTTCTCCACCGCGGCCAATAACGGCCAGATGATCGCGGAGGTCTCCAAGAGCCACCGCACCACCGAGCTGTTCCAGAACATGGCGAACCGCCTCGCCGGGCGTGGCGAGGTGAAAAAGCCGAAGCGCTCGCTGCTCGGGCCGCTGCTCAAGAAGCTCAAGGGCAGATCAAGCCGCAACTCCGCGCCGCATCGCAAGGCGTCGTAAGCGTACATTAAAAGGGGCGGATTACTTGTCCGCCCGCTGCTGCTTCTTCGCCAGCAGCTGCCGCAGCGCCGCGACCTTGGCCGCGGCCTGGTCCGGCGGCAAATCCGCCTTCACGAGGATTTCGGCCTCGGCCTCGCGGCCCTGCAATCCCAGCACGAGCGCGAGATTGGCGCGGACCCGCGCATCATTCTGATTGCGCTGGTAAGCGCGGCCGAGCACCTGTTCGGCCTTCGGCAGATTGTTTTGCAGCATATAGGACAGGCCGAGATTGGACAGCACGGTCGGCTCGTCCGGCACGATCTTCAACGCCGCGGCATAATATTGCTGCGCCTCTTCGTTGCGGCCGAGCTGGTCGAGCGCGGCACCCTGCGCCGACAGGATGCGCCAGTCCGGATCCTCGGGCGTATGCGCGCGGCTGAGGACATCGAAGGCCTGCTGGAAACTGCCGCTGTCGGCGAGCGCGCGGCCATAGCCGGCGAGCAGCGCCTTGTTGCTGGGATGGGCGAGCACGGCCTGCTCCATGACCGCGACCGCCTGCGCGCGCTGGCCGCTCTCGCGCAGCGCCTTGCCGTAGGCGAGCGCAACGTTGGGATCACTGGGCTTGGCGCGATAGCGCTCGCGCAACGCGTCCATCTCTGGCTTGGCGTCGGCCTTGGCCGCCGTTTCCGATCTGACACCGAGCGCGCCGGTCACATCCTCGATGCCGGCGGTCTGGCAGCCGCCGAGCGCGAGCGCGAGAAAGGCGGGAAGCAGCAATCTCGCCCGGGGAGAGGCGAGGGACGAACGCTTGGACATACTCTGATCACTCGGCAACTGATCAGAGATGCTTACCGATTAACGCTAAAGTCCCGTTAAGGACGCGGCCTGTGAGATCTTAGTCGGTGAACTCGGCACCGAATTCGCAGCCGATGCGCCAGCGCAGGCGGCATTGGCGGGAATAGTCGGGTGCGAAGATGATGGTGAATTGCGGCGGCACTTCCAGGTATTCCGCCACCACTTTCACGCCGCCATCCGAGATATCGGTGATCGTGCAGTCCCGCGGCAGCGAGCCCGCGCCAAAATGGATCTTGGCGAGCCGGCTGCATACCCGACGTTCGCTTCTCCGGCGATTTGCAAGCATTTGAATTGTTCACCCGTTAGACCACGGCCCATCCCGCAACCTTAGGAGTAGCGGACATTCGTTGGAATGTGCTGAGGACAGAAGCTGGCATTCGAGACGTAGTGTCGGCGTGGCGTTTACGATTGGTTAGGGCTTGCTCCCCGTCCCAGATCGTTCCCGTATTGTTCTTGCGGAAACGGCCCGCCTCTGCTACCCCTAATTGTGCGAGAGGGGCAGGCTGGTTTGAGCATGGTTCAACGGGTTTCCACCGTCGCCTTTGAGGGGATCGAGGCCCGCGCGGTCGACGTGCAGGTGCAGGTTGCGCCCGGTCTGCCGGCCTTCGCGATCGTGGGCCTGCCGGACAAGGCGGTGTCGGAGGCGCGCGAGCGGGTGCGCTCGGCGCTGATCGCCTCGGGGCTGGCGCTGCCGGCGCGGCGGATCATCGTCAATCTGGCGCCGGCCGACCTCCCGAAGGAAGGCAGCCATTACGATTTGCCGATCGCGCTCGGCCTGATGGCGGCGATCGGCGCGATCCCGCCGGATGCGCTGACCGGTTTCACCGTGCTCGGCGAGCTCGGCCTCGACGGCTCGATCGCGCCCGTGGCCGGCGTTCTTCCCGCCGCGTTCGGCGCCAATATGCGCGAGGAAGGACTGATCTGCCCGGCCTCGTGCGGCTCCGAAGCGGCGTGGGCGAGCCCGGACATCCAGATCATCGCGGCAAGCTCGCTGATCCAGATCGCCAATCACTTCAAGGGCACGCAGGTGCTGTCGCGGCCGTCACCGAAGGTGCACGAACCCGCCGCCTCCACGCTCGACCTGCGCGACATCAAGGGTCAGGAAAGCGCCAAGCGCGCGCTGGAGATCGCCGCCTCTGGCGGGCATCATCTGCTCATGATCGGCGCGCCCGGCGCCGGCAAGTCGATGCTGGCGGCGCGCCTGCCCTCGATCCTGCCGCCGCTGTCACCGAGCGAACTGCTCGAGGTCTCGATGATCGCCTCCGTCGCCGGCGAGATCGACGGCGGCGCGCTGACGGCGCGGCGGCCGTTCCGCTCGCCGCATCATTCCGCCAGCATGGCCGCGCTCACCGGCGGCGGCATGCGCGCAAAACCCGGCGAGATCTCGCTGGCGCATCAGGGCGTGCTGTTCCTCGACGAGCTGCCCGAATTCGATCCGCGCGTGCTGGATTCGCTGCGGCAGCCGCTGGAGAACGGCGAGGTCGCGGTGTCGCGCGCCAACCATCGCGTCACCTATCCTGCCCGCTTCATGCTGGTCGCGGCGATGAATCCGTGCCGCTGCGGCAACGCGTTCGAGCCGGGCTATGCCTGCAAGCGCGGCCGCGTCGACCGCTGCACCGGCGACTACCAGGCGCGCATCTCCGGCCCGCTGATGGACCGCATCGACCTGCGCATCGAGGTGCCCGCCGTGACCGCGGCCGATCTGATCCTGCCACCGCCGGCGGAAGGCTCCGCCGAGGTCGCCGCCCGCGTGGCGGCGGCGCGCGACATCCAGCTCGCGCGTTATGCCGATGCCGGCCTGCCCAAGGTTCGCACAAATGTCGAGGCTCCTGCCTCCGTGCTGGAGGAGATCGCAAAGCCGGACGCGCAGGGCCAGAAGCTGCTGCGCGACGCCGCCGAGACCATGCGGCTGTCGGCGCGCGGCTATCACCGCGTGCTGCGGGTGGCGCGCACGTTGGCCGACCTCGATCGCGCCGACAAGATCGGCCGGCTGCATCTCGCCGAAGCCTTGTCCTACCGCGCACTCGCGGAGGATGTGCGGCAGCTGGCTTGATCATTCCGCGCATCAACCCGGCGGTAACCAGTTTCCTTTACGCTCTGCAAACCATAAGGCCCAATGAGTTCCCGGGGCCCCGGCGAGTAGAGTGTCATGTTGCGTTTCAAGATCCTGGCCTCGGTTGTTCCCTTGTTGGCGGCTGCGGTGTTCGCCCGCGCGGAGATCGGTTCGGTCTCGCATCCCTGCATCGCCCTCGGCGAAACCTCGGTCGAGCTCACCTCCCTGTTCTGGACCGCCGGCGTCCATGTCGCCTTCACCGAAGATCCCGCCCGGGCCACGGTGCGGGTTCAGATCACCGACGATGCCGATACCGCGGACTTCGCCGTGGTCGACGACGGTCTCGGTTCCGAGCCGGATTCCTGTCAGGCCAATGCCACGACGCGCCTGGTCTCGATTGCCGCTCAGCCCGTCGATGGCGGCCAGGTGATCTATCTCTCCACCGAAGGGCCGGCGGATTACCGCATCTATGTGCGCTCGAAGTCGTTCTCGCAGCGTGAGGCCGCGGCGCTGATCGTCGGCGCCCATGGCGGCCACCGCCCGCTCCCGCTCCAGGCCGCCTCGCTCTGAAGCGTTAACACCTCGTCAACCCTGTTTGGAGGCAGCGCCAAAGCCTCAAGCTGTTCGCAAGGTCGGCGCGACATCGTCGCAGACGGCGGGTGGCGGGATTTCGAAAAAGAGTCGGGGTCGGTGACGATGGGTCGGACGTTCCGGATCAAGGTGCGCATGCGCCGCTTCAGGCGACAGCATCCCCGCATCGCCTTCGCGATCCGCTCCTTCATGATCTTCTCGGCGACCTTCGGCGGCGCCTATGGTTTCGTGTCCGGCAGCCGGTCCGAAAACTCCGGCTACGATCCCCACACCTTTGCGATCGGCGCGAGCTTCCTGTTCGCGCTCGCCTGCCTCGGCCTTGCGACGCTGAGCATGCGCCTGCGTTTCGTGAACAGGCGGCTGCGTACGCTCGCCGCCCACAACGAGGCGCTGATCGACCGCAATTGGGAGCTGAAGGAGGCGGAAGAACGCGCCCGCAGCCTATTCGAGCAGCAGGGCGACCTCATCGTGCTGCGCGCTACCGATGGCCGCATCACTTTTGCCAACGAAGCCTATTGCGCGCTCGCCGGACAGGCGCGCAGCGCGCTGGTCGGCACGCGTTTCGATTTCGACGTGCTGGAGCAGGGCGACAGCGCCCGCGAGAGCAGCGGCACACGCATCCACGACCAGAAGATCGCAACCCCGCTCGGCGCGCGCTGGATCGCCTGGCGCGAAGGCTACGTCCGCCTCGATGCCGGACAGCCCGCCGAATTGCAGAGCGTGGGGCGCGACGTCACCGACCGCACCGAGACCGAACGCGCTCTGTCCGACGCGCGCGACCAGGCCGACGCCGCCAACCGTGCCAAATCGCGCTTCCTCGCGATGGCCTCGCACGAGATCCGCACGCCACTCAACGGCATCATCGGCATGGGCGGCCTCCTGCTCGACACCACGCTGACCCCGGAGCAGGCGACTTATGCCAAAGCGGTGAAAACCTCGGGCGAAGCCTTGATGGCGCTGATCGAGGAACTGCTCGACTACTCCAAGATCGAGGCCGGCAAGCTTGATCTCGAACAACGTCCCTTCGCGCTCTCGACCCTGGTCGAGGAGATCACCGAGCTGCTCGCGCCGCGCGCGCAGGCCAAGTCGCTGGAGATCGCCGCCTATGTCGACGAGCGCCTGCCGCTGGAGGTGGTCGGCGATGCCGCGCGGCTGCGCCAGGTGCTGCTCAATCTCGCCGGCAACGCCATCAAATTCACAGCTCACGGCGGCGTCGCACTGATCGTCGAACCCGGCATCTGGCCGAACGAGATCAGCTTCCTGGTCCGCGACACCGGCATCGGCATTGCGCCGGAGGCGCAGCAGCGCATCTTCCGCGAATTCGAGCAGGCCGACGAGCGCGTCGCCCGCACCTATGGCGGCACCGGGCTTGGCCTTGCCATCAGCGAGCGCATCGTCAAGCGCATGGGCGGCCGGATCACGCTCGCGAGCGAGCCGGGCCAAGGCTCGACCTTCGAGATCGCGGTGCCGCTTCCGCCGTCGCAAGCCAGCGCGGGACAGACGACCTTTCCAAGCCCCGACCTCACCGGCAAGTCGATGCTCCTCGTCGCCGACGGCATCGAGGCTTCGCTGATCGCGCGGCGCCTCGAGCGCTGGGGAGGCCAGACCTGCATGGTTGCGGACGCCGCGGTCGCCGAAGCGCTGCTGCCGGAACGCTCATGGCACGCGGTGCTAATCGATCGTGCGATCGGCTCTGCCGTAGCCGACCAGCTGGGCGAAATGGCCCGCGCGCATGCGCTGCAGCGCCTCGTGCTGCTGACCTCCAGCTCGCGCCACGAAAAGCTGTCGCCGGCCTTCACCGGCTTTCTGGTGAAGCCGCTGCGGGCGGCTTCGCTCGCCGCGCGCCTTGCGATGACGCCGGAGGTGGCCTCGCCCGATCTGGCGCCGGAACCACCGGCGGAGGCTGCCGGCGCGACACCGGCCAAAGGAGCGACCAAAGGCCTGTCGATCCTCGTCGCCGAGGACAACGAGATCAACGCGCTGTTGATGCGCTCGCTGCTGACGAAACTCGGCCATCGCGTCGTCATCGCCGTGCACGGCGAGGCCGCGCTGGAGTCCTGGCTCGCCGCTTCATCGGCCGGCACGCCCTATGATCTCGTGCTGATGGACATCCAGATGCCGCAGCTCGACGGCATCGAGGCGACGAAGCGCATCCGAACGCATGAGGCCGCGACCGGCGGCCATCACACGCCGATCCTCGCACTCACCGCCAATACGCTGGTGGAAGACCGCTATGCCTGCTTCGAGGCGGGCATGAACGGATTCCTGATCAAGCCGCTCGATCGCGACAAGCTGGACGAAGCGCTGGCAGGGCTTGCGGCGTCACGGCGGCTGGCAGTCTGATCCGAAAACCTCGCGGGAACTCATCCCATCAGGCAATCGATAATTGAAATCGACCGCGTTGCGCGTCACCATCCTCCGGGGGCATTGCAGGAGGGTTTCGCGCATGAACGTGCTTTGCCGCCTCATATTCATTGTCTTTCTCGCTGGATTTTCCCGACACGCCGCGGCCGATACGCCGGAGCTCATCGCCTCGCTCAAGCAAGGCGGCTACGTGCTGATCTTTCGGCACACCGCCACCGACGACAGCCAAAAGGACGTCTACCCCTTCAAGTTCGACGACATGAACGCCCAGCGTCAGCTCAGCGAAAAGGGCAGGGACATGGCGCGCCAGATCGGGGCGGCGATTAAGGACCTCGAGATCCCGATCGGCGACGTCTACACCAGCCGGCTCAACCGTGCGATCGAGGCCGGCAAGCTGATCTCCGGCCGCGAGGTCAAGCCGGTCGACGCGTTGACGGACAGCAGCAACGCCAGCGCATCGGGAATGGCAAACCCGACCGGCGCCAATGCAAAGGCCGGACAGGCCGTGCGCCAGCTCGTCGACGCGACGCCGAAAGCTGGTGCCAACAATTTCCTGGTCACCCACAAGACGAACATCGCCGATGCCTTCGGCAAGGAGGCCGGTGACGTCGGGGAAGGCGAGGCCTTCGTTTACAAGGCCGGCGGCTCCGGCCCGGCCACCTTTGCCGGGCGCATCAAGCCTGCAGAATGGAGCGCCAAAGCCGGCAAGTGAAGCGCCTGCATTCAGTCCTGATCGCTGGTGCGATGGAGGGGAAGGATTTCCCCGGCCGCTCGACGAGCCGGCTCACGTGGAGGGTATCCGGCCAATGTCTCGGCAATTGAGATTTGCCGAGACATTGCAGAAACGCCGTGGACAGAACGCCGTGGACAGATTGACCTTGTGCGACTTGCCCCCGCACGATCGTCTTGTGATACCCACGTCTTGCGAGTTCCGACTGAAAGGCTGGCGAACACGTGAGAACATCGGAAGACCGCTCATTTCTGGTATTGCTTGCCGCAATCACGCTAGCATTTGGCTGGGTGCTCTGGCCTTTCTCCGGAGCATTGCTGTGGGCCACGCTGCTGGCCATCATCTTCGCCCCGCTCTATCGACGCTTCCTGGAAACCCTGCCGGGAAAGCGCAACCTTGTCGCATTCTCCACCGTCGTCGTCGTGGTGGTGATCGTCTTGATCCCCGTCGCGATCGTCATCGCCTCGCTCATCGACCAGGGAGGGGAGCTGTATCAGCGCGTTCAGTCGGGGGAGATCAGTTTTGCTCATCCGCTTCAGCAACTGAAATCCGCGCTGCCCGACTGGGCCGCTCCCATGGCGGATCGCCTCGCCAGCATCGATTTTTCGGCCCTGAAAGAACGCCTGTCGGGTCTGCTCGTCCCGGCCGGCCAGCAGCTGGCCGGGCACGCGATCAACATCGGTCAGTTGACCCTCGAATTCGTCGCAAGCTTGCTCGTGATGTTGTACCTGCTGTTCTTTCTGCTGCGCGATGGTGACGAGCTGAACGCGCGCATCCGCGACGCCCTGCCGCTGCGCGCGAGCCACAGCGCCGAGATTTTGAATGCGTTCACCCTGGCGGTACGCGGGACGATCAAGGGAATCATCCTCGTTGCCCTGATTCAGGGCGCGCTTGGCGGGGTGATCTTCTGGCTGCTCGGACTGACCGCGCCGCTCCTGGCGGGCGCGCTGATGGCGCTGCTCTCGCTTCTGCCCGTGCTCGGCTCCGCGCTGGTATGGCTTCCAGCCGGGCTCTATCTGCTCGTGGCAGGCTCAGTCACGAAGGGAATCATCCTGCTCGCTTTCGGCACCTTCGTGATTGGCCTTGCGGACAACTTTCTCCGCCCGATCCTGGTAGGACAGTCGATCCGGATGCCAAGCTACATTGTGTTGCTCGCCACCCTGGGCGGCCTTGCGGCTTTCGGAGCAAACGGCTTCGTCATCGGCCCACTCGTCGCGGCCATGTTTCTGACGGCCTGGCAGGTCTACGTCCGCTCGAAAGAGCAACAGGAAGTCCGGAAATGACCTGCTACGCAGCGTAAGCTACGAAGCGCGGCGCTGAGAGCTTGTCAGGCGGCCCCGGAGTGCCCTTGAATATGGTGTCGGTCTTTGCTGCTCGCTTGCAATGTGGGCATACGAAGAGATGCGCGATCACCGGAACCGGCTCGTCTGCAAGCAGTTCCGAGCGGAACCACCTCATCTCGACATGGCAATCCGGACAGGTCGGTGCTTCGAGTTGTTCCGCAGCACTTCTGAGACGATCAACCATCGAGACCTCGCGTTTTCCAAGGTCATAGCCCAATACCTCTTGTCGGTCTGCAACAAAAGACACCGCTGCACGAACGCGCAGGACCCGGCGACCGCCGCGACTACAGACGCCTGAGCGCCACGTTCTCCACGGTGTGGTCGGCGCCCTTCTTCAGGATCAGCGTCGCGCGAGGGCGGGTCGGCAGGATATTGTCCTCGAGATTGGCGAGGTTGGTGCGCTCCCAGATCGCGATCGCGGTGGCAGTGGCTTCCTCGTCCGACAACAGCGCGTAGCGGTTGAAGTACGACTTTGGATTGGTGAATGCGGTGTCGCGCAGCGCCAGGAAGCGCTTGATGTACCATTGCCGCAGCGGGGCTTCGTCGGCGTCGATATAGACCGAGAAATCGAAGAAGTCGGAGACCACAGGCACCGCCTTGCCGTCGCGCGGCAGCTTGCCGGTCTGCAGCACGTTGACGCCCTCGACGATCAGGATGTCGGGCTGGTCGATCTCGGCCCACTGGTTCGGCACGATGTCGTAGGTCAGATGCGAATAGACCGGCGCACGCACATGGCGGCGGCCGGACTTGATATCGGAGAGGAAGCTGAGCAGCAGCGGCAGGTCGTAGCTTTCCGGAAAGCCTTTCTTCTGCATGATGCCCTGCCGGTCGAGCACGGCGTTCGGATAGAGGAATCCGTCGGTGGTGATGAGTTCGACCTTCGGGCGCGGCGACCAGCGCGCCAGCAGGGCCTGGAGCACGCGGGCCGTGGTGGATTTTCCGACCGCGACCGAGCCGGCGACGCCGATGATGTAGGGCACCTTGCGGTCGCGGATGTTGAGGAACTGGCGCTCCGCATAATACAGGCGCTGCATCGCATCGACATAGATCGAGAGCAGGCGCGACAACGGAAGATAAATATCCTCGACTTCCTTGAGATCGAGGCGATCGTGCAGCGAGCGCAGCCGGTCGAACTCGCCCGGCTCCAGCGTCATCGGCGTATCGTCGCGCAGACGCGCCCACTCCTCGCGCGAATAGATGCGGTACGGATTATATTGCTGCTCGGGTGCGCGGATATCCATGACGCGACCTTTCCGTTGCGGCTTATACTAGCCCTTACGCGACGCTTTCTCTTCCAACCCTGACATATTCGTGCGCTTGTCCAGCGCCGCTTCGACCTCTTCCAGCTTTACGCCGCGGGCCTTCAGCAAGACAAGGAAGTGATAGAGCAGGTCGGCACTCTCGGCGATCAGATGCGCGCGATCGTTTTCGACTGCTGCGATTACGGTTTCGACTGCTTCCTCACCGAACTTCTTGGCGCAATGCTCGGCGCCCTTGTCGAGGAGCTTGCGGGTATAGGACGCTTCGCCGCCGGCCGCCGCGCGGGCGTCGATGGTCTCGGCCAGATCGTGGATTGTGAAACGCGGCATCGGAATTACTCGGAAACACGCTTGGCAACGCACTTGGCCACGGAGGCCATTCCCCGCTACCTCATGTAGCACTTTTATGTACGGGAGTCGTCAGGCATCGAGGCGCATGGCCAGTCCGCGCCGGGCCATGTGCTCCTTGGCTTCGCGGATGGTGAATTCCCCGAAATGGAAGATCGAGGCGGCCAGCACGGCCGTGGCGTGGCCGTCGCGGATACCGTCAACGAGGTGGTCGAGATTGCCGACGCCGCCCGAGGCGATCACGGGCACGGCAACGCTATCGGCGATCGCCCGGGTCAGCGGGATGTCGAAGCCCTGCCTCGTGCCGTCGCGGTCCATCGAGGTGAGCAGGATTTCACCGGCGCCGAGCGAGACCACTTCCTGGGCATATTCGATCGCGTCAATGCCGGTCGAGTTGCGGCCGCCATGGGTGAAGATCTCCCAGCGGTCCCCGCCGGGGCGCTTGACGCGCTTGGCATCGATCGCGACCACCACGCACTGCTCGCCAAATTTTTCCGCCGCTTCCTTGACGAACTCGCGCCGCGACACCGCGGCGCTGTTGATCGAGACCTTGTCGGCGCCGGCGCGCAACAGCGTCTTGATGTCGTTGACCTCACGCACGCCGCCGCCGACGGTCACGGGCATGAAGCAGGCCTCCGCCGTGCGCCGGACCACGTCCAGCATGATGCCGCGATTCTCATGGGTCGCGGTGATATCGAGGAAGGTGAGCTCGTCTGCGCCGGCGGCATCGTAGGCGATCGCGGCTTCGACGGGATCGCCGGCATCTCTGAGATCAACGAAGTTGACGCCCTTGACGACCCGTCCGTCCTTGACGTCGAGGCAGGGGATCACGCGCACCTTGAACATGTGTCAGCTCCCAGGCGCGCGCGCGTTGCGGATCAAGGTGAGGGCGGCGGCGGGATCGAGCCGGCCATCATAGAGCGCGCGGCCGGCGATCGCACCCGCGAGCTTTTTCGCGCGCGGCGTCAGCATGGCTTTCACGTCCTCGATCGAGGCGAGGCCGCCGGAGGCGATCACGGGAATCGAGATGGCGTCGGCCAGCGCAATGGTCGCATCGAGGTTCAGGCCCTTGAGCAGGCCGTCGCGCGCGATGTCGGTGAAGATGATGGCGGCAACGCCGGCATCCTCGAAGCGCTTTGCGATCTCCAGCACCGTCACCTGCGAGGTCTCGGCCCAGCCTTCGACCGCGACCTTGCCGTCGCGGGCGTCGAGCCCAACCGCGACACGGCCGGGGAATTTCTTCGCCGCAGCCTTCACCAGTTCCGGATCGCGCACCGCGGCGGTGCCGATGATGACGCGGGTGATGCCCTTGTCGAGCCAGGCTTCAACGGTCGCGAGATCGCGAATGCCGCCACCGAGCTGCACCGGAATCTTGATCGTCTTCAGCATCGCCTCGACGGCCTCGGCATTCACCGGCTTGCCGGCAAAGGCGCCATCGAGATCGACGACATGGAGATACTCAAAGCCCTGCTCGACGAAGCTCTGCGCCTGCGCGGCCGGATTGAGGTTGAACACGGTCGCGCGCGCCATGTCGCCTTGCTCGAGGCGCACGCATTGGCCGTTCTTGAGGTCGATCGCAGGGAAGAGGATCACGGTTTCCATCGCAAAAAGTTCGAGATCAGAGCGAGGCCAAAACGCTGGCTCTTCTCGGGGTGGAATTGGGTGCCGATCGCGGTGTCCTTGCCGACGATCGCGGTGACCGCCCCGCCGTAGTCGGCGCGCGCGAGCACGTCCGCCTCGTTGACCGCATTGAGGTGGTAGGAGTGCACGAAATAAGCGTGCTGGCCCTTGGGGCCGAGCGGCAGCTTGTTCAGCACCGGATGTTCCTGCAGCACGTCGAGCGTGTTCCATCCCATGTGCGGGATCTTCAGGCTCTCGTCGCGCGGCGTGATCTTCTCGACGTCGCCGCCGATCCAGTTCAGGCCATCGGTCGTGACGTGCTCCTTGCCACGGGTCGCCATCAGCTGCATGCCGACGCAAATGCCGAAGAACGGCCGCGCCTTGACGCGCACCGCTTCGGTGATCGCCTCGACCATGCCGTTGACGGCGTCGAGCCCGCGCCGGCAATCGGCGAAGGCGCCGACGCCCGGCAGCACCAGACGGTCAGCCTCGTAGGCCTGATCGGGATCGCTGGTGACGAAAACCTTCTGCGGATTTTCGAGGCTGCGCGCGGCGCGCTCGAAGGCTTTGGCGGCGGAATGCAGATTACCGGAACCGTAATCGATGATGGCGACGCTCATCTTGACCCTCCCGGTTCTGGAAACAACCCGATGATGCCGCCGGCCGGAATCGGCGGCGGGTTAGAGAATTGCTGACCCGGCACGCTGCGGGTCGGCGGCGGGCCGCCGCGATCGACGGCCCATTGATCGTTGACGATGCCGTGCTGCTTCTGGCTCCAGCGCTCGAAGAAGCGACGCTCGGCGGTGTCCTCGTCATCGCCAACCACCACGTCGAGCTGTCGCCATTTGCCGCGCGACAGCGTCCAGCGACGCAGGCTCGAGGCCTCGAAGCCCATCAGCAGCGCGACGATGAGATCGGCGAAGAAGATCGAGCCGCGTCCGACGCCGAGGCTCGACAGTCCGGCGTTGAACGCTGCGACGAAAACCACCCAGCCGATCAGCGCCAGCCACAGCCGATTCCACAGCAGCCAGAACGGACCGAGGATCATCGCCCAGAAATGGAATCCGTCGCGCACGAACACGAACTTGTCGGTCGCGCGCAAATCGGCTCCGGCAGGGGAGGGAGCATGAACTGTGTAGACAGGCATGGTGATGCCCCGTTCCTAGGAATTCAGTGATGCCGCAAGCGGCGCATGCCGCTAGCCGAAGAGGTCAGCCGCCGAGCGAGCCCTTGGTGGACGGGATTTCTCCCGCCGCTTTCGGATCGATCGCGACCGCGGTGCGCAGCGCCCGCGCCAGGCCCTTGAAGCAGGACTCGGCGATATGGTGGCTGTTATCGCCATATAGGGTCTCGACGTGGAGAGTCACGCCGGCGTTCATGGCGAAGGCCTGGAACCACTCGCGCACCAGCTCGGTGTCGAACTCGCCGATCTTGTCGCGGGGGAAGTCGGCCTTGAACACCAGGAACGGGCGGCCCGAGATGTCGATGACCACGCGCGACAGCGTCTCGTCCATCGGCATGTGGACGCCGGCATAGCGGGTGATGCCCGCCATGTTGCCGAGCGCCTGCTTGACCGCCTGGCCGAGCGCGATGCCGGTGTCTTCGGTGGTATGGTGGTAATCAATGTGCAAATCGCCCACGGCCTTGACCGTGAGGTCGATGCGGGAATGGCGGGCGAGGAGATCGAGCATATGGTCGAAAAAGCCGATGCCGGTCGCGATATTGGCCACGCCGGTGCCATCGAGGTTCACGGAGACCTCGATGTCGGTTTCCTTGGTCTTGCGCTTGATCGTCGCGGTGCGCATTGAAACTGGCTCTCATCCTGGCTCGGGGCCGAAAACGCCGGTCTTTTAACAGCCAAATGACGCCTTCGCTACCGCGGGATCGCCTTGGCTGGCCGGCACTTCCACCTATGGTGAGCGAATTGGGGCCGGAGCGGCCCGTTGTGCCCAGGTTGTCCCCTTGCCTCCGACCGCCTAAATCAGGCCGGACAACGAGGTACTTCATGCAGGATTCCCAGAACAGCTCGCCGGGCTGGCACGGCACCACGATTTTGACCGTCCGCAAGGGCGGCAAAGTGGTGGTCGGCGGCGATGGCCAGGTCTCGATCGGCCAGACCGTGATCAAGTCCAACGCCAAGAAGGTCCGCAAGCTCGGCAAGGGCGACGTGATCGGCGGCTTTGCCGGCGCGACCGCCGACGCCTTCACGCTCTTTGAGCGGTTGGAAGCCAAGCTCGAGCAATACCCGGGGCAGCTGACCCGGGCCGCGGTCGAGCTGGCCAAGGACTGGCGCACCGACCGTTATTTGCGGCGGCTGGAGGCCATGATGATCGTGGCCGACAAAGACGTCTCCCTGGTGCTGACAGGCACCGGCGACGTGCTCGAACCCGAGGCCGGCGTGATGGCGATCGGCTCCGGCGGCAATTACGCGCTGGCGGCGGCCCGGGCCCTGCTCGACACCGACAAGGACGCCGAGACCATCGTCCGCCGCTCCCTCGACATCGCCGCCGACATCTGCGTCTACACCAACCGGAATTTGACGATCGAGAGCCTGGCAGCGGGATAGGCCATGGCGCCCGTCTACACCTTCCGCCCGATGACCGCGGCCGATCTGCCGATGATCCGGCGCTGGCTGGACGCGCCGCATGTCGCCGAATGGTGGCATGATCCGGAGACGCTCGAGCTCGTCGGTGGCGACCTCGAGCATCCTGACTTGGCGCAGTTCATCGTCAGCCTTGACGGCCGGTCGTTCGCCTACCTGCAGTGCTACCAGATCGGCGATTGGCATGTCAGCTTCGGCCCGCAGCCCGCGGGCACCCGCGGCCTCGATCAGTTCATCGGCGAGGCCGACATGCTCGGATGCGGCCACGGCTCGGCTTTCATCCGCGCTTTCATCGACCAGCTCTTTGCCCGCGGCGTGCCGCGCATCGTGATCGACCCCAGCCCCGCCAATCCGCGCGCAATTCGTGCCTATGAGAAAGCTGGATTCGTGCCGCAGCACGAGATCGTTACGCCCGATGGTCCCGCACTCCTGATGATCCGAGAGCCATGACGCTTGCCGCAACCTCCACCGTCAAGACGGCATTTCCGCCGCTCGCCTGGGCCGGCATCGCGCTGTTGCTGTTGGCGCTGCAGGCCGCGATCCTGTTTGGCATGGGGCGGGTGCCGATCTGCACCTGCGGCTATGTCAAGCTGTGGCACGGCGTGGTGAACAGCTCGGAGAACTCCCAGCACATCGCCGACTGGTACACCTTTTCCCATGTTCTGCACGGCTTCCTGTTCTATGGCCTCACCTGGCTGCTGTTCGCGCGATTGCCGTTGCTGTCTCTGTCCTGGCCGGCTCGACTGATCATCGCCATGCTGATCGAAGGCGCCTGGGAGATCGTCGAGAACTCGCCCTTCATCATCGAGCGCTACCGCGCCGGCACGATCTCGCTGGATTATTTCGGCGACAGCATCGTCAATTCGGTCTCCGACAATCTGGCCATGATGCTGGGGTTCCTCGCCGCACGCGCGCTGCCTGTCAGTGCGACCGTCCTGATCGGGCTCGCCTTCGAGATCATGCTGGCGCTGCACATTCGCGACAATCTGACGCTCAATATCCTGATGTTGATCCATCCGATCGAAGCAGTGAAGCAATGGCAATCGGGTCCGCCCATCATCTGACCTAAAAAGCGACTTGTCCTTAACCGCCTCCCGCCCTAGCTAGACAGACATGACAGACTTCTCTCCCCGCGAAATCGTTTCCGAACTCGACCGTTTCATCGTCGGCCAGGCCGACGCCAAGCGCGCCGTCTCGATCGCGCTGCGCAACCGCTGGCGCCGGCAGCAGCTTGAAGGCTCGCTGCGCGAAGAGGTGCTGCCGAAGAACATCCTGATGATCGGCCCCACCGGCGTCGGCAAGACGGAAATCGCGCGGCGGCTCGCCAAGCTCGCCAATGCGCCGTTCCTGAAGGTGGAAGCGACCAAGTTCACCGAGGTCGGTTATGTCGGCCGCGACGTCGAGCAGATCGTGCGCGATCTCGTCGAGGTCGCGATCGCCCAGGTCCGCGAGAAGAAGCGCAAGGACGTGCACGCTCGCGCGCAGCTCGCCGCCGAGGAGCGCGTTCTCGATGCGCTGGTCGGTGCCAATGCCAGCCCTGCGACGCGTGAATCCTTCCGCAAGAAGCTGCGTGCCGGCGAGCTCAACGACAAGGAAATCGAGATCGAGACGCAAGGCGGCGGCAGCGGCATGCCGATGTTCGAGATCCCGGGCATGCCGGGCGCGCAGATGGGCGCGATCTCGATCGGCGACATCTTCGGCAAGTTAGGGGGCCGCAGCAAGACGCGGCGGCTGACGGTTGAGGGCTCGCACGAGATCCTCGTCAACGAGGAATCCGACAAGCTGCTGGACACCGATCAGCTGACGCTGGAGGCGATCAACGCGGTCGAGAATAACGGCATCGTGTTCCTCGACGAGATCGACAAGATCTGCGCGCGCGAGGGCCGTGCCGCCGGCGACGTCTCGCGCGAGGGCGTGCAGCGCGATCTGTTGCCCTTGATCGAGGGCACCACGGTCTCGACCAAGCACGGCGCGGTCAAGACCGACCACATCCTGTTCATCGCGTCGGGCGCCTTCCACGTCGCAAAGCCGTCGGACCTGCTGCCGGAATTGCAGGGCCGCCTGCCGATCCGCGTCGAATTGCAGGCGCTGACCCGCGACGACATGCGCCGCATCCTGACAGAGCCCGAGGCCTCGCTGATCAAGCAATATGTCGCCTTGATGCAGACCGAGGGCGTGACGCTCGACATCACCGACGGCGCCATCGACGCGCTCGCCGACGTCGCGGTCGCCGTCAATTCCACCGTCGAGAACATCGGCGCGCGGCGGCTGCAGACCGTGATGGAGCGGGTGCTGGACGAGATCTCCTTCACCGCCCCCGACCGCAGCGGCGAGACCGTCAAGGTGGATGCGGATTTCGTCCAGAAGCACGTCGGTGATCTCGCCAAGAACGCCGATTTGAGCCGGTTCATTTTGTAATTTTGGACGGTCACGCTATTGATGCGGCGTGACCGTACCCATCCTGCAAAATCCCTGGCGCCTGCTACTCGCGATCAACGCCGCGGTCATCGTCGGCGTGTTCGTTCACAAGATCCAGCTGCCGCCTTACGTCCCCTACATCCACCTCGTGGTCGACTACCATTTCGGCTTCATCAAGCGCGCGCTGATCGGGGCGATCGTCGCGCTGTTCACGGCCAAGGTGCCGGTCTGGTCGGTGTTCGCGATCGGCGGGGTGACGTGGCTGGTGACGCTGGCCCTTTACGCAAGGCTGTTTCAGAAGAGCTTTGGCTTCACCGCGAAAACGCTGCCGCTGTTCGTCTTCATCGCGGGCTCGCCGTTCTTCCTGAAGAACTTCATGCACACGCTCGGCCATTTCGACATCTATGGCTGCGCGCTCGCAATCGTCCTCTTGCTGATGCCGGCAAGGTCTCTGCTGTTCGTGGCCACGGCTGCGCTGTTCTCGATCATTCTCGTGCTGATCCATCACATCCATCTGCTGATGTATGTGCCGACGATCGTCACCATCGTCGTGATCAGACACTATCTCGCCTGCGGGCTCAATCGCGGCAATGTCGCCTTCGGCATCGTCGCCCTGCTCATCGTCGCGGTGCTGTTCTTTGCGGCGCAATTTTTGGGAACGATGCCGATCCCGGAAGCGGATTTCGTCGCCTATCTGAAGAGCCGGATGGCCGATCCCTCGCGAACCGACCTGCTGCAATTCGCCTATATCTGGTACCAGCCGCTGTCCAAGGAGGTCTCGGACACCTGGGGGCGCCTGCCGCACAACGTCCTCGGCGTGCCCGTGTTCGCGCTGCTGATCTGGCTGCACACGCCGCTGTGGCGCTATTTTGCCAAGCTGATCGGCGCTCTCGCAAGCGAGACGCACCGCCGCCTCGTGCTCGCGGCACTGATCGGCGTCAGCCTCGCTTATCTCGTGATGTTTGCGATGGTGTTCGACTATTCGCGCTGGATCTCGAACTGGGCCGTCTGCATGTTCCTGATCCTGCATGCGGTGAAGATGCTGCCGGTCGCGCGCGAGGCGTCGCTGATTCCGGTAGAGGATCAGAAGACGAATATCTTCGGCTTGATCCTCACGCTGATCCCGCGCGTCGGAATCATCCGGCCGTTCTAAAACCTCGCCCGCCTGATCCGCACATACAGCGCGCCCTCGCCGCCATGGCCGATATGCGCCGTCTCGAAGCCGACGACGAAGGCGCGGAATTCCGGCAGGCTCAGCCATTCCGGCACCAGGCGGCGCAGCACGCCGCTTTCGCCGCCGCTGCGGCCCTTGCCGGTGATGACGAGCACGAAGGTCATGCCGTCGTGATGGGCGCGGTGCAGGAATCCGGTCAGGGCGCGATGCGCGCGCGTCTGGGTCATGCCGTGCAGATCGAGCCGCGCCTCGATCTCGCTGCGGCCGCGCGACAGTTTTGTGCGCTCGCGCTTGCCGAGCGGCGCCAAAGGCGGGACGGTCGGCTTTGCGGCGCGCGGCGCCGGTGCAGCGGCAACCGGCCGTGGTGATGACGCAGGCCGCGTGACGGGTGCTGCGGGCAAGGGCTCGGCGCGCGGAGCGACATGTGCCTTCGCCGCGCGGTGCTTCCTCAGCGGCTTGACCTGTTTGGCAACGACCTCCCACAGCGCGCGCTCCTCCTCGCTCAGCGCGCGGCGGCGCGGCGAGGGGCGAGGCTCCAGCACGGGCGGACGGGACGATCGCTTCATTGCTGCCGATGGGGACGTTTCTTCACCGGCCGCTGCGGTTCGGAAGCGGGCTCGATCACGGGACGCGGCGCCGGCAACGGGACTGGACCCGCGATGGCGACGGTGTCGCTCTTGGTTTCCGCGGCGCCGGCGGCAGCGGCCGGCTTCGCCGTCCCCTTCCCGGGATCGGTTTGCGGAAACAGCTTGGCGATCTTCTCCGAGGGGCGCGGATCGGGCACCGGCAGCCGCGCGCCGCGTGCCGAGGGATCGAGGCCCTTCGGCACCAGCATCACGAAATGCATGGGATGGCGCAGGCGTCCGGAGACGCGGCCGGCTTCCTGACCGGCGCCGAAAAACAGATCGGCGCGCGCGGGGCCGATGATGGCCGAGCCGGTATCTTGCGCGATCATCAGCCGATGGAACGGCGTCTTGGCGCGTTCGGACTCGATCGGCAGCTCGCCCTCAATGAAGAACGGCGTGCCGTAGACATGCAGCGCCTTGTCGACCGCGATCGAGCGCCCGGCCGTCAGCGGAATGCCCTGCGCGCCCACTGCCTCGTCCTTGTCGGAGAGGTTGACCTCGCGGAAGAAGATATAGGCGCGGTTCGCGCGGCGCAGCTCCTTGGCGCCATCAGGATTCTGCGTCATCCATTCCCTGATCTTCTGCATCGACATCTCTTCCTTCGGAATGATGCCGCGCTCGATCAGGATGCGACCGACGGCGGTGTAGGGATAGCCGTTATAGGCGTCGTAGTTCAGCCGGACCGAGCTGCCGTCGTCGAACTTGATCCGCGCCGAACCCTGGATCTGCGCGAACAGCAGATCGGTCGGATCCTTCAGCCAGGCGATCTCCAGCCCGCGGCCGGCGATCTTGCCGTCCTCGATCTCGCCGCGGTCGTAATAGGGCACCAGCTTGCGGCGGCCGATCTTGCGATAGACCGGGCCCTTGTTGGGCAGGCTCACCGAATCCTGCTTGTAGCCGCGCACGAACAGATTCGAGGGACGGCGGTAGACCGGAACATTGTAGACCTCGGTCTGCGTGTGCGATCCCTCCAGCACCGGCTCGTAATAGCCGGTGACGAAACCGTCGGGCTCGCCGAGGCGCGAGATCCGCAGCGGCGCGAAATTCTCCTCGAAGAAGGTCTTTGCTTTCGCGTCGTCGGTGAGCTCGAGCGATTTTGCCGCCCGGCAAGGCTCACTCAGCGAACCTCCCAAGGCCTTCGGCTCGGCTGCGCCGGTCTGCGCATTGATCGGCTTGCAGCTGGCGCGGAACGTCTTGTACGCCGCGAGATGATTGTCATCGCTCCAGCCCTTCACGTCCGCCCAGGCCAGCGGCAGATATTGCGCGCCCGGAATTTCGAACGGCAGCAGGAGCTGCGGATAGGGCAAGGCCCGCGGCGGAGCGGCAGGCAATTGCGGGGGATGATGGTGATGGCTGCGATAGTGGCGCCGCGCCGCCTCGGCGCCGAGCGAAAACGACGACAGCACGACGACACCTGCGCAAAGCGCCGTCGCGCCGGTCTTCAGATAGACCTTAATTCGCGCTTCCGGTGCCAACCAGCTTCCAGTTCGGATCGCGAGAGGTGACGTCGCGGGCGAAAGTCCAGATGTCGGTGATGTCGGCGACCGTGTCGGCGCTGCCGTCGACGATGTTGCCGGCCTTGTCTCGGGTGGCCGAGATCATCTGCGAGACGAAGCGGATCGTGAGCTGGGCGGTACGGTCGCGCAGCTCGGCGCCGACGAGTTCGGCCTTGTCGATCGAGACGAAGCGGGTCTCGGTCTTCTGCTCGTTCTTCTCGCGTTCCTTGATCGCGGCCTCGAAGCTGTCATAGACGTCCGACGACAACAGGTCGCGCAGCGCGCGGCGGTCGCCATTGGCAAAGGCCAGCACGATCATCTCGTAGGCGCCGCGGGCGCCCGAGATGAAATGGCGCGGGTCGAACGTGGCATCCTTGTCGACGATGGCATCAAGGCCCTGCGCCAGCGCGGTGCCCGGCTCGGTCAGGCCCTTCCAGCGATCGGAGGGCGGGGTCGGCTCGGCCGTCGGCGCCAGCGGGGCCTGGTCGATCACCTTGCCCGGCATGGTCACGACGTTGTTGTCCTGGGCACCCCCGAGCGCGTTGCGGGCGGCAGTCCGATCGAACGGCGGCCGCTCGTTGCCGGTACGCTGCCCAAGCACGCTGCGCAGCCGCAGAAAGATGAAGACCGCCAGCGCCAGGAAGATGATGGTGTAGATGTCCACGTCGGATTCGCTTTCTGGTCTTTGTTCTGGGTCTTCGCCTTGGGGTCGTCGCCGGGAAAATCAATCCGGCCAGTAGACCGTTCCATACGGGAACGGCAAGTCTACATCACCATTTTAGGTCCGCGTCAGGTCCGTGGGATGTAGGCACGAAATCTTGCCCGGCCAATGGCGCCTTTTGGCACAGCACCGAGTGTAGCGCGTTTTATGCTTAAGGGGAAACCCGATCCTGCCCGGAAATCGCGCATCTTCAATCATTTAAGGCGCAGTTTTACGGAAAAGGCGGGACGAACGCGGCAGTTGCGGCGCGGCCGGAATCCCGCCTCCGGGACCGTTCGTCCTTGTGGAATGAGGCGGCCCTATGTTAGCCAACCGCCGCGAAATTCAGCCCAAATCGGGTAAGGAGAGACTCTCATGACCAACGGTAACGGCACCCCTCCCGAGGCGGCCCAGGCTCCCCAGCTCAACGTGCTGGCGCAATATACCAAGGACCTTTCGTTCGAAAATCCGAACGCGCCCAGCTCGCTCCAGCAGCAGAGCCAGCCCCCCCAGATCAACATCCAGATCAATGTCAGCGCTAACAATCTCAGCGAACATGAGTTCGAGGTGACGTTGTCGGTCGAAGGCAAGGCCGAGACCGCGGGCAAGATCATGTTCTCGTTCGAGCTCGCCTATGCCGGCGTGTTCCGTATCGCCAACGTGCCGAAGGAGAATCTGCATCCGCTGGTCATGATCGAGTGCCCGCGCCTGCTGTTCCCGTTCGCCCGCGAGATCATCGCGACGGCCGTGCGCGACGGCGGGTTCCCGCCCCTGATGCTGGATCCGGTCGACTTCGTCGGCCTCTATCGTCAGAACATGGAGCGGCAAATGGCCGCTCAGCCGAGCGGCCAGGCCTAACCAGCCGGAGGAGCTGGAGCGGGCAAAAACTCGTTCCAGATCGCCTTGTCGCCGAGCGTTGCGATGAAGGCCTTGTGGGCCTCGCGTTCGGCATCGGAAACCCGCGACGCGAGCGGCACCAGCCGCTGCCGCCGCGGCGCATCGCCAGCCGCATTGACGCGAATCTCCTGAGCGTCCGACGCCAGGAGCAGCTGCGACTGCCGTGCCCCGACCAGATCGACATAGACCTCGGCCAGCAGCTCGGCGTCCAGCAGCGCGCCGTGCTTGGTGCGGTGTGAATTGTCGATCGCATAGCGCGAGCAGAGATCATCGAGCCGGTTGGACACGCCGGGATGCTTGCGGCGCGCCAGCAGCAGCGTATCGACCAGACGCTCGCGCGGAATCGCGGCACGCTTGATCTTGTCGAGCTCGGCATTGATGAAGCCGATGTCGAACGAGGCGTTGTGGATCACCAGCGGCGCATCGCCGATGAACTCCAGAAACGCATCGACGACCTCGTGGAACAGCGGCTTGGTCGACAGAAATTCGGCCGACAGCCCGTGCACCGCAAAGGCTTCCGCCGGCATGTCCCGTTCAGGGTTAATATAGACGTGGTACGTCTGTCCCGTCGGCATGCGATTGAGCATCTCGACGCAGCCGATTTCGACCAGACGATCGCCGCGCAGCGGATCGAGGCCGGTGGTTTCGGTATCGAGAACAATTTCGCGCATGTCTTGAGATCAGTAGCTTGAGAGCAGCGTCTTGAGAGCCGTGTGCGGCGGCGAATCAGGCCCGCCGCTGCGGCATCTTAACGACCTCGGCCAGGATGTGGGCGATTTGCGCGCGCACCGGGTCAAGTCCGTGTGACGTATCCACCACGAAATCGGCCCGCTTGCGCTTCTCGGCGTCCGGCGTCTGCTTGGCGATGATCGCGTCGAGCTTGGCCTCGTCCATGGTGCCGCGCGCCAGCACCCGCTCGCGCTGGAGTTCCGGCGAGGTCGAGACCACGACCACGGCGTCGACGCGCTTCTCGCCGCCGGTCTCGAACAGCAGCGGGATGTCCAGCACCACGACCGGCGCCTTGGCGGCTTCCGCCGCGGCGAAGAATCTTTGCCGGGACGCGCCGAGCATCGGATGGACGATCTGCTCGAGCTGCTTGATGGCGGCCGGATCGTGCACCACGCGCGCCGACAATTTTGGCCGATCGACCTTGCCGTTCACGGTGGTGCCGGGAAAGGCGGCCTCGATCGCGGGAGCCGCTTCGCGCTCATAGAGCTGATGCACGGCAGCATCGGCGTCGTAGACGGGCACACCGGCCTCCGCGAACAGTTTCGCAGTGGTGGATTTTCCCATCCCGATCGAGCCGGTCAGTCCCAGGATCCGCATCAGCGCTCAGCCCTGTCTGTCATTCACACCGCAACTAGCCGTTCACGTCGCAAGAACGCAAGCAGCGGCAGCAGCGGCAGGCCGAGAATGGTGAAATGATCGCCCTCGATCCGCTCGAACAGATGGATGCCCAGGCTTTCCAGCTGATAGGCGCCGACGCTGGTGGTGACGGCGTCGCCGGCAGCGTCCAGATAGGCTGAAAGCTCGTCCTCGGTCATCTCGCGCATGGTCATACGTGCGACCGCGACGTCTTCGAAAACAATCTTGCCGTCATGCGCCAGGGCCACGGCGGAATTCAGCTCATGGCTGTTGCCGGCGAGATCGCGCAATTGCGCCAATGCCTGCGGACGGCCCGCGGGCTTGTTGAAAAGACGATTGCCAAGAGCCAGTGTCTGATCGGCGCCGATCACGTAGCTCCCGGGATGATTGGCCGAGATCGCCTTGGCCTTTTCGCGCGCCAGCAGCAGTGCGATCTCGCGCGGATTTGAAAGCGCTGAAGCTAATTGAATACCGCGCTCGTCGATATCGGCGGTAATAGCCTTGAACTCCAGCCCGGCATTGGCCAGCAGCATTTTTCGGGCGCTGCTCTGCGAAGCCAGGATCAACGGAGATTTGCCGAGCCACAGACCCATCGCGAAAACTATCCGGAAGGCCGGTTGCGCTGGCGGTCGCTATAAAGCTTCATGATCGCCGCCGCGGTTTCCTCAATCGAGCGTCGCGTGACGTCCAGCAGTGGCCAATCATGCTTGGCGCTGAGCTTGCGAGCGAACGCAACTTCCTCGGTGACCGACTGCCTGTCGGTATAGGTGTCGTTGCCGGAATCGGTTCCCATCGAGAGCAGGCGATTCTGACGGATCTGGATCAGGCGTTCCGGCGTCGCGTGCAGGCTGACGACCAGCGGCCGCGTTAGCGTCTCCAATTGCGAGGGCACCGGAATGCCGGGAACCAGTGGCACGTTGGCGGTGCGGATGCCGCGATTGGCCAAATAAATCGACGTCGGCGTCTTGGAAGTGCGGGACACACCAACCAGCACCACGTCGGCATCGTCGAGGCCTTCGACATGCTGACCATCGTCATGGATCATGGTGTAGTTCAGCGCATCGATGCGCTTGAAATATTCCGCATTGAGGACGTGCTGGGCGCCGACGCGGCCGGTGGTCGCAGCCCCGAGATAGGCTTCGAACAGCTGCATCACCGGGCCGATGATCGACAGGCTCGGAACATTGATCTCCTTGCACTTGTCCTCGAGCCTGGAGACCAGATCCTTCTCCAGCAGCGTGAACAGCACGATCCCCGGTGCTTCCTCGATCTCGTCGAGCACGCGGTCGAGCTGCTTCTGGCTGCGCACCAGCGGATAGACGTGCTCGACCGGGGTGACGTTGGCGTATTGGGCCGCAACCGCCCGTGCCACGGTGATCAGCGTCTCGCCGGTGGAGTCGGACACGAGGTGCAGATGGAAATAATTGTTCGAGGTTGGCACGAAAACTCTTTGGATGAAGGCGGGGTGGTTTGTGGATTTCTGTGGAGCTTAACCCCTCGGAAAGGGTTGCGCGACACCAGGGGCGGGACAAGTGCCAATTTTCTTCACACCGCTGCCCGTCAGGACAAGTCCGGCGCCCTCGCTGCAGGGAAACGGGATTGCGCGGACAACCCCCTTGATAAGCTGCCGACAGAAAGGCGCAAGCCTTTGAAGCTGGCCGACTTATCGCAAGTCGCCAGAGCGATCAGGGATATGTTGATGGATGTGAACAAGCGCGCGTGAACGCGCGGACGGAATTGTGTGAGTCCAATCCACGGTCACATAGACTCAAACCTTAAGAATCTAAGATTCTAGATTTGAGGAAGGCGCTACGGACGGATATGTGTGCAGGCAAGACCTTAACGAGTTCTTACTATCCCCAGCGTTCCCTCGGCTGGGTCAGAAATCCGGAAGCAGAAAATGTTTGAAGACGTCTATCTCTGGATCAAGGCGCTGCACGTGATCGCCGTCATCGCCTGGATGGCGGGCATGCTCTATCTGCCGCGGCTGTTCGTTTATCACAGCGAGGCCGAAATCGGCTCGAAGCAGTCCGAGACGTTCAAGATCATGGAACGCCGGCTGCTCAAGGCCATCATCAACCCGGCCATGATCGTCACCTGGCTCGCCGGGCTCTATCTCGCCTGGTCCGGCCATTGGTTCTCGTTCGGCTGGTTGCACGTAAAACTGGCACTGGTCCTGGCGATGTCGGCGGTCCACGGCTTTTTTTCCCGCTGGCTGAAGGATTTCGCCGCCGACCGGCGCCCCCGAACCCAGAAATTCTATAGAATTATCAACGAGGTGCCGACCGTTCTGATGATTTTCATCGTCATCATGGTGATCGTGAAGCCGTTCTAGGCGAGGCGCGCGACGATTAGCTCAGCGCTTCGGCTTGCGGAGAAGGGAGCGATTTTCTATATTGTCGCTATCCCACCCAACGCAGGCGGATGTGGTTGTGTCTGAGCTTTCCAGAGGCCGGACACCGCATCAGGTTTGAAGCCTCATCGGCACTTAACCTTGCCAGACCTGCGGACCTTATCTTCTCACGTCCGCATTTCAGAGCCTCCTCGCACCCCTCCCAAGGTTACCCCACAGGACCACCCCAATGCGGGAAATTAAACTCGAAGACCTCAAGTCCAAAACGCCGGCCGAGCTCGTCTCGTTCGCGGAGGAGAACGGGGTCGAGAATGCCAGCACCATGCGCAAGCAGGAGCTGCTGTTCGCCATCCTCAAGCAGCTCGCGCTCGCCGAGACCGATATTGTCGGCCAGGGCGTCGTCGAGGTTCTCTCCGACGGCTTCGGCTTCCTCCGCTCGCCCGATGCGAATTATCTGCCGGGCCCGGATGACATCTACGTTTCACCGTCGCAGATCCGCCGTTTCGGCCTGCGCACCGGCGACACCATCGAAGGCCACATCCGCAGCCCGAAAGAGGGCGAGCGCTACTTCGCGCTGCTGAAGGTCAACACGCTCAATTTCGAGGACCCGGAAAAGGCCAAGCACAAGGTCAATTTCGACAACCTCACGCCGCTGTTTCCGAATCAGCGTTTCCGCATGGAGATCGACGATCCGACGCGGAAAGACCTTTCTGCACGCGTGATCGACATCGTCGCGCCGATCGGCAAGGGCCAGCGCGCCTTGATCGTTGCGCCGCCGCGCACGGGTAAAACCGTGCTGATGCAGAACATCGCGCATTCGATCACGCATAATCATCCCGAGTGCTACCTGATCGTGCTGTTGATCGACGAGCGTCCGGAAGAAGTCACGGACATGCAGCGCTCGGTGAAGGGCGAGGTCGTGTCGTCGACCTTCGACGAACCGGCGGTGCGTCACGTCCAGGTCGCCGAGATGGTGATCGAAAAGGCCAAGCGTCTGGTCGAGCACGGCCGCGACGTCGTGATCCTGCTCGATTCGATCACACGCCTCGGCCGCGCCTACAACACCGTGGTGCCGTCATCCGGCAAGGTGTTGACCGGCGGTGTCGACGCCAACGCGCTGCAGCGCCCGAAGCGCTTCTTCGGTGCGGCCCGTAACATCGAGGAGGGCGGCTCGCTGACCATCATCGCGACCGCGCTGGTCGATACCGGCAGCCGCATGGACGAAGTTATCTTCGAAGAGTTCAAGGGCACCGGTAACTCGGAGCTGATCCTGGATCGCAAGGTCTCGGACAAGCGCACCTTCCCGGCGATCGACATCTCGCGCTCCGGCACCCGCAAGGAGGAGCTCATCACCGATCCGCAGGTGCTCAAGAAGATGTACGTGCTCCGCCGCATCCTCAATCCGATGGGCACGATGGACGCGATCGACTTCCTGCTCGACAAGCTGCGCTCGACCAAGAGCAATTCGGAGTTCTTCGATTCGATGAACACCTGAGTGCAGTGCAATATGAAATCAGAGGGCGCCTTCGGGCGCCCTTTTTCGTTGTGCGGTTTTGCTGCGGCAACGGTGCAGCATGGAGCTGTATCGAAGCGCAGGTCCGACCTTCTCCGAAGGTGTTGATATATCTATATAATGCTTGATATTTGCTGGCGGACCTTCCTTGATCGGCGCGGTTCTTGCAGCAAACTGCCGGGTCTATACTGCGCTGCAATATGATACTTGCTGCGGCAAAGGCGCAGCAAAAACGGACCGCCGCGGTCCATGAATGGGCCGTTTGCCTTTTCGGCGCGAGCCGGACAAATAGGCCATGCATCCGCGAGACCAGACCATCTTTGCGCTGTCGTCCGGCCGGGCTCCGAGTGCGATCGCCGTGGTGCGCGTCTCGGGTCCGCAGGCCGGCCTGGCGTTGACGACCTTGGCGGGGAAGCTGCCGGCGCCGAGGCAGGCCAGCCGCCGGCTGCTTCGTGACGGCTTGGGCCAGCCGATCGACGATGCGGTCGTGCTGTGGTTTCCGGGGCCGGCCAGCGCGACCGGCGAGGACGTCGCCGAATTCCACGTTCATGGCGGCCGCGCTGTGCTAGCCACGCTGTTTGCTGTTATTTCTGTAATTCCGAATACTCGGGCCGCCGAGCCAGGCGAGTTCACGCGGCGCGCCTTCGAGAATGGCAAGCTCGATCTCACCGAAGCCGAGGGTCTCGACGATCTCATCCACGCCGACACCGATCGCCAGCGCCGCCAGGCGCTACGGCAATTGCGTGGGCTGCTCGGCGATCGCGCGCGCGACTGGCGCGAGCGCATCATCGAGGCCTCGGCGCTGATCGAGGCCGGCATCGATTTTTCCGATGAGGGCGATGTGCCGGCGGAGCTGAGGGCGCCGGCAGTGAAAGCGATCAAGGCTCTGCACGACGAAATCACAAAAGTCCTTGCGGCACAGGGACATTCTGAACGTCTGCGCGAGGGCCTCGTGGTCGCGATCGCGGGCGAGCCCAATGTCGGCAAGTCGACGCTGATGAATCAGCTCGCACGCCGCGAGGTCGCGATCGTCTCGCCGCATGCCGGCACGACGCGCGACGTGATCGAAGTCCAGCTCGATCTCGATGGCTATCCCGTCACTGTGATCGACACCGCGGGCATTCGCGAGACCGATGATCCGGTCGAGCAGGAGGGCGTGCGCCGCGCGCGAGCGCGGGCCGAGGACGCCGACCTCGTGCTGTGGCTGGTGGAGGGGGAGCAGGACGTCGATCCCAGTGCGATGAGATCGTCTTGGACGTCCGGCGAGGGCGGTCGGTCCGGTGGCCCGGTCTGGATCGTCCGCAACAAGATTGACCTGAGCGAGGGCGTCGTACCGCCCCGCGAGTTCGGAATCTCGGCGAGTCGGGGGAATGGTGTCCCGGAACTGGTGGATGCGCTGGTTAAATTCGCTTCGGAGTTTTTCGGAACCACCGAGGGCGCGCTGGTGACCCGGGCTCGCCAGCGGGATCTGTTGGTCCGAACGTCAGAGAGCTTGCGCCGGAGTCTGGACCTTGTAGAAGACGGCGAGGAGCTTGCGGCCGAAGAGCTGCGCGCCGCCGCTTACGCCTTGGGCCGGTTGCTGGGCCGGGTGGATGTCGAAGACGTCCTCGGAGCCATCTTTCAAAAGTTCTGCATTGGAAAGTAGAGCTAGTTCTTCATTGTAGAACTAGCGCTTGTTCCATTCCTTGTGTTTCACGTGAAACATCCATCGCTCGCTCGCCCTACGTCGATCGGGGAACACGTAGTCGAGTCGATAAGGCAGCGCGATCCGGGCTTCTGCTACTTCGCTGTGCTGATCCCGCCTGGGTGTTTCACGTGAAACACTACTTGGCCGAGGGCATGGTCTCAGGGGCGAAGGAGGTTCCAGTCTCTCCGAGAGTACAAGGATCGGCTCGGGCTGAAACCCGCCCTCGCCATTGCGACGAAGCAATTCAGACTGCTTCTGCGGGAGGGAATTCTGGATTGCTTCGCTACGCTCGCAATGACGGGTGGCGAGGCCTTGTTCGTCAAAGGCATCTACCGCGCCGACGCAATCCTAGTTAAGTCGTTGTCTTCGTCGAACTGAGCTACTCCTCGCTGACGAACTCCGTTTCGTCTCACGTGAAACACGAGACACTTCAACGCCCGTTCTACTGTGCATGGGGTTGTTTTCGTGAAATCGGTTCGGCCCTGGGCCGGTGTTTCACGTGAAACATCCGGCTCCCCTAGTTTCTTCTTCCGGGTTTCCCGACACTGAGTTAGAAGTCCGGCCATGCGAACAGAGCGAGAGAGCTTCGACGTCATCGTGATTGGCGGCGGCCACGCCGGCTGTGAAGCCGCGGCCGCGTCTGCACGGATGGGCGCAACGACCGCGCTGGTAACGCATCGTTTCTCCACCATCGGTGCGATGTCCTGCAATCCCGCGATCGGTGGCCTCGGCAAGGGCCATCTGGTTCGCGAAGTCGATGCGCTGGACGGTCTGATGGGTCGCGTGGGCGACGCCGGCGGCATCCAGTTTCGCGTGCTCAATCGCCGCAAAGGTCCCGCCGTCCGTGGTCCTCGAGCCCAGGCAGATCGAAAGCTCTATGCGACCGCAATGCAGGCCGCGATCCGGCAGACTGAGGGTCTCTCGGTCATCGAGGGCGAGGCGGACGAGCTAATCGTGGCCAATGGCCGAGTCACCGGCCTGCGCCTGGCCGACGGCCGGGAGCTTCGGGCAGGGGCTGTGGTTGTCACCACGGGCACCTTCCTCCGCGGTCTCATTCATCTCGGTGAGAAGAGCTGGCCGGCCGGCCGCGTCGATGAAGCCCCCGCGATGGGTCTTTCCGCTTCATTTGAGCGCGCCGGCTTCACCCTTGGACGGCTCAAGACCGGCACTCCGCCGCGTCTGGACGGCACCACGATCGACTGGTCGGCCGTCGAAATGCAGCCCGGAGACGAGCCGCCGGAGCCGTTTTCGGTGATGACCGAGCGGATCACGACCCCGCAGATCCAGTGCGGGATCACCCGAACGACGGCTGCGACCCATGAGGTGATCCGGGCCAATGTTCATCGTTCGCCGATGTATTCCGGCCAGATCAAGAGCTCTGGTCCCCGCTATTGCCCGTCGATCGAGGACAAGATCGTCCGCTTCGGCGACCGCGACGGCCATCAGATCTTCCTTGAGCCGGAAGGGCTCGACGACAACACGGTCTATCCCAACGGCATCTCGACCTCGCTCCCAGAGGAGGTCCAGCTCGCGATCCTCGCCAGCATCCCTGGTCTGGAGCGAGTGAAGATGGTTCGCCCGGGCTATGCCATCGAGTACGACCACATCGATCCCCGCGAGCTCGATCCGACCCTGCAGACCAAGCGTCTGCGCGGCCTGTTCCTGGCCGGACAGATCAACGGCACCACCGGGTATGAAGAGGCCGCCGGGCAGGGCATCGTGGCTGGCCTGAACGCGGCACTGGCTGCGAGCGGGGCTGCACTGACCGTGTTCGACCGCGCCGACGGCTATCTCGGCGTGATGATCGACGACCTCGTGACCCGCGGGATCAGCGAGCCCTATCGGATGTTCACTTCCAGGGCCGAGTATCGCCTGACGCTGCGGGCCGACAATGCCGATCAGCGCCTGACCGAGAAGGGCATCGCCTTGGGGTGCGTCGGGAATGCCCGGACCCAGCATCATCGCGCCAAGATGGACGCCCTCAACGCGGCCAGGGCGCTCTCGAAGTCGCTGGCGATCACCCCGAACGAGGCGATCAAGCACGGACTGTCCCTGAACCGGGATGGCCAGCGCCGGTCGGCGTTCTCGCTGATGGCCTATCCGGATATCGGCTGGAGCCAGGTCCGCGCGATCTGGCCAGAGCTGTCCGCCATCGATCCGGTTATCGCCATCCATCTTGAGATCGACGCCAAGTACGATGTCTACCTTGAGCGCCAGAGCGCCGACGTCGAGGCCTTCCGGCGCGACGAGGGGATGGTCCTGTCGGAGGTCGATTACCAGCAGGTCCCCGGTCTCTCCAACGAGGTGCGGGCCAAGCTGGAGAAGGCGCGGCCGTTCACCGTCGGGCAGGCTGGCCGGATCGACGGTATGACGCCGGCAGCGCTCGGCATTCTCGCGGCCTATCTCCGGCGCGAAGCACGCAAGACCTCGAAAGCGATTGCATAGGCGTTTCACGTGAAACAACGCGGGCCGGCAGGCGGTAGATCTTCATCGCAACGATCTGAGGCGGGCGAGGGGGCAGGACGGCGAGCCGCGCCGTCACAGCCCGGACCAAAGATCGACAAGGCCAGCGCCAACGATCAATCACTTGATGCGATCATCGCCGCTGACAAGATCGCGGCGCTCAAGCTCGCGCCCGTTTCACATGAAACGGAAGCCCGGCTTGACCGCTACATCGCGCTGCTGCGGGAGTGGCAGGCCAAGACCAATCTGGTCGCGCCCTCGACCTTGCCGCAGCTCTGGACCCGGCACATCGCCGACTCGCTCCAGCTCGTCGATCTCGCGCCCGCCGCAAAGCGCTGGGCCGACCTCGGCAGCGGTGGCGGCTTTCCCGGCGTTGTTCTGGCCTGTGCCATGGCCGGGACCGCAGGCGCCAGCGTCCATCTCGTCGAGCGAATCGCCAAGAAGGCCGCCTTTTTGCGCGAAGCAATTCGCGTCACCGCATCTCCGGGAGTCGTACATCTCGCTGAGATCGGGGATAATGTGGATAGAATCACCGGCCCCGTCGATTGCGTCACCGCGCGTGCGCTGGCTCCGCTACATCAACTCATCGGCTTTGCGGAGCCGCTGATGCGCCAGGGCGCAAAGGCGCTATTTCTCAAGGGTCAAGATGTAGAGGCTGAATTGACCGAAGCCGCTAAATATTGGAATATCGAGCCTCGGCTCCACCGAAGCCGCACGGGCGACGGCTGGATCGTGGAGCTCGATGCCGCCGAACGGCGCAGCTGAGGCGCTCAGGGGTTGAGTGGGGAAATTTCGATGACCGTGATTGACGAGCCGCAGCCAGAGCAGACCCAAGAACCGACCAGCGAGGTGCCGCATGGCCATCCGCGCATCCTGGCGCTGGCGAATCAGAAGGGCGGAGTGGGAAAAACAACCACAGCGATCAACCTCGGCACGGCACTCGCTGCGATCGGCGAGCGCGTCCTGATCGTCGATCTCGATCCGCAGGGCAACGCCTCGACCGGTCTCGGCATCGATCGCCGCAACCGCTCATGCTCGACCTATGACGTGCTGATCGGCGAAGCCCCGCTGCGTGAAGCCGTGGTCTCGACCGCGGTGCCGCGGCTGCACATCGCGCCCTCGACCATGGATCTCTCTGGCCTCGAGCTCGAACTCGGCACCACGCCCGGCCGCGCCTTCAAGCTGCGCGACGCCATCGGCGCGCTCAACAACAACGTCTCGCCGGATGCCGACTACACCTATGTGCTGATCGACTGCCCGCCCTCGCTCAACCTGCTCACGGTGAACGCGATGGCTGCGTCGGACGCGATCCTGGTGCCGCTGCAGTGCGAGTTCTTCGCGCTCGAAGGTCTGTCGCAATTGCTGCAGACGGTGGAGCAGGTGCGCTCGACGCTCAATCCGAACCTGTCGATCCACGGTATCGTGCTGACCATGTTCGACTCGCGCAACAACCTCTCCAACCAGGTCGTCGCCGACGTCCGCCAGTTCATGGGCGAGAAGGTCTACAAGACCATGATCCCGCGCAACGTGCGCATCTCGGAGGCGCCGTCCTACGGCAAGCCGGTGCTGGTCTACGATCTCAAATGCGTCGGCAGCGAAGCTTACCTGCGGCTCGCCACCGAAGTGATCCAGCGCGAGCGTGAGCTGCGCGTCACGCATTGACGCTGGCGTAGGGTGGGTTAACCGAAGGCGTAACCCACCACTGTCTATCTCCGCGGAAACAGAAGAGGTGGGTTACGCTTCGCTAACCCACCCTACGATTCGAAATTCAGTTCTGGAGTGCTGCACCGTGAATCCAAGGGAGCTGGCGATGGCCGACGAAGCGCGTTCGCGACTGGGCCGGGGTCTTGCAAGTCTGATCGGTGATGTCGGCGGCGAGGCCCAGCATGTCGATCGGCCGCGCGCGCAGCGCAAGGTGCCGATCGAGTTCATCAAGGCCAATCCGCGCAATCCGCGCCGCACCTTTTCGGACACCGAGCTGAAGGAGCTCAGCGAGTCGATCAGGCAGCACGGCGTGATCCAGCCGATCGTGGTGCGTCCGGTGAAGGGCGCACAGGACCGCTTTGAGATCATCGCCGGCGAACGGCGCTGGCGCGCCTCGCAGATGGCCGGCCTGCACGAGGTGCCGATCGTTCCGGTCGACATCAGCGACAGCGACGCACTGGAGTTCGCGATCGTCGAGAACGTGCAGCGCGAGGACCTCAACCCGATGGAAGAGGCGCAGGGCTATCACGCGCTCGCCAACGAGTTCAAACGCAGCCAGGACGACATCGCAAAAGTCGTCGGCAAGAGCCGCAGCCACGTCGCCAACATGATGCGGCTGACGAAGCTGCCGGCCGAGGTGCAGGCCTTCATCGCGACCGGTAAGCTGACCGCCGGCCACGCCCGCGCGCTGATCGGCGTGCCCGATCCGCTCGCGGCCGCCAAGCGCATCGTCGAGGAGGGCCTCAACGTCCGCCAGGCCGAAGCGCTCGCGCATGAAGAGGGCGTGCCCGAGCGCAAGCCGCAGAAGGCGCGCGCTACCGGGGGCAAGGAAAAGGACCCTGATACGATCGACCTGGAGAAGCGCGTCAGCGACGCGCTCGGTCTCAAGGTCACCGTCAATCACCGCGACCCCGGCGGCTCGGTCCAGATCAGCTACAGCAACCTCGATCAGCTCGACGAGGTGATGAAGCGGCTCGCGAAGGGCGCGCTGTAGGCCAAGCCCTCGCTGTAGTCCCTGCGAACGCGGGGACCCATACCGCGTGATTTAGCGATCGGACCGGGGGCGCAGTACCGAACTGCAGTCTTCGCCAAACCACTTCCTGTGATTATGGATCCCCGCGTTCGCGGCGATTACAGCGAGGCTCAGCCCCGCCGCTTCGCGTTCGCGGCGATCGCCATCAATGTCCGCTGGGCGATGGCGGCGGCTAGCGTGGATTGCTTGCGGGTGTCGAGCGCGGCGGTCGCGAGCTGCTCGATGATGGCGGCGAGCCGCGCCACGCTGAAATTTCGTAGCGCCGTTTCGACCGCGGGCTTTCGTGAGAAATGCAGACGCGGATAGCCGCCGTCGAGCACGGCGGAGGCAGGCTGGCCGTCGGCGATCGCGAGCGCGGATTTGTGCAGCCAAGCAGCCTGACGCTGCGCGGCGGAGATGATCACGCCGGGATAGGTGCCGGCGATCATGGCCTTTGCGAATTCGGTCTCGACGATGTCGGGCCGTCCGGCAAAGGCGCCGTCGACGATCGGGTCGAGCTTCAGCTCGGAGGCGTCGGCGACCACCGCCATCACGTCATCCAGCGTGACCTCGCCCTTGCCGTGGGCATAGAGCGTCAGCTTGCGCAGCTCGTTGCGCGAGGCCTGGCGGTCACCGCCGAGGAACGACATCAGCGCGGCGCGGGCGTCCTGCGCGATGCGCAAATTGGCGATGCGCAGTTCGTCTTCCATGAGCTTTGCGAGGTCACGCTCGGTGTCGGGATAGCAGCCGATCGCCACCGCGGCCTTGGCCTTCTCGCAGGCCTTGCGCAGCGGCGATTCCGGACGCAGCTCGCCGGCCTCGATTACGACGCGGCAATCCTTCACCGACATCTCCGCCAGCGTATCGATACCGCTGGCAAAGCTGCGTGAGCCGGCGCGAATGCGGATGGCGCGGCGGCCGCCGAACAGCGGCACCGTCATGGCTTCGTCGACGAGGCGCGAGGGCTCGGCGGAGAGCTCGTCGCCGTCGAGCTTGACCAGCGAGAACGGATCGTTGGGATCATCGACGGCCGATGCGATCAGCGCATCGGCGCGCTCGCGCACCAGGCCGGCATCGGGACCGTAGAGCAGGATGATCGGACGGCCCGCATCGGGGCGGGCGAGGAAGGCGTCGATCTCTTTTCCACGCAGCGCGACCATGTTGCCTTTTACCTTGTCATTCCGGGGCGCGCGAAGCGCGAGCCCGGAATCCAGAGGTTGGGAATCGAGATTCTCAGGTGCGCAATTGCGCACCGTAGTTCTCGCTTCGCGAGCCCCGAATGACGGGAATAATCAGGTGCCAGCGGTGAAGAACGAGGCGAGCCGGGTCGTGATGTTCTCGGCGATCTCGTTGGCGGCACGATCCTCCGCGTCGCGGACGGCGCGGGTGCGGGAGAAGCGCTGATAGGACCCGGGCATGTCATAGGACACGCGCGAGAACGTGGTGCCGGTCATCACCGACTTGCCGGTCGCGACCTCGATCAGATTGTACTGGGCGTCGATGCCGAGGTTTTCGCTGGTCGGCAATCCCGTCGTGGCGCTGACGATCAGCGAAGAACGGCTGGAGGTGAAGCGGATGTCCAGCCGATGGGTCGGCGGCATTCCCGTCGCAGTGCCGTAGAGCTTGAAGGCGAGAGCATTGCGGACTTCGACACCGACACGGGCCTCGCGGGAGGCATTGGGCTTGGCGATCGGCGGGAGCTCGACCCCCATCAGCTTCTCGCGCAAGCCGGGGGTGCCGTCGCCACGCTCGGCATACATCGGCTGGAAGCAACCAGCCGTCAGCGCCGCCAATGCGGCGACCGCCAGCAAGCGGGCTGCGATGCGGATCCTAGCCGACAACATTTACGATCCTCTTGGGGACGATGATCACCTTGCGGACGGGCTTGCCGTCCAGGGCCAGTTTTACCGCATCGAGAGCCAAAACGGCAGCCTCGATTTCCGGATTCTGGGCCGCTGTTGCAACTGTGACGTCACCCCGCTTCTTGCCGTTGACCTGGACCACGAGGGTCACGCTGTCTTCAACCAGCAAATCGCGTTCGATTTGCGGCCAATTGGCCTCGGAAACCAGCCCGCTCTGGCCCAGAGCCTGCCAGCATTCTTCGGCAAGGTGCGGCATCATCGGGGAGAACAGCTGGACCAGGATCTGACTGGCTTCCCGGATCGCCCAAGCCAAATCAGGGGCGGGCTGGCCGGGTCGCTGCAGGATCTCCGAGAAGGTATTGGCGAATTCGCGGATATGGGCCAGGCAGACGTTGAAGTGCAGCCGCTCGATTCCGGTGGTGACCTTGTCGAGCGCGCCGTGGGCGGCCTTGCGCAAGGCAGTCGCGTCCGGGCCGAAGCTGGCCGGCCGGGCCGCCGGCGCGGCTTTGCCGAGCTCGATGGAATCGTTCACCAGCCGCCACAGCCGCTGGACGAAACGCGAGGCACCCTGGACGCGCTCGTCGCTCCAGATCACGTCGCGGTCGGGCGGGGAATCCGACAGCATGAACCAGCGGGCGACATCGGCGCCGTAGGTCTCGATGATGTCGTCGGGATCGACCGTGTTTTTCTTCGATTTCGACATCTTCTCGATCGGGCCGATCTGGATATCTTCGCCCGTCGTCAACAGCGTTGCGCGGCGCCCATTTCCGCCGACCTCGACCTTGACCTCGGCCGGCTGCACATAGGTGCCGTCGGCCTTCTGGTAGGTCTCGTGCACCACCATGCCTTGCGTGAACATGCCGGCGAACGGCTCATCCAGCGCGATGTGCCCGGTCGCCTTCATCGCGCGGGTGAAGAAGCGGCTGTAGAGCAGATGCAGGATCGCGTGCTCGACGCCGCCGATATATTGGTCGACCGGCAGCATCCGGTTGGCGACGGCAGGCGTCGTCGGAGCGGTCTCGTTCCAGGGATCGGTGAAGCGCGCAAAGTACCAGGACGAATCCACGAAGGTGTCCATGGTGTCGGTTTCGCGCTGAGCTTTGCCGCCGCATTTGGGGCAGGTGACGTGTTTCCAGGTCGGGTGATGGTCGAGCGCGTTGCCCGGCTTGTCGAAGGTCGCATCGTCAGGCAGCGTCACCGGCAAATCGGCATCCGGTACCGGCACCACATCGCATTTCGGGCAATGGATGACGGGAATGGGACAGCCCCAATAGCGCTGGCGCGAAATGCCCCAGTCGCGCAGGCGGAAATTCACCTGGCGCTCGCCGACCGGCGCGTTGCCGCGCAGCTCGCTTTCCAGACGTTTTGCGACCTCGTCCTTGGCCTGCTCGATGGTCATGCCGTCGAGGAAGCGCGAATTGATCATGCGGCCGTCACCGTCATAGGCGGTGTCGGTGATGACGAACGACTTCGGATCCTGGCCCTCGGGGCACACCACCGGCGTGTTGCCGAGATTGTACTTGTTGACGAAGTCGAGGTCGCGCTGGTCATGCGCCGGGCAGCCGAAGATCGCGCCGGTGCCGTATTCCATCAGCACGAAATTGGCGACATAGACCGGCAGCTTCCAATTCGGATCGAACGGGTGCACGGCGCGGATGCCGGTGTCAAAGCCCTGCTTCTCCGCGGTGTCGATGATCGACTGCGCGGTGCCGATCTTCTTGATGTCCGCAATGAACTCCGCAAGCTCGGGGTTCTTCGCGGCGGCTGCCTGCGCCAGCGGATGATCTGCCGAGATCGCCATGAATTTCGCGCCGAACAGCGTGTCCGGGCGCGTCGTGAAGATCTTCAGCTCACTCTCGCCGGCGGGCGTCGTCGCCTGATCCAGCGCGAAGCGAACCAGCAGCCCTTCCGAGCGGCCGATCCAGTTGCGCTGCATCAGCCGCACCTTGTCGGGCCAGCGATCGAGCCCATCGAGCGCGGACAGCAGCTCTTGCGAGTACTTCGTGATCTTGAAGACCCACTGGCTCATTTCCCGTTGTTCGACAACAGCGCCGGAACGCCAACCGCGGCCGTCGATCACCTGCTCGTTGGCGAGCACGGTCATGTCGACCGGATCCCAGTTGAGCTTGCGCTTCTCACGCTCGGCGAGGCCGGCGCCGAGCATGTCCAAAAACATCTTCTGCTGATGCTTGTAGTAGCTGGGGTCGCAGGTCGCGAATTCGCGTGACCAGTCCAGCGACAGCCCGATCGAGCGGAGCTGCTTCTTCATCGCGGCGATGTTGTCGTAGGTCCAGGCCTTGGGTGCGACCTTGCGCTCGATCGCGGCATTCTCGGCCGGCAGGCCGAAAGCGTCCCAGCCCATCGGATGCAGCACGTTGAACCCCTTGGCGCGCATGAAGCGGGCCAGCACGTCGCCGAGCGTATAATTCCGGACATGGCCGATATGGATGCGCCCGGACGGGTAGGGGAACATCTCGAGCACATAATATTTCGGCCGCGAATCGTCGTTCTTGGAGACGAAGATCGCCTGTTCGTCCCAGAGGCGTTGCCAGCGCGGTTCGGCGTCGCGGGCGTTATAGCGTTCGGAGGTCATGGAATCGTTGGGGTTTTCGTGGGTTCGGCCGTCTCAAGACGGCGGACTAGGCCATAGAAGTCCTTAGGGGGTCAATGGGTTGCCGCCGTTTGGAACCTTGCCGGCGCCTCCGCATAACTACGAAGGTCGGCGTTGGGGTGTGATTAAGGGGTCAATGCCAATTTGCGGCCCGACGAGACCGCATGAGTGCGATGGATTCCAGCTTCGACGAGCCCGATTACGACTATGCCGCGTCCATTGCCGGACGGGCGATGCGGAGCATGGCCGAACAGCGGATTGCGCCGACCCCGGCCAATTTTGCCGTCTGGTTCCTGTATTTCGGGGACGGCCATGAGGATCTGCGCAACGCGATCGATCTTCTGATCGACCACAATCGTCCTTTCGACGCCCGAACCAATCAGGACCTGTTCAAGACCTATGTCGCACCCCAGGTGAGTGCCGCCGTGGTCGACACGTCCGAGCGGCTGCAGGCGCTCATGGGGGCCGCGAAGGAGTTTCTGGCGACCGCGATCGCCGACAATCATTCGCAGATGCAGGTCATCAGCGAGGTGGCGGACCAGGGCAAGGCCGGCGTCGATCCGAAGGCGCTGGTTGCCCAGCTCATGAACGAGCTGGCGCGGGCCGCCACACGGGCGACACGGCTGGAAGCAGGCTTTGCGGAAAAGACCCGCGAGCTCGATGTGATCCGCGATTCGCTATCGAGGTCCGAGGAGCGCGCCCGGACCGACACGCTGACGGGACTCGCAAACCGGCGGGCGCTCGACGAATTCCTGCGCAAGGCACAGGCGACCGCCGCGTGGGGCGAGCCGCTCAGCGTGCTGATGCTCGACATCGACCACTTCAAGACTTTCAACGACAAATTCGGCCACGGCGTCGGCGACCAGGTGCTGCGCCTGATGGCGAAGGTGCTGCGTGAAAAGGTTCGCAAGCAGGATCTGCCGGCCCGCTATGGCGGCGAGGAGCTGATTGCGGTGCTGCCGGATGCCGATCTCGCCACCTGTGCCGAGATCGCCGAGCGCATCAGGCACGCGCTCGCGGAGTGCACGATCACCCGCCGCTCCACCGGCGAGGTTCTGCCCAGCATCAGTGTGTCGATCGGCGTGGCGCAGTACCGGGCCGGCGAAGCGATCACCGATCTCATCGAGCGCTGCGATCGCGCGCTCTATCTCGCCAAGGGCAACGGCCGCAATCGCGTGGTGACGGAGACCGAGCTCGATCACTTGGGGACTGCGGGGTAGCCTGTTGCGGGGCGTGGAGACGACGACGTCGGTCTTGGCTGACGATCAGCCCGCCATCATCATTTCGGCGGCGCCGGTCTCGATCGCCTGCACGCCGTGCTCGACGACATTGTTGCGACCGCGGTGTTTTGCGGCGTAGAGCGCGGCGTCGGCGGCTTCGATCAGGTCGCCGGGACGCAAGGCCTCGTTCGGCTTCGTCGCGGCAACGCCGATCGAGACGGTGACGATCATGTGGGCTGAGGTGATGTGCGGCAGGCACAGCTTCAGCACGGCCGCGCGGGCCAGCTCGCCGATTTCCACGGCGCGGTTCAAATCGGTGTTCGGCAGCAGCAGGCAGAATTCCTCGCCGCCATAGCGCGCCGCAAAGCCCATCGTGTCGGCGGCGATGCCGGACAGCGACTCGCCGAGCCTGGTCAGGCAGGAATCGCCTTCGAGATGGCCATAGGTGTCGTTGAACAGCTTGAAATGGTCGACGTCGATCATCAGAAGCGCGAGGTCGCTGCCATATTGCTGCGCGCGCATCCACTCGAAGTCGAGCCGGCTCTGGAAGCCGCGACGGTTGGCGAGCCCCGACAGCATGTCGATCGAGGCCATTACCGTCAGCCGGTCGTTGCTCGCGATCAGCTCGCGCTCGCGCTGGCTCAACTGTGCCGCCATCGCGTTGAACGCGCGGGCGAGCGGCACGAACTCGGCCGGCAGGCGATTGCGCGCCGCGCGGGCCGACAGATCGCCCTCGCCGAGACGCTTGGCCATGTCGACGAGCATCTCGATCGGCTTGATGACGAGCTTTTCGGCGGCGATCAGCGCGCCGAGCAGGACGAACACAACGACGAAAGCGAGCTGGAGATAGGCGGTGCGGATGTCGCGGTTGACCGCCGCGGACACCTTGTCTTCGTCGATGCTGGCGATCAGGCGGGCGTTGGTGCCGGAGATGCGGATGTAGCTGACCGCGCGGCGCGAGCCGTCGGCGGCGAGGAAAGACAGTGAGCCTTCGTCCTGGTCGGAACGCAGCGCCCTGTCGGCGATCGCCGACATCAGCGGCATGTTGTCGAGCGGACGGCCGACTGCGCTGTGCTGATCGGCCGGAGCGGCCAGCACGGTGCCTGCGCTGTCGACCAGCACGGCGGTGATGCCGGCGCGGCCGCCCAGATTGCTCATGACCTTCGACATCCAGTCGAGATTGACCGTGGCGAGGACGACGGCATCGGACACGCCGCTGAAGGCCGATACGGGATAAGCCGCCATCACCGTCGGTGCTGCTATCGGCCGCGACAGGATGAAATCGCTCAGCACGAAGCGGCCGCTCGTTTGGGCCTGCTGAAAGTAGGGCCGGTCGCTCAGGTCGAGGCCGACATACATATTGTTCGTCGCGCACTGGATGCGCCCGTCTGCGCCCGCGATCAAAAGCGTGCGGATCCAGGGCAGGTTCGACGGCAGGCTCGCGCGCAGCACGTCGCAGCTCTTGCTGACGCCGCCGGCAGAGGCGCGGATGAAGGCCTCGGATTTCAGGATGGTCTCGACCGACGAGATCACCTCGCGCTGCGCATCGGCGCTGTGCCGCGCCACGGTGGTGAATTCAACCGTGGCCTGCGCGATCTGCCGGGTGCGGGTATCTTCGAGCGAACGGATGCGCTCGAGCATCAAGGGCGCCACCAGAATCACCGCGAGCAATGCAAGCCGCGCTCGGATTCCGAGAACCTGCTTGAGTTTCGCTCGTTTGCGGTTGAGACTGATTCTTGCCATCTTCGCTACCCACCCCGTCGGCCAAGGTAAAGCGAAGGGTTCAAAAACTCTTTCTTGAACTCGGTAAAATTGGACTTACCTCGGTCAGGATCACAGCCAAGCGACGTCATGACAGAAGCCAACGCCGCGCCGGTAACCGGCCATTCACCAAACGCGCTCGCCGCGGTCGAAGCCGAAATCGCCCGCGCCTGCAAGGATGCGCGACGCGATCGCGCCTCCGTGACGCTGATCGCGGTGTCCAAGACTTTCGCCGCGGATGCAATTACCCCGGTTATCGACGCCGGACAGCGCGTATTCGGCGAGAATCGGGTGCAGGAGGCCAAAGGCAAGTGGCCTGCGTTAACGTCTGTTTACTCGGGCATCGCGCTGCATCTGATCGGACCGCTGCAATCCAACAAGGCGAAAGAGGCGGTCGCGCTGTTCGACGCGATCCATTCGGTCGACCGTCCGAGCATTTGCCAGGCGTTAGCCAAGGAAATCGAATCCCAGAACAAGCACCCGCAACTCTTCGTCCAGATCAACACCGGCGAGGAGCCACAGAAGGCCGGCATCGCCCCCGGCGAGGCCGACGCCTTCCTCGCCAGCTGCCGCGACACCTATGGGCTGACGATCTCCGGATTGATGTGCATCCCGCCGGTCGACGAGCCGCCGGCGGCGCATTTCGCGCTGACCGCCAAGATCGCCGCGCGTAATGGATTGACCAATCTCTCGATGGGCATGAGCGCGGATTTCGCCAATGCCATCATGCTGGGTGCCACCCATGTGCGCGTGGGGAGTGCGATCTTCGGGCATAGATAGGAGCCGTTAGCGACGGCCTCGCCCTGCAACGGCTCTCGAATTCGTCATTGCTTCGCTTCGCTCGCAATGACGGCGGTAGTTACACAAACCCCACTGACACCTTCCCGAGCACGCCAAAGTCCGCCGCGAGATGATCGCCGGCCTGGATCGGCAGCGGCGGATGGCACGTGCCTGTGGTCACCACCTGCCCTGCCCGCAAGGTCAGTCCAAGGCCGCGCAGCTCATTGGCGAGCCAGGCGAGCGCTACGCGGGGATCGCCGAGCACGTTCTTGCCGTGGCCGACATAGCGCTCGCCGCGCAGCGTGATCTGGGGCCGCTCCTCAACGAGATCCATCGCACGCCAGTTCGCAGTCGTCGCCGCGCCCAGCACGAACAGATGCGCGCAGGCATTGTCGGCGATCAGCTGCGCCTCGCCCGCTCTGGCGAAATCGGCAAAGCGGGAATCGGGAATCTCGATCGCAGGATGGAAGGTGTCGACGGCGGCGAGCACCTCATCGACGCTGTAGGGCGTTGCACGCGGCGGCAGATCGCGTCCCATGCGGAAGGCGAATTCAGGCTCGCCGACGCGCATCTCGTTGCCCTTCATCGACGCAGTCCCGCCATCGGCGATCACTGTGTCGCTCATGATGCGTCCGGCCAGCGGTCCGGTGACGTTGATGTGCTTCTGTCCTGATACGCTCGTGGCCGCGATCTTCCAGCCGAACAATGTCCCGTGCGACAGTGTTTCGAGCCCGGCCTGGATGGCGTAGCCCTCCGTGCGGCTCTGTGGCCGCAACCGCGGCTCCAGCACCTCTAGCTTGGTGCCGTCGCGCCAATGTTGAACGAGCACGCGCGAGGCGGCCGCGATCTGATCCCTGTCGAGCATGCATCCTCACCCGATGATGATTCTTGTTCGTGGCCCCAATCGCCGCAGCAATTGCAGCATCGCAGATTTCGTCATGGAGACGCAGCCCGCGGTCGGGCCGAAATTGTCGCGGGCCAGGTGCAAGAATACTGCGCTGCCGCGGCCGGCGACCCGCGGTCGCGTGTTGTGGTCGATTTCGATGATGAAGTCATAGAGATGGTCGGCCCGCTTGAGCCGGTCGCCGCCCTGCCCTTCGTCGAGCCGAATTCCCTGGTTGTAATGGCGATCCCTGGGGTCCTCGCACCAGGCGTCCTCTCCGGTGATGATCCGGGCCGGCAGGAAGCTCTGCGGACGGCTGTGCCGGTCGCCCCGCCACCATAAGCGCGTGGGACGGAAGCTGCCCCTGGGGGTGCCGCCGTCGCCCTCGCGCTTGTTGGCCAGGATGCCACCCCGCCCCAGCGCGACCGGTATGGTCAGCGATCCCGCCGTCAGCCAGCCTCGGCGCGGATTACCGGCCGCAGGCTTAACGCGGATCACAGAGAGCGGTCCGGCGCTTCGATTCTTGGCGTAACCAACTGAAGCTGCTTTATTTTTCATGTGAACGTGCGATGTCGAATTCATTACAGGACATTCATCAAACCGGCCTGCTATTCTGAGTTAGAGTGCTTCCGGCTTGTGAATCGGTAACAGCCCACTACTTCAACACGAACAACAATAATAACGGCGACCCCTAAACTTCCCCTCACGGCTGGGTGCAGCATGGATGCGCGCCGAGCCGGACCCCAAAAGGATGACCCCCTATGGCCAATGCCCGCAAGATCCTGATCGTGGATGACGATACCGATCTGCGCGACACGTTGGTGGAGCAATTATCGCTACACGAGGAATTCGAAGCCTCCGCGGTCGATACCGGCGCCAAAGGCGCGAGTGCGGCCAAGGCCAATGCTCCCGATCTCGTCCTGATGGACGTTGGCCTGCCCGACACCGACGGCCGCGAAGTGGTCCGCTCCTTGCGCAAGGGCGGCTTCAAGGCTCCGATCATCATGTTGACCGGGCACGACACCGATTCCGATACGATTTTGGGGCTCGAATCCGGCGCCAACGACTACGTGGCAAAGCCCTTTCGTTTCGCCGTCCTGCTGGCCCGCATCCGCGCCCAGCTGCGCCAGCACGAGGCCAGCGAGGACGCGGTGTTCTCGGTCGGCCCCTACTCCTTCCGGCCCGGCTCCAAGATGCTCACCGCCGCCAATGCGCGCAAGGTGCGGCTGACGGAGAAGGAGACCGCCATCCTCCGCTTCCTCTACCGCGCCGGCCAGATGCCGGTTTCGCGCGAGACCCTGCTCCAGGAGGTCTGGGGCTATAATTCCGGCGTCACCACCCACACGCTGGAAACCCACATCTACCGCCTCCGCCAGAAGATCGAGAAGGACGCCGCCAACCCGGAAATCCTGGTCACGGAAGCCGGTGGCTACAAGCTGGTGCCGTGATACGCTCGAAGGGCGTGCGAATCGTTTTAGATTGCACGCCTTTGAGCCTCGGATCTGAATGTCAATCGACGACGACGTAGCGCTTCTCGAGCGTGTCCCGACATTGCGCCTGTTGGGAGACGCCTCGTTGCGCATGCTGGCGATCGGCTCCGAGCAGCGTAACTTCGTCCGCGGCGACACCCTGTTCAATCTTGGCGACGACGCCGATGCCGGCTTCGTGGTCCAGCGCGGCGCCTTTCGGGTCGATGACGGCGCCGGCGCCGAGATGATCGCTGGCCCCGGCGCGTTGATCGGCGAGCTCGCGCTGGTGGTGCCGATGAAGCGGCCGTCGAGCGCGATCGCGCTGGAGCATTCCTCCGTCATCCGCGTCGCGCGCAGCCTGTTCCAGCGCGTGCTCGAAAGCGACCCCGCCGCGGCGGTTCGCCTGCGCGACGAGTTCGCGGTCCGCTCCAGCCAGATTGCCAGCGATATCCTGATGGCGGGTGCGAAGCTGACGAACTGACGTCGTAGCCCGGATGAAGCGAAGCGCAATCCGGGCTACGGGACCTCAAACCTCCAGCGTCACCGTGACAGGCACGTGGTCCGACGGTCGCTCCCAGCTCCGCGCATCGCGAAGAATCCTGAAATCGCTGACCGCGTCCTTTAGCGCGCGCGAGACCCAGATGTGGTCGAGCCTGCGGCCGCGATCGCCGACGGTCCAGTCGGGGGAGCGGTAGCTCCACCATGTGTAGACTTTTTCCGACATCGGAATCCGCTCGCGGGCGACGTCGACCCATTCGCCGGCGGCCAGCGCGGCCTGCAGCTTTTCGGTTTCGATCGGCGTGTGCGAGACCACCTTCAGAAGCTGCTTGTGCGACCACACGTCGTTCTCGTGCGGGGCGACGTTGAGATCGCCGACCAGGATGTGACGATCCTCCCCACGCGGATGCAGCGGCTCGCACGCCTTCATCTCGTCGAGGAAGCGAAGCTTGTGGTCGAACTTCTCGTTCAGCGCGGGATCGGGAATGTCGCCGCCGGCGGGCACATAGAAATTATGCACGACCAGCGGCTTTGCGATACTGGCCTTCTCGCCGAACGATACCGAGATGTGACGCGAATCCAGCTTGTCGCAGAAGGTGCGGATGTCCGTCGATTCGAACGGAATCTTCGAGACGATAGCGACGCCGTGATAGCCCTTCTGCCCGTTCAGCGCGACGTGCTCATAGCCGAGCCGCTTGAACCGCTTCAGCGGAAAGGCATCGTCGATGCACTTGGTCTCCTGCAGGCACAGCACGTCCGGCCGCGCGCTCTTGAGGAATTTCGCGACCAGATCGATGCGCAGTCGCACCGAATTGATGTTCCAGGTTGTCAGGGAAAAACGCATGGGAAATGCGTCTTAGCATGGATTGGTGCGGGGAAAATGCTTGTCCACAGCGAGCTCTCGTAGGGTGGGTTAGCCGAAGGCGTAACCCACCACGGTCTTTCACCGCGGTAGCAGAAGTGGTGGGTTACGCTGCGCTAACCCACCCTACGAGACCTATCCCGGTGCCGGGCCGTAATTTGTGAAATCGATCTTGAACATGCCGGGATCGAGCTTCTTGCTCGAGTCCAGATTGTAGACCGCGATCGTGGTGTCGTAGCCCTGCGGATCGGTGACGGTCCACTGCTTCAACTGGCCGTCCTTGGCGCCGAACATCAGCAGCAGGCGGCTGGTGCCGACCAGTGCCTGCTTCTCCTCGATGGTGACGCTGACGAAGACGTCGTCGGCCGAGACGCCAACGACATTGGTGTCCTTCATCAGGTCGATGCGATCCGACAGCAGGAAGCGCAGCGGCGTCTGCGACAGCGGATAGACGTCCTGGGTCGCGAGCTTGCGGTCGCGCACCACGAGCGAGGATCCGTCTGCGACGATGTCGATCGGGCTTGGCGCGTCATATTCGAAGCGCACCTTGCCAGGTTTCTGGATGTAGAAATCGCCCTGCGTCTTGCTGCCGTCGGGGCCGACCTGGACGAAATTCCCGACCAGCGTCGACAGCGACGACAGATAGGCACTGACCTTGGCGGCCTGCGCCTTCTGGTTGGCATCGAAGGTCTGGAAGATACTGGTCGGCACGTTGCGGCGCGGATCCGGGATCACCGGGTTTGGCGGCGTCTGGGTCGCGCCGGTGACAGCGGGCCCGCCGGCGGACGCTCCGCCGTCGCGGCCCTTCGGCGCGGGTTTCGGCACCGGGACGTTCTGCGCGAACGAGGACGCCGTCACCATCGAGGCGGTGACGAGAAGCACGCCGGCCACGCGCGCGCTTCGCGCAGCAATGGTGGCAGCGAATCGAATGTCCGGGTGTCTGATCAACGCGTCGTCCTAACGTGGCTGGGCGTCTTTTAGCGTGATTTCGGGCAAAAGCAGATAACGATTTCGCGTGAAATGATGTCTGGAGGCGGCTGCCTCACATATGGCTGTCTTCTTCCTCGACCAGAATCTCGCGCTTGCCGGCGTGGTTGGCGGGTCCGACGATGCCTTCCAGTTCCATGCGCTCCATCAAGGATGCGGCGCGGTTATAGCCGATCTGCAGGCGGCGCTGGATGTAGCTGGTCGAGGCCTTGCGGTCGCGTTTGACGATCGCAACGGCCTGCTGGAAGAGGTCGCCGCCGCCATCGCCGCCCATGCCGGTGGCGTCGAACACCGCACCGTCCTCGTCCTCCGTGGGCTCTTCGGCCGTGACGGCCTCGAGATATTCCGGCTGGCCCTGCGTCTTGAGGTGACGCACCACCTTCTCGACTTCCTCGTCGGAGGCAAAAGGTCCGTGCACACGGCTGATGCGGCCGCCGCCGGCCATGTAGAGCATGTCGCCCTGGCCGAGCAGTTGCTCGGCGCCCATCTCGCCCAAAATGGTGCGGCTGTCGATCTTGGACGTGACCTGGAAGGCGATGCGGGTCGGGAAGTTCGCCTTGATGGTGCCGGTGATGACGTCGACCGACGGACGCTGCGTCGCGAGGATCACGTGCAGGCCGGCGGCGCGCGCCATCTGCGCGAGGCGCTGCACCGCGCCTTCGATGTCCTTGCCGGCGACCATCATCAGGTCGGCCATTTCGTCGACGATGATGACGATGTAGGGCAGCGGGTCGAGCGAGAGCTTCTCTTCCTCGTAGATCGCCTTGCCGGTCTCCTTGTCGAAGCCGGTATGCACCGTGCGCGTCGGCTCTTCGCCCTTGGCCTTCAATTCGAGCAGGCGCGTGTTGTAGCCGTCGATGTTGCGCACACCGAGCTTGGCCATGTTCTTGTAGCGCTCTTCCATCTCGCGCACGGCCCATTTCAGCGCGACCACCGCCTTCTTCGGGTCGGTCACGACGGGCGTGAGCAGATGGGGAATGCCGTCATAGACGGAGAGTTCGAGCATCTTCGGATCGACCATGATCAGGCGGCACTGGTCCGGACGCAGCCGGTAGACCAGGCTGAGGATCATGGTGTTGATGGCGACCGATTTGCCGGAGCCGGTGGTGCCGGCGATCAGCATGTGCGGCGTGCGCGCGAGGTCGATGATCACAGGATCGCCGCCGATGGTCTTGCCGAGGCAGAGCGGCAGCTTCGCCACCGTCTCGGTGGCTTCCTTGGCGATCAGCAGCTCGCGCAAATAGACCTTTTCGCGGTGCGCGTTCGGCAGCTCGATGCCGATGGCGTTGCGGCCGGGCACGACGGCGACGCGCGCCGACAGCGCGCTCATCGAGCGGGCGATGTCGTCGGCAAGTCCGATCACGCGCGACGATTTGATGCCGGGCGCCGGCTCCAGCTCGTACAGCGTGACCACGGGGCCCGGATTGGCCTTCACGATTTCGCCGCGCACGCCAAAGTCCTGCAGCACGCCTTCGAGTGAACGCGAATTGGCTTCCAGCTCGGCCTTGCTGAGCGGCTGGCGATCGCCGGCCTTCGGCGCGGCCAGCACGGAGACGGACGGAAGCTCGAACTTGTCGGAGGATTTCTTCGCGGCGGCTTTCGGGGCAGCCTTCTTGCGCGGGGCGCGCGCGGCGGGCTCCTCCTCTTCCTCCTCGTCTTCTTCCTCTTCCTCGTGCTGATCCTCGTAGTCCTCGTCCTCGGATTGCGGTGAGATCGAGGGCGCGGCGCGGCCGCCGCCGAGATTCGGCTCCTGGCGGCTGAATGCCACGGCCTTGGTTTTCGGTCCGCTCGAGACCAGCGAGCGGTAAGCAGCACCACACAGCCAGATCAGCCGCGCCTTCGTGCTCATCAGTGCATGGAACAGCCAGCCCAGCGACACCGAGCCCCGATCGTTCTCCTCGTCCTCGTCGAGTGGCTTATCGTCATCCTCGATCTCCGCCAGCTCGTCGTCGTGCTCGCGGGCGCCAAGACCGCATGCGATCAGGAAGGTCGCGGCCATCGCGGCGAACAGGATCGTGCCCAGAACCACGCGATAGATCGTGCCGGCCGGCCCGAAAATCACGGCGGGCGCGCGCACGAGCGCATCGCCGACCACGCCGCCGAGGCCGGTCGGCAGCGGCCATGCGCCGCCATGCGGCCAGCAGCTGACGAAGCCTGCCGCGATCACCGTGCAGAGAATCCAGGAGCCGAGCCGCAGCGCCTCGCGGTCGAACGGGCGGTGGGTCATCATGCGCCAGCCCCAGACCGCGACGGTCAGGACCAGCATGATGGCGCCGAGCCCGAGGATCTGCATCGCAAGGTCGGCGCCGATCGCGCCGGCATAACCGAGAATGTTGCGGATTGGCCTGGAGGTCGCATGGCTCAGGCTGGGGTCCTGCACCGACCAGGTCATCAGCGCGGCCGAGGCAACGCCCGACAACGCGATCAGGCCGAAGCCGGTGAGCTCGCGCACGCGCCGCGCCAGTCCCTCGCGGATCGAGGGCGGCAGATGGCCGACCAGTGGAATGACACGTTCGATTGCCGACATGCTCATGGGCCCCGCCTAACCCAGAGTCTCGACCAGCCGGTGCAACGCCTGCGCCGTGGTCTCGCCATCCTGCACCAGCGCCAGGCGAATGTAGCCTGCACCGGGATTGAAGCCGTCAGGCTGTTGCCGCGCCAAAAAGCTGCCGGGCACCACGCGCACGCCTGCTTCCTTGAACAATTTCAGACACACGGACACGTCGTCGCCGATCTCGGACGTGTTGAGCCAGACGCAGAAGCCGGCGTCGGGCCGGCGATAGCCGTAACGATTGCCGATGATCTGGTCGGCGAGATCGAACTTGATCCGGTAGAGCCGGCGGTTCTCCTCGACATGCGCCTCGTCGCCATAGGCAAAGGTTGCGACATGCTGGAGCGGCACCGGCACCTGCGGCGCCGCGATGTTGCGCAGCTCCAGGAACATGCCGATGAATTTCTTGTCGCCGGCGGCGAAGCCGACGCGCAGGCCCGGCAGGTTCGAGCGCTTCGACAGTGACTGGAACGCAGCCACGCGGGTGAAATCGGGGCCGGCGCATTCGAGCGCACTGCCCGGTGCTTCGCGGGTGTAGATCTCCGAATAGCATTCGTCGCTGAGGATCATGAAGCCGTAGCGATCGGCGAGTTGCTTCAACCGCTTGAAATAGTCGGGCTTGGCGACGGAGCCCTGCGGATTGGCCGGCGAGGCCAGATAGAACGCCACCGTGCGTGCGAGCGTCGCCTCGTCGATGGCATCGAGGTCAGGCAGGAAGCCGTTCTCGACGGTGGTCGGCAGGTAGACCGGCTCGCAAGCTGCGGCACCCGCGCCGGCGCCGTAGACCGGATAGAACGGGTTCGGCATCAGGATCGCGGGTTTGCCGGGGCGTGGGCCGACATAGCGAACGGCCGCGATCGCGGCGAGGAACAGCCCCTCGCGGCTGCCATTGAGGACGAGCATCTCGCTCTTGGGGTCGAGCGGTCGCGGCAGCTTGAAGCGCGACGACAGCCAGGCGCTCGCGGCCTGGCGGAACGGGTCGGTGCCCTGGTTCATCGGGTAGCGGCCGAAATCGGCGATGTGCTTGGCCAGCACCGGGCCGACGAAATCAGGCACCGGATGCTGCGGTTCGCCGACCGCGAGCGAAATCAAGGGCTTGCCGGGTTGATGCGGCGCCAGCAGCTCGTTCAGCCGGACGAAGGGCGAGCGCCCGGTATCGGAGCTTCCACTGGCCTGTGGCGCACGGGATGAAGCGGTCATGACCATTCTGGGCGCCAGCACTCTCGGAACAGCCGGTCGCGCGAAGGCCCCGGCGGGAAGCGGTTCAGTTCACCATAGATAGGGCGAGGTTAAGACGCGATTAACCATCGGCCGCCGCCTCCGTCCAGAGCAGGAATAATGAGGCCGGATAACAACGGGATGCGCGGCGGGTGAGGGCTCGCACCTCTCGCGGAACCCCGCTGTGGAGACACCCTCTCCCCAACCCTCCCCCGCATGCTGGGGAGGGAGCGCACCGTCATCATGGCCTCAGCGCCCCGGCAGCTTCTCGAATGTCTTCATCCCCGCCGGGATCGCATGAAACTCCTGCATGTCGCAGGTGTAGATCGCCATCTGCGGATGGAACTGCTTTGGCTCGTCCAGCGTGCCGACTTTCAGGATCGCCGCCGGAAGGCCCGGAGCCCTGGTCACCAGATGGGTGCCGCACTCGGCGCAGAATTCGCGCGTGACGGCACGTTCGAGATCCTTGCGGGTGAACTGCTTGGGCTGCCCCAGGATGTAGCTGAAGCCGGCCGCCGGCATCGCGATGAAGGTGTTGGGTGCGCCGCCCGAGATGTACTGGCACTCGCGGCAATGACACTGGGCCTGCATCATCGGATCACCTTCGGCTTTGTAACGCACTTCGCCGCAATAGCATCCGCCTTCCAAACGCATGACGACCTCCCCGATTATTGTTTCTTGTGGTCGATATTTCTGCGCCGCCGGTGCGGAATGGCAATCCTTTTCTTGGCTGTGAAATCAAAAAGCACCCTGCCCAAAAGAAAGGGGCTCCAGCTTGCGCTGGAGCCCCTCAACGGTCAGGGCATTGCCGGGTATGTGCCCGAACCGTAGTTCTGGACGTGGTCTCCGAGGAGACCACGCCCGGGAGGAGACTTACATGTTGTAGGCGCGCTCGGTGTGCTCGGTGATGTCGAGGCCTTCACGCTCGCTCTCGACATTGGTCCGCAGCCCAACGATCACGTCGACGACCTTGTAGAGGATCGCCGAACCGATGCCCGACCACACCAGCGTGGTGCCGACGCCCCAGATCTGGGACATCATCTGCGCCGCGAAGTCGTAGTCGCCGACCTTCGGCGGGATCGCGGTGTAGTCCATGACGCCAGCGCCACCGAGGGCGGGGTTGACGAGGATGCCGGTGCCGATGGCGCCGACGATGCCGCCGACGCAGTGCACGCCGAACACGTCGAGGCTGTCATCGTAGCCGAGCGCGTTCTTCACGACGGTGCAGAAGAACAGGCAGACTACGCCGACGATGAGGCCGAGGACAATCGCGCCCATGACGCCGGAGTAGCCGGCCGCAGGGGTGACGGCCACGAGGCCCGCGACAGCGCCGGAGATGACGCCGAGCACCGACGGATGACCCTTGATGATCCACTCCGCGAACATCCACGACAGCGCGGCGGCTGCGGTGGCGACGAAGGAGTTGGTCATGGCAAGGGCGGCGCCGCCGTTGGCTTCGAGGTTGGAGCCGGCGTTGAAGCCGAACCAGCCGACCCAGAGCAGCGAGGCGCCGATCATCGACATGGTCAGCGAGTGCGGGGCCATCAGCTCCTTGCCGTAGCCGACGCGCTTGCCGATCAGGAGAGCGCCGATGAGGCCTGCGATGCCGGCGTTGATGTGCACCACGGTGCCGCCCGCGAAGTCGATCGCGCCCTTCTTGAAGATCCAGCCGGCGTCGGCATTAATCTCGTCGAGCTTGGCCTGCGCCGCGGTCTTCGCGGCCGCATCAGTGGCAGCAGCGAGCGCCTTGGCCGCATCCTGGATCAGGTCCGGACCCTGCCAGTACCAGACCATGTGCGCGATCGGGAAGTAAATCAGCGTGACCCAGAGCGGGATGAACAGGGCGATCGCCGAGAACTTCATGCGCTCGGCGAAGGCGCCGACGATGAGGGCGGGCGTGATCGCCGCGAAGGTCATCTGGAAGCACACATAGATGAGCTCCGAGATGTTGGCGTCGACCGAGAAGGTCGCGGCCTTCGTATCGGTGGTGACGCCCATCATGAAGGCCTTGGAGAAGCCGCCGATGAAGTCGGAACCGCCGGTGAAGGTGAGGCTGTAGCCGTACACGGCCCAGATCACGGTGACGACGCAGACGGTGTAGAACACCTGCATCAGGACGGAGAGCATGTTCTTGGAGCGGACGAGACCGCCGTAGAACAGCGCGAGGCCGGGGATCGTCATCAACAGCACCAGCACTGTCGATGTCAGCATCCAGGCGTTGTCTCCCTTGTTGACCGTTGGCTCGGCGTAGGCTGCGGTCGCAGCGAACAGGCCGACTGCGAGAGCCGCCAATCCCGCGCCATAGGGACGCTTGAACGTCATATTATTCACTCCTGATTGGATAAAGGTTGAGCGCGAAATCAAAGGGCCGCGGCATCGGCCTCGCCGGTGCGGATGCGCACCGCGTGGTCGAGGTTGATGACGAAGATCTTGCCGTCGCCGATCTGTCCGGTTTTCGCGGCGGACGTGATGGCGTCGATGGTCTTGTCGACCTGGTCGGAGGCGACAGCGACCTCGATCTTGATCTTGGGCAGGAAGCTCACGGCATATTCGGCGCCGCGATAGATTTCCGTATGGCCCTTCTGGCGGCCATATCCCTTGACTTCCGTCACCGTGAGACCGTGAACGCCGATGGCGGTCAGGGCGTCACGGACTTCTTCCAGCTTGAATGGCTTGATAATCGCCATAACAATTTTCATGGGTCCTATCCCCGCTTGGGCCCGGTCCGGACGTGGCCGGGCGTTCTCGACTGGTTCGCCACGAGGGAGAAAGTTCACTACGCGGGCACAGCCTGGACCCTTAGAATCAAATGCCGTGCCAGATCGGGCGCGTTGCCTAACGGGCTATGAAAACGGGTGTTTTCGCGATGAACGCGTATTGCGGTGCAGTGCGCTATTCCGTCGCGCCCAAAACGTGGTCATGCCTGCCCAAAATGCGAGCATGACAGGCTGCCGACACAATATTGCTCATGCGTCGGGCAGTGTAGAGGTAATTAAGTAGCGTCGTCGCTTATTGCAGGGCTTCGCCGTGCTGCGAAATATCCAGCCCCTCAAGCTCGTGCTCACGGGATACGCGCAGGGGCACGAACAGGCCAACCAGCTTGAGCAGGATGAAGCTCACGCCGGCCGACCAGACGAAGGTGACGGCGACGCCATAAAACTGGATCAGGAGCTGCTGCGGGTGGCCCTCCAGCAGGCCGGCGGTGCCGCCGATGGCGCTGGTCGCGAACACGCCGGCGAGCAGGGTCCCGGTCAGGCCGCCGATGCCGTGGACGCCGAACACGTCGAGCGAATCGTCATAGTTGAAGCGGTGCTTCAGCCAGGTGCAGGCCCAGTAGCAAACCGCACCCGCAATGATGCCGATGACGATGCCGTGCCAGGGCGCGACGAATCCGGAGGCCGGCGTGATGGTGCCGAGCCCGGCCACCGCGCCGGAGATCATGCCGAGCACGGAGGGCTTGCGCCGTGTCGACCATTCGATCGCGCCCCAGGTCAACGCGCCGGAGCAGGCGGCAAGATGGGTCGCGATGATCGCCATCACCGCGCGCGAATTGGCCGCGCCCGCCGAGCCGCCGTTGAAGCCGAACCAGCCGACCCACAACAGGCCGGTGCCCATCACTGCAAGGGAGAGATCGAACGGCGAGAGATTTTCGCTGCCGTAGCCGTGACGGCGCCCCATCACCTTGGCGGCGACGAGGCCGGCGGTGCCGGCCGACAGATGCACGACGAGGCCGCCGGCGAAATCCAGCACGCCCATGCTGTTGAGGAAGCCGCCGCCCCACACCCAATGCGCCAGCGGAATGTAGACGAAGATGAACCAGGCGACGGAGAACAGGAGATAGGCGGAGAACCGCATCCGGTCGGCGACCGAGCCGGCGACCAGCGCCACCGTGATGATGGCAAACGTCATCTGGTACAGCATGAACAGCGATTCCGGGATGGTCTTCGCGGCCGGGTTGACGCTGTCCATGGTCATGCCGGCGAGAAACCAGCGGTCGAGCGTGCCGATCCACGGGCCGTCGCCGACGAAGCACAGCGAATAGCCGAACGCGACCCAGAGAATGGAGATCAAAGTCACCGCGGCGAGGCTCTGCGCCATGGTGGCGAGCACGTTCTTCTTGCGCACCATGCCGGAATAGAACAGCGCGAGTCCCGGGATCGTCATCATCAGCACCAGCGCGGTGGCGACGATCATCCAGGCGGTATCGGCGGTGTTGATCTCGGAGGCCGCGGCGCGTGCCGGCGAAGCCATGATCGACACAAGTCCGATCGGCGCAGCCATGGCAGCTGCGCGGCGCAAATATCCCGCCATGTCGTTCCCCCCGGCATCAATTGGCGTCGCACATTGTGGCGTCGTTGCCCGGTGCGATCGAAGAAGATCAGAGCGTTTTCGAGCGAAGCGGATACCGGATCGCGTGAGGAAAACGCGTCAAAACAAAATCTAGAGCGCGTCGCTGTCGGTTTCGCCGGTGCGGATGCGCAGCGCGTGGTCGATCGGCGTGACGAAGATCTTGCCGTCGCCGATCTGCCCGGTGCGCGCGGTCGAGGTGATCACGGCGACCGCCTTGTCGGCGACGTCGGAGGCGACCGCGATCTCGATGCGCAGCTTCGGCAGGAAGTTCACGACATATTCGGCGCCGCGATAGATCTCGGTGTGGCCCTTCTGCCGGCCATAACCCTTCACCTCGGTCACGGTCATGCCGTGGACGCCGATCGCCGTCAGGGCCTGGCGGACCTCATCGAGCTTGAAGGGTTTGATGATCGCGACGACGAGTTTCATGGTCAGGCCTATTCTTCGGGATGCGCCGCGCCGTATGTCCCCGGCGCAGCGTCAATCTGGCATCTTTCCGGGCAAATGGCATAAAAAAGTTGCAGACTGAAGCGGAAAAACGTTTGAGCTTATGAACGGCCGCCTCTGTACAGGGCATCCGTTCATCCTTCACAATGCATTTTTGGCATGAATGCGGTGAACCCGCGCCTGCCAAGCGGTACATAAGTATTTTGAGGGGACGCTTCATGGCGAGTTGGTTCTACGCATCCGAGGGCAAGCAGCAGGGGCCCTTTCCGGAAGGGCAATTCCGCGATCTCGTCGCCCAGGGCGTCGTGCGCCCGGATACGCTGGTGTGGACCGAGGGCATGGCCGGCTGGCAAAAGGCCGCCGAAATCCCCGGCCTGGTCGGGGGCGGCGGCGCGCCGCCGATGATCCCGGCAGGCGGCCCGCCCATGATGAGCTCCGGTGGCTATGCCGGCGGCGGAGGCGGAGTGGCGGGATCGCTGGCGGTCGATTTCGGCGTCCTCGAGTTCACCTGGCGCACGCTCCTGCTCGCGATCGGCTCGTGCTTCATCATCCCGGTGCCGTGGCTGTTCGTCTGGTACACGAAATGGATCGTGCCCTGCATCAAGGTCCCCGGGCGCCCCAATCTCAGCTTCACCGGCAGCGCGATGACGCTGGTGCCCTGGTTTTTCGGCTTCATCGTTCTGGCGATCGTGCTCGGCTTCGTCGGCAGCCAGTTGCTGAGCAATCTGCTCTTCATCGTCCAGATCGTGCTCTACTGGCTCCTGATCAAATGGCTGATCGCGAACCTTGCCTCCAACGGGCAGCCTTTGGGCTTGAGCTTCACCGGTTCGGTCTGGGCCTATATCGGCTGGAATCTGCTGTTTGCGATTTCCATCATCACCATCATCGGCTGGGCCTGGGTCGCTGCAGCCCAGATGCGCTGGTTCTGCCGCAGCATCGAGGGCACGCGGCGCGAGATCGTGTTCAAGGGCTCTGGTCTCGATATCCTCTGGCGCGGCATCGTCGCTGCGATCCTGTGCAGCCTGATCATCCCGATCCCGTGGGTGTATCGCTGGATCATGAACTGGTTCGCGTCGCAGACCGTGCTCGCTCCGCGCGGATCGCAGGCGGCATGACCTGGAGCTATGAGCGCGAGATCCCGCGCTTATAGCTAGGCCTTCCGTTCGCGCACGGAGCCTTCCTGCGCGACGGAGGCGACCAGCGTTCCGTCCGGCTTGAAGATCGAGCCGCGGGTCAGGCCGCGGCCGCCGCGCGCGCTCGGCGAATCCTGTGCGTAGAGCAGCCATTCGTCGGCGCGGAACGGGCGGTGAAACCACATCGCATGGTCGAGGCTGGCCGGCATCATGCGCTTGTCGAAAAGCGTGCGGCCATAGCGTGCCATGATCGCGTCCAGCAGCGAGAAGTCCGAGGCGTAGGCGAGCGCGCACATGTGCAGCGCTGGATCGTCGGGCAGCTTCGCGGCGGTCTTGATCCAGACGTGAATGCGGCCGTCGTCAATCTTCTGACCGAAATAGCGACCGAGCTCGACCGGGCGCAGCTCGATCGGACGGTCGGATTCATAGTAGCGCCGGATGAACTCCGGCATCTCCTTGAACATCGGCTGCTTCGCCACCTCCTCCGCCGTGAGCTTCTCCGGCGGTGGCACGTCGGGCATCTTGTCCTGATGGTCGAACGCACTCTCCTCTTCGGCGTGGAACGACACCATGATCGAGAAGATCGCGTTGCCGTGCTGGATCGCGGTGACGCGGCGGGTCGAATAGCTCTTGCCGTCGCGCAGGCGTTCGACCTGGTAGATGATCGGGATCTGCGGATCGCCCGGGAGGACGAAATAGCAGTGCAGCGAATGCGGCAGCCGGCCCTCGACCGTGCGGCAGGCCGCGACCATCGCCTGCCCGATCACCTGGCCGCCGAACACCCGCTGCCAGCTGGTCTTCGGGCTGTTGCCCCGGAACAGATTCACCTCGAGCTGCTCGAGGTCGAGGATCGAAATGAGGTCGATCAGGCTTTTGGACATGGAGTGAGCTTTCTCGCCGTCGTTCCGGGGCGGATGGTCCGGAATGACACAATGGGACCGTTCCGCCCTTGTTTCACCGCACTGTTTCGCCCACCTCAAGTCTGCTAGCAAGACCAGGATTTGACCGGGAATTTGGGTATGTCGGTACAGGGTAGCATTGTCATTGGTGGCGGCGCGTTTGCAGGGCTTGCGCTGGCCCTGGCGCTGCGACAGGGGCTCGGGCCCGAGATTCCCGTCATCGTCGCCGATCCCGCGCTCGCCACGCGGCCGAGCCGCGACCCCCGCGCCACCGCGATCGTGGCCGCCTGCCGCCGCCTGTTCGAGGCGATCGGCGCCTGGGACGACGTCAGGAGCGAGGCGCAGCCGATCCTCGACATGGTCGTCACAGACTCGAAACTGGAAGACGCCACTCGTCCGGTCTTCCTCAATTTTGTCGGCGATGTCGCGCCGGGCGAGCCCTTTGCGCATATGGTCGAGAACCGCCGCCTGATCGATGCGCTGGTGGTGCGTGCAGAGGCCGAGGGCATCGATCTGCGCGCCACCACGGTCGCATCCTACGATGCGCGCGCCGAGGGCATCGACGTGACGCTCGGGGACGGCAGCGTCATCGCAGCCAGCCTGCTGGTTGCCGCCGATGGCGCAAGGTCAAAGCTGCGCGAGCGCGCCGGCATCGCCACCCATGGCTGGGAGTATGACCAGTCCGGCATCGTCGTCACGGTCGGCCATGAGCGCGATCACGAGGGCCGCGCCGAAGAACATTTTCTGCCGGCGGGCCCGTTCGCGATTCTGCCGCTCTCGGGAAAACGCTCGTCGCTGGTATGGACCGAGCGCCGAGCTGAGGCCGCGCGCATCATTGCTCTCAGCGACGAAGAGTTTCACGCCGAGCTCGAGCAGCGTTTCGGCCTGCATCTCGGCGAGGTGAAGGCGCTCGACAAGCCGCGCGCGTTTCCGCTGTCCTATTTCGTGGCGCGCTCGTTCATCGCCACCCGCCTCGCGCTGGTCGGCGATGCCGCCCATGTCATCCACCCCATTGCGGGCCAGGGCCTCAACATGGGCCTGAAGGATGTCGCCGCGCTGGCCGAAGTCGTGGTCGATGCCGCGCGGCTCGGCATGGACCTCGGCGCCGCCGACGTGCTCGAGCGCTATCAGCGCTGGCGCCGTTTCGACACCATGGCGATGGGCGTTGCCACCAACTCGCTGAACTTCCTGTTCTCCAACCAGTCGACGCTGCTGCGCACCGTCCGCGACATCGGCCTCGGCCTCGTCGACCGCGCCCCGCCGCTGAAGAACCTCTTCATCCGCCAGGCCGCCGGGCTCACGGGCGAGGTGCCGCGGTTGTTGAAGGGCGAGGCGCTGTAAGGGCGAATGGTGAGCAGCGAATGGCGAGTGGATCCATTCGCTACTCGCCATTCCTTACTCGCCGCCTCAATCAATCTTGCGCGCCTCTTCCGGCAGCATGATCGGGATGCCGTCACGGATCGGATAAGCCAGCTTGGCGCTGCGCGAGATCAGTTCCTGCTTTGCAGAATCGAACTCCAGCGGGCCCTTGGTCAGCGGGCAGACGAGAATCTCCAGCAATTTGGGATCGACACTGGCTTCGGGACGTTCGGTGGACGCGTTCATTGGAGTCTCCGGCAATCGGTTGCCTCTAGCACAGAAATCCGCGCCCGCCCATCGCGGCTGCCAAAGCGTTTTCCAGCGCAGTAGGTTACCGGTTCGCGCAAAGAAAACGCGTCAAGATAGGAAATCTACGCGAAGACCATCGTCAAGACCTCGTCGAGCAGGGCCTGCAGCCGTGCTGCCGGCACCGGCGCGCCTGACAGGGCGAAGCCGAGGAATGTCCAATACAGGATCTGCGCCCGGGCCTGCGCGGTTGCGGGGGTGAGCCCGCGTTTTTCCAGCAACCCCTCGATATAGTCGAGCCGGCGGCGGTCGATCGCCCGCACGGCCCCTTGCGCGGCCGCATCGAAGGCCGCCCAATTGCGCACCGCGCGTTCGAGCTCGAGCCGTGCGCCGAACGACCTCCGCAGCAGCGCCTTGAGCGGTTCGTCGCTGGCGGCCTCGACATCGGCGATAATCTGCTCGGCCGCGATCTCGCGCCAGCGCTTCAGCACGGCGGCCTGGAACGCGCCGAGATCGGCGAAATGCCAATAGAAGCTGCCGCGCGACACGCCCATGGATTTTGCCAACGGATCGGCCTTGAGCGCGGTGAAGCCGCTTTTGGCGAGCGCCTTGAGACCTTCCTTGATCCAGTCGTCGGCGGAGAGCTGTTCGGTCATGTCAGTTTCCGGGATCAGACCATACACTAGTGTATTGACAGGCCGCGGACCAGCGCCTATTTCACCATACACAGATGTATGGACGACTCTTCGGGAGCCATGACGATGCGTGATCTCTTGCTCCAGTGCGCCGGCGTCCTGACCATTGCCGTGGCCCTCATCCACGGTTACCTCGGCGAGGCCAAGGTGTTCGTCCGGGCCCGCATCGAGCCGGAACGGCTGCGCACCCTGATCCGCCTGGTCTGGCAGGCCTCGACCGTTGCCTGGATTGGCGGTGGCGTCCTCCTGATCTCGGCGCCCTGGATGGGCTCGGAGCCGGCGCGGCACTGGATCGTCGCCACCATGGCCTGTGTGTTCGGCTTCTCCGCTCTCGCCAACGCATGGGCTACGCGCGGCCGGCACTTCGGCTGGATGATGCTCAGCGCGGTCGTCGTACTGGCGGTTGCGGGCTACTAGCTGCGCGTGAGGCGTAAGGCCGCAGAGGCGCGCCAAATCCGCACTGCGCACGGGGAGCACTCAGCTTTTGGCGGATGTTAGAACTTATCTAAAGCGATCCATGCTCGAACCCGATTGACTTCACCTCCTCCTTTGCTTCCTTCGGTCCCGCTCGCGGCTCGCGTAGCGCGCACGACAGAGGAGGAGACGTTCGTGAAGGTCATTCGTGTTGTTGCCATTGCACTGACGGTTGGAATGGGCATGGGGTCGGCGGCCATGGCCGACGGATTCAAGGACTGCACCAAGCTCGACAAGGCGTCATGGAAGCCGGCCAGCGAGGCCGAAGCCAAGGCCAAGGCGCTGGGCTACGAGGTGCGGCGCTCCAAGATCGAAGGCTCCTGCTATGAGGTCTATGGCGTCAAGGAAGGCAAGCTTTACGAGCTGTTCTACAGCCCCGAAGATCTCAGCCTGAAGCACACGATCGCCAAGTAAACCGCGCGAATTGATCCGCGCAAAACAAGGCTTGAGGATGGTCTTCGCTTGATCGAAGAAGCGATGCCAAAAGCGCGCGGGGTGTCCGACCGGACCCCCCCGGATCGAACCGCTTCGCGGACGGTCGCGGTCTGGGACCTCCCGCTGCGCCTCTGGCACTGGGCACTCGCGGCTAGCGTTCTGGCCGCGTGGTTCACGCCCACCGTCTATGACCGAACTCACCGCATCGTCGGCTATGCGGTGCTCGGACTCCTCGCCTTTCGATTGGCCTGGGGCTTTTGGGGAAGCCGCTATTCGCGCTTTCGCATGATCAGAGTGAGGCTTCGGGCGGCGCCAAGTTATCTCTGGAATCTGCGCCGCGGCATCACCGGCCGCTATATCGGGCTCAATCCCGCCGGCACGTTGATGCTGGTGGCGCTGCTGGCCGCGCTCGCCGTCTCGACGATCACGGGCGCGATGTCGGTCACCACCACCTTCTTCGGCGTCTGGTGGGTCGAAGACACTCACCACTATTCATCGGACGCAGTCATCGTCCTGGTCGTGCTCCACGTCGTGGGCGTGGTGCTGATGGCGCTTCTCCAGCGCGAGAACCTGATCCGCGCGATGATCACGGGGCGCAAGCGCATCCGCGGCCATCACTAGGCAGGACCAGTTCAGTTCCAACGGATGCAATCACGGGCTCGCTCAACCGCGTAGTTTCACGGGACTAGATCTATCCTAACCCGCATAATTACGTGAACTGGCGCCATTTGCCGCGAAGCATTTACCTCGCGATAGGCATGCAACTGGGCATTGTAGAAAATTAACGCGGACAAAGCCCGATCGGATCAATTCTCGGTAGTATTGACGAGGGAGCGATATTGAATGTTCCGCGTTTTTACCTGCCTCACGGCTGAGCACGACTGGCGGCTTGTCATGCTCGCTGGCTTGGTGTGCTTCGTTGCAAGCATTGTGGCCGTCAGCATCTTTCATCGGGCGATCGCCTCGCGAGCCTGGGCGCGGCTGATCTGGATTGCGATTGCCGGCGCGGCCATCGGCTACGGAATCTGGGCAACGCATTTTGTCGCAATGCTCGCCTACGAGCCCGGCGTCCCGACCGGTTACGGCCTCGTGCTGACAGCGCTGTCGCTCGCTGCGGCGATGATCCTGACCTCAGGCGGGTTTGGCGTTGCCGTCAACAATTCCGGCCGTTGGCGCGCAGCTGCCGGTGGCGGCATCATCGGCGCCGGCATTGCAAGCATGCACTACATCGGCATGTGGGCCCTCGAGGTGCCGGGTCGTGTCACCTGGTCGCCGGGGCTGGTGTTCATCTCGATCGTCCTCGGCATGGTCCTGGGCTACGTCGCGCTCGCGGTTGCCTTGGGCCACAAGAGCAAGTCGGGGACCTTCGCCGCGGCGCTGCTGCTGACGCTCGCCATCGTGTCGCATCATTTCACGGCCATGGGGGCCGTGCAGATCGTCCCAGACCCGACACTGGCAAACGACACATTGTCGCTTTCGCCGAGCTTCCTTGCCGTGGCAATCGCGGGTGTGGCCCTATCGGTGCTCGGGATGAGCTTCGTCGGCGTGCTGGCGGATCGCCGCCTTGCGACCAGAACCAGCAGATTCGAGGAAATCATCAGTGAACTTTCGCGCGCCAGGCAGCAAGTGGAAGATTCGCAACAGGAGATCCAGGACCAGAAGCTCAGGCTGGATACGGCCATCAACAACATGGTCGAGGCTCTCTGCATGTTCGATGCGGAGAGGCGACTTGTGGTCTGCAACGAACGCTATGCCCTGCTCTATCAGCTGCCGCCGGAACTGCTGAGAACGGGGACCCCGCACGCCGACATCATCAGGCATCGCGTCGTGACCGGCATTCTCAAGAGCGACACCAGCGAGGGCGCAGCCGAGCAGTTCCTGTCGAAATTGGCCGCGTTGCCGTTCGATGCGGTCTCGAGCAGAATCGACGAGTTCGCGGATGGTCGGTTGATCTGCGTGACGCGACAGCCGATGGCCGGCGGCGGGTGGGTGGCCACGCATCTTGATGTCACCGAGCAACGCCGGTCCGAGGCCAGGATCGCGCATATGGCGCAACACGATGCGTTGACCGATCTGCCAAATCGCGTGCTGCTCAGGGAGCGGATGGAGCACGCCATTGCGGTTACGCGTAGCGGCGGCGTCGATCTGGCCGTGCTCATGCTCGACCTCGATCGCTTCAAGGAAGTCAACGACACGCTCGGACATCCGGCAGGCGATTCCCTGCTGCGCGCCGTTTCTGCGCGTCTGCGCGAGTGCACCACGGAAACCGCGCTGATCGCTCGACTGGGCGGCGACGAGTTCGCCGTGATCGACTACGTGACCAACCCGGCCGTCGAGGCCGCCACCCTCGCCGAGAACATCAGGAAGGCGCTTTGCGAACCCTTTGATCTCGGCGATCACCGGGTCACGGTGGGCACCAGCATCGGCATTGCCATCGCGCCGCGCGATGGCAATGATTCCGACGTGCTGATGAAGAGTGCGGATCTCGCCCTCTACTCGGCCAAGAGTGGTGGACGTGGCGCATTCCGCTTCTTCGAGCCTGAACTCGACCAGCTCATGCATGCGCGACGCAACCTGGAGCGCGACATGCGGGATGCGCTTGCTGGCCGCGAATTCGAGCTGCACTACCAGCCATTCGTCAATACCGCGACCGGCGAGATCCGCGGCTTCGAAGCCTTGCTGCGCTGGCATCACCCGCGGCGTGGCCTGGTCTTGCCCGGCGAATTCATACCGCTCGCGGAGGAGGCCGGCTTGATCGTGCCGCTGGGAGAATGGATCTTGAGGACGGCCTGTGCGGAAGCCGCCAAATGGCCTGCCCACCTCAAGATCGCGATCAACCTGTCTCCCGCTCAATTCAGGAGCAAGGAGCTTGTCCCGGTCATTGTCGATGCACTGGCGAGTTCGGGAGTTTCGCCACACCGGCTCGAGCTCGAGGTCACCGAGACGGTGATCATGCATGACAGCGAAGCTGTATTCGCAGCACTTGGTCAATTGCGCGAGCTCGGCGTGCGAATCGCACTGGACGACTTCGGCACCGGCTATTCATCGCTGAGCTTTCTGCAAAGATTCCCGTTCGACAAGATCAAGGTCGACCGCAGCTTCGTCAACGAACTGTCCAGCGCAAGGGCAGACGCGCACCATCTCGCGCGAGCAGTCGTTCGCTTCGCAGTCAGCCTCGGCAAGACGACCACCGCCGAAGGCGTCGAAACGAAGGAGCAACTGGACGTCCTCCGTGAAGAGGGGTGCGTCGAAACGCAAGGCTACTACTTCGGTCGGCCGACGCCTGCATCCGCCATTGCGAAAATGCTGAGGCGAGGTGACAAGCGAGGTGACAAGGCAGCCGTCTGCGCTGCGTGAGCACCCGCGTCCTCACTGCAGCGGAGGATCGCCGCTGGTGCGCTTCTTGGCGAGGTCCATCTCCGTCACCGCGATCAGAATCTCGGCGCGGGTCTTCAAGTCAGGCGCTTCCAGCATGGCCTGCTTCTCCGCGGGGCCATAGGGCGACATCATCGCCAGCGCGTTGACGAGGGCTTCGTTAGGCGCGCTTTCGACGCCTTCCCAGTCGACCTTGAGATTATTGGCCTTCAGGAAGTCCGCCAGCACGGCCAGCAGCGCCTCGCGGTCGACCTCGTCCTCGCCCATGCGCGCGGTGAAGTCGTCGACGAAGGCGAAAAAATCCACCTTGCACTGCCGGTAGGCGGTGAGCACCTCGAGCTCCTCGACCACCTTGAAGCGCGAGACGCCGGTGAGCTCGAGGATGTAGCGGCCGTCGCCGGATTCGGCGAGCTGGGTGATGCGGCCGACGCAGCCGACGCGGAACAGGGTCGGCTTGTCGGAATTCTTCGGCGAGTGCGCGACATCAGGCTGGATCATGCCGATCAGGCGATGGCCGTCGCGGAAGCAATCATCGACCATCGAGAGGTAGCGCGGCTCGAAGATGTTGAGCGGCATCTGGCCGCGGGGCAGCAGCAGCGCGCCCGGCAGCGGAAACACCGGAATGATCTCCGGGAGGTCGGCGGGTCCGCGATATTCGATGTTGATCGGCATCTGGTCCCGGTCCCCGCTGACTTGGTCAACCGCGCCTACGAAAACAGGATCGTCGACAAGCGCTTGCGTCCCTCGACGGTTGCATCATCCGTGCCGCCCCAGGCCTCGAAGAACTGCACCAGCTGCTTGCGGGCGCCGTCGTCGTTCCATTTGCGGTCGCGCTTGACGATCGCGAGCAGCTGCTCGGTAGCAGCCGCACGGTTGCCTTGCGCGTTGAGCGCGGTCGCAAGGTCGAATCGGGCCTGATGATCGAGCGGGTTTGCGGCGACTTTCTGTTCCAGCTCGGCGACCGGCCCGAGCGATTGCGCCTGCTCGGCGAGATCGATCGCGGTCTGCACGGCCTTTACCGCGGGGTCGTTGCGCTTGGATTCCGGCACCATGGCGAGCGTCTGCTTGGCCTGCTCCATCGCGCCGGAGACGGCATAGCATTTTGCGAGGCCCGCGAGCGCCGCGATGTTGGTGGCATCATGCTGGAGCACCTCGGCGTAGATCTGCGCTGCCGCCGCCGCATCGCCCTCGGCGAGCACCGCTTCGGCCTCCTGCAGGATCTCGGCGATATTGGGCTCGCCCGGGGCGGTCACGCCCTTGGTGAGCTTTTCGATGAAGGCGTTGAGCTGGCTCTCGGGTACCGCGCCCATGAAGCCGTCGGCCGGCTGGCCGTTGACGAAGGCGATCACGGCCGGGATCGACTGGATGCCCATCTGGCCCGGGATCGCCGGGTGCTGGTCGATGTTCATCTTGACCAGCTTGACCTTGCCCTTGGCCGCCTTGACGGCCTTTTCGAGCAGAGGGGTGAGTTGCTTGCAGGGGCCGCACCACTCCGCCCAGAAATCGATCAGCACCGGCTGGCGCTTCGATTCCTCGATGACGTCCTTCACGAAGGTCTGGGTGGTGGTGTCCTTGATCAGATCGGCCGCAGCCGGGCCCGCCGCTCCGTTACCCTGGTCGATGATCGTCACGGGGATCCCCTCGTCTATGTCCGGAATGGCGGGTCTTTAGCACGCCGCCACACCTTATGCTCGCTGTCGGCTCCTAAATTGGGCCGCGACGGCCGAATTTCAATCCACCGAGGACGATTCGCCAGTTCCGGGGCACTTTCGGGCCATTTCGTCGCATTCAGGCTCCATATGGGGCCCCAAGAACCGAATCTAGATCGCCGGTAGCTGTTGCATTCCCCTCCCGGTTTTGGCATACGACAGCCGTTGCCGGCGCGTCACGCGACCGACACAGGATGCGGGTGTAGCTCAGTGGTAGAGCACGACCTTGCCAAGGTCGGGGTCGAGGGTTCGAGCCCCTTCGCCCGCTCCAATTTTCTCCAAAGCATCCAGCCGATCCGGACGGAAACGTGGTTCGCCACGCCGCTCGCGGCTGTCCTGGGTTCGCAATGACAATTCTGGTCACCGGCAGCGCAGGCCACCTCGGGGAAGCCATCCTCCGGACCCTCCGAGCTCGCGGTTCCCCAGCGCGCGGGATCGATCTGAAGCCATCGCCCTTCACCGACGCGGTCGGCTCGATCGTCGATCCCGGCTTCGTCCGGGCGCAGATGGACGGCGTCTCCGCCGTGATCCACACCGCGACGCTGCACAAGCCGCATGTGGCAACCCACGGCAAGCAGGACTTCGTCGACACCAACGTTACCGGCACGCTCAACCTGCTCGAGGCGGGGGCGGCGGCCGGCGTGCGCAGTTTCGTCTTCACCAGCACCACCAGCGCGTTCGGCTCGCAGCTCCGTCCCGAGGCCGGAGAGGCCGCGGTGTGGGTCACCGAGGATCTGCCGCCGGTGCCGAAGAACATCTACGGCACCACAAAGCTGATGGCCGAGACCTTGTGCGAGCTGTTCTATCGCGAGCGCGCCCTGCCGGTCGTCGTCTTGCGGACCTCGCGCTTCTTTCCGGAAGACGATGACGATCCGGTGATGCGCTCGGCTTACACGCTGGAGAACGCGCAGGCCAACGAGCTGCTCTATCGCCGGCTGGACATCGCGGACGCCGTGAGCGCGCATCTGCTCGCCGCCGAACGGGCCCCGAAGATCGGCTTCGCCCGCTACATCGTCTCCGCCACCAGCCCGTTCGAGCCGCGCCATCTCACTGCGCTCGCGCGCGATGCCGCCGGTGTCGTGCGCGAGCTCTATTCGGATTGCGCGCTGCTGTATGCGGCGCGAGGCTGGAACCTCCTCCCCGAGATCGACCGCGTCTATGTCAACCAGCGCGCGCGGCGCGAGCTGGGCTGGCGGCCGGAATTCGACTTCGCGCATGTGTTGGACAGCCTGCGCACTGAGCGCGATTTCCGCAGCCCGCTGGCACGCGAGATCGGCTCGAAGGGCTATCATGACACGGTGTTCGACGACGGGCCCTACCCGGTCGCCTCGTAGGCGCCGGATTTGCTATTTTGCTCGACGCGTCAGATGTCTGTCCGGTCTCGCCGGGAGCGAGCCGCTTGAGCCGTTCTACTGTGCATGGGGTTGTTTTCGCGTTTTTGTATAACCACCCCCTCCTGCCGCCGGCGAAACGATCGGCGCTCCAATTGATTCCGCGCTGCAGCGAGAGCGGCGTTCGTTCGTTGACATTCCGTCTCAATTTTTCCGGAGCGTAACGGCGGCCCACGCGGCCGGCTTCTCACCGTTCGCAGATGTGCTAACCTTTTTGCGTCTGTCGTCCCGACGGACCTAAAACTTCGCCTCTCGACTAGCAAAATAAAATAATGCGCAGCCCTGACGGCTGCCTTAGGGGAGTGACGCGATGAAGTTCCATCGATCCGTCTTTCAATCCGTTCTGGCGCTTGCAGCGGTTGCCTTTCTCGCGGGGACCAACGCTGGCAATGCGCAGCAGCAGGACAAGAACCGGGCGCTGAAGAAATACGAATCCGGCACCAAGGAGTTCTGGACCCATCCGCCCGATGACTGGTTCCTCGGCGACGAGACCGAGGCGCAGAAGGGCCTCGCGCCGCCGTCGGGTCCGCCGACCGGCGCTTCCGATGCCGAGCTCGCCAACATCGTCAAGAAGATCAAGCTGCCGGCAGGCTTCAAGATCGAGGTCTACGCCTCCGGCGTGCTGGCCGCGCGGCAGATGGCCTGGGGTGACAAGGGCACGCTGTTCGTCGGCTCGTTCGGCCTCGGCAACGTCTATGCCATCAAGGACAACAACGGGAAGAAGGAGGTCAAGACCGTCCTCAAGGGCCTGAACATGCCCACCGGTCTCGCCTTCAAGGACGGCGCGCTCTACGTCATCGCGGTCGACAAGCTGATCCGCTACGACAATGCGGAGGCCAATCTCGACAAGCTCGGCGACGGCAAGGTCGTCTATGACGACATGCCGTCCTATGCCGCGCATGGCTGGAAGTACATCGCGGTCGACAAGGAAGGCTGGTTCTACATTCCGTTCGGACCGCCCTTCAACGTCGGCATCCCACCGACCAGCGTCTCGCAGATCCGGCGCGTCGATCCCAAGACCGGCAACGCCGAGATCTACGCGCTCGGTGTCCGCAACTCGGTCGGCGGCGACGTCGATCCGCGCACCGGCAAATTCTGGTTCACCGAGAATGCCCGCGACTGGATCAGCGACGATCTGCCCTCAGACAAGCTGAACATGATCAACAAAATGGGCGAGCATTTCGGCTATCCCTACTGCCACCAGGGCAATCTGCCGGACGACAAGTTCGCGATGGGCCACAAGTGCTCCGAGTTCACGCCGCCCGTGCTGAACCTCGGCGCGCATGTCGCTCCGCTCGGCATGAAGTTCTATACCGGCGACCAGTTCCCCGCCGAGTACAAGAACAACATCCTGATCGCCGAGCACGGCTCCTGGAATCGCCACAAGTACCAGGGCGGCCGCATCATGCGCGTGATTGTCGGGCCTGATGGCAAGAATCCCAAGCAGGAGGTGTTCGCCTCCGGCTGGATCGAGGGCGACCAGGGCTATCTCGGCCGTCCTGACGACATCATCCTCGCGAAGGACGGATCGATCCTCGTCGCCGACGACTGGGCCGGCGCGATCTACCGCATCAGCTACAGCAAGAAGTAGCGCGCACACGATAAGAGGCTGCGGTGGCCGGACGGTGCCGCAGCCTCTTTCATTTCAGAGCCACGTTGTCGTTCCTGATTGCGCGCCAGCGCAAGTCCGGAACTCATAACCACGAATCGGGGTTATGGATTCTCCGATGCGCAATTGCGCATCTTAGCTCGTGCTCCGCACGCCCCGGAATGATCCAGATAGATCGGAATTCCCTCGATGCGCCGCCAGTTTTCTTCGTACGCCATCGGCGCGCTTTCGCTTGCAGCGCTCGCATTCGCCCCGGCTCAGGCTGCGGACAATGCCGCGATCAAGGAGAAGGCTGCCGTCTGCTCCGGCTGTCACGGCGAGAACGGCATTTCGCAGACGGAGAATATCCCCTCGCTGGCTGGCCAGCCTGATCAGTTCATCCAGTGGCAGCTCGTGTTTTTCCGCGCGGGCTCGCGCAAGAACGACCAGATGCAGCCGATCGTCGAGGAGATCACCAATGAGGACATCCGCAATCTCGGCGCTTATTTCTCGCAACTGACGCCGCCGAAGGGACCGGAGGACAGCGACCCGGACCTGTCGAAAAAGGGCGCGCAAGTTGCCGCCGGCCGCCGCTGCGCCTCATGCCATACGGACAGCTTCGCCGGCACCAAGGGGGTGGCGCGACTGGCTGGCCAGCGCGAGGAATATCTGGTCAAGGCGTTGCGCGACTACAAAGCGGGCCAGCGCGTCGGCGGCGGCGTCGCCGCAATGGCCGATGTCGCCTATCACATGAGCGACGAGGAAATCACCGCCGTCTCGCACTATCTCGCGCATTTGAAATAGTGCGGAGCCGTTGCCACAAGCTCCGCTGTCGTCCCGGATCTGCGCTGCGCTTGTCCGTGACGACAGTGGAACACGAGGCTGCCTACCCCGCCCGCTGCTTCTCATACGCCTTCAAATGCGTGTAGGCGATGCGCAGCTTGGGCACCGGCACCTTGGCGGCATCGGCGCGTGCGATGAGATCACCGATGACATGATCGGCTTCGACCGGCAGGCCGGCCTTGATGTCGCGGAACATCGAGGCCGTCATCGGCGAGCCCTCGGCGGTGAGGTTGCCCTTCACCCGCTCGAAGAACGGCCCGCCCGGCGTATAGCCCGACGCGGTGGCGATCGCGCTGGTCTCGTCCAGCATGCCGAGCAGGAAGTCGCGGCCGCCGGGCGCGGCGAGGATGTTGCCGACAGAGGTGCGCATCAGGCTGGTGGAGGCCGCGAGCGAGGACAGGAACACCCACTTCTCCCACATGTCCTGCATGATGTTCTGGCTGGCCGCGGCGCCGGTGATGCCGCTCTTGAAGGCCTCGTCGATCGCCTTGACGCGATCTGAAAGCTTGCCGTCGCGCTCGCCGTAGTTCAGCGACTGCATCGGTTGGAGCTGCACCACCTCGCGCTGCTCGTTCAAGGTCGCGGCGATGGCGCAGAGACCGCCGAGCACGCGCTCCTTGCCGAATTTGGCATCGAGGATATCGAGATGCTTCATGCCGTTCAACATCGGGATGATCGCCGTATCAGGTCCGACCGCCGGCGCAAACGATTTGATGGCGTCGTCGAGATCGAACGCCTTGCAGCTCAAGAGCACGACGTCGAACTTGTCCTTGAGAGCGTCGGCTTGCACGGTCGGCGGATTCTTCAAGGTCACATCGCCATTCGGGCTCTTGATGATGAGGCCGGCGCTTGCGAGCTCGCCGGCGCGGCGCGGCCGGACCAGGAAGGTGACGTCGCGGCCGGCCTGCAACAGCCTGCCACCAAAATAGCCGCCGATGGCGCCGGCGCCGACCACGAGGATACGCATGGGAGAGCTCCGTTCTTTTCTTGGCGAATGGCGAATAGTGAGTAGCGAATAGTGAGCACGATTTCCACTCGCTATTCGCTACTCGCCATTCGCGCGCTTCACTTTCCTGACACCATCTCCTCGACCTCGCGCAGCTGCTCCTTGCCGAAGAACATCTCGTTGCCGACGAAGAAGGTCGGCGAGCCGAACGCGCCGCGGGCGACCGCTTCCTCGGTGTTCTTGATCAGCCTGCCCTTCACCTCGGGTTCCTGGCTGCGGGCGAACAGCTTCTGGGCGTCGAGCCCGGATGAGGCCAGCGCCTTCGCCGCGATCTCGGGATCGTCCATCTTCTTCGGCTCGCGCCACATGTGGTGAAAGGCCGCCTCGACGTATTTTTCGAATACGCCCTCGAGCTGTGCGGCAATCGCCGTGCGCATCAGGTTCAGCGTGTTGATGGGGAAATGCGGATTCCAGACATAGGGCTGGACATGGAAGCGCTTGATGAAGCGCTCGGTCTCGACCTGATGGAATTCACGCTTGTTCTTGATGCCCGCGAGCGTCTCGGCCGGCGACTTGTTGTTGGTCGACTTGAAGATGCCACCGAGCAGGATCGGCACATATTCGAACTTGACGCCGATGCGCTGCTCGATCGCGGGGATCGCGAGGTGGCTGAGATAGGCATTCGGGCTGCCGAAATCGAACAGGAATTGCGGGGCTGTGCGGGTCAAATCGTACTCCGTGACCTAATTTTTTGATCTAGCTTTTCCCGTATTGTGACGCAGCGTGCCCTGCGGGTCCACCGTTTAATGATGAGCATAATACTCTGGGAATCAGACCAGCCGCCGGATCGCCCGCTTGCGCCAGACCATGAGGTAATAGCCCATCTGCAAGGCGAACATGGCGCAGAACACGATGGGATAGGCGGCCCACACGCCCGGAAGGCCGATCGTGTGGCTCAGGATCACCGCGGCCGGCAGCTCGATCGCGATGATCGCGAAGATCGACAGCAGCATCGGCGTCAACGCGACCCCGGCCGCACGCATGGCACCTGAGAACACTGTGGCGAGGCCAAACGGCACCGAGCTCCACAGGGCGATATTGAGCAGGCCTTTCGCCAGATCGAGCACGGCGGCATCGGTGATGAAGATGCCGAGGATCGCGCGCGGCGCGAGATAGATCAGTGCCACGAGCCCGCCGGTCAGAACGAGGTTGAAAGCGAGCCCGGTCCGCACGATGCCGACGAGCCGGGCTCTGTCGCTGCTGCCGACGGCCTGCGCGCCGAGGATCGAGACCGCGATCGAAATCGATATCGCCGTGAACTGGGTGTAGCCCATCACCTGGTTGACGGCGCCATAGGCCGCAGTGGCCTCCGATCCGAAGCGGTTGACGAGGCCGAGCAGAGCCAGCTCTGCGATCGCCATCACCACCATGCCGATAGCGCTCGGCAATCCGATGCCGAGGATTTTTCCGAGCATGGCGCCGTTGAGCCGCAGGTGACCCAGCAGCGCCGCATCCGGCGCGAGCGCGTGCTTCTTCCGCAGCAGATAGAATGCCAGCACGATCAGCGTGAGCGCGTTCGAGATCGCAGCCGCCCATGCCGGACTGGTGATGCCGGCCGCCGGCAGTCCGAACGACCCACGGATCAACATCGGCGTCAGGATCAGCCCGATCGCGGTCGACAACGCCAGCGCCAGCAGCGGCGTCAGCGCATCGCCGACGCCGCGAATCATCGCCGTCATGAGCAGGAAGACGAAGCCGAGCGGCATCGTCAGCAGCATGATGCGCGCATAGGCGCTGGCCTGGTCGAGAATGTCCGCGGGCGTGGCGAGCGCCATCATCAGCGGACGGCTGAAGAGCCCGCCGGTCAGCGCCACTGAGATTGAAAGCAGAAGGCCGACCGCGAGCGTCGTGCCTACGACGCTCTTGATCCGGCCGTGCTCGCCTGCGCCAAAGGCCTGGCCGATCAGCACGGTCGCGCCGGTGCTCAGCCCCATGACGAAGGCGAACAGGAAGAACATCACCGGGAAGAACGCTGAGGCCGCCGCGAGCGCGTCGATGCCGATCATCTGGCCGAGATAGACGTTGCTGACGGTGCCGAACAGCGATTGCAGCGCGTTGCTCAGCATCAGGGGTGTGAGGAAGCGGAGGAATGTTGTCCAGAGCGGCTTGGGGGCAGACATGGATTGGCCTTTCATCAGGGCGTGCGAAGCCGTTGCCGCGCAATGCGCGGCTCGGCCGTCGATGGGAACGTGAGAGGGCGCGCGCCTTAAGCGCGGTCGCTGTAGGCGAGCTTGACGATGTGGTCGCGGATATCGACAGGCCAGTCCGCGATCAGCCCGGTGAAGCGTCGCCGGTCATCGGCAAACAGCGCGCGCGAGGCTTCCTCGAACTGCGGCAGGTTGCCCGCCATGGTCGACATGAAGTGATAGGCCGCCTCGCGCGCCTGCCGCTCGCGGTCCTTGTCGCCGCTTGCGCGCCTGGCCTCATCGACGAGCTTGCGCAGCGCGACCGAGGCGCCGCCCGGCTGCGTGCCGAGCCACTCCCAGTGCCGCGGCAGCAGCGTCACCTCGCGCGCGACCACGCCGAGCTTCGGCCGCCCGCGCCCGCGCGGCTCGCTCGGTGGCGTGCTCTCCTCGACCGGCGGCGACACGAGCTTCGCCAACCGCGCCAGCACCTCGCGATCCCCGCCGCGCAGATCGAAGTCGATTGATCGGCCCGTGCCGTCTTCGAAGATGATGATGGGCTCGTCCGGCCGTTGCGCCACCCGCTTGACGACCAGCGCGACCTCGCCTGCCGGCCCCGACACCAGTCGGCGCTGCCCCTGGAAGGCGGTAAAAATCTTCTGCATTGGAATCATTGCCATTTTGACGACGTTGGGGCCATTTAATATCCGGGTAAATTGTTGCCGTCAATATACCCGGGTGAAAATATCCGCACCGATGGCTCGACATTGTGATCCCGGGCTGGCACGAACGGCGCCATAGACCGACCATGTCTAGCCACCACGCCTTGCCTTGGGGACCTCGCCGATGCTGACCGTTCACCACCTCAACAATTCCCGTTCGCAGCGCGTGCTGTGGCTGCTCGAAGAGTTGGGCGTGCCCTATGAGATCGTGCGCTATCAGCGCCAGCCGGACATGCGCGCGCCGAAGGAGCTGCGCGCCATTCATCCGCTCGGCAAGTCGCCCGTCATCACCGACAACGGCAACGCCATCGCCGAGTCCGGCGCGATCATCGAATATCTCATCGCGACCTACGGCAACGGCCGGCTGATCCCGCCGCCGAACACGCCGGAGCGGCTGCGCTTCACCTATTGGCTGCATTATGCCGAAGGGTCCGCGATGCAGCCGCTGCTGCTGAAGCTCCTGTTCACGCTGATGCCGAAGCGTGCGCCCGCGCTGCTTCGTCCGCTGGTGCGCAAGGTCTCGAACCAGGCGCTCACCACGCTGGTCAATCCGCAGCTCAAGCAGCACATGGATTACTGGGAAGGCGAGCTCGGCAAGAGCGAGTGGTTCGCCGGCAACGAGTTCACCGCAGCCGACATCCAGATGAGCTTTCCGCTGGAAGCGGCGCAAGCGCGCGGCGGGCTCGAGCAGGGCCATCCCAAGGCGATGGCGTTTCTCGAGCGCATCCACGCGCGGCCGGCATATGCCCGAGCGCTGGAAAAGGGCGGGCCGTACCAGGTGGGGCGGTAGTTAGTCCCGTCATTCCGGGGCGCCCGAAGGGCGAACTATGGTGCGCAATTGCGCACCTGAGAATCTCGAGATTGTGGCGCGAGATCCCGGGTTCACGCTTCGCGTGCCCCGGGATGACATTCAAATCAATCCGCATGGAGCACGCGTCCGCGCGTCTCCGGCAGTGCAAACGCGGCGATGAAGAACACCGCATAAGCCACCACCGCGAACATCGCGATCGCATTCGCAAGCGACGTCGTCGCCGATAGCGCGCCGACGAGGAACGGAAACAGCGCGCCGTTCCCGCGGCCGAAATTGTAGCAAAAGCCCTGGCCGGAACCGCGCAGCCACGTCGGATAGAGCTCGGTCAGGAACGCGCCGATTACTGCCCCGCAGCTTCTGCGCCGCGCGTGCGCGGATCGGGCGCGCCGAGCGGTCCGTTGGGTGTCACGACAATCGAATTGACCGACGTCTGCCCCATCGGCTCGACGATGACGTGGCCCATCGCCTTCAGCTTACCCAGAACATCGCTGGGAAAGCCGCTCTCGACACGGACTTCATCGGGCAACCATTGATGATGCAGCCGTGGCGCTGCGACGGCGGCCGCAACATCCATCTTGTAGTCGAGCACGTTGACGATGACCTGCAGCACGCTCGAAATGATGCGGCTGCCGCCGGGCGAGCCCGTCACCAACACCGGCTTGCCGTCCTTCAACACGATGGTCGGTGACATCGAGGACAACGGCCGCTTGCCGGGGCCCGGCAGATTGGCCTCGAAGCCGATGAGACCGTAGGCATTGGAGGCGCCGATTGCGGCGGTGAAATCGTCGAGCTCGTTGTTGAGCAGCACGCCGGTGCCGTCGGCAACGAGGCCGACGCCGTAACTGAAGTTCAGCGTATAGGTGTTGCTGACGGCGTTGCCGCTGGAATCGACGACGGAGAAATGCGTGGTGTTGCTGCCCTCACGCGGCGAGGGAGCCGCGGAAACGAGCTCCTTCGACGGCGTGGCGCGTTCGGCGGAGATGCCGGCGCGCAGCTTGGCGGCGTAGTCCTTCCCGACGAGCGTCTCGATCGGTGCGTTGACGAAGGCGGGATCGCCGAGATAGCGCGCGCGATCCGCATAGGCGCGCTTCATCGCCTCGATCAGAAGATGCAGCGATGCCGGCGATCCCTGCTTCAGATCGGCGAGCTGAAAGCCCTCGAGGATGTTGAGCGTCTCCACCAGCACGACACCGCCCGACGAAGGCAGCGGCATCGACACGATGTCATAGCCGCGATAGGTGCCGCGCACCGGCGCGCGGATCACGGCCTGATAGGCCTTCAAATCGGCGGGCGTCATGATGCCGCCGGCGTCCGTCACGGCCTTGGCGAGCTTTTCCGCGACCGGCCCCTCATAGAAGCCGCGTGGCCCCTGTGCGGCGACCGCCGACAGCGTTTCAGCGAGATCGCCCTGCACCAGCCTGTCGCCTTCGCCCAGCGGCGCGCCATCGGGCCGCGAGAAGATTTTCGCCGAGGAGGGCCAGCGTGCCAGCCGCCGGTGCCAGGTAGGCAGCGTGTCGGCCATATCGTCGCCGACGGCGAAGCCGTCGCGGGCGAGCGCGATCGCGGGCGCAAGCAATTGCGCCAGCGTGAATTGCCCCGAGCCGTATTTCTCCAATGCCAAAGCGAGGCCCGCGACCGTGCCGGGCACGCCGACGCCGAGCGCGGAATCCCGTGACTTCGCAATATCGGGCTTGCCGTCGGCGCCGAGGAAGATTTGCGGCGTGGTCGCCGCCGGAGCCGTCTCGCGGTAATCGATCGTGATGTCTTCGTTGCGGTCCGCGGAATGGATCACCATGAAGCCGCCGCCGCCGATATTGCCGGCACGCGGATAGGTCACGGCCATTGCAAAGCCGGTCGCGACCGCGGCATCGACCGCATTGCCGCCGCTCCGCAGGATATCGGCACCGATCTGCGCAGATATCTTCTCCTGCGCGACGACCATGCCGTGCTCGGCGGCGACGGCGCGTACCGTGTCAGGCGCGGCTGGGACATAGGCCCGTCGCGCATCCTGGGCGGCTGCCGGTGACAGACCAAACGCCAGGGCGGCTATGAAGGCGAAAAATGTCCGCCTTGTCGAATATGACGACATCATCAAGCTTCCGCCGTGGCTTCGAACCAGTTCACATGCCTCGCTGCAATGCTATACGGTTTGCCCCAATAGAGGCAAAACTGTTCGTGATGAGGACTGCGTGATGACGACGATCGCCCCGGATGTGCGCATGGCCGGCGTGGCGCGGACCTATCCGCGGCGCGCCGCCGTCGTCAGCTGGATTTTCTTCGACTGGGCCGCGCAGCCTTATTTCACGCTGATCACGACCTTCGTGTTCGCGCCCTATTTCGCCACCAGCATTGCGCCGAACCCCGCCACCGGCCAATCGCTGTGGGGATTTGCGATGGCGGCCGCGGGCCTTGCGATCGCGTTGATGTCGCCGGTGCTGGGGGCCATCGCGGACGCCTCGGGCCGCCGGAAGCCGTGGATCGCGGGATTCGGTGCGCTGCTGGTGGCGGCATCCTGCACGCTGTGGATCGGCAAGCCCGGCGATCCCTCCATCATTCCGCCCCTGCTCACCGCAGTCGCGCTCGCCAGCGTCGGCGCGGAATTCGCCACCCTCTTCAACAACGCGATGATGCCGACGCTGGTGCCGCCGGAGCGCATCGGACGGCTCTCCGGCACCGGCTGGGCCACCGGCTATGTCGGCGGGATCGTCAGCCTGATCATCGTGCTCGGCTTCCTCGCGGCCAACCCGCAGACCGGCCGCACATTGCTGGGCTTCACGCCGCTGTTCGGGCTCGATCCGGTCAGCCATCAGGGCGATCGCATCGTGGGCCCGCTGACCGGGCTGTGGTTCATCGTCTTCGTGACGCCGCTGTTCCTGTTCACGCCGGATTATCCGGCGAAGCGCCCGGTGCGCCAGGCGTTGCGCGAGGGGCTGTGGGAGCTGAGGCAATCGATCAGAGGCTTGCCGCAACAGAGATCGCTGGCGGCATTTCTGCTCGCCAATATGATCTACACGGATGGTCTGGTGTCGCTGTTCGCCTTTGGCGGCATCTATGCCGCGGGCACCTTCGGCTGGCACACCATCCAGATCGGCACCTTCGGCATCATGCTCGCGATTGCCGGCGCATTTGGCGCGTGGTTCGGCGGCAAGCTGGATGATCGTCTCGGGCCGAAGCGCGTCATCGCCGGCAGCTTGCTCGTGCTGCTGTTGTCCGTGGCGGCAATTCTCCTGGTCGACAAGGACAGTGTTTTGTTCATCAAGGTCGCGCCGCCGCAAGCAGACGCTCCCTTGTTCTCGAGCGCGGCCGAGCGCGCCTATCTCGTGCTGGGCTGCCTCATTGGCGCGGCCGGTGGTCCACTCCAGGCGGCCTCACGCACGCTGCTGATCCACCTCGCACCGAAGGACCGCATCGCGCAGTATTTCGGCCTGTTCGCGCTGACGGGGAAGGTGACGTCCTTCATCGGACCGTTGCTGATCGGCATGATCACGGCGGTGACTGCAAGCCAGAAGGCCGGCATGGCCGTGCTGGTGGTGTTCTTCGTCGCGGGGCTGGGGCTGTTGATGCGGGTGAAAGACTAGCTAACTCTCGCCGTCGTCCCTGCGAACGCAGGGACCCATACCGCGTGATCTCTCGTTGGCGCGACGCGGCCAATACCGCGGACCAAGCTTCTCCCTGTGGTAATCGCGACGAGCGCAAGCGCTCGCGCGGAGGTCCCGGATCGGCGCTCTGCTCTCGACAACGCTACGCGTTGCCCGGAGCTGCGCTTGTCCGGGACGACAACCGCGGCTCAGTGCCGGAAATGCCGCGTGCCCGTGAACACCATGGCGATGCCGTGCTCGTCGGCGGCTTTGATCACCTCGTCGTCGCGCATCGAGCCGCCGGGCTGCACTACAGCGGTGGCGCCGGCCTCGATGCATGCGAGCATGCCGTCGGCGAAGGGGAAGAACGCATCCGACGCCACCACCGAGCCCTTGGTCAGCGGCTCGGCGAGCTTCAGCTCGTTCGCCGCATCCTGCGCCTTGCGCGCGGCGATGCGGGCTGAATCGACGCGGCTCATCTGGCCGGCGCCGATGCCGACGGTGGCGAGATCCTTGGCGTAGATGATCGTGTTCGACTTGACGTGTTTTGCGACCCGGAATGCAAACTTGAGGTCGCGCATTTCAGCGTCGGTCGGCGCGCGCTTGGTCACGATCTTGAAGGTCATGTCGTCGACCACGGCGTTGTCGCGGCTCTGCACCAGCAGGCCGCCGGCGACCGTCTTGGCGGTGAGGCCGGGCGCGCGCGGATCGGGCAGGCTGCCGGCGAGCAGCAGCCGCAGGTTCTTCTTGCCGCCGATGATGGCGATCGCCTCCTCGGTGGCGTCGGGCGCGATGATCACCTCGGTGAAGATCTTTGTGATCTCGCGGGCCGTATCTGCGTCCAGCGGACGATTCATCGCGATGATGCCGCCGAAGGCCGAGGTGGAATCGCAGGCCAGCGCCTTGCGATAGGCGTCGACGAGGTTTGATCCCTCCGCGACGCCGCAGGGGTTGGCGTGCTTGACGATGACGCAGGCCGCGGTGCGCTTGGCGTCGAACTCGCCGATGCATTCATAGGCCGCATCGGTGTCGTTGATGTTGTTGTAGGAGAGCTCCTTGCCCTGGAGCTGTCGCGCGGTGGAGACGCCCGGGCGCTTGTCGGGCGTCGCGTAGAACGCCGCGATCTGGTGCGGGTTCTCGCCGTAGCGCAGCGACTGGATCAACTTGCCGCCGAAGGCGCGGAAGTCGGGCGCGTCAATCTCGAGCTGGCGATTGAACCAGTTCGAGATCGCGGCGTCGTAGGCGCCGGTGCGCGCATAGGCCTTCGCGGCAAGCCGCCGGCGCAGTTTCAGCGTGGTCGCGCCCTTGTTGGCGGCAAGCTCGTCGAGCACCGCCTTGTAGTCATCTGCCTCGACCACGACGGCGACGTCGTCATGGTTCTTGGCGGCGGCGCGGATCATCGCGGGGCCGCCAATGTCGATGTTCTCGATGCAATCCTCGAAGCCGGCGCCTTTGTCGACGGTCGCCTCGAACGGATAGAGATTGACGACGAGAAGATCGATCGGCGCGATGCCGTGCGCCTTCATCGCGTCCGCGTGCTCCTTATTGTCGCGGATCGCGAGCAGGCCGCCATGCACCTTCGGATGCAAGGTCTTGACGCGGCCGTCCATCATCTCGGGGAAGCCGGTGAGGTCGGAGACGTCCTTCACCTTGAGGCCGGCCGCGGCGATCGCTTTCGCAGTGCCGCCGGTCGAGACCAGCTCGACATCATGGGCGGCGAGCGCCTTTGCGAATTCGATCAGGCCGGTTTTGTCGGAGACGGAAAGAAGCGCGCGGGTGACGCGGCGGGGATGGTCAGTCATGAGCAAGATCCTCTGTCTTAAGGAGTGTCTATGCCCAGGCGCGCGGCTTCTATGTCCCGCGCTTCCCGATGGTGCTCCATCCAAGGTCGCCAGTCGCGCGAGCGAGGGCTCGATAGCAGTTTTCGGCGTGCTTCACAACGATCAGATGGGGCCGAATCCGCGCGTTTACAGCGGAAGTTCCGGTTCGCGCCGGGCGTTGCGGCGGGCATTGGTGACGGTCGGCGATGCCGTGGAGCGGATAAAGCTCCAGCGGATCGAGGGCGCCTGCCGCGCGTCCTGCCGGATCACGATCTGGGCGGTGCGGCGCGGCCCGTCATTGCCGGCCAGGAACACGCTGTCCTCGAGGTCGACCTTGTCGTCGAGCGCCTCGAAGGTCCAGACGTCGCGGTTCGGCAGCACCAGCATGACGCCGCGCGCATCCGACAGCCGGCTCGCCTTCACTGCCGGATGCAGATGGAAGCGCAGCGCAAAGTCAGCGTCTGCGCCCTTGAAGCGTCCGCCCTGCGGCGGCGACAGCGTGTCCTCGCCGTCGATGCGCGCGCCGTCATTGGCGATCATCAGCACGCGGCGGTGGATCGCGCCGAACTTGGAAAGATAGCCGTCATGCGAGGTCGTGAGCAGCGTGCCGTTCTGCACGATCTCGCGATAGCTCTCGACCTCGACGGGCCCGCTGGTAACAGGCGAGCCGTGCAGGAGCCGCTTCATCGCCGACATCTCGACGAACTGGCACGAGGAGGTGTCGTGATAGGTCAGCGTCGAATGCGCCGCGGTGCCACGGGCGAACGGCCGCCAATTGTCGCGGCCTGTGGTCGGCATGCCGCAATTGGTGACGATGCGGCTGATGCCGGAAGACAGTTCGAACGACAGGCAGCCTGCATGGGCGTCGTGGCTGACGCCGGCTGGCGGCGGCGGGCCGGTGTCGATGATCACAGTGGTCTGGCCGGCATCGAGGCGCTGAAAGCCGGTATGCGGCATGTTCGCCATCGGCGCGCCGTGGGTGTCGTCATAGGCGAGCAGCGTTGCGAGCAGGTCGGACGATGTCGCGCTCATGCCGTTGAACAGCGCGAAATTTCCGTCGCCGTGGCGGAAGAAGCGCAGCATCGGCATCATGCGGTCGATCGCGTTGAGCAGCGCCGGTGGCGGCGCGATGTTGCGCGCAGCAAACGTCTGCCGCAGCGGCAGCAGGTCGATCAGGAGCTCAATCAGCGCCCCCGGATTGCGCGAGATGTGTCCGCCGTCGGGCAGGATCTGCCGCTGCAATTCGTCCGACAGCTTCTTCGATGCGCTGCGGATTTGGCCCGCCTGGTTGGCAAGGCACAAGGCCGCATAGCACAGCGCCATCAGCACCTGGAGCTTCGGCACCCCGTCGGGAATGTTGACCATGGTGTAGCGCAGGAAGCGGATCTCGCGCGCGAGGGCGCGCAGGTAACGGCGGTAGAACTTGTTGTCGGTCTCGTTGAGCACCAACGGCGCCTGCGACAGCAGCGAGATCACGCGCCGGGCCAGCACGTCGGCACGTCGCGCGACCGGGCGGCGCTTGTTGGCGGGGTTGGCGATCCAGTCCTCGATCAGCGCGCGCGCATTCGCCCGTGTCAGCGCAGTGTCGGCGGCGCGCAAATGGCGCAGCCAGCCGAAGCCGAGCAGCGCGACCTCCCAATCCTCCGACGGCGGCTCGAGATCGAAGATCGAACGGCCGTGGCAATTGACGATTTTGCCGGCGAAGACGAAGCGGCCGGCATAGATTTCGGCGGCGCGAGTCGCATCCGCGGTGCGCAGATCGTGCGGCGCGATGATCAGCCGATCGGTGCGGCCGGGCCAGACCCGCGACAGCGCAACGGAACCGCCGCTCGCGCGCGCGAGCATGTTCCGCGCGAAGCGGTTCATGACCAGCGTCGAGATACGTCTGCGTTGAGCGACCGACACGCTTTGCCTTGAAGGGGGAGAGGATTCCGACGAATCCCTATTAATCCCAAAATCGGACGTCTGACACCACCTTGAACGTGTGCGAATCAGCGTCGCGGTCGCAAAATCCGGTGCAAAATCAGGATTTAACGAGCCGGGTCGCGAAAAATCCGTCGAGCCCGCCGAGCTTTGGATCGGCGTTCGGCAGATGGCTGGGCAGGGTGCGCAGATCGCCGTCCCCTGTGATGATTTCGTCGAGGCCCGCGACCTCCGCGGCCTCGATCGGGACGCGGCGAAGCGCAGGCTCGCTCGCCAGCAGCGTCGCCACGGCCTGCTCGCCCTCTTCGAGTTCCAGCGAGCAGGTACAGTAGACCAGCGTGCCGCCCGGCTTGAGCAACGATACCGATTTTCGCAGCAGCCGCTGCTGGAGCACAGTCATGGCGGTGACATCGGATTCCTGCCGCAGCCACGCCACGTCGGGATGACGGCGGATCGTGCCGGTTGAGGTGCAGGGCGCATCGATCAAAATACCGTCGAAGCCATCGGCGGGGCCGGCCCATTCCACGGCGTCAGCGACGACGGTCTCGGCCTGGAGCGACAGCCGCGCCAGATTTTCACGCAGTCGCGTCACCCGGGCCGGCGAGCGGTCGATCGCCGTGACCTGCGCGCCGGCATGCGCCAGTTGCGCGGTCTTGCCGCCGGGGGCGGCGCAGAGATCGGCAATGGACTTGCCCTTGACGTCGCCGAACAGCAGGGCCGGCAGCGCGGCGGCGGCGTCCTGCACCCACCATTGTCCCTCGGCGAAGCCGGGCAGCATGGTCACCGAGCCGTGCAGCAGCATCCGCACCGTTCCGGTCGGAAGCGTCTCGCCGTGCAGGCGGCTCGCCCATTGCGCGGCATCGGACTTCACCGTGAGATCGAGCGAAGGCTCGTGGCCGAGTGCCAGTGCCATCTCCCTCGCGGTCGCTTCGCCATAGTGCGCGCTCCAGCGCGCGAGCAGCCATGGCGGCAGATCCAGCGATTGCGCGGCAACCTCCTCGACCAGCGCCGTGCCCTCGCGCGCGCAGCGGCGCAGCACGGCATTGACGAGGCCGGCATAGCGCGCGGCGCGCCGGTCGGATTGCACCAGGCGAACGGAGAGGTCGACGGCCGCGTGATCCGGTACGTCCATCCAGAGGATCTGCGCCGCGCCGATCAGGAGCGCGCTCTGCGCGCGCGGCGCATCGGAGGGGATGCCCTTGTCGAGCAGGCGGGACAGCACATGGCCGAGCGTGCCGAGCCGGCGCAGCACCGTGGCGACCAGGCGCCGCATCAGCGCGCGGTCGCGGTCGGCCAGCGTCTTCAGTCCGGGATGGGCGCCGCTGCCGTCGAGTTGGTCGTCGAGCGTACGGTGCTTGTGCAGCACGCCGTCGACGATGTCGGCGGCAATCCGTCGCGCCGCGAGACCGGGCACTTCGGACGGAGGGGCGAAACGTTGAGATGGCATGCGGAAGCAAGGTTCTGAGCGAGCGGCAGTTCCGCCGCAATGGGCGCATGCCTTGAGAACCCAATCTCTGGCACGCGAATATGCCAAATGTAAGAATCGCTTCCGGCTTTTTCAGCCCTTCCGGGCCGATTTCAGGAATGCGTTATTGGACATCGCGTTGCGGCTCGTCCTGCGCTAGAAAGCCTGGCGATGAGTGACCTGTCTCCCGTTTCCGACCGCAAGCAGCTCACGCCGGCAGCCAAGCGCGCGCTGGCCGAAGCCGAGGCGCGCCGGCAGGCCGCGACGAAGGCGCATGCGGAAGCCGCGCCCAAGGAGTTGCAGGGACCAAAGGGGCCTGAGCCCACCCGTTACGGCGACTGGGAGCGCAAGGGCATTGCTTCCGACTTCTGAGTCGCTCTTGCAGGCTCGGCCGACTCAGCCATAGCGTCGCGCGATGTCGCGCTTTGACCCCAGCCATCCATATCGGACGTCATACAGCGGCTCGCCGTTCGGCCGGCGCTTCTCCGGATTATTGCCGTGGATGTTCGTGGTGGGCATCGCGCTGGCCGTTGTGCTCACCTTCCGCCATGGAATGGGCTGGCTTGTTCCTGCCGCCGATGGCGACCGCACGCGGAACGCCGAGATCGTTCTCGAGCAGGCGGGCCATCCCGATGTTCGCGAGCCGGTCGACGTCATTCGCACCATCGACGGCGACACCTTTCTCGCGCGCGTTCGTCAGCGCGGCGGCCGTTATCTCGTCGTGCGGGTTCGGTTGCGCGGCATCGACGCGCCCGAGATGAAAGCGTCCTGCCGGGAGGAGCAGGACAAGGCGGAAGCCGCGGCCCGCGCATTGCGCGATCTGCTCGGCCAGGGCGGCGTGACGATCACCAATCTCGGCCCCGACAAATACGGCCGCGTTCTCGCCGACGTCGCGACCCGGCGGACTGCGAGCGTTTCGGCGGCATTGCTCGCCGGCGGCTTTGCGCGAAGCTACAATGGCGGCCATCGCGACGGCTGGTGCGCGCGCAGCTGGCGCTTCTGGTAACAAAAAGGCCGCGTCCAGGGACGCGGCCTTTTCTTGTCTTGCCTTGATCCCGGCAATCAGCGCGTCACGACCACCGTCGTGCCGACCGAGACGCGGCCGTAGAGATCGGTGATGTCGTCGTTGAGCATGCGGATGCAGCCATAGGAGACGAAGCCGCCGATCGAGCCCGGCACGTTGGTGCCATGGATGGCGTATTCGCCGCCGGCCAGCGTCATCGCCGCGACGCCCATCGGGTTGCGCGGCGAGCCGCCGGGAATGACGTCAGGGATGCTCGGCTTGTCGCGCTTCACCTCGGCGGGCGGAGACCAGGCCGGATTGCGGTACTTGCCGTCGATGCGGGTGGTGCCGGCCCACTGCTTCCCCGACTTGCCGACGCCGACCGGGTAGCGCACGGCGTGGCCGTTATCGAGGATGAGATAGAGCCGCCGCTCGCTGGTTTTGACCACGATCGTGCCCGGCGAATAGTCGGCCACATGCGCCCCAACCATTTCCGGCCGGGCCTGCGCCGCGGTCGACATCAAGACCCCTGCCCCGATGGTGGCGGCGAGCGCCACAGCAATCCTTATCGACATCGAATTTCCCCTAGCCCGAACGGATCATCCAAAATTACGCGGAACCGGCAATCGCCAGCTTGCCACGTCCTTGTCAGGGGACATTCTTAACCGCGCCTGTTAACCGGTTGGTTTCCACGCACGGCCGCCAAGGGCCAGCCAGCAGGGGGAACAAAGGAAATGTTCGAAATAAAGTAAATGACCTGAAAACAACACTCGGCGGGAAAGATGCGGCCGCACCGGCACACGCCCTGACAAGTCCGTGAGGCTGTGAACGGCTGTTATTTCGGGGCCTCGGTGCGAAAGGCAGTCTCGTGTCCCGGACAAGGCGCAGCGCGGAGCGCTGCTCCGCAGAGCCGGGACCCAGTTCTTCTCTTCGTGCGCGGCTCGATGGGCCCCGGCTCAGCAGCGCACCGCGAAGTGCGCGCTGCGCTGCGTCCGGGGCACGAGAGCTCGTTTACGCCGGCTTCCGGTTCTGCCGGTTCTTGACGAGATCATCGACCACGGCGGGATCGGCCAGGGTCGAGGTATCGCCCAGGCTGCCCGGTTCGTCCTCGGCGATCTTGCGCAGGATGCGGCGCATGATCTTGCCCGAGCGGGTCTTAGGCAGACCCGGCGCGAACTGGATTTGATCCGGGGATGCGATCGGGCCGATCTCCTTGCGCACCCAGGTGACGAGCTCCTTGCGCAGGTCCTCGGTCGGCTGCACGCCGGCCATCAAGGTGACATAGGCGTAGATGCCCTGGCCCTTGATGTCGTGCGGGAAGCCGACGACCGCGGCCTCTGACACCTTCTCATGTGCGACCAGCGCGCTCTCGACCTCCGCGGTGCCCATGCGATGGCCGGAGACGTTGATGACGTCATCGACGCGGCCGGTGATCCAGTAATAGCCGTCGGCATCGCGGCGGCAGCCGTCGCCGGTGAAGTACTTGCCCTTGTAGGTCGAGAAATAGGTCTGCTCGAAGCGGGCGTGATCGCCGTAGACCGTGCGCATCTGGCCGGGCCAGGACCGCGTCAGGCAGAGATTGCCCGAGGTCTCGCCGTCCAGCACCTTGCCGTCGGCATCGACGATCTCAGGCACCACGCCGAAGAACGGCTGCGTCGCCGAGCCCGGCTTGAGCTTGGTCGCGCCCGGCAGCGGCGTGATCAGGATGCCGCCGGTCTCGGTCTGCCACCAGGTGTCGACGATCGGGCAGCGGTCGTCGCCGACGACGCGGTGATACCACTCCCACGCTTCCGGATTGATGGGCTCGCCGACCGAGCCGAGCAGGCGGAGCGAGGCGCGCGATGTCTTCTTCACCGGCTCGTCGCCCGACTGCATCAGCGCGCGGATCGCGGTCGGTGCGGTGTAGAAGATGTTGACCTTGTGCTTGTCGATGACGTTCCAGAATCGCGAATTATCCGGGTAATTGGGCACGCCTTCGAACATCAGCGTGGTCGCGCCATTGGCGAGCGGCCCATAGAGAATGTAGCTGTGGCCGGTGACCCAGCCGACGTCGGCGGTGCACCAGTAGATGTCGCCGTCGTGATAGTCGAAGACGTATTGATGCGTCATCGAGGCGAACACGAGATAGCCGGCGGAGGTGTGAAGCACGCCCTTGGGCTGGCCGGTCGAGCCTGAGGTGTAGAGGATGAAGAGCGGGTCCTCGGCGTGCATGTGCTCGACCGGGCATTCCGTCGTCACCATTGCCGCCGCTTCGTGATACCAGAGGTCGCGCGTCGGGTTCATGTCGATCTTGCCGCCGGTGCGCTTGGCCACGACGACCCAGTCGACGCCGTCGGCCTTGGCGAGCGCGGCGTCGACATTGGCCTTCAGCGGCACCTTCTTGCCGCCGCGCAGGCCCTCGTCCGCGGTGATGATCACCTTGGACTGGCAGTCATTGATGCGCTGGGCGAGGCTGTCCGGCGAGAAGCCCGCGAACACCACGGAGTGGATCGCGCCGATGCGCGCGCAGGCGAGCATCGCATAGGCCGCTTCCGGAATCATCGGCAGGTAGATGGTGACGCGGTCGCCCTTCTTGACGTTGCGGGTGCGCAGGATGTTGGCCATCCGGCAGACCTCGTCGTGCAGCTCCTTGTAGGTGATGTGCTTGGACTGCGAGGGATCGTCGCCTTCCCAGATGATCGCGGTCTGGTTGCCGCGCTTGGCGAGATGGCGGTCGATGCAGTTGTAGGCGACGTTGAGGATGCCGTCCTCGAACCATTTGATCGAGATGTTGCCGGGGGCGAAGGAGACATTCTCGATTTTCGTCGGCGCGTGCATCCAGTCGATGCGCTTGGCCTGCTCCGCCCAGAAGGCGTTCGGGTCCGAGATCGAGCGCGCGTACATTTCCTTGTACTTGGCCTGGTCGACCCAGGCGCGCTTCGCCCACTCCGCCGGGACGTCGTAGATCTTCTCGGACATGCTTCCCTCCACATACGGCAGGCCGAACGCTGGCGACCGGCGAGCCGACTTGATCATTGACTGATTATGCGTCGGGCTAACCGGGCCCGACAAGGAGCACAAGCTGGACCTTCGGCGGGCGGCCGGCCATGCGGAGGATCAAGGCCACCTGCTGCGACTGTCGCAGATCTGAAACAAGCCGGCGGGCGGCTTTCGGGGGTCTTTACCGAGATCCGCGGAACGGGCCGGCGCAGAGCCCTCATGCATCAGCAGAGGTATTTAGAAACCACCTCTCACTGATTCGGGACTCGCAATACGGTTCGGAACACCCTAAATGGCCAACCCGGGTCCAAAGAGACCCTTCGGAACAAAAATCAGAACAGCGGCATTGACCGGTAACAGACAGGGCTAAGGCATAAGGCTATGATGGATCAGCAGAATCTCGGGACGATACGGCCCGCTTCAGCCGATCCTGCGGCCATTGCGCTGGCCAAAGCCCTCGGACAATGGCCGAAACCGGGCCCTTTCAGGCGTCCGAGCCCGAAAAAGGCGTTCGACACGGCGCCCGCGGCGACGGTCGAGGCGCTCGCCAAGGAGCTCGGCCTGCGGCTCGGTGACCAGAACGAGCTGACCATCCGCCGCATCCGGCGCGGCAAAGGCTATTCCTTCGTCCGTCCCAACGGTGCTCATATCCGCGACGCCCGCACCATCCGCCGGCTGCACGCCATGGCGGTGCCGCCGGCCTATCGCGAGGTGCGCTATTCGTCCGATCCGAGCTCGCATCTCCAGGCCGTGGGACGCGATGCCGCGGGCCGGCTGCAATATCGCTACCACGCCGATTGGGAGAAGGTCCGCGAGCACCGCAAGGCGCATCGCCTAGAAAAGCTCGTCGGCGCGCTGCCAAAGATCCGGCGCAAGGTCTCGGCGTTCCTGTCGGGCGACGAGCCGACGCGTGAATTCGCGCTCTCGGCCGTGATCGAGCTGATCGCGCGCACCGCGATCCGCCCCGGCAATGAATCCTATGCCCGTCTCAACGGCACCCGCGGTGCGACCACGCTGCTGAAGTCCAACGTCACGCTGGAGGACGATTGCTTCGTGCTGACCTTCAAGGCGAAGGGCGGCAAGGCGGTGCGCAAGGAGTGCGACGCGGCCAAGCTGGTGCGCGCCATCGGCATTTTGCAGGGCGTCCCCGGCAAGCGCATGTTCCAGTATCGCGATGCCTACGGCATCGTGCGCGCGGTCAACACCACGCAGGTGAACGCGTTCTTGCGCGAGATCGCCGGCATCAAGATCTCGCTGAAGGATTTCCGTACGCTGATGGCCTCTGCCGTCGTCGTGGAATCCCTGTCGCGGATCACGCCGGCGACCAGCCAGCGCGGCCGCAAGAAGCAGGTGCTGGACGCGATCCGCGCCGCGGCCGACAAGCTCTCCAACACGCCGGCGATCTGCCGCAAGAGCTACGTCCACGACACCATCGTCACCGCGTTCGAGGACGGCATCCTCGAGCGCTTCGCCGCGACCATGAAGGGCCAGCGCTCGCAGGCGCGGCGCGAGCAGCTTCTGGCGCAGGTGGTGGCGACCGCCGCGGTGTAGCGCCGCGTCGCGCTGCCGTAGGGTGGGCAAAGGCGCGAAGCGCCGTGCCCACCACCTCTCGCTAATCGCATAGAATGGTGGGCACGCTGCGCTTTGCCCACCCTACGAGAGCTACGACTTGGGCGAGACGCCGTTGTCGGGACCGGGATCGCCGCCTGCGGCTGCGGTCGTGAGCCGTTCCATATAATGCGCCCACCCCGTCGCGTGCGCGGCGGCCTGCGCTTCGCTCGGGAGGCCGCTATGGGTCATGCGCAGTAGCGTGCCGCCGTCGCGCTCGATCAGGTCGATCTCGATCAGGCTCGAGCCGGGCGGTACTTCCTGGCCGCCTTCCCATCCGAACGTGTAGGCCAGACGATGCACCGGCACGACCTCGCGGAAGGCGCCGCGGGCGACGCCGCTGCGGGGGCCGATGCCCTTGAGCAGATAAAGCCCGCCGGGATGCGGCTCCGTGGTCGCATCGGAGCCCATCCAGCTCAGGATTTTCTCGGGGTCGGTCAGATAGGCGAAAACGGTGGCGCGCGGTGCGGCGATCTGGGTCTCGCGTCGCACTATGAACGGTTCGGTCATCGGCGATCATCCCTTCGCTGCCATTGGCACATGGCGGCGCCAAAGCGGCGCGTCAAGGATTGCCCGTGACAAAGGCCGCCTGCCTTCGCCATGATCGAGCCATGCAGCTCTCCCCGACCCTCGCCTGGCTTGTCGATGCCGCCTCGGATAGTTCCGGGGCGGACCGCCTGCTTGCGGAACTCGGCGCCCATCTGCTCGCCGACGGCGTGCCGCTTGCGGCGGGCGCCCTGACGCTGGAGGTGCCGCATCCTCTGATCGCAAAGCGGACCTGGCTGTGGCGTGCCGATGGCGGCCAGGTGATCGAAGCACTCGGCTTCGCGCCGGGCGGATTGGCGCCCGATCCGCCCAACGATGCCGGCCGCCGCTGGCTGCGCGACATCGCGCGCGGCGAGGTGCACGAAGACATCATCGGACGGCCCGATGGGCCGCAGCTTTGTTGGATCGGGTCGCGTTCCTTCACCGCGGACGACATCGGGCAATTGCGCCAGGCCGCGCGTTTTGCCGCGACGCCCCTCGCCGTGCTCGCCGCGCGCGCTACGCTGCGGGCAACGCTCGATGCCTATCTCGGCAAGCGCAGCGCAGAGCGGGTGCTGGCGGCACCTCTGCGCCGCGATCTCGGCGAGACCATTCAGGCCGCGCTGCTCTATGCGGATTTGCGCAACTTCACGACGTTGTCGGAAACCTCTCCGCCTGCACAGGTCATCGCCGCGCTCGATGCCTGGTTCGATCGCATCGCCGGCGCTGTCCACGCCTTTGGCGGCGAGGTGCTGAAATTCATCGGCGACGGCGTGCTCGCGATCTTTCCGGTGGTCGAGGCATCGCCGCGCCGCGCCTGCGAGGCCGCCCTGCGTGCCGCAGGCGCAGCGGAGGCCGGCATGGTCTATCTCAACAAGGAGCGCGGCGCTCAAGGGTTGCCGCCGCTGGCATTCGGTGCTGCGATCCATCTGGGCGAGATGCTGTGGGGCAATATCGGCGCCGCCAACCGGCTCGACTTCACGGCGATCGGTCCCGCCGTCAATCTCGCCAGCCGGCTCGAAGGCTTGTGCAGGCCGCTGGGGCGGACCGTGCTGGTGTCGGGCGCGCTCGCCGCGGAAACGGACGTGCCGCTGATCGCGCTCGGATCGCATTCGCTGCGCGGCATTGCTGCGCCATGCGAGGTGTTTGCGCTGCCGGATGCGCAAGCTCCGATATCCTAGCCCGCACGAGCGAAGCGACATGTGGGGCCAGTGCTCCCGGATATCGCTTCGCTCATCCGGGCTACAGCACCTGCGGCTAAACCCCGCCCATCTTGCAGACGAGTTTCCACTCCTCCGCCGTCACCGGCTGCACCGACAGGCGCGAATATTTCACCAGCGCCATGTCGGCGAGCTTCTTCTCGGCCTTGATCGTGGCCATCGTCACCGGCGTCTTCAGCGGCTTGTCGGCCTTGATGTCGACGCAGACGAATTTCTCGGTCTTGTCGGTCGGATCGGGATAGGCCTCCTTGACGATCTCGGCGATGCCGACGATCTCCTTGCCCTCGTTGGAATGATAGAAGAACGCCTTGTCGCCCTTCTTCATGGCGACGAGATTCTGGCGCGCGGTGTAGTTGCGCACGCCGGTCCAGGCCTCGCCCTTGGCGCCCTTCGCCACCTGCTGGTCCCAGGACCACACCGATGGTTCGGATTTCACCAGCCAGTACGCCATGTTTATTCCTCTGCCTTGAAGGGGCGCGTCATCAGTGCCGAGATCGCGGCGTCGATCGTGCTCCGGCCGCTCAGGATCGACGCGACAGCTTCTGATACCGGCATCTCGACGTTTTGCGAAGCTGCGAGTTCGATCAGCACCGGCGCGGTGAACTCGCCCTCGGCAAGCTTGCCCGCAGGCGGCTGTTCGCCGCGGCCCAAAGCAAGGCCAAGGACGAAATTGCGCGATTGCGGGCTCGAGCAGGTCAGGATCAAATCGCCAAGGCCAGACAGGCCGGTGATCGTTTCGCTGCGTGCGCCGAGCGCGCGGCCGAGGCGCGTCAGCTCGGCAAAGCCGCGGGTCGTCAGCGCTGCCTGGGCGGAGGCTCCGAGCTTGCGCCCGACCGCGATGCCGACTGCGATCGCAAGCACGTTCTTGGCCGCGCCGCCGATCTCGACGCCGCGGATGTCCGTAGAGTGATAGGGACGGAACGTCGGTGAGCCCAGCGCCTGCACCAGGCCGCTCGCCAGCGCCTCGTCCTTTGCCGCCAGTGTCACCGCCGTGGGCAAGCCGCGCGCAACATCGTCGGCAAAGCTCGGGCCCGACAGGATCGCCGGCTGGGCGTGCGGCGCGGCCTCCGCAATCACGTCGGTCATGAATTTATGGGTGCCGTGCTCGATGCCCTTGGCGCAGGCAACGATCGGCATGGGCCTTGTCAAATGCGAGGCCAGCATGTTGACGGCACCGCGCAAATGCTGCGCCGGTGTTGCGATCAGCAACATGTCGGCGCGCGCAGTGAGCGCCAGATCGCTGGTCACGACGATCTCCGGCGCGATCCGCACGCCGGGCAGCCGCGGATTATCGCGTGTCGAGGCGATCCGCGCGGCGTGCTCGGCATTGCGTGCCCACAGCGTGACGCTCCGTCCCGCCCGCGCCGCCACGGTCGCCAGCGCCGTGCCCCAGGCGCCCGCCCCGATCACCGCGACGGATTGGAACGTGGTCATGGCTAGTATCCCGCCCGGGTCTTGCCGTAGCCGGCCGGCGCCGTTGCGTTGGCATCGAGCAGCCAGCGCGCGCGGGGCTGCGCTTCCATCGTGTCGGTCATGCCGAGCGCGAGGCGTTCGGCGCCGGCCCAGGCGATCATCGCACCGTTGTCGGTGCAGAGCGCGGGTGGCGGCATGATCAGCTGCGTCCCGGCTTGCTGTGCGACGTCATCGAGGGCGCCGCGGATCGCCTGATTGGCGGCGACGCCGCCGGCCGCGACCAGCGCGCGCGGCGCGCCGAATTTTTCGCGGAACAGCCTGAGGCCGACGCTCAGCCGGTCGGCGGTCGAATCCAGCACGGCGGCCTGAAAGCTCGCGCAGAGATCACTGATGTCCTGCGGCGTGATCTCAGCCAGCCGGCTCGCTTCAGTGCGGACTGCCGTCTTCAATCCCGACAGCGAGAAATTGGCATCGGGACGCCCTTGCATCGGCCGCGGGAACGCAAAGCGCGTGGCATCGCCGCTTGCCGCCGCGCGCTCGACCTGCGGGCCGCCGGGATAGGGCAGGCCCAGCATCTTCGCGACCTTGTCGAAGGCCTCGCCGATCGCATCGTCGACGGTGGTGCCGAGCCGTACATACTGGCCGACGCCGGTGACCGCGACGATCTGGGTATGGCCGCCCGAGGCAAGGAACAGGCAATAGGGAAATTCGATTCCGTCGGTGAGGCGCGGCGTCAGCGCGTGCGCCTCCAGATGGTTCACCGCGACCAGCGGCGTGTCGTGCACCATCGCGATCGCCTTCGCGGTGGTGAGCCCGACGATGACGCCGCCGATCAAGCCCGGCCCCGCCGCGGCAGCAACACCGCCAAGCTGGGCGAAGCCGACGCCGGCCTCCTGCATCGCGCGCGCGATGATGCCGTCGAGCAGGTCGACATGGGCGCGGGCGGCGATCTCCGGCACCACGCCGCCGAAGCGGGCGTGCTCCTCGATCTGCGACCGCACGATGTTGGACAGGATCCTGCCGCTGCCGTCAGGCGCGCGCTCGATCACCGCCGCGGCGGTCTCGTCGCAGGTGGTCTCGATGCCCAGTACCAGCATTGGCGAATTGTTATCCAATTTGCGCCCTTGCGCTCATCCGGAAAGCGGAGTTCTGGTACGTCCGGTAGCATTCCGGGGCCAGATTGCGCAATCGCCACGCGCGGCTTCCTCACGAATGCGTCGCCGCCAATTGGTTCGGGAACACCAGCGATGTCCATTCTTGTCACACGGCCGCACCCCGACAATGAGGCGACGGCGGAAAGCCTGCGTGCGCGGGGGCTTGCGGTGCTGCTTGCGCCGGTGCTCAAGTTCGAGCCGGTCGCCTTCCATGATGAGAGTGAAGCTCCCTACGGTGCCATCCTCGTCACATCGGCCAACGCGATCCGTGCCGTCGCGCCACAATTGCGGGATCTTGGTCTATTGGAGCTGCCCTTGTTTGCGGTCGGCGAGCACACGGCTGCTGCTGCGCGCGACGCCGGCTTTGCCGAGGTGATCGTCGCCGGCGGCGATGCCGCGTCCTTGCGCGACAAGGTGATGCAGAGCGCGCGCGACAAGGTGCTGAAGAAAAAGAGCACGCTGCTGTATCTCGCAGGCGCGGATCTGTCGCGAGACCTCGGCGGCGAGCTCGGTGCGGAGGGGTTTAGCGTGGTCACGCAGACGACCTATCGCATGGCGCCGGTCAAGCATCTGCCGCGCGAGGTCTGCGAGGGCTTTGCCGCTCACGGCGTCGAGGCGGTGCTGCACTACTCCCGGCGCAGCGCCCGGGCGTTCCTGGATGCGGCCAGGGACGAGGGCGTCGAAATCTCGGCGCTGGCTATACCGCAATGCTGCCTGTCCGAGACCGTTGCCAGCGTGCTGCGCGATGCCGGCGCATCGCAGGTTCTGGTGGCTGCGACACCGGACGAAAATGCCTTATTTACCACCTTGGAGCGTGCGTTGCGCACCCGTTTGGCGTAAGAGGTCGAGCCGAATCCGACGTAATCGGGTCCGTCCCGCGTATGGAAGTGTGAGGAACCGTCACGATGGCCGACGACAAGCCTGAAGACGCAGGATTGGCTCCTGAGTCCGGCCGTGCCAAGCGCACTCCGCCCACCATCGACCTCGAAGCCACCGAAGTCTCGACCCAGCCGCAGGAGCCGGCGGTCGAGCCGGAGGCACCGCCGGCGCCGGAGCACGCCGAGCCTGAGCAGGCAAAATCCGACCAGGTTGACGCAGAGCCGGAGCGGACCGAACCGCAGGCCGCGGTTGCGCCTGCTCCGGTGTCGTCGGTTTCGCCCTGGGTCATCGCGCCGTTCTCCGGCGCTGTCGCAGCGGCGGTCGTGATCGCGGTCGGCTGGATGCTGGGTTGGCCCGCCGTACAGGCGCCGCCGGCGGCCCCGCAAGTCACGAGCGCGACGGTCGATGCGCTGAGCGGTCGCGTTGCGGCAGTGGAAGCCAAGGCCGGCAAGCCCGCCGCCGATCCCGCCATGGCGGCGCGGATCGACGCGCTGGAGAAATCCGCGAGCAGCTTGCGCAGCGACGTCGCCAATCTGCGTGCGCAGTCCGACAAGACCGCGAGCACATTGAACGATGCGAAATCGGCGGCGCAAACGGCCGCGCCCGACCTTGCCGCTCTGAGCGACCGCATCGCCCAGCTCGAGCGCGCCAGCAAGACCGAACGTGCCGAGCTTGCGCAGCAGGGCGAGAAGATCGCCGATGCGAAGAAGGTGGACGACAAGCCGCTGCGCCATGTGGTGGCGGCGGCGCTGCTCGATGTCGCCGTTCGTCACGGCGATGCTTACGAGTCGCAATTGGCCGCAGCGCGGGCGATGGCGGCAAAGCCCGATATGCTGAAGCCGCTCGACACCTTTGCCGCGTCAGGCATCCCGACGCCGGTGGCGCTGAGCCGCGAGCTGCTCAACATCGTGCCGAAGCTGTCGCCGCCGGCGGAAACCCAGACCAGCGGCACAGGCATCGTCGAGCGTCTCCAGGCAGGAGCGTCAAAGCTCGTCCGCATCGAGCGCACCGACGGGGTCGGCAACGATCGTGGCGCCATCGTCGCGCGGGTGACGGCCGCGGCGCTTCGCAATGATTTCGTGGAAGCGCGGCGCGAGCTCAAGACGCTGGCCGAGGCCGATCGTGCGCCGGCGCAGGCCTGGCTCGACAAGGCCGATGCCCGCGACGCTGCTCTCGCCGCTTCCCGCAAGTTCGCCGACGATGCCATGGCGGATCTCGCCAAGCCTGCTCAATAAAGGTTCGCGCAATACTAAGCGCGTATAGGGATCGCCATGCTTCGCATCGTCCTCTTCCTTGTCCTGATCGCGCTGGCGGCGGCCGGCGCGGCCTGGGTTGCCGACCAGCCCGGCGATCTCGTCCTGACTGCGGGCAGTTTCCGCGCCTCGACCACGCTTCCCAAATTCGTGTTCCTGCTTGGCCTGTTTGCCGCGGCGGTCGTGCTGGTCTGGAGCATCGTGACGACGATCTGGCGCACGCCGGGGCGTCTGCGCCGCCGCCGCCATGACAAGCGCCACGCGAGAGGCCGCCACGCCATCACCCACGGCCTGCTCGCGATCGGTCATGGTGACACCGCGCTCGCCCGCCGGCACGCGGAAACTGCGCGGCGACATGCCCCGAATGATCCGCTCGCGCTGCTCCTGCATGCGCAGTCGGCGCAGCTCGAAGGCAATCGCGACGAGGCGCAGCGCGTCTTCCGTGCCATGGCCGAGCGTGAGGACACGCGCCTGCTCGGCCTGCGCGGCCTGTTCATCGAGGCGCAGCGCGCCGACGATGCGGTCGGCGCCGTGATGATCGCGGAGGAAGCGATCAAGCTGTCGCCGTCCTCGACCTGGGCCTCGCAAGCGGTGCTCGGCTTCCGCTGCGCGCGCGGCGACTGGAGCGGCGCGCTCGCGATCCTCGATTCGAATTTGTCCGCAGGCCTGATCGACAAGCAGGCCTATCGCCGCCAGCGCGGCGTGCTGCTCACCGCACGCGCGCTGGAATTGGCAACCATGGACCGCGACGTCGCGCGCGAGAGCGTGATGGAGGCGGTCAAGCTTGCGCCGACCTTGGTGCCCGCGGCCGTGCTCGCGGCAAAATTCGACAGCGAGGCACATCAGGTGCGCCGCGCAATGAAGCGGGTGGAGGCCGCCTGGCTCGCCAATCCGCATCCGGATCTCGCGGATGCCTATGCCCATGTGAAGCTCGGCGATACCGCGTGGCACCGCTTGCAGCGGGTCGAGACGCTGGCGGCGAAGACGCCTGCCGACAGGTCCGGCCATATCGAGGGCCAGCTCGCGATCGCGCGTGCCGCGATCGACGCCTCCGAGTTCGCCCGCGCGCGCGAAGTGCTCGCGCCTTATCTCAGCGATCCGACCCAGCGCGTCGCGCTGCTGATGGCCGAGATCGAGCGTGCCGAGCATGGCGATAGCGGCCGTGCCCGCGCCTGGACCTTGCGCGCGGTGCGCGCCCGCCACGACCCGGCGTGGACTGCCGACGGCTATGTCAGCGACCGTTGGCGCCCGGTCTCGCCGGTCACCGGCCGGCTCGACGCGTTCCAGTGGCAGACCCCGGTCGCGAGCCTGCCTTCGGACAAGGGAACCACGATCGAATCCTCGGCCTTCGAGGAGGCCATGCTGGCGGCCCCGCCGCCGAAGCGGGTGACGGTGGCCTCCAGCGAACGCCCGGCGGAACCGGCCGTGACGGCCCCAGCCCCAGTACCGGCCGCTCAGGACAATTCGCCCCCTGAGACCAAGGAAGCCGCCAAAGAAAACGCCAAGGAAAACGCCAAGGAAACCCTCAAGGACGAGCCGGCGGTTACGCCTGCCGAGACGGCCCAACCGGCCCCCGAGCCCGCCGAATCAGCGCCGCCGGCGCCGACACCGGTATTCCGGAGCCGCGCCGATCTCGGCAAACCCGCTCCAGCGCCGATTCCCGCGGTCATCCCGATCGTCCGGGCCCCCGACGATCCCGGGATCGATGACGAGGGTCCGAGTGATGAATTTACGGAACAAATCGGTACACCCAAGGCCCAGGCCGGCGGCTGGCGCGGATTCTGGTCCCGCTGGGGCGCGTGAGCCGCATTTCGAACCCGGCTTGTCCTTGCCAATTCGGGCCATGCCCGATATCAGGAGCGCGCGTATCGGGGCCGGCATCGCCTTGGCCCCGGCAGGGTTCGCCGCAATAGCTCAGTTGGTAGAGCACGTCATTCGTAATGACGGGGTCGGGGGTTCGAATCCCTCTTGCGGCACCAGCGCTCAAACTCATCCGATCCAAGAAGCGCGAGCCTAGTCCCGGCCATTGCATCCGGCGCATTGCGCGCGATGCTGGCGTCTCTACGATGCGCGCTGGCGGGGTGTGGGCGATGGGGCAGGCAGGGGCATCGCGAACGGAGCCGGGCTCCGCGGATCGGAGCGACCGGGTCCGGCTGCCCGGCCTCGTCATCCTTGCGGCGCTGATCACCGCCATCGTCGCTTCCAAATCGCTCGACGCGTCGCGGCTGCACAGCCGGCTGTCCGTTCCCCCGCTCTATGACGACGTCGCCTATTTCGGCGACGCGGTCAGATGGGTGAATGCCTTCGGAAGCCGCGGCGTCGCCGGCAGCGTCTGGGACTTGCTGCATCACCATGCGCCGTTTTCGACGCTGGTGGCGGCCACCGGTTTTTGGTCGTTTCCGGGAAGCTATGTCGGTCCTTATCTCGTTCATGCCGTGATCGTCTTCGGCTTCCTGCTCGGGATCATCTGGCTGGTTCGGCGACGGCCGGTCCTCGAGATCGCATCGTGTCTGGTCGTAGCGGTGTGCGTGCCGGTGCTGTGGCACACGATCACGGAAGCGCGTCCCGATCTGCCCTCGGGACTCGCCATTGGTCTTGCTGCCGGTGCCATCGTCTACCGCGGCGTGCTCCGGCGTAGCGCCCGGTCGCTGGCTGGCCTTGGCGTTGCCTGCGCATTCGCCGCCTGCATCAAGCCGACATCGTTCCCGGCTGCGCTTGCTCTGCTCGGCAGTGCGTTCGCGATCCGGCTGGTCGTCGATTGCATCCAGGCGGGCGGATTGCGCCTGTCGATCAGGACCGCGCTCGGCGCGCTCGCGTGGTTCGTGCTGCCGTTGATCGCGACCACGGCCGCGCTGATCGGACCCGCATTGGTCGAGACCGTCACCTACATTCTCAACGTGTTCGTCGGCCAGCGCGACCTCTGGACGACGGGCGAAGGTTTCTGGCCCGGACTGCTACGCTTCTCCATCGGTGGCGAGGGACAGTTCGGCCTGCACTATTGGCTCGCCATCGGGTTGGCCTTGATGCTGCTGCGCTTCGTGCTCGCTGCGATCCAGGGCCGGGCTGCGGTGCTGGACGCCGTCGTTCTGCTCGCGACCGTGCTGATTGCCTACGCCATTCCGTCCGTTGCCGAGATCAAGACCTATTTTTTCGGCGCAATGTTCTACGGCGTGTTCATCGTCGCGATGGTCCTCAATGGCTGCGCCAGCATGGCGTCCATGGAATCGCTGCTTGCGCGCACGGTCCTTGCGACAGCCAACCGTCGGCATCTGCTGACGGCGGGCCGGGTGCTTGCGCTCGCAATCGCCCTCGCGCTGTTCGTCAAGCACGTCGTGATCGGTCAGCTCAGCGTGGCGACGCCGCTGAGCGCACAGCAGCAGGACAGCATCCGCGCATCGACCGAGCGTCTCTGGTCGTTTCTGCGCGACGTCAAGCCACCGCCGCCGGGCCCGCTTTATGTCGGCTTTTCGAGTCCCTACCCGGTCACGCCCGCGACCATTCAGTTGTATGCGGCGCAGGCGCGGATGAATCTCGTCGTCCGCGGCGAGATGCTGCATCGAACGGCAGCGGCCACCGCAGACGCGCTTCTGCAGTCGAACATCCTCGTCGTCTCGAGCTCGATCCAGCATACGCTGGTCGGACCGCGGGTCGGCGATGAGCTCATCGCCCGCATGGACGCGGAAAAGGGCGTCTGCCTGCTCGACAGCATGAGCTTTCCGGACGTGACGCTGCGGCTGTATCGGCGGGGGTGTTGATAGCAGCCGGCCGGTTCGAAATTGCTCCGCGATTGTGTGAGGCCAATCACTTAACCCAGGACACCCTTCCCCGTAATGTCCCGGGTACGCCAACACGGGGAGATTTCACATGCGCAAGATCATTCTGGTTGCCGCCATGGTCCTGGCTTCCGCCTCTGCCCAGGCAGACGGCTCCCGCAGCCTGTCGCTGTCCGCGGCGGGTGCTCAGGCCCCTGCTCCACAAACGACGCCGTCCGCCGCCACGGCGCAGGTGAGCGAAATCGCGCCAGCCGCGGAGGCGGCGAAATATTCCGATCGTCCGCCGGCAGTGTCGCTCTCTGCGCCGGCCGCCACGGTCACGCCGGCGGCTCCGGCGGTGACCACGCCCACGACCACCCCCGCGCCGGTCGCGGCAACCAAGCCCGCCACCAAGAAAACGGCAAGGGCGGACAAGCCGAAGTCCAAGCGCCGGACCGAGGGCCGCATCATCAGCGAGCTGCACCGCCACGGCATCTATTGGTAAGCCGCTCGCCAAAAGCAAATGGCCGGGACGAGCCCGGCCATGACGCAAGAGTTTTGGTTTGGATAGATGGCGTTTACTGCGACACCGTCTGCACCACGCTCCCGATCGGACGCGTGTTGGTGCTCGCGGTCGGCACCTTCATGTCCTTCATGATCGCTTCGTCGTATTCCGGCAGCGTCTGCAGCGTCGTCTTGGCCTTCATCTGCACGACCTTGTAACCGCCAGCCTTCAACCGCGCGAGCAGCGTCGGCAGGGCTATGCCGGTATTCTTCTGGAAATCATGCATCAGGATGATGCCCTTGCCGAGCTTGTCCAGCCGGGTCATCACCGTCTCGATGATCTTCTCCGGCGTCGCGCCCTTGCGGAAGTCGAAGGAGTCGACGTCGGTCGAGAACATCGCGACGTTGCGGGTGCCGAAATAGCTCACGATCGCCGGATTGTGCTGGAGCTGCGGAAAGCGGAAGAACGGCGCGGGGTTGGCACCCAGTGCGAACCTCACCGCGCTGATGCCCTTTTCGACCTCGTCCTTGGCCATCTGCTCGGTCATCTTCTTGCCGTTCAGATTGACGTGCGACCAGGTATGCGTGCCGACCGTGTGGCCCTGGGCCAGCACCTGGCGCAGGATTTCCGGATGATAGGTCGCGTGCTTGCCGACCGAGAAGAACAGGCCCTTGGTGCATTCGTCCGCCAGCGCCTTCAGCACATTCGGCGTGTTCACGGGCCAGGGGCCGTCGTCGAAGGTCAGCACGACCTCCTTGTCGGTGAGGAAGTCGAATTGCTTGAAATGATCGAAGCCGAAGCCGGGGCCGCCGGTGGTGTCGATCTCGACCACGCGGGAGACGCCCAGCGCGTTCGGATTGGCGCAGGTCGATTTCTGCTGAACCGGCATGGCCGGGGCGGGCGCGGGTGCCTGAGCAACTATCGTCGGCCTGGCCGCGATCGTCGCGGTGGTCTCGACGTCATCCCTGGCGGCGAGCTTCGCCGGTGCCGGCAATTGATCGGCGGCACGGGCGGCAATTGTCTTGGGAGCGGCCTGATCGGCGCGCGAGGAATAATAAAACCAACCGCCGGCGGCGATCACGACCGCCGCAACTACACTGGCCAACATCAGGCCCAACGCATTACGCATCGCTACTCTTTCCAATTACGCAACCAAACCGGCGGAATTTCCCGCGCGACGAGCCATTAATGCGAAGTAACAGTTAACGTGACACCAACACGACGGCGGTTGTGGAGGAATTTCAGGGAGGTGCGCCAAAGTGACCGACGTCACAGTCGGGGTGCCGCCCGTGACCATCATCACAGTGGAAACTGTTTTGCTGGAGCATCGTAGCTCCCATCAACAACGGGCACCGTTGCGACGGCGCCAATGGGAGCTTCAAATGACCAAGTCCTTCTCGACCAAGTCCCTGAGTAGCAAGATCCGCGACACCAGCCTGGCGCTGGGCTTTGCCGCGATCGTGTCGATCGTCTCGACCACCTCAAGCTTCGCCTTCTCGGCCGAGGCGCAGCAGCAGTGCACCGGCGATGCCTTCCGCCTGTGCTCGGCGGACATCCCCAACATCCCGAAGATCACCGCGTGCATGATGAAGCATCGTTCGGATCTGAGCGCCGGCTGCCGCGCCGTGATGGACAAGGATCTCGCCAAGGGCGCCTCGCGCAAGGTCGCTGACGCCCAGGACAAGCAGTAAGAGCGCGCAACACTGCATCGTTGCGTCGGTTAGCTCCCCTCGCGATACGCCCCGGCGTCAAGCCGGGGCAACGCGGCGGCGCCATGCAGCCCGCCAATAAAGCCGTTGCGGCTGAGGGATCGTCGCACTAGCTTCGCCCGCACATTCTTCCGGGTAAGAGGCATTACGCGATGACCAGATTTCTTTTCATTCTTCCTTTGCTGCTCGGCGCATCGGTCGCATCCGCGCAGCAGCAGCCGGGCCGCGATGCCTGCGCGCGCGATGTCACCCGCTTTTGCCGTGCCGTGATGAACAATGGCGATGGCGCCGTGCTCGCCTGCCTCAAGCAGAACCGCACCCGCCTGAGCAAAGGCTGCGACAAGGTGCTGACGGAGCACGGGCAGTAGTGATTCCCGTAGCCCGGATGAGCGAAGCGACATCCGGGACTTCTGACCCCGCATATCGCTCCGCTCATGCGGGCTACGGACTCACAAAACCTACGTGCTGCTCCCCGCCGCGGTCGCGACCACCGGCAGCACCTCGGCGCTCGCACGATCCGGCGTCTCCTCCTTCCAGCGCACTGAACCGAACGGACGCTCCAGCATGCGGCGGATCCGCACCGGCTCGGGACCGATATGGAAATCGATCGCCTGCTGATGCAGCGCGCGCTCGGACTGGGTCGAGCGGTTGCGCTGGCGTAAGTAGTCGAACCAGGTCGGGCAATGATAGCGCTCGGTCCACAATTCGGGGTCGGCGATGTCGCGGGCGATCGACCAGCCATAGGCGCCGTTGCGCTGCCGGGAGAGCTGCACGTCCTGCATCACGTTGTGGAACGCGCGCGCGTTCTCCTGCGCGACGCGATATTCGATCTCGACCACCAGAGGTCCGCTGCGCCCCGTCAGGGACAGCTTCACCTCGGGATCGGCCAGCACGTCGGCATCTTCGTTGCGGGCACCGACGCGCGGCATCGTCAGCCAGATCCCGAGCAGCGGCGAGATCAGCATCAGGCCAGCGGCGGTCAGCAATGCGACCTCGACGCCGGCATAGTCGGTGAGATGGCCCCAGCCCCAGGCACCGATGGCGATGCCGCCGGAAATCGAGGCCTGGAACGCCGCGAGCGAGCGGCCGGCGACCCAGCGCGGCGCCGAGAGCTGCACGCCGATATTGAACAGCGCGATCGCGGCCATCCAGACCGCCCCGGCCAATACCAGCGCGGTCGCCGTCAGCACCGGCTCGGTGCTCAGGGCAAGGGCGGCCATCGCAAACGCCATCGAGATGGTGCAGGCGCGGATCGCAGCCTCGCCGCTCATGCGCTTGCGCAATTCGTGGATGTTGAGCGCACCGATCACGGCGCCCATGCCGAAGGCGCCCAGCATGATGCCGTAAGTCTGCGCCCCGCCATGCAGCAGGTCGCGCGCCACCAGCGGCATCAGCGCCATGATGGCGCCGCCGATCAGGCCCATCACCAGCGTACGCAACAGCACGATCTTGATCGGCGGTGAATTGGTGATGTAGCGGAAGCCGGAGACCATGGCGCGGTTGAGCTTTTCCCGCGGCAGGCGCGAGGGCTCGGTGCTGCGCCGCCACAGCAGCAGCACCACCAGCAGCGGCAGATAGAGGATCGCGTTACAGGCGAAAGCGGCCACCGCGCCGAGCGCGGCGACGATGACGCCGCCGACCGCGGGGCCGAAGCTGCGCGCGATGTTGTAGCTGATGCCGTTCAGCGCGACGGCCGAAGGCAGCGCATCGGGCGGCACCTGCTCGCTGACCGAAGACTGCCACGCCGGGCCGAACAGCGCGTTGCCGCTGCCGACCACGAAGCAGAAGGCGAGCAGCGTCTCCGGGGTGATGAGATTGAACCCGGCCAGTACCGTCAGTACCGTCGCGCCGGCGAGTGCAACCATCAGCGAGACCAGGGTGACGATGCGGCGGTCATACATGTCGGCGATGGCGCCGGCCGGCATCGAGATCAGCATGATCGGCAGCATCAAGGCGGTCTGCACCAGCGCCACCTTGTCCGCCGAGGCCGCCATCTGCGTCATCGCCCAGGCCGCGCCGACGCCCTGGATCAGGAGGCCGAGATTGGAGAGCAGGCTGGCGAGCCAGATGCGCCGGAACACCGTGTACCGCAGAGGCGCGGTGATGCCGTCGGCGGCGATTTTCTGGCGGTTCGTCTGCTCGGTCATATCCCCTTCCAAACGGGCTGGCAGAATGGTCTTGGAGTGATCTTGGGCGATTCCGGCAAATTCAGTGATGCCCGCGAAAGTCCTTCGCTGTCCAGTGGTTAGGCCGCTATAAGCGGTGCAAAGAGTTGGTTTGCCGGGAGGAACAAATGAAGCTGTCGCGACGGACGATCCTGCAGGGGGCGGGCAGCTTGCCTTTCGCAATTGCGAGCTTGCGGACGGGCGCATCGGCCCAAACCGCGCCCGCTGCGGCGCCTGGCACCGAGGTGCCGCCGATCCTGTTCGTCCACGGCAATGGCGACTACGACGCGCTCTGGATGACGACCTTGTGGCGGTTGGAATCCAACGGCATCGCACACGATCGCATGATGGCGATCAATTTCACCGACCCGCTGGCGCGGAGTGACGACAAGGTTGAGCAGGCCGGCCGTTCCTCGATCGAGGATCAGCGCCGCGAGCTCGCTACCGCCATCACTGAGCTGAAGCGCCGCACCGGCGCGGCGCGCGTGGCGCTGGTCGGCAGCTCGCGTGGCGGCAATTCAATCCGCAACGTGATCAAGAACGGTGGTGCCGGCGATGTCAGCCACGCCGTCTTGTGCGGCACGCCCAATCACGGCGTGTTCGCGACCGACGACCAGCCTAACAACGAGTTCAACGGCCGTGGCGTATTCCTGCGTGGCCTGAACGAGGGCGAGAGCGAGGTGACGCCGGGCGTTGCCTTCCTCACCTTGCGCAGCGACGGCATGGACAAATACGCCCAGGCCGACGGCCGCTTCATCGGCAAGCCCGGCACGCCGACCGGTGTCACCAATGAAGGGCCCGAGCTGAAGGGCGCCACCAATCTCGTGCTCGGCGCACTCGACCATCGCGAAGTGGCGTTCCATCCGCGTGCCTTCCGCGAGATCTACAAATTCATCGCGGGACGCGAGCCCGCGCGCATTGCGATCGTGCCGGAGCCAAGCGTCCGGCTGAGCGGCCTCGTCACGGGGACGCCGGGCGGCGTGCCGACCAATCGCCCGGTGGCCGGTGCAACCGTCGATATCTTCCGCGTCGATCCTGATACCGGAGAGCGCAAGGGCGGTGCGCTGCACAGCGCGAAGACGGGTGCCGACGGCCGCTGGGGGCCGGCGCAGGTCGATCCCGCCTGGTCGCTCGAATTCGTGCTGGCATCGCCCGACACGCCGACGACGCATATCTATCGCTCGCCCTTCCCGCGCTCATCCGACGTCGTGCATTTGCGCGCCGCGCGCCCGCTCGGGCCGGCCGACAAGGACGCAGGCGCTGTCGTGATCATGTCGCGGCCGAGGGGCTATTTCGGCCTGCCGCGGGACGTGGTGCTCTTCGACGGCAAGGAGCCGGCCGATGTCAAGCCGGGCGTGCCCACTGATGCGGCAGCAACCCTGCGGCTTCCCGCCAGCGAGGTTGGGCGTAACATCGTGGCCGAGTTCGGCGAAGAGCGAATTGTGGCGCGCGCCTGGCCCGCCCAGGAGAACAGGATTGCGGTCGCCGAGCTGACTTACTAGCTATTTGCCTGCGTCACATCTTGCGGGAGAGAGCCATGAATATCGCCAGCGTGCGTAGGCCCATCATCCCCCCGGCTCCCCCGCGTGCGCCCGACGACATGTCGTTCTTCGGCCGGCTTGCCGTGATCCGGCGCAACATGATCGCGACATGGGGGCAGCCCGCTTATGAGGAAGAGGTCATCAAGGGCCGCTTCTTCCTTCGCAACAGCTTCATCCTGAATCAGCCGGATGCGATCCGGCACGTCCTGCTCAACAATTACGAGAATTATACGCGCACGCCGGCGGGCATCCGCATGCTGCGCCCGGTGCTCGGCGACGGGCTTCTGATCGCGGAAGGTCATTCCTGGACGTTCCAGCGCCGGACGCTCGCGCCGGCCTTCACGCCGCGCGCCACCGCCAACCTCGTGCCGCACATGACGGCGGTGCTCGACGAGACCATCGCGAAGCTCGATACGCAGACGGGCGCGCCGGTCGATCTGCGCGAAATCATGCAGCGCATGACGCTGGAGATCGCCGGGCGCACGATGTTCTCGTTCGGCATGGACCGGCATGGCGCGACCCTGCGCAATTTCATCATGGAGTATGCATCCCGGCTGGGACGGCCCTACTTCCTCGACATGCTGCTGCCGGTGTCGTGGCCGAGCCCGATGGATTTTGCCCGCGCCCGCTTCCGCAAGCGCTGGACCGAGTTCGTCGCCATGTTGATCGCCGAGCGGCGTGCCGCCGGCAAGAAGGACGGCGCGCCGCCGCGCGATCTGTTCGACCTCATGGACGCGGCGCGCGATCCGGAAACCGGCAAAGGCTTTTCCGACGAGCAGCTCGTCGACGAGGTCGCGACCATGATCCTGGCGGGTCACGAGACCACCGCAACGGCGTTGTTCTGGGCGCTCTATCTGCTCGCACTCGATCCGGAGACGCAGGAGGAGGTGGCGTCCGAGACAAGCGGTGAGCATCTCGACAGCATGGCCGACATCGATCGCCAGAAATTCACCCGCGCGGTAATCGACGAGACCATGCGGCTCTATCCTCCGGCCTTCCTGGTCGCGCGCGCCGCACGCGAAAAGGACAATGCGGCCGGAATCGAGATCAGCAAGGGCGACATCATCATGATCGCGCCCTGGCTTTTGCACCGGCACGAGAAGCTGTGGGATCAGCCGAACGCGTTCATTCCAAAGCGCTTCATGTCGACGGAGGCGCCCGATCGCTTCGCCTATCTGCCGTTCGGCGCAGGTCCACGCGTCTGCATCGGCGCACCGTTTGCGCAAGCCGAATCCGTGCTGGCGCTGGCCCGGCTGATCGGCGCGTTCCGCGTCGAGCTCGCCGATCAGGCGAATCCCGTGATCCCGCTCGGCGTCGTCACGACCCAGCCGGACCACTCACCCATGTTCCGTATCACCCGTCGGTGACAGGCGATTGCCTGGCCGATGGCGTGATTCAACCAGCAGAGTCCCGCGATGAGCGACATCCAGGCCCAGTTCTCCGTTCTCAAGCAGACCGCCGACACGAAGGTGGTCGATGCGATTGCGCGTCTGATTGAGGACGGCGAGGATCACGAGCTCAATCGCGTCAATGTCCTCGACTTTGCCACGCAGCATGCCGTTGACGAAGAGCACGCGATCTCCGCGTTCCTGCACGCAGCACGGCTCGGGCTGTTCGATCTCGGCTGGAACGTGCTGTGTCCAGGCTGCGGCGGCGTGCTCGGTGCGCACACGACGTTGAAGGCGCTCAAGCCCGACGACTATCACTGCGCGCTCTGCGCCTGCGGCTACAAGGCCTCCGTCGACGATCAGGTCGAAGTGTCCTTCACCGTCAATCCGCGCGTCCGGCGCATCGCGGCGCACGACCCCGACACGCTGCCGGTGTGGGAGTATTTCAAGCAGGTGTTCTGGAGCTCCGGCGTCGACTTCAACAAGGAATCGTTTGCGACGCTGGCGAACGAGGTGACGCTGGATACGATGGAGTTGCCGGCCGGTGAGAAGGCGACCATGTCGCTGCAGCTGCCTGGTGACTTCGTCATCATCTTCGAGCCGGTCACGCACGCCGCCCATTTCATCGACGTCCAGGGCGAGCCGACCAGGGACCGTCAGCAGCTCGCCATCATGTACAACAAGGTGCAGGCCCCGACGGGGACCACGACCATGCGGCCGGGTCCGCTGCGGCTGTCGCTGGAGAACCAGGCCGGCGTGCGCGTGCTGCCATCGGTGTTCATCGCGGCCGAGGCGCTCCATCATCTGATCGGCAAGCGCAAGCCGTTCCTCACCGCCAAGCGGATGCTGTCGAACCAGACCTTTCGCGATGTCTTCAAGGCGGACAATCTCAGTCTGGACCAGCGGCTCCAGATCACGTCGCTGACCTTCCTGTTCACCGATCTGAAGGGCTCGACCGCGCTCTACGAGCGCGTCGGCGACCTCGCCGCCTTCGATCTCGTGCGCGCGCATTTCCATGCGCTGCTCGAGATCATCTCCTCCGAGAAGGGCGCGGTGGTGAAGACGATCGGCGATGCCGTGATGGCGACCTTCGTCCGCCCCGAGCATGCCATCGTCGCGGGCCTGCGGATGCGCGCGGCGATGGACCAGCTCAACAAGCGGCGCGGCACTGATGATCTCATCGTCAAGATCGGCATCCATGAAGGTCCCTGCCTCGCGGTGATGCTCAACGAGCGGCAGGATTATTTTGGCCAAACGGTCAACATCGCCGCCCGCGTGCAGAGCCTGTCGACCGCGCAGGAGATCCACATCACCGGCCCGGTGCTCGATGCGCCCGCGGTCGCCGAGGTGCTGGAGCAGCGCGCGATCAAGCCGATCCAGAAACAGGCGGCGCTGCGCGGCATCGCCGACAAGATGGTGGTGTACGAGATTCCCTGACGGAATTCCGCTGTCGTCCCTGCGAAAGCAGGGACCCATACCGCGTGATTTCTGGAATGGGCGGGATGGTCGTTGAGTCTTCGTCAATCCACAGGCTGTGGTTATGGGTCCCGGCGTTCGCCGGGACGACACCGAAGGACTCGGCTCGCTACTCGCGTCCGACTCGCTGCGGCCATATTGCCGAAACGTAATGCAGCGCGCGGAACTGACGCACGTTGCGCCGGTTGAGTTTCCTGCTCATATAATGCTGGTAACGGTCGCGTCTCGCGGCTGTATCGATTTCGGTAGGATCTTATGCTCGACGGCTTGCGCCAATTCATCGCCGACATTGTCGCCCCCAATGACCAGAACCGCACGTTCGGTGACAGCGATTATCGGTTGGCGGCCACCGCGCTGCTGGTCCACGTAATCTCGCTCGACGGCCAGCCGAGCGCGGCCGAGCAGCGCAAGCTGCACAGCCTGATCGAAAGCCATTTTAAGCTCGATCGCGGCACTGCGGATCGTCTGATCGCGGACGCCACCCAGGTCGAGGGCGAGGCGGTGGACCTCTATCACTTCACCAGCGTCATCATGCGCTCGCTCGACGAAGAGGGCCGCAAGCGCATCGTCCGGATGATGTGGGAGCTGGTCTATGCCGACGGTCAGGTCTCCGAATTCGAAGACAACGTCGTCTGGCGCGCCTCCGACCTGCTCGGGATTTCCCAGCGCGACCGGATCGACCTGAAGCATACGGTGGCCGAGCGCGCCGGTGGTCAGGTGACGGACAGCGCCGTCGGCGGCTGATCCGCGCAAACCGGTGGATGGCCGGTTGTGGGGATCACATGACGAAACTTTAATGTAGCTGCCCGCCGTCCGGCTTCGGATTCGTCCGTAAAAACCCGGCTTTCCCGCTCCTCCTGTCGTCCGCTCAGGCGGCCATGCGGCCGACGCCGCTTGCCTGTCGCGCACGGCTTATGCTCTCGTTCCGTCATTGCGGGGCCAAAAACTTCAATTCAAGAGACTTCGATCGTGGCTGAGCGGGTAACGTTGATCACCGGTGCTTCGGCGGGCATAGGTGCGGAGCTGGCGCGCGTGTTCGCTGCCAATGGACATCGCCTCGCTTTGACAGCGCGGCGCGCGGATCGATTGGAGGCGCTCGCCAACGAGCTCGCCGCCAAGGGCGGCAAGAAGCCGATCGTGATCGCCTGCGATCTCGAGGACCTCGACGCCGGCGAGACGATCGCGGCGGCGCTGGCTGCCGAAGGCGTCGAGCTCGACCACCTCGTCAACAATGCCGGCTTCGGCGTGTTCGGCGATGCCATCGAGCGCGATCGCGACGAGCAGATCGGGATTGTCGACGTCAACGTGCGGGCTCTGACCGATTTGTCGCTGCGCTTCGCCGATCAACTCATCAGGAACAAGGGCGGTCTTCTCAATGTCGGCTCGGTCGCGGGCTTCCTGCCCGGCCCCGGCATGGCCGTCTATTATGCGTCCAAGGCCTACGTGATTTCCTTCACCGAAGCGCTGCGGGCCGAGCTCGCGCCGCGCGGCGTTCGCGTCACCGTGCTTTGCCCGGGTCCCGTGCCCACCGAATTCCAGGCGCGCGCCGGCGTCGGCTCCGGACATGATACGGCCCTGCTCAATGTCTCGGCCACCGATGTCGCGCAGGAAGCCTATCGTGGCCTGATGGCCAACAAACGGGCAGTGCTGCCTGGTCTCGGCATCAAGATTGTGCCATTTGCGCTGCGCTTCTTCCCGCGGGGCTTCATCCTGGCCGCCACCAGCCGGTTCCAGAGGCAGAGGCATTAGCTCTCGAAGCTCCCGTATTGGCCCGGGGCTTGCTTCGGTTTCGTTGTGTGCGCGAACTCACACGAAATTAACGATCGCTTAGTTATGCTGGCGGTCTGAACCGATAGCACTCGCAGAGGCCATGTCGTTCCGGACGAACAGGTTTGGTGGCGCAGAGGCGGTGCCCTTCCCGAGAAGGACGCCAAGTGCCGTCGCCTCCGAAACCCAGTTGCCGGTTCTGATCATCCTGCACCAGGAATCCTCGACGCCGGGCCGTGTCGGCAATGCGCTGCGTGCGCTCGGCCATCGCCTCGACATCCGCCGTCCCCGCTTCGGCGATCCCCTGCCCGAGACGCTCGATCAGCATGCCGGCGCCGTGGTCTTCGGCGGTCCGATGAGCGCCAATGATTCCGACGACTATATTCGCCGCGAGATCGACTGGATCGAAATTCCGCTGCGCGAGCAGCGGCCATTCCTCGGCATCTGCCTTGGTGCCCAGATGCTGGCGATGCAGCTCGGCGCCCGCGTCGCGCCGCATGCCGATGCGCTGACCCAGATCGGCTACTACCCGATCCGGCCCACAGCCGCGGGCCACGCCCTCTGCCCGGCCTGGCCGGCCCAGGTCTATCACTGGCATCGCGAGGGATTCGAGCTGCCTGTCGGCGCAGAGCTGCTTGCAGAAGGCGACGATTTTCCGGTGCAGGCGTTCCGCACCGGCAATGCCTTCGGCGTGCAGTTTCATCCTGACGTGACCTACGCGATGATGCATCGCTGGACCACGCGCGGCTATGACGGCTTCAGCGCGCCCGGTGCGCGGCAGCGACATCATCATTTCGCCGATCGTGCCGTATACGATGTCGCGGAGCGCGCCTGGCTCGACCATTTCATCGACGGCTGGCTGGCGCGCCGGCCGGTTCTGGCGCAAGCCGCCGAGTGATCCGCGCGTTCGCGCGAAGTCCTTGGCGCAGGTCCTTCGCACAGGTCCTTGGCGCAAGTCTCTGCCTCTTTCCTGGATATGCTAGGCTCGCCGCCAACGAGCGCGCGAACGCGCCGGCAGACAAAGGGAGAGCGTCATGGCCTACGAGCACATTCTCTATGAGGTGAGCGACAAGATCGCGACCGTCACGCTCAACCGTCCCGATCGCATGAATGCGTGGACGCCGATCATGGAGCGCGACGTGCGCCATGCGATGGAAGCATCAAGCGCCGATGACGATGTCCGCGTCATCATCCTCACCGGCGCGGGCCGCGCCTTCTGTGCCGGCGCCGACATGGATGCGCTGAAGGGGCTCGACCCCGACGACGTCCGGCGCGCGTCGAACCTGCCGCCGTTCGACATGAACCGGCGTCCGGACTGGCAGACGCGCTACGGGTTCTATCCGTCGATCAAGAAGCCAGTGATCGCCATGCTCAACGGCGCCACGGCCGGCATCGGGCTGGTGCACGCGCTCTATTGCGACCTGCGCTTTGCCGCCGACAATACGGTGTTCACGACGGCCTTCGCGCGGCGCGGCCTGATTGCCGAGCACGGCATCAGCTGGATGCTGCCGCGCATCGTCGGCCACGCCAACGCGATGGATCTGCTGCTCTCGGCGAGGCGCGTTTCAAGTGACGAGGCGTTGCGGATCGGCCTCGTGAACCGACTCTGCTCGCCTGAGAAGCTCCGCGAGGAGACCTATGCCTATGCGCGCGATCTCGCCGATTTCGTCTCGCCGAGTGCGATGGCCGTGATCAAGCGCCAGCTCTACGAGGTGCCGTTCCAGACGCTGGCCGAGGCAACGATCGAAGCCAACCGGGAGATGATGGTGGCGCTCGCCGGCAGCGATTTCCGGGAAGGCGTGGCGAGCTTCATGGAAAAGCGGCCACCGAGGTTTAAGGGGAGGTAGGGGGAGCTTGGAAAAGTCCGTCTTCGCCCTGCGGGCTACGCCGCGGCAGCCTTCGCCACGAAAGGGCTTGCCGAGCCGAAGCTGGCGAAGCCAGCGAAGGCTGGTGGAGCCAGGCGGGATCGAACCGCCGACCTCGTCATTGCGAACGACGCGCTCTCCCAGCTGAGCTATGGCCCCTTTGCTGGCCGCTCTGGTAAATGCGGCCGACAACCGGGCGCCATTTAAGTCCCCGCCAAGGTCAAGTCAAGGACGGGTGCAAGGCGGTTTTAGCCATTCGGGGCGCCGACTTCCCTTGTTTGGGCGGGGGGGAACCGATATCTAGCAAAAGGCGTCAATCCCGACCGCAGCCAACGTTTTCAAAGCCAGAGGCTTCAAAAGCCATGCGTGCCGTTCTCGACATCGTCATCATCGTGCTCGACCTCTACGTCTGGCTGCTGATCGCCTCCGCGATCCTGTCCTGGCTGATCGCCTTCAACGTCGTGAACACCCGCAACCAGTTCGTGTCGGCGGTGGCAGAGTTCCTGTACCGGATCACCGAGCCGGTGCTGGCACCGATTCGCAACTTCCTGCCCAGTCTCGGCGGTCTCGACATCTCGCCGATCATCCTGATCCTGCTCATCATGTTCATCGAGCGGGTGATCCTGTACTACATCTACCCGAACGTGATCTGAGCGGGCTGGAGCCCTTGGTTGCCAACAAAGCTTGTAAGGAACCCTGGCGTTACTCGGCCGCAGGAATCAGCATCGCGATGCGGGTGACGCCGCGCGGCGGTCGCGACGGCATCGACGGAATCGAGCAGCTGGCCGACGGCCGCAGCGTGCTCAAGGTGCGGGTGCGCGCCATCGCCGATGGCGGCGAGGCCAACAAGGCCGTTTTGGTCCTGCTGGCGAAATCGCTGGGCGTCCCCAAGGCTGGCGTAAAGCTCCTGTCCGGAGCCACCTCGCGGCTGAAGCAGATCGCGGTCGACGGCGATCCGGCACGGCTCGGCGAAGCCCTGCGCCAGCTCGTCTCGGCCCAATCGAAAGACTGAGGGAACTGACATGACCGCCAAGATTATCGATGGAAAAGTCATCGCCGCGGAACTTCGGGCCCGCGTCGCCGAGGAGGTCGCCCGCGTCAAGCGTGAGCACAATCTGGTGCCGGGACTGGCGGTCGTGCTTGTCGGCAGCGACCCCGCCAGCGAGGTTTATGTCCGCTCCAAGCACACCCAGACCCAAGGCGCCGGCATGGCCTCGTTCGAGCACAAGCTGCCAGCCGACGTCTCGCAGGCAGATCTCCTGGCGCTGGTCGCAAAGCTCAACCGCGATCCGGCCGTGCACGGCATTCTGGTGCAGCTGCCGCTGCCGAAGGGACTGAACACCGAAGCCGTCGTCAACGCCATCGACCCCGCCAAGGACGTCGACGGGCTGCATCCGAACAATGCCGGCCGGCTCGCCGGCGGTTTCGAGGCGCTGTCGCCCTGCACGCCGCTCGGCTGCATCATCCTGACCAAGAGCGTGCATGCCTCGCTGGAAGGCATGAACGCCATCGTCATCGGCCGCTCCAATCTCGTTGGCCGGCCGCTGGTGCAATTGCTGCTGAACGAGAACGCCACGGTGACGATCGCGCATTCGCGCTCGCGCGACCTGCGCGGGCTCGTGAAGCAGGCCGACCTCGTCTATGCCGCGGTCGGAAGACCTGAGATGGTGCGTGGCGACTGGCTGAAGCCGGGTGCGACCGTGATCGACGTTGGCATCAACCGCATCCCCAAAGAAGACGGCAAGACGCGCCTCGTCGGCGACGTCGCCTATCAGGAAGCGCTTGGGGTCGCCGGCGCGATTACGCCGGTGCCGGGCGGCGTTGGCCAGATGACCGTGGCGTGCCTGCTGGTCAACACGCTACGTGCGGCCTGCGCGATCGCCGAGCTACCGAAGCCGGCGGTGTAGGTCGGGTTCTCGTGCCCCGGACGCAGCGCAGCGCTTCTTCAGCGGTGCGCTGCTGAGCCAGGGCCCAGTGACGACATGGGTCCCGGCTCAGCGTCGCGTCATTTCATGCCGCGCCGCGTCCGGGACCCGGATGCTTCAGCCCTTCTTCTTCTTCTTCTCGCGATCCATGCCCTCGAGGATCAGCTTGTGCGCGTCCTCCGGGCCGCCCCAGCGCAGGATCTTCACCCATTTGCCCTTCTCGAGATCCTTGTAATGCTCGAAGAAGTGCTGGATCTGCTGCAGCGTGATGTCGGGGAGGTCGGAGTACGACTTCACCTTGTCGTAGCGCTGCGTCAGCTTCGACGACGGCACCGCCAGAATCTTCTCGTCGCCGCCGGCTTCGTCTTCCATGAACAGCACGCCGACCGGGCGCACGCTCATGACGGCGCCGGGAATGATGGCGCGGGTGTTGATGATCAGGACGTCGCAGGGGTCGCCGTCATCCGACAAGGTGTGCGGGATGAAGCCGTAGTTACCGGGGTAACGCATCGGCGTGTAGAGGAAGCGGTCGACCACCAGCGTGCCGGCTTCCTTGTCCATCTCGTATTTGATCGGTTCGCCGCCCACGGGGACTTCGATGAGGACGTTGACTTCGTGAGGCACGTTCTTCCCGATCGAGATCGCATCGATACGCATTCAAGGCTCCGTTATTGCCGAGGATAAATCGCGCCCGGCAGCGATTTGGCGCTGTCATACGCGGGCTTGGCCCGCTGATCCATCGCGTTTTTGTGAAATAATGAATCCGGAAGTCACCGGCTCAAAGGCAACGGTATCGACGGAAGGGAAACGCTGCCGCTAGAGCTTTCAGCAGCTCAATTGGTCCAAGCGAAGGCAACCTTGTCGAGCGACTTCGGCCCGAACCGCTCCGAGGAGCGCGCCACCATACGGCCCCCCAGCGCCCGGTAGAACTCGGTCGCCGGGTCGTTGTCCGAGAGCGCCCACACCACCATGCTCTTCAGCCCGCTCTGCATCAGGTCGCGGCGGGCGGAGGCGAACAGGCGGCGGCCGAAGCCGAGGCCCTGGAATTCGGGGCGCAGGTAAAGCTCGTAGATCTCGCCGTCGAAATGCAGGCTGCGAGCCCGGTTGCGGCCGTAATTGGCGTAGCCCGCGATCTTGTCGCCGAACACCAGCACGCTGACGCGGCTGCCCTTGCGTATCGCGCTGTCCCACCATTGCGGGCCGCGGCGGTTGATGAGCTTTTCCAGCTCGGCGCCGGGAATGATGCCCTGATAGGCGGAGCGCCAGGCTTCGTCATGCGTCGACGCCACCGCAGTTGCATCTGCAGCTTTGGCCGGCCGGACCTCGATCAGGGTTGTGCTCATGGGCGCAATCAAACCAAGTCGCCGCGCCGGCGGCAAGACCTATCGTTAATTATCGGTTAACGTGTGGACTTTGTGCATCAGTATCTGAACTATGTTGTACCGAAAAAAGACAGGACGCCGACTCGAATGGCACCGACGTGCCGTGTGTCGGTGCAAAACTCCCTCTGCGGCACCGAATGAAGGGCGAAGGGCCACGCAGAAAGTCCGCCCATAGTGATTCGTTCCTACTAGTGTGGCTGTCGCTGTTCGTGCTCGCTCTCGGCCATTCATGCGGCTTCTCAACATCTTCGCGCTTCTGACTCTGCTGGCCTTGCTGACAGCGCCGCCTCTGTGCGCTCAGGTCACGTTTGGCCCATCGGGCGAGGAGGGCGAACCGTTTCGCCGACAAGAGTGGCGGGTGCCGTCGCCGGATACCGACATTGCTGCGCGTGCCTTGCTGTTTCGCCCCGCCGGCGCAGGTCCGTTCCGGCTGGCGGTCGTCGCGCACGCCTCGACGCAGAATGGCTTGCGTCGAGCGCAAATGCCGCAGCCGGAATATCGTCCGCTCGCCGCCTATCTCGTCGCGCGCGGTTTTGCCGTTCTGGTGCCGGAGCGGCTGGGCCATGGCGCGACCGGCGGCCGCTATGTCGAGGACCAGGGTGGCTGCGATGAGGCCGACTATGCGCGTTCGGGCCGTGCAACGGCCGAGGAAATCCGGCTCGCGCTGGAGTTCTTGCGAAAGCAGGATTTTATCCGCAAGGACGCCGCCATCGTCATCGGCCATTCCGCCGGCGGCTGGGGTGCACTGGCGCTCGCCGATGCCGATCCGAAGGCGATCGCCGCGATCACAGTGCTTGCGCCGGGGCGCGGCGGCCATGCCAATGATGAGCCGAACCGGATCTGCGCGCCGCACACGCTGCTTGCCACTGCTGCAGAGTTCGGCAAGGGCGCGCGCATCCCTGTCACATGGCTCGTTGCGACCAATGACAGCTATTTTGCGCCGGCGTTTTCAAAGGGCCTGGCCGACGCGTTTCGCGGCAGCGGCGGCAAGATCGACTTCCACACCTTGCCGGCCGTCGGCAGCGAGGGGCACTGGATGATCGAGAGTGAGGCCGGCGTCAAAGCCGCGAGCCGGGAGCTCGTGGGAGCGCTGAACCAGGGCAAGCCGACAGCGACCAAGAAGCCATGACGCTGTATTTCCTGGTCAAATATCTCCATGTGCTCGGTGCCATCGTCATCCTTGGCACCGGAACCGGCATCGCCTTCTTCATGCTGATGGCGCATCGCACCGACGATGCGGAGTTCATCGCGCGCACCGCTTCGGTCGTCGTCATCGCGGACGCAATCTTCACACTGTCGGCCGTGCTCCTCCAGCCGGTTACGGGCGGCTTGCTGATGATGCTCTCGGCGACGCCGATCACCGAGCGCTGGCTGCTCGCCTCGCTCGTGTTGTATGCCGTCGCCGGCCTGTTCTGGATCCCTGTCGTGTTCATGCAGATCGAGATGCGCGATCTCGCGCGAAAGGCCGCGGAGCAGCACAAGGCGTTGCCACAACGATACTTCGTCCTGTTTCGCCGCTGGTTCGCGTTCGGCTTCCCCGGTTTCGGCGCGACGATGCTGATCCTCTGGCTGATGGTTGCAAAGCCGTTTTGAGAGCAGTGATGAACCAGCGAACCATCCTGGTGCTCGGCGCCTCCGGCCTGATCGGCCGCTTCGTTACTGACGATCTTCGCACGCGTGGCTTTCGCGCGCTTGGCGTGGCGCGCAGCCTGTCGCCGGCGCAGAAGACGAGCGCGCTCGACATCGAGCTGCCGATCCTCTCGCTCGACGTGACGGTGCTGACGCGGCTGTTGCGCGAGAATGCGGTGGATGTCGTCGTAAACTGTCTCGGCGTGCTCCAGGACGGCCCCGGCAGCGACACAGGTGCCGTGCATCGCGATTTCGTCGCGCGCCTGCTTGCGGCGATCACCGACAGCGGCCGCGCGATCCGGCTGGTGCACATCTCGATCCCCGGAGCGGCCGAAGCCGATCGCACCGCCTTCGCAACGACCAAGCGCGAGGCCGAGCGCCTGATCGCGGCCTCAGGCATTGCGCACGCCATCCTGCGGCCCGGCTTCGTAATCGCACCGTCCGCCTATGGCGGCAGCGCCATGCTCCGCGCGCTCGCTGCCTTCCCACTCAACCTGCCGGACAAGGCGATGGCGACGTCGTTCCAGCCCGTAGCCATCGAGGATATTTCGGCCACCATCGCCTGGCTTGCCGCGCGCGACATCGACGATGCCTCTGTAAAAGCCGTGAGCTGGGATCTGATGCAGGCTGAGCCGGTCACCATGGCCGGCGTCATCAGGCAGTTCCGCCTTGCGTTCGGCACGGCCGGGTGGCCGCATGTCGCGATGCCGTCCTTCATGCTCGATCTCGGCGCCAAGATCGGCGATCTCGCCAATTATCTCGGTTGGATGCCGCCGATGCGCTCCACGGCCATCGCCGAGCTGCGCCGCGGCGTGCGAGGTGATCCCTCGGCATGGAGCGCAGCCACGGGCATCACGCCGAAGACGCTGGTCGAGACGATTGGTCGTCATCCCGCGACCGTTCAGGACAAATGGTTCGCGCGGCTATTCCTGGTCAAGGCGCTGATCTTCGCCAGCCTGGTCGCGTTCTGGCTGATCTCCGGCTTCATCGCGTTGTTCGTGTCCTATCGCGCCGCCGCCGGCATTTTGACGGCGCACGACTTCCCGGCCGCGCTGGTCGATCCCATCACCATCGGCACCAGCCTGATGGACATGAGCATTGGCGCGATGATTGCCTTCCGCCGCACCGCGGCGACCGGGCTCGTTGCTGGCATCGTCGCCTCGCTCGGCTATATGTTCGGCGCGGCGGTCCTGACGCCCGATCTCTGGATCGAACCGCTCGGCGCGCTGGTGAAGACGGGGCCGGCGATCGTGCTGATGTTGGTGGCGCTCTTGACGCTGGATAATCGCTGATGACCAAATGGCCCGACGACGATGTGATCCTGTACGACGGCGTCTGCGTCTTCTGCTCGCGCTGGGTCCGCTTCGTCGCGCAGCGCGACACGGCGAAGCGGTTTCGCTTCACGCCGATCCAGTCGGACTATGGCGCCCGGCTCGCGCAGACGTTCGGAATCGACCCCGACGATCCCGACACCAATGCAGTTGTCCATGGCGGCGAGGTGTTCATGAAATCCGACGCTGCACTGACCGTGTTGTCGCAGCTTCCGGGCTGGAGCTGGGTGCGCGTGCTGTTCGCCGTGCCAAAGCCGCTGCGGGACCCCGTGTACAGCCTCATCGCGCGCAATCGCTATCGCATCTTCGGCAAGTATGACGCGTGCTTCGTGCCCGATGCTGATCTGCGGGCGCGAGTGATCGAGTGACGCGACAGCGGCACCACAAGATTGGTGTCGTCCCGGCGAACGCCGGGACCCATAACCACAGGACGGAGTTTGGCGAAGACTGGAAGTTAGGGTCAATCCGCGGTACGCGCACCACGCGTGACTGAAAGATCACGCGGTATGGGTCCCGGCGTTCGCCGGGACGACATTGGTGGGGAGGTTAGCGCTTCCCGATTGCCGCCAGCACTTCCGTCGCCGCCCGTTCCCCGCTGTCCCGCGCCCCATGCGCAGTCGTGAAGAAGGCTGGCGACGTCGCCTCGCCCGCAAAAAACAGCCGGCCAACTACCGGCGCGGCCAGCACGGCGCGATCGCCGGCGTGGCCGGGCAGCGCATGCGAATAGGAGCCTCGCGCGAACGGATCATGCGCCCAGCGCGACTCGGCGAGCGGCTTCAGCTTGCGGCGGATGTCGTTGCCGAGGAAGCCGGCGATCTCGTCGATGCTGTGGGCGGCGATGGCGCCGTCGCCGGCATCTTCCAGCGCGCGCGCGAAGCTGCCGCCGAAGAAGCCTTCGATGCAGGGCTGGCCGAACGGGCGGATGTGGTAGGTGCCCATCGCGGTGCGCATGGTGGCGCCGCGTAAGTTTGCTTCCTTGGGGAAGGCTTCGGCGTCCTCCAGCGCGAGCGTCACCTTGTCGTCGACGCCGAGCGGCAGGCCGGCTGCTGCGTCGACCTTGGACGGTAACGGCGGTGAAAAGCGGATCGTCTCATCGGCGATCAGGTTGGTCGGCACGGTGACGATCACCTTGTCCGCGGTCAGCGTGCCCTGCGAGGTTTCGAGGCGGATGCGTCGGCCTGAATGATCGATCAGCGCGACGTTGCAGTTCAACGCCACCGGGCAGGGCGCGCCATAGGCCGCAACGAGCGCGCCATAGCCGCGGCGGACGCGCCAGTTGAGACCAGAGTCCTCATAGGCGTCCCAGTCGAGCGTCGACATGTCCTTGAGTTCGCAGCCGTTGATGTAGGTCGAGATCGCGTCGATCATGGGATTCCAGCGATTGCCCGCCTCGAGGCTCCGACTCGCAGGCTCATCCTTGCCCTTTTGCGCGGCCTGCCAAAGGCGCTCATAGAACCCGTCCATCGCGCGCATGAAATCGTCGCGCTCGCCTTGCGGAAACGCGTTGCCATAGGCGCGCTCGCGCCAGGGCGGCAGGTCCTTGTTGAGCTCGAAACCGAGCTGCTGCGCGATGGCGACGAAGGAGTTCTTGTCCGCCGAATGCAGCCAGCCGCAGCCGACGTCGAAGGTCACGTCAGGTGATGCCTGTACGGTCCAGGCGCGGCCGCCGAGCCTGTTCCGCGCCTCCAGCACGATCGCTGCGAGGCCGGAGCCCGCCAGCGCATGTGCCGCGCCGAGGCCGGCTGCACCGGCGCCGATGATCGCGACGTCCACGGAGGAGGGGAGGGAGGTCATGGGCGGGCTCTAGCACGTTCGCTGGGTGTGCTGAAGCCGGCTAGGTTGTGCAGCTCTCGTGTCCCGGACGCGCTGCAGCGCGCTTGCGCTGCTGCGCAGAGCCGGGACCCAAGGTGATGGGTGAGTGATGAGAGTGTCTGGGCCCCGGCTCAGCAGCGCACCGCTGAAGAAGCGCTGCGCTGCGTCCGGGGCACGCGACAGCTTCGTAGGATGGGCAAAGGCGCTCTTGCGCCGTGCCCACCATCGTCCATTGGTGGGCACGCTTGCGCTTTGCCCACCCTACGGCACTACGGAGAACGGTGGCCTTACGCCACCGCTTCCTTGGCCTTCTCCGCGCGCTTGCGCTCGTTCGGGTCGAGATGCTTCTTGCGCAGGCGGATCGACTTCGGGGTGACCTCGACGAGCTCGTCGTCCTCGATATAGGCGAGCGCCTTTTCCAGGGTCATGCGGATCGGCGGGGTCAGGCGCACGGCTTCGTCCTTCGAGGTCGTGCGGATGTTGGTGAGCTGCTTGCCCTTGAGCACGTTGATCTCGAGATCGTTGTCGCGGGTGTGCTCGCCGACGATCATGCCCTTGTAGACCTTCCAGCCCGGCTCGATCATCATCGGGCCGCGGTCTTCCAGCTTGAACATGGCGTAGGCCACCGCGTCGCCCTGGTCGTTGGAGATCAGGACGCCGTTGCGGCGGCCCTGGATCTCGCCCTTGTACGGGGCGTAGCCGTGGAACAGCCGGTTCATGATCGCGGTGCCGCGGGTGTCGGTGAGCAGCTCGCCCTGATAGCCGATCAGGCCACGGGTCGGCGCGTAGAACACCAGGCGCTGACGATTGCCGCCCGAGGGCTTCATCTCGATCAGCTCGGACTTGCGCTCGCTCATCTTCTGCACGACGACGCCGGAGTGCTCCTCGTCGACGTCGATCACGACTTCCTCGATCGGCTCCAGGGTGGCGCCGGTGGCTTCGTCCTTCTGGAACACGACGCGCGGGCGCGACACCGAAAGCTCAAAGCCCTCGCGGCGCATGGTCTCGATCAGGATCGCGAGCTGCAATTCGCCGCGGCCCGAGACTTCCATCGCGTCCTTGTCGGAGGCTTCGACGACGCGCAGCGCGACATTGCCTTCGGCCTCGCGCAACAGACGGTCGCGGATCATGCGGCTCGTCACCTTGTCGCCTTCAGTGCCGGCGAGCGGGGAGTTGTTGACGATGAACGACATCGACACGGTCGGCGGATCGATCGGCTGCGCCGGCAGCGGCACTTCGACGGTCGGATCGCAGAAGGTGTCGGCGACGGTGCCCTTGGTCAGGCCGGCAATGGCGACGATGTCGCCGGCTTCGGCTTCATCGAGCGGCGTGCGCTCGAGGCCGCGGAACGCCAGGATCTTGGTGATGCGCCCGGATTCGACCAGCTTGCCCTCGGCGTTGAGCACCTTGACCTGCTGGTTCGGCTTGAGGATGCCGGAGGAGATGCGGCCGGTGATGATGCGGCCGAGATAGGGGTTGGCCTCGAGAATGGTGCCGATCATCCTGAACGGACCTTCCTCGACCTTCGGCGGCGCGACGTGGCGCAGGATCAGGTCGAACAGCGGCTCCATGCCCTTGTCCTTCGGACCCTCCGGGCTGTCGGCCATCCAGCCCTGCTTGGCCGACCCGTACAGGATCGGGAAGTCGAGCTGCTCCTCGCTGGCGTCGAGCGCGGCGAACAGGTCGAACACCTCGTTGATGACCTCGGTCGGGCGCGCGTCGGGGCGGTCGACCTTGTTGATGACGACGATCGGCTTGAGGCCGACCTTGAGCGCCTTGGAGACCACGAACTTGGTCTGCGGCAGCGGGCCTTCAGCGGCGTCCACCAGCACCAGGGCGCCGTCCACCATGTTCAGGATGCGCTCGACCTCACCGCCGAAATCGGCGTGGCCGGGGGTGTCGACGATGTTGATGCGGGTGTCTTTCCACTGCACCGAGGCCGCCTTGGCCAGGATGGTGATGCCGCGCTCGCGCTCCAGATCGTTGGAGTCCATGGCGCGATCGGTCACCTTCTGGTTCTCGCGGAACGTGCCGGACTGCTGGAGGAGTTTGTCGACCAGGGTCGTCTTGCCGTGGTCGACGTGAGCGATGATGGCGACGTTACGGAGGTTCATGAGTGAGCTTCTTTGGTTCGAACAATGGGTTAAGCGCGATCTCGCCGGTCGGACCGGGACCTCTTCTCGAAACAACGCTGGAAGACTGGAAACGGGGCGCTTTCCGCCCAAAAAGGAAGCCCGGCCATATCGACCGGGCAGCCTACGCGTTGCGGCGCAATATATGCAAAAACCGCCAAAAAACAATGCGTTCTTTGGGCCTTGGTTGACTGAATTTTGCCCGGGAATTCCCGGGGCTTAGCTGCCGTTCCGGGCCGGCGGGGCCTTTCGCCCCATGATGGCCGCCCAGATCAGGACGACGCCTCCGATGCCGATGACTAGTCCCAAAAACACCAGCGACGCGATGTCGGAGGGGATCTGGCCACCCTCGACCACCGACATTCGCCGAACAGGAGCGCGCAGAGCCCCGGCAGCAGCATGAAGATGCCGGCGATCGCCATCAGCGCGGTCAGGCAGCCGCTGCGCTGTTGCTGGTTCTGCGGAGGCACTGCCGGTGGGTTGGGGCTGGAATCGCTCATGGTCTCTTTCTCGCGGCCCGGATCAGCATCACGCCGGCAAATGCCACCAGCAGTGCGAGGACGAGGATGGGGGTAAAGCGGGTGTCGAAGTGGGACGACTGGGTCTGGTCGAAGGCAAAGATCAGAGCGCAGATGCCGGGCAGCAGCAGGATCACCCCGAACATCACCATCAACGCGGTGACAAGTCCGCTTCGCGACGGTGGAGGTGAAGGCGTCTCGCTCAACGAGGCATCTCCTCGCGCTGCGTGGTTTCCCGATAAGTGTCGCCGCGCAGCGCCGCGCGAATGCCGTCGATCTTGCCGTTGCGGTAGAACAGATTGTAGGTGTCGAACGGAATGATCGCGCCTTGCTCCGTCACGAAATGGATGCAGCTGCGTTTGACGTTGCCGATGCAGAAATTGAAGCGATCGAGAAACTGCACGATGGTGACGCGGAAGACGTTCTCGTAAGAGAGCCCTTCCGGCACCTGAAAGCTCGGCAGGCAGCACAACAGCTCGCAGACGCGCTCGGAGGTGTTGAGCGGCCCCGACGATAGCGAGAACAGATCAACGAATTTTTCCCGGAGCACCGGATATTTCTCCGGGCTGATGGTGTTGGGCATCACGGCGACGAGCTGCTCCTGCGGGATCAGCGAGGTCAGCGGCAGCACCCTCTCGCCATTGCGCAGGCCATAGCCGATCGAGATGCTTTCGGGGTTGCAGGGCAGCGGGATCATGTCCTTGTCGCCGAACACGCCGGTCTCGATCACGTGCTTGCGGATCTCCGACAGCATGATGCGGTCGGTTTTCTCATCGAAATTCTCGTTGCGGCCGGCGTCCTGCACCGGCTGCAGCGTGACGCCGCGCACGCATGTCCAGGTCAGGGCGTGGCGGACGATGTCGCCGATCTCGGAATCATTGACGCCGCGCTTGATGGTCGCGACCAGAGTGGTCGACACGCCAAAATGCTCGAGATTCTCCAGCGCCTGCTGGCGGATCTTTCGCAAATCCGCGCCGCGCAGGTCGATCAGCGCATCGCGCTGCAGCGAATCGAACTGGAGATAGACCTCCAGCCCGCGCCTGTTCTCGGCGAGCCGCGCCACGAAATCCTTTTCGCGGGCGATGCGCAGGCCGTTGGTGTTGATCATGACGTGACGGATCGGGCGGGCGCGGACCGCGTCCAGGATCTCGAAGAAATCAGGATGCAGCGTCGGCTCACCGCCGGAGATCTGCACGAGATCGGGTTCGCCCTCGCTTGCGACCAGCGCGTCCAGCATCTTCTCGATCGTCGCGAGCGGCGTGAATTTCGTTCGTGCCGGCGAGGATTCCGCAAAGCAGACCGGGCAGGTGAGGTTGCAGTGCTCGGTGATCTCGATCAGCGCCAGGCAGGAATGCTGCTCGTGGTCGGAACAGAGACCGCAATCATAGGGACAGCCGAATTCCGTGCGCTGCTGGAATTGCAGCGGCCGGTCGCCGGGCTTGATGAAATCCTTGCACAGGCGCCAATAGGCGGCATCCGTCGACACCAGCGTCGACTGGACGCCATGCTCCTTGCAGCGCTTTTCGTACCAGACCTCGTTGTCCAGGATCTGGATCTTGGTCGGCACCAGCTTCAGGCAGGTCTCGCAAAGAGATTGGGTCTGGCCCCAGAAAATATAGGGACGCGACTTACGCAACGGCGCGTTCATGCATGGGTCTCGCTTTGGGCGCCGTCGCCAGCATGACGCCGGCGTAGAGCAAAATGGACAGCGACAGCAGGTGAAACAGGGTGAAGGGACCGATCAGCGTGCCGTAGGGCTTGAGGAATTCCCACACGAAGCGTTGCGCTCCATAATAGACGAGAACCAGGTAGAAACCATTGGTGATCACAAAGGCGTTCCGGTTCACGACGGCCAGCACATAGAGCAGCGCGAATACGGCCATGGCCGCGCTCTCGTAGAGCTGCACGGGATGGCGCAGGATGCCGTCGCCGAAATCATGGGCCCATGGCAGCGTCGTCGGCGTGCCATAGGTGAAATCGTCGAGGCCCGCGAAGTAGCAGCCGAGCCGGCCGATCGCGATGCCGAGCGCCAGCGGCAGCGCAAAACGGGCACCGGTTCGCGCGGCGATCCCCGCGGACCATTTGTAGAGCTCGATCGCGACGATGCCGCCGGCCAGCGCGCCCTCGACCGAGCGCGCAATGCCGCTCTCGCCCGACAGCCACAGATTGGCGGAGCCGAACAGGTAGGCCCCGAGGCCCGCGCCGAACACCAGCGCGGCGATATAGGGCAGCTCGAAGGATTGCGCCGGAAACTGCAGGCGCTGTCGCGACAGCCAGTAGACGGCCGCCGCCGCCGCCAGCCAGGCTGCAATGTCGAAGAGGGTATGAAGCAAAGCCCCGCTCATGCGGGGGATATTAGCCCAGGTTCCGGCCGTGCGGGATAGTGCGCCTGCTCGTTCTCCACGCCGGGGAAGCGAGGCGGATCGCTAGCCGGCCTCCCGCTCCTCGGTTGGATAGACGCCGCGCAGCACCTCTTCGAAATGCATTTTCACCGCGTCGTTGCACAGGCAGGCGCGAAGCCTCAGGCCGTCGCGGTTGCGAACCAGGATCGATCCGCGCCTGGTATCGAGAATCCGTTCCGCCTTGAACGACTGAAGCACGCGGCTGGCATAGCTGCGGCCAACGCCGAGCAGCGTCGCAAGCTGTTCGTGGGTCAGCGGCACGCTATTCTCGTCGCCGGTGCGCTCCATCGCCGCCAAGATCCATTTGGCGGTCCGCTGTTCGATCGAATGGATCGCATTGCAGGCGGTCGACTGGAAGATCTGCGCCAGCATGCAATCGGCGTAGCGGGCAAAGATGTTGCGCAGCGACGCCGAGCGCAGCTTGGCCGCTTCCAGCTTGGCGACATGAACGCGCGCAAACGGGCCGCCGAATTTCACGCAGATCCGGGTATAGGCCGGCAGGAATCCCTCGCTGACGATGCCGCCCACCGCGCCTTCGCGACCGACCAGGATGGTCTCGACGTCTCGGCCATCCTCGTTGGGCACGAGAAAGGTTGCGAGGGCCGGTCCGCAGGGGAAGTGGACGACCTGGACATCGTCACCGGGGCTGTAGAGCAGCTGGCTGGCGGCGGAGTTTTCGACGGTCACGTGCGGTGCGAGCAGGGCGTAGTCTGCCTGGCTCAAACGCCGCAACAGATTGTTGGCCGGACGGCTCTCGACCTCGGTCATCTTGCTGATACGCGCATCCATCGTGAACTCCCATCCTCCTCCCCATCTTAACGAGTTCCGTGCATTCCCTGTGTGCACAAGTGGACAGACTGGAGAACGGCAATGTGGTGGGTTTCGTTCCAGGAACCCTCCGGTGCGCTGTGCGCAGGCATCGTGTCGCGGCAGTCCTGATCCGAACCCCCGACACACAAGATGCGATCATGACACCCGCACTTTCCAATGGCTCAAGCTGGCCGGCCGACGTTCTGATCGTCGAGGACGATCCGATCATCGCCATCGATTTCGAGGACCGTCTGCTCGGGTTTGGAGTGCCGGGCGTGCGGACCGTCGGGTCGGTGACGCAGGCGCTCGGCGCCATCGCTAACCGTGCGCCCGATTTCGCGCTGCTCGACGTCGAGTTGATCCGCGAGACGAGCTTTGCAGTCGCGGAGCGGCTGGCTGCGCTGAAGATCCCGTTCGTCTTCGTTACCGGCTATGGCGCCGAGGCGCGCATTCCGCCTGAATTCTCCGGCCAGCCGCGGTTGCAGAAGCCGTGCTCGAGCGACGCGCTGGAGGCGGCGCTCAAGGTGCGCGCTCTCGATTAGCGATCAGGCCTGCTTCGGATCGAGCGTGGTCGACCACAGCGCGACGTCGGCGCGGTCGCGCAAGGTCACCGTCATCTGGCCCGAGGCACCGTCGATCTTGACGTGACCGAAGAACTGCATGCCGGCGGAGGGCGGCAGGTTCTGGCTGTCCTTGCCCGGCGCCTTGACGAAGCGCACCTCGGGTCCAAAGGTGTTGTCGAGCGCGTTCGGACCGAACGTGCCGGCATGCAGCGGGCCCGACACGAACTCCCAGAACGGCTCGAACTCCTGGAATTGCGCCTTGTTCGGATCGTAATAATGCGCGGCGGCGTAGTGCACGTCCGCCGTCAGCCACACCGTGTTGCTGATCGGCGCCATCTTGATGAAGCGCAGGATGTCGGCGATCTCGAACTCGCGGCCGCGCACCGGGCCGTCACCCTGCGCGATCGCTTCCGAGCCGTCACCCTGCGCGATCGCTTCCGAGCCGCCCTTCGGCGTGTCCGCGACGACGAGGCTGAGCGGCATGTCGGAGGCGATCACCTTCCAGGTCGCGCGGGAATTGAGCAGGCCGCGCTTGAGCCAGGTGATCTGGTGCGGGCCGAGGAAGTAGCTGGCGGGGCCGTAAGCGGTTTCGAGATTGGGGCCGTTCGGACCGCGATAGCTGCGCTCGTCGAGCACGAACACGTCGAGATGCGGGCCGTAGGAGATCTGGCGATAGACCCGCCCCGGCTCAACGATGCTCTCGCGCATCGGATACATCTCGTGGAAGGCGCGGCCCGCGCGGGCGGCGAGCAAGGCGATGTCGCGCTCCTTGTAGGCGGCCGGCAATTCCTTCGACAGCGACCAGTTGTTGGTCACCTCATGGTCGTCCCATTGCACGAAGATCGGCACCTCGGCATTGAAGGCGCGGAGGTTTTCGTCAGTGAAATTGTATTTGTGCGCGGCGCGGTACTCGTCCAGCGTCTCGGCGGCCTTGGCCTTCTCGGGGATGGTGACGTTCTTCCAGATCTTGCCGTCGGCGAGCTTCACCTCGGATACAATCGGGCCATCGGCATAGATGGTGTCGCCCGAATGCAGGAAGAAATCCGGACGGTGCTTGCGCATCGCCGAGAAGGTGAACATGCCCCCGTCGTCGGGATTGATGCCCCAGCCCTGGCCGGCGACGTCTCCGCCCCAGACGAAGCTGACGTCGCGGCGGTCGGCCGGCGCGGTGCGGAAGCGGCCGACCACCGGCTCGCCCTCGATGGCGCTGTGGGAGAGATCGCGGAAGCGGACGCGGTAAAAGATGTCCTGGCCGCCCGGCAGGCTGTCGATCAGCATCTTTGCGGTGAAGTCGCTCTCGGGGAGCGCTGCGATCGGCGGCAGCGCGCGGGCATCCCTGAATGACTCCGTCGTCGCCACCTCGACCAGCATCTGCGCGGGCCGATCGGTGCGCGCCCACACCACGCCGCCACTGGCTGTGACGTCGCCCGACTGCACGCCATGAGTGACCATCGGCCGGTCCGCGGCGCGCGAGAGATAGGGCATCGCCATCGTGCCGAGCGCACCGGCGCCGGTGGCGAGGAAGCGGCGGCGGGAGAATTTGATGTTCATGGGACGGGTTCGCTGGCTAGCTGTCTTGCGCTGTCATTCCGGGGCGCGCGAAGCGCGAATCCGGAATCTTGAGCATTCCCGGTGCGCAATTGCGCACCTGCGGTCTGGTCCTTCGGACCATGCCGGAATGACCGTGTGAGCTATATTGAGACAATGTGACGCAGCGATAACGCGCGCGAGCGTTACGCGTTGCCGGCGGCCCTGAACTGCGCGCCAGCGCGTTGCAGGTTCTGCGGCAGGCTGAACAGCACCGCCTTGCGGTCGGCGACGGCGGCGTGGAACTGATCCAGCGCGATGTTGAAGGCGGTGAGCGCGGCTTCCTCGATCGCGCCGTGATCGAAGCAGCGCAGCGTGTCGCGCAGGATCTCGTCAGCCTCGGTCTGCATCTGGTCGAGCTCTTCGGTCGTCTCGCATCTGCGTGCGGCCGCGATCATGTCGAGCAGCCGTTCGCGCTGATGGTTGTTGTTGTCGCGCTCGTCCTTCTTCAGATAGCCGGCGAACCAGGCGCCGATCGAGCCCATGGCGGACAACGCCATCAGGCTCCACCAGATGTAATCGCTGTATTTGTCGAGGAAGGTCTTTTCCTCGCCGTCGACGAAGGCGGCAGCGCCCGGATGCACCGGGATCACCGCATCCTTGTCGGTGTCGGGCGTTTCGATCTTCGCCGCCAGCGGGAATTCCGTCACCAGTTGCTGGCGCACGGCGAAGAGCTGGCGCGTGAACGCTGCGATGGTGGTTTCGGACACGCCTTTGCGCGCCACCACGTGGTGCGAGAAGCTGATGGTCTTGACCTCGTCATCCGGGCGGGCGGGCGAGCCGCCATAGGTGCCGGCGGGAATCTCGGACGCTTCGTAGACCGGATGGTTCTGCGCGATCGCATCCGCGGACTCGATCGCGAGGAAGCTGGGCGCGCCGAAATCCTTGGTGGAGGCGGCGATCGCATCCGCCGTGATCTTGCTGTTGACCGGGCCGGCGGCGAGATAGACGTCGGCCTTCTGGGCCTTGATCGCTTCGGCGACCTCGTTGGCCGGGAATTGCACGATCTCGACCTTGGCGGGATCGACGTTGTATTGCTGGAGGATCACCTTGAGCAGATTGACGTTGGCCTGGGTGCGGCCGACCACGCCGACGCGATGGCCGGCGAGCTGCGAGATCTTGGTGATCTTCGCGCCCCGCTTCTTGCCTTTGCCCGGTACGGACCACAGCACCACGACGTTCTTGCGCAGGGTCGCGACCGCTTGCGCGTTTTTGGGCACGTCGAGGTCGCCGCGCACAATGGCGAGATCGACCTTGCCTTCCGCAAGCGCATTGGCGCTGGCGGTGGCGCCGTCGGTCTGGATCGGTCGCAGCCGCACCTGACCCTTGCTCTGCGTGAAGGCCTGCGTCAGCGCCTGCACGACCTTGACGTCGTCGCTGTTGGCGGGACCGACCGCGATCTTCAACGTCACGGGCCGCATGGCGAAGTAGTAGCCGCCGACGAGCGCGCCGATGATCGCAAGCACGAGCGCAAGAGACACGAGCGCGGTCTTCCGCGCCGCAGATCGCGGCGAAGGCGGAGAGGGCGTTTCGGCCAGGTCCAATCCCCCGGTCATCGATCTCCCAAACAGGCGCTTCAGGCTCAGTTTCATCTTGGCCGGCGATTTACGCCCGCAATTGTAGCAAATTTCTTGTGCGGCGGGGTTACATCTCCGTCATGGTTAGCGGATGGCGGAAATCCCCGTATGAACCCGGGCGTCAGCGGGGTGTTAGGGTAAAGTTCCCCTGAAGGACGGAGACATGACAATGGCAGATCGGCTTTCGGCGGAGGCGCGCCGGCAGGCGCTGGGCGGACTACCCGGTTGGAGCGAGGTTCAGGGCCGGGATGCCATCGGCAAAACCTTTATCTTCAAGGATTTCAACGAGGCGTTCGGCTTCATGACCCGCGCTGCGCTGGCCGCCGAGAAGATGGATCACCACCCCGAATGGCGCAACGTCTACAAGACGGTGGAGGTGGTGCTGTCGACCCACGACGCCGGCGGCGTCACGGCGCTCGACGTCGCGCTGGCCAAGACGATGAACGCGATCGCAGGCTGAGACCGGCCGACGTCTTGCAGCGATCGGCCACATCCCCATCTTGTGATCAGCCGGGATCGGCGATCCGCCACCCGGGGCCGAACGGGGAGTTTGTCGAAGATGGCTGCCGAACACAGCGTCGGTTTCGAGCCGGCCGATCGGCTCGCGGAAGATCGTGAGAGCGTGCGCCGCCGCTTCTGGCGCAAGCTGAAGCGTGTCGCCGCGCAGCTGCCGTTCGCGGAAGACCTGCTTGCTGCTTATTACTGCGCGTTCGACCGGCAGACCCCGCGCCACGTCCAGGCCGCGCTGCTCGGTGCGATCGCCTATTTCATCCTGCCGTTCGATTTCGTCGCCGACGTGATGCCGGTCCTCGGCTTCGCCGACGACGCCGCGGTGCTCGCCACCGCCATCCGCATGGTTTCCGGCCACATCACGAATGAGCATCGCGAAGCCGCGCGCGCTGTGCTGAAGCGCGGGGTGGGTGAGGAGGGCGATGCGGACGTGGAAGCGGCGTAGTCAACGCGGACTCAACCACACATTCCGCTGTCATGCCCCGGCTTGACCGGGGCATCCAGTACGCCCCGGCCTCTCGATCGATAACGACTGTCTCTGGGATACTGGATCGCCCGGTCAAGCCGGGCGATGACACTGAGTGTGTGGCGACGAAACGCGCTCGCTACTTCTTCCCCGCCTCCGCCCGCGCCTTCTCCGCGTCCCATGCCTGGAATTGCTTGAACAGCTTTTCCCTGTCCGCGTCGGAGACGTTTGCGGCCGTGGGGCTCTGCTTCAGGAACGCCTCGAATCGTTGCCGGGTCACCGGCTCGACGCCGTGCTTATCGAGCCATTGCTGCGCCACCGGCAATCTGTTCCAACCCGACAGGGGTGCCGCGAGCGAGACCTCCTTCCATTTGGGATGGAAAGGCGGGCTCTGGAGCGCGGGGAATTTGGTGAAGAACGCGTCCACGAACAGCGCGAGCTTGCGATAGCGTTCGGTGTTGGGCGCCCAACTATAGGCCGCGAGCACCGCCGGCACCGCGATGGTGTCCACGCTCTCGCCCTCCTTGATCAGGTTCGGATAGTCCTTGGTCGTCAGCGTCGCCGGTAGATAGTCGCTCTGGAGCGGCTTTGCATAGTCGACCTTGGCAAGATGAAAGCGGCCGTCATTGTTGAAGGTCGAGACCGATTTGTAGGGCTTGCCGCCGACCACGATGACGGCGTCGATCTCGCCGGCCTTCAATTTCTCCATCGCGATGCGCTGCTCGACATAGACGAAGTTCGCCTTGATCCCGAGCCGCTCGAACACCGTGAGCGCGGTGACGAAGGTGCCGCCATTGGGCAGGTCGACGCTGACCTTCTTGCCTTCGAGGTCTTTCAATGTCGCGATCGATTTCGGCGCGATCACCTGCATCTCTTCGTTGTAGAGCTTTGTCACATAGGTGAACTGCTTCTTGATGTCCTTGGCAAAACCCTTGCGCTCGAGATAGTCGAGCGTGTCGGCCCGCACGATGCCGAGATCGACGCCTTGCAGGAACAGGATGTCGGCAACGCTCTGCACCGAGCCGCGGCCGACGATCGGCAGCACGCGGATCTTGTTGCCGTCGTCGAGCACCGAGGCGAGGTCGGCGCCGAACTGCACATAGGTGCCGCCGATCGTGCCGGTGATCAGCGTGACGGTGTTGGCATTCAGCGCCTGCTTGGTCGAGGTCGAGCCGAACTGGAAGATGGCCTTCAGGCCGTCCGAGACCTTGGCCGGATCATATTCGGTCTGCTCGGCGCCGCTGGCGGTGGAGGCATAGATCGTCATGATGGCGGCAAGTGCCATTCCAAAAGCGTTACGCATGATGTCCTCTGAAGAGTTCTAGTTCTGAAACCGGACGAGGCGCTGGCGCGCCTCCGCCGATCCGAGTGATGCAGCCCGCTGGTACCAGTCACGAGCGGCGGATGCGTCGGCAATGACACTTCGCGCATCGCTGGTGCCGAGCACCGTGGGATCATAGGTCTGCGCCAGCAGAAGCGCGGCCGTTGCATCTTGCGCATTGGCCGCGCGTTCGAGCAGCAGCCGCGCTGCGGCGATGTCACCGATCCTCAACAGGCTTTTCGCGCGCGTCATCAACCCTGCCAGCGTGTCGGCGTCGAGCGTCCTGACCGGCTCAGGCGGTGCAGGCTGTGCCGCGACGGGCTCCGGTGCCTGCACTGGTCCTTGCACTGGTCCTTGCGCTTGCAGCGCAACCTGATAGGCGGTCGCTATCGCTTCGCGGCTTGGCGCCAGCGGTGCAGGGGTATCCCGTAAGTCGGCGCTCGCCAGCGTCGTGTCGGACACGCGGGCCGGATCCTTGAGCGGGGTCTGCGGTGTCGCCGGCGCATTGGCCGACGCCATGGCCATGTCCGGCGCGAGCCCCACCCAGCTACCGGCATTGGCGGTGAAGAAGCCGCGAAAGTCGGATTGATACAGGACGGCCAGAACTGCCAGGGTGGACGCTGCCAGAACAGCCGCGAGAACACGCGGCACAATTCTGGAACGCAACTCCACCGGCGTATATTCGCTTGGGTCCGGCGCGCCGAGCGGATCGGACAGGAACAGTGGAATCGGATCGTCCTGCGAAAGATCGGCCCGTGCGGCGCGCGCACGGACAAAGGACGCGGTCGGCGGATGTGATGCGGCTCGATTGAAGTCGAGCGCACTCGACTCCTTCGACGGGCGGTACGCCGTCGTCTCCATGGTGATGCTCCCCATTACTACGCAACGCAGGGGCATTCCCGGCTTCAGTCTTTTTATTGTTGTCCAGACGTACCCCGCAAACTGGAGCCGATAAATCGCCGTCTGAATCAGACCAAAAAACGACGACGATTTGCGCGAATCGGGAGAGATTTGGGTTTGATTGCGGCGAAGCCGGGGAATGCACCGCAATTTTGGCGGGAATGGTTGAGGGAGCTTTACCAGGCGACGGCGCACGAAAAAGCTGGCGCAGCTTCAGCGACGCCAGCGATTCGAGCGGTGACAGTTGTGTATGTGGCGATGGCGATGCCTACATCCTCACGGATGCAAAATCACCTTGCCCATGGCCTGACGTCCCGCGAGCACCTTCAGTGCATCCGCTGTCTGCGCCAGCGGGAAGGTGCGGTCGACATGCGACGAGATCTTTCCTTCCGCGGTCCACTTCACGAGCTTCTCGAGATTGGCGCGGTTCTTCTCCGGATTCTGTCGGGTCCAGGCGCCCCAGAACACGCCGCGGATGTCGCAGCCCTTCAAGAGTGCGAGGTTCAGCGGCATCTTCGGAATGTCGCCCGCGGCGAAACCGATCACGAGGAAGCGGCCTTCCCAGGCGATCGAGCGCAGCGCCTTCTCGGCATAGGCACCACCAACCGGATCGAAGATGATGTCGACGCCCTTGCCGCCCGTGAGTTTTCGCAAGCCTTCCTTCAGATCTTCCTTGGCGTAGTTCAAGGTCAGCTCGGCGCCATGCGCTTTCGCGAATTCGAGCTTCTCGTCCGACGAGGCGCAGGCGATCACCTTCAATCCCATCAGCTTGCCGAGCTCGCAGGCGGCAAGGCCGGTGCCTCCGGCCGCACCTAACACCGCAAGCGTCTCGCCCGGCTTCGGGCTGGCGCGATCTTCCAACGCATGCAGCGCCGTGCCGTAGATGATGATGATGCCGGCCGCGCGGTCGTAGTCGAGATTGTCGGGGATCTTCACGATGGATGCCGCCGGCAGCGCGATCTTCTCGCGCGCGCCGTTGTGGCCGCAGGAAGCGACGACGCGGTCGCCGACCTTCAGATCGGTCACGCCGGCGCCGATGCTCTCGATTACGCCCGCGACTTCCGCGGCCGGCGAGAACGGGAATGGCGGCTTGATCTGGTACTTGCCCTGAATCATCAGGATGTCGAAGAAGTTCAGCGCCGCCGCCTTGATCGCGATCACCGCTTCGCCGGGACCGGCCACCGGATCCGGCACTTCAGCCAGCACGAGATCGTCAGGCTGGCAATATTGCGAGCAGAGGATGGCTTTCATGGCGGCACCTTGGACGTTTCGAGTGGAATTATAGTTTGGCCGTTTCTGCCGGATTTAGGCACGGGCGACAATCCGGTTTCTTTGCTGGACGCCATGTTCGGCCTATCCTCGTCATTGCGAGCGCAGCGAAGCAATCCAGACTATTTCCGCCGGACGGATTCCGGATTGCTTCGCTGCGCTCGCAATGACGGAGCAAGAAGAAAGGGAGGATTCAAACGATGTTTGAAACAGGCCTGCTGAGGGACAAGCGCATCCTCGTCACCGGCGGTGGCTCCGGCCTTGGCGCGGCGATGGGACGCCGTTTCCTCGCGCTCGGTGCCGAGCTCGTGATCTGCGGCCGCAAGCTCGACCGGCTGGACGCAACCGCGAGCGAGCTGCGCGAAGAGACCGGTGGCAAGGTCACCACCATCGCCTGCGACATCCGCGACGGCGCCGCCGTCGACAGCATGATGGAGCAGATCTGGCGCGAGGCCCCGCTCGATATTCTCGTCAACAACGCCGCTGCGACGTTCATCGCACAGAGCGAGCATTTATCGTTCCGAGCAGCCGATGCGATCCTCGCGCCGACGCTGCATGGCGCGATGTATTGCACGCTCGCCGCCGGCAGGCGCTGGATCGAGGACAAGCATGGCGGCGTCGTGCTCTCGATCCTCTCGACTTCGACCATCACCGGCCGCGCCTTCACCGTGCCCTCGGCGATGGCGAAGTCGGCGCTGCTGGCGATGACCAAAAGCCTCGCGGTGGAATGGGGGCCGAAAGGCATCCGCACCGTCGCCATCGCCCCGGGTCCGTTCCCGACCGCGGGCGCGTCGGGGCAGCTCCGACCCGAAGGCCGTGACGAAGGCTGGACCGCGCGCAATCCGCTTGGCCGGACCGGAGAGCACAGCGAGCTCGCCGACCTTGCCAGCTTCCTGGTCTCGGACCGCGCCGGCTACATCAATGGCGAGATGGTCGTCATCGACGGTGGCGCACATTTGCGCAGTTCCGGCGCCGAGGATTTGTTGCGTTGGACCGAGACGCAATGGGCCGACCAGCGCGCCGCGCGATCCAAAGCTTAAGGCGCCGCTGATACCGCTAACTGCCTTCCCAAATTGGACTTTCCCGGCTATCCCTGCCGGGGGACAAAGCGCGGCCGGGCCATCTTCCAGTCACAATATTGAGGGAACCACTCCAGCATGTGGCGGGTGCTATCTTTAGCTTTGATGATCGGCATGATGACGTGCGGGATCGCCGATCTTGCGCGGGCGCAGACGGCGCAACCGGCGCCGAAGGCCGCGCCGAAGTCGGCGGCTCCGCCGGCCAATGCGGCTGCGAAGAGTGCGGCAAAGCCCGAGAGCAAGCCTGCGGTCCCGCCCGCGGCGGTTGCGGGGGGCGCGGAGCCGACCCTGATCGGCCAGTTCGGCACCTGGGGCGCTTATTCGGCCACCCCCAACGGCAAGAAGGTCTGCTTCGCGCTGGCAAAACCCTCGTCGTCGAAGACCAATCCGCCGAATCGGCCGCGCGATCCCGCTTATGCCTTCGTCTCGACCCGTCCGGCCGAGAAGGTGAACAACGAAGTCTCGGTCATGATCGGCTACGCGCTGAAGCCGGGCTCGGAATCGTCGGTCGAGGTCGGCGGCGCCGCCTTCGCCATGTACACGCAGGGCGACGGCCTCTGGATCAAGAACGCGGCCGAGGAGGAGCGGATGGTCGAAGCCATGCGCAAATCCGCCGAGCTGGTCGTCAAGGGTGTCTCGGCCAAGGGCACCGAGACGACCGACACGTTCTCGCTGAAAGGCCTCGCCCAGGCGCTGGACAAGATCGCCCAGGATTGCCGGCGGTAAGCCTCTCGGCTTAGTCCTTTAAGGCTAAGCGACAGCCATGGTCGCAATCGGCTGTTCCGGTTGCTATATAGGGCCGGTTCCAGATTTCTTCCGTCATTCCGGGGCGATGCGCAGCATCGAACCCGGAATCTCGAGGTTCCCCGGTGCGCAGTTGCGCACCTGAGGTCTGGTCCTCAGGGTCGCTTTGCGATCCCTTCGGACCATTCCGAAACGACGCAAAACCTTTAGGTCCATTCAATGCAACCGACGACGACCGAGCCGCATAACGCAATCCTGGTGGAGAAGACGCCACTTGAGACCTATGTGCCGCCGGCGAGGCCCTCGCTGATCGGTCTGTCGCGCACCGAGCTTGCCGATCGCCTCGGCGAGATCGGCGTCGCGCCGGCGCAGCGCAAGATGCGCGTGCAGCAGCTCTGGCACTGGCTCTATTTCCGCGGCGCCCAGAGTTTCGACGATATGACTTCGATCTCGAAGGGCATTCGCGCCGAGCTCGCACAGCATTTTACGGTCGACCGGCCCGAAGTCGTGGCCGAGCAGATCTCCAACGACGGCACCCGGAAATGGCTGCTGCGTCTGCCGAGCGGCGACAATGTCGAGCGCGCCCATGAAGTCGAGTGCGTCTACATTCCCGAGACCGATCGCGGCACGCTCTGCGTCTCCTCGCAGGTCGGCTGCACGCTGAATTGCTCCTTCTGCCACACCGGCACGCAGCGCCTGGTGCGCAATCTCACCGCCGGTGAGATCGTCGGACAGATCATGGTGGCGCGGGATCGATTGAATGATTGGGCCGATCGCGAGGACGGCACGCGCCGCGTCACCAACATCGTGATGATGGGGATGGGCGAGCCGCTCTACAATTTCGACGCGGTGCGCGATGCGCTGCTGATCGTCGGCGACAATGAAGGCATCGGCATCTCCCGCCGCCGCATCACGCTGTCGACCTCGGGCGTGGTGCCGAACATCGTGCGCGCCGGCGAGGAGATCGGCGTCATGCTCGCGATCTCGCTGCATGCGGTACGCGACGAGCTGCGCAACGAGCTGGTGCCGCTCAACCGCAAATATCCGATCAAGGAGCTGCTGCAGGCCTGTCGCGACTATCCCGGCGCCTCGAATGCGCGCCGCATTACCTTCGAATATGTGATGCTCAAGGGCGTCAACGATTCGCTCGACGATGCAAAATTGCTGGTGAAGATGCTCAAGGGCATTCACGCCAAGATCAACCTGATCCCGTTCAATCCCTGGCCCGGCACCGCGTACGAGTGTTCGGACTGGGACCAGATCGAAAAATTCTCCGAATACATCTTTAACGCCGGCTATTCCTCGCCGGTGCGTACCCCGCGTGGCCGCGACATCCTCGCCGCCTGCGGCCAGCTCAAGTCGGAGACCGAAAAGCTCAGCGCCAGGGAACGCCAGGCGCTGCGCGCCATGGCGATGACGGATTGAGGATGCGTGCCTGCGTCTCGCATCTTCGTCATTGCGAGCGAAGCGAAGCAATCCAGAATCCCTCCGTGGCGGCAGTCTGGATTGCTTCGCTGCGCTCGCAATGACGACTACGGTGGCTTCCCCCGCATGTCCCTGATCGGCCGCCTCATCGTCATCTTCATCGGCTTCCTCGCCGCCTGTTTCGTCGGCGGCATGATCGTGGTCGTCGCGCTGCTGTTTCCGGAGTTCGCCGATCTCGGCGCCGGCCCAGTCGATCAGGGCGCGATCGACATCCTGCTCGGCTTCGGCTTCATCTTCATCTCCGGCTTTGCGCTGGTGCCGGCGGCAGTGATCGTTGCGATCACCGAAGCCCTCTACATCCGCAGCGCGCTCGCTTACGCCGTTGGCGGCGGCCTCGTCGGGCTTGCCTGCTATCTCGGCCTCGTTCCCTTTCACTCCGACACGTTTCAGTTCGAAGGCATCGTGCGGCGCCATCTGGAGATCATGACCGGCGCCGGCATCGTCGCCGGCATCGTCTATTGGCTGATCGCCGGCCGCAATGCCGGCGCCTGGCGCATCCCGCCGCCCCCGCGCCGGCCGCCTCCACCGCTGCCGTCGAATTCGAGGCCGGACGCGCGGTAGGTTGCTTCGAGATTCCGGGTTCGGCTCCGCGAGCCGCCCCGGAATGACCCTGGCAAGGGTTTCCATCGCCTCTCCACTCCGCTAAACCGCGCGCCATGAACCGGACTGGACTCTTCATCGCCCTGGCGCTGTGGCTCGTGATCGGCGTCGTTTTCGGCCTCTATCCCGAGCTCGATCTCAAGCTCGCGTCGCTGTCCTTCGACCCCCAAACCAAAACCTTTCCGCTCAAGCTGAACGACTGGGCGGGCTTTGCGCGTGACGCCGCGATGTGGGTCGCCTGGGCCTTCGTGCTGCCCTCGCTTGTGGCGCTCGTGGTCAAGATGATCCGGCCCGATCGTCCCTTGATGGTGTCGGGGCGCGCGATCGTGTTTCTGCTGGTCACGATCATCATGTCGGCCGGCATCCTCACCAACCTCACCTTCAAGACCTATTGGGGCCGCCCGCGCCCGGTGGTGGTGACGCAGTTCGCCGGCGACCAGCAGTTCGTGGCCTGGTGGGATCCGCGCGGCGATTGCGTGCGCAACTGCTCGTTCTTCTCGGGCGAGGGCGCGACCGCGTTCTGGACGCTGGCGCCGGCCGCGCTGGCGCCGCCGGCATGGCGCCCGCTCGCTTATGCCGGCGCGGTGGTGTTCGGCGCCGTCACCAGCGGGCTGCGCATGGCCTTTGGCGGCCATTTCTTCACCGATGTGGCGATCGCCGGCCTCGTCAGTTTCGTCGTGATCTGGTTTGCCTACGCGCTGATCTACCGCTGGCCACGGACCCGGTTCTCGGACGAGGCGGTGGATGCCGCCCTGACCCGGCTGAACATGCCCGCCTACCGGCTCCGCCGGCGCCTGTTCGGCGGCAAGACCGGTCCCGAACCCTCGGTTTAAGCCATTAAATGGGTGCCGAGCCTCGCGAAATTTGATATTCGCGCGGTCAACCCGTCCATGACATCAGCCCCTTGAGACCCGATTGGAAGCGCCATGACCACGATCCTGAAAAGCCTGCCCAAGGGTGAGAAAGTCGGCATCGCTTTTTCGGGCGGCCTCGACACCTCCGCGGCGCTGCTCTGGATGAAGCAGAAGGGCGCGCGCTGCTACGCCTACACCGCCAATCTCGGCCAGCCCGACGAGGCCGACTACAACGAGATCCCGCGCAAGGCGATGGAGTTCGGTGCCGAGAAGGCCCGGCTCGTCGATTGCCGCACGCAGCTGGTCCATGAAGGCATCGCCGCGATCCAGTCGGGCGCCTTCCATATCTCGACCGGCGGCATCACCTATTTCAATACCACCCCGCTCGGCCGCGCCGTCACCGGCACGATGCTGGTCGCGGCGATGAAGGAAGACGGCGTCAACATCTGGGGCGACGGCTCGACCTTCAAGGGCAACGACATCGAGCGCTTCTACCGCTACGGCCTGCTCACCAATCCCGGCCTGAAGATCTACAAGCCCTGGCTCGACCAGCAGTTCATTGACGAGCTCGGCGGCCGCGCCGAGATGTCGGCATTCATGACCGCGCAGGGCTTTGCCTACAAGATGAGCGCCGAGAAGGCGTATTCGACCGACAGCAATCTGCTCGGCGCCACGCACGAAGCCAAGGACCTCGAGAGCCTCGACAGCGGCATCAAGATCGTCAACCCGATCATGGGCGTGCCGTTCTGGCGCGACGACTGCGCCGTCAAGGCCGAGAAAGTCGTGGTTCGTTTCGAGGAAGGCCAGCCAGTCGCGCTCAACGGCCAGACCTTCGCCGATCCCGTCGCGCTGTTCCTGGAAGCCAACGTCATCGGCGGCCGCCACGGCCTCGGCATGAGCGACCAGATCGAGAACCGCATCATCGAGGCCAAGAGCCGCGGCATCTACGAAGCGCCGGGCATGGCGCTCTTGCACATCGCCTATGAGCGCCTCGTCACCGGCATCCACAACGAGGACACCATCGAGCAGTACCGCATCAGCGGCATGCGCCTGGGTCGCCTGCTCTATCAGGGCCGCTGGTTCGACTCGCAGGCGCTGATGCTGCGCGAGACTGCGCAGCGCTGGGTCGCGCGCGCCGTCACCGGCGAGGTGACGCTGGAGCTGCGCCGCGGCAACGATTATTCGATCCTCAACACCGAGAGCCCGAATCTCACCTATGCGCCTGAAAGGCTCAGCATGGAGAAGGTCGAGGATGCCGCGTTCTCGCCGGCCGACCGTATCGGTCAGCTGACCATGCGCAACCTCGACATCGCCGACACCCGCACCAAGCTGAAGCTCTACAGCGACACCGGCCTGCTCTCGGGCAGCGAAGGCTCGCAGATCTTCCGGCTCGAGAGCGACAAGGGTTGAGGCCTTTTGCCGCCCGATCGGGCGATGGACGACATAATGACGGTGTCATCCTCGGCCGTTAGGCTCCCCGCTTCCCCCTGAATGGGCATCGCGGAGCATCGAACATGGTCAAGGGATCGGCCGTCGCCTCTCTCATCGTCTTGCTTTGGACAACGTCACTGTCGGCACAGACGATCTATCCGATCGATCGTGCCGAGATCCTTGCCGGAGCCCAATTCGACTTCAAGGTCGAATTCCCCGGGCCGGTCGATCCCGCCAGCTTGAAGGTCACGGTGAACGGCGCGGATTATGCGACCACGTTCGGCCGTTCAGGGACCTTCATTGAGCGCGAGGACGGCAAGGAGCAGTCGGCGCTGATTCTGCGCGACGTCACGCTGACAACGCCGGGCAGCATTGTCGTGGACGTCAGCGAGGGCACGCGCCAGCGCAGCGTCACATGGACGGTCTACGACACGGGTCCGCGCAAGGCGAAGAACGTCATCCTGTTCATCGGCGATGGCATGTCGCCGGCGCATCGGGTCGCGGCCCGAATCCTGTCCAAGGGCATTACGGAGGGCAAGAGCCGCGGCAAGCTCGCCATCGACGACATGCCTCATATGGCACTGGTGGCGACCGCGGGCTCGGACTCGATCATCACGGACTCCGCGAACTCGGCCAGCGCCTATGCGACCGGGCACAAGAGTGCCGTCAACGCTCTCGGCGTCTATGCGGACCGCACCGCAAGCCCGTTCGACGATCCCCGGGTCGAAACCATCACGAGCCTCGCCAAGAGGCGGCTCGGCATGGCGATCGGCATCGTCACCAACACCGAGATCGAAGACGCGACGCCGGCGGCGATGGTCGCGCATACGCGCAGGCGCGCCGCTTATGACGAGATCGTCGAGCAGTTGTTCGCGGCCAGGCCGGATGTGCTGATGGGCGGCGGCAGCGCGAATTTCCTGCCGAAATCTGCCGCCGGCTCCAAGCGTAAGGACGAGACCGACTACATCGCGAAGTTTCGTGACGCAGGCTATCAGGTGGCGACCACCGCGAGCGAGCTCGGTGCTTCTGCAGCAAAGCCGGAGACCAGCAAGCTGCTCGGCCTCTTCGCCGCCGGCAACATGGACGGCGTGCTGGACCGCAAATTCCTCAAAGCCGGCGGCGTGAAGAAGTTTCCCGAGCAGCCTGACTTGACCGAGCAGGTGCAGGCAGCGCTGAACATCCTGGCGAAGAACGAGGCCGGTTTCTTCCTGATGGTCGAGTCCGGAATGATCGACAAATACGCGCATTTGCTCGACATGGAGCGCGCCGTCTTCGACACGATCATGCTCGACAACGCGGTGCGTCAGACCCGTGAATGGGCGCGTGCGCGTGGCGAGGACACCCTCATCCTGGTGTTGGCGGACCACAATCATCCCAACAGCCTCGTCGGCACGGTGAATGACGACATGGGCACCGCGCCCAACGTGTCGCTGCGCGAGCGCGTCGGCGTCTACGACCAGGCCGGGTTTCCGAATTATCCGGCGCCGGATGCGGAGGGTTATCCGGCCCGCATCGACGTGAGCCGGCGGCTTGCCATCTTCTCGGCCAGCCTGCCGGACCATTACGAGACGTTCCGCCCGAAGCTCGACAATCCCAACGAGCCGACGGTGAAAGCTGCGGAGGACGGGACGTTCAAGGCCAACGACAAATACAAGGATGTTCCGGGCGTCGTGCTGCGCCCGGGCAATCTGCCGGCGATGATCGGCGCCAGTGTGCATTCGGGTGAGGATGTCATCCTCACGGCGACGGGGCCGGGCAGCGATCATGTGCGCGGCTCGATGGACAATACTGAAGTCTTTCGCGTCATGGTCGACGCGTTGGGGCTGGCCGCTCGGCAATAGCGGCAATGCTCTCCAAACAAAAATGGCCGGGATTGCTCCCGGCCATTTGCATTTGTGTTTCGCCTCAGCGCGGCGGGGCGGTGCCGGGCGGGGGCGGCGGCAGCGAGGCCTGACCGCCGTTGAGCAGCGGCGTGATGTTGCGGATGGTCACGCGCCGGTTGATCAGGCTCGGACCCTGCGACTGCTCCTTCAGATACTGCTCGCCATAGCCCTGCGATGTCAGGTTCTCCGCGGGCACGTTGAATTGCTGCGTCAGCAATTCGGCCGCGGACTGCGCACGACGGTCCGACAATGACAGATTGTCGACCTCGTTGCCGACCGCGTCGGTGTGTCCCTCGATCAGGAACACCGCGCGCGGGTTCTGCTGAATCGCCTGGTTGAGGCCGTCGGCGATCACCTGCAGCCGGGCCGCCTGGTCCGGCGGGATGGTCCACGATCCCGTCTCGAAGTTGATCGTGTTGACGTCGATGCTCGGCATCTGCATGCGAACATTGGGGCTGTAGCGGATCTCGTCGAGCGAGTAACGCCGATCGATCCGCTGCACCGGCGGTGCCACCATGGTCTGGTAGATCACGTCCGGCGATGCCTCCTGGGCGTCGACGATGTAGCGATCATAGGGAATGTTCACGACCGGCGGCGGCACGTCGACATAGAAGCCGCCGACTGCCCGCGGATCGCGGTAGGTGTTGTCGATGATGACGAGCTCGCCCCCGCGGGGGTCCCTGCGGATTCGCCGCCGCAGAGAACCGTCCGCACCGACCACGGTGATGATCTCGCTGCCGTCGGGACGGACCACGACGGTGCGGGTTTCACCGCCGACGGTGTCGGTGCGGATGTCACGGGCGCCATAGCGGAAGCGATAGAGGTCGTTGCCGCGGACATAAGCCTGCCCGCCCGGATCGCGGATGATGATGCGGTCCGGCTCGGTGTAGACGGTGCGGCCGCCTTCGACGACCTCGCGTCGCTGGCTGTGCATGTCGGCAATGGTGGCGCCGATCACGGCGCCGGCCACCACGCCTGCACCGATCGCGAGCGGGGTCAGGTCGCGCTGCTGCGGGCGCGGCGGCGGCGGCAAGGGCGCGGCGATCGTCGGCGCGGCCCGGAAGGCGGGCGCGACCGTCGGCGGCCTGTATTGTGCCCTGTCGGGCGGCGGCGCGGCGGCCGGTGTGCCAGGGACGACGGTCGGCGCGGCAGCGCCGGCGGGAGGCGCCGGCGGCCGGGGCGGGGCACCAGCCTGCGGGCCGGCAGGCGGGGTTCCGGCCGCGGGCGGCGTTGCACCCTGCTGACCAGGGGTTGGCGTCGCAGTCGGGGCCGGAGCCGCGCCGGGGGCCGGCGTCGCCGCACCCGGACGTCCGGGCGGTGGCGTCGGCGTGCTGCCGGGAGCCGGCGTGGCCGTCGCAGCGGGCGCGGCACCGGGAGCCGGCGATCCTGCAGCCGGAGGCGTGCCGGGACGTCCGCCGGGCGGCGGTGCACCGGGACGGCCCGCCGGCGGTGCGCCAGGCGTGCTGCCCGGAGCCGGCGTTGCGGTCGGCGCGGGTGTCGCAGTCGGGGCAGGTGTGGCGGTCGGAGCAGGCGCTCCCGGTCGCGCCGTCGGCGCTGCGGGCGCGGGAGAAGGCGTCGCCGTGGGTGCCGGGGCGGGGCGGCCCGGAGGCGTTGCAGCGGGCGGCGGCGCTGGCGGCGTCGGAGCCGGACGTGCTGCGGGAGGCGGCGGCGTCGGTGCGTGCTGCGGAGCTGCAGCAGGCGGCGGTGCCGGCGGCGTGGGAGCCGGGCGTGCCGCAGGCGGCGGAGGCGTCGGGGCGTGCTGCTGCGGCGCTGCGGCCGGCGGCGGCGACGGTTGCTTCGGTGCGGCAGGCGGCGGTGGTGGCGGCGGCGGGGCCGGACGGGCCGCAGGTGGCGGCGGAGGCGGTGGCGGCGCGGCGGGACGCGGCGGTGCGGCAGCCGGCGGCGGCGCAGCGGGCGGGTGGGGCGGTGCAGCGGCGGGCGGCGGAGCGGCCGGGCGCGCGGGCCCAGCAGGCGGCGCAGCCGCGGGTCCCTTCGGCGGCTGCTTCGGTTTTCCGTCAGGGCCCGTGTCTTGAGGCTGCGCCTGTGCGACCACGAGCGGCGGCGCACTTTGCGCTTGCGATGCGGAGCTTGCGAATTGCATCGCGGTCAGAGCCGTCGTCGCGAGCAGCACGAAACGAAGATTGGTCATGGTGGTGAACTTCCCCGGAAGGTTCTTTGACGAAGTGTTGGGATGAACAGCTACGCGTTAGGCCGGATTGTGGCGGGCGATGCGGTCGCGGCCCGATTTATTTCTGCACGGAAATCACGTCACTCCGGCAACGTTCATTGCGCATTCAGACGCTGGTTGCAATTGCCCCACATGTGATCGGCCGCTTCATGCGCGATCCCGCGGAGGAATTGCATCCGTCGCAGGATTCGGCGTCAGCGGCCCGTTCGGCCCGCGCGATGGAATCTCTTCAGGCATGCGGCCCGGCAATTCGTCGGGCCGCGGTGGCGAGCCGGGTTCGCGCACCGGCGGCGTGATTTCAGGCTGCGGATTGCCCGGCGGAATGCCGGGCGGCGGTTCGGCTGGAGTCCCCGGTGTTGCCGGTGGAATCTCGGGCGGTTCGATCGGCATCGGCATCATCGGGATCAGTTGTCCGGAGAAGAACAACGATGATGCCGCGCCGATGTTCCCTCATCGCGCCGCGCTGGATCTGCCTTATTCCGGCGCGTGGCAGACGGCCTCGATGTTGTGGCCATCAGGGTCGAGCACGAAGGCGCCGTAATAGTTCGCATGGTAATGCGGGCGGATGCCGGGTGGGCCGTTATCGCGGCCGCCGGCCGCGATGGCCGCCTTGTAGAACGCGTCGACGGTGGCGCGGTCCCTGGCCGCGATCGCGACATGCACCGGCTTGTTCATGGCGCCTTCGCCGCCGATCCAGAAATCCGGCTTGCCGTTGGCGCCGAAGCCTGCGGCGGCAGCGTGGCCGGTCTGCTCCGCCGTGACCTCCATGATCAGGCCGTAGCCGAGCGGAGCCAGCGCCTCGGCGTAGAACGCCTTGGCGCGGTCATAGTCGGAGACGGAGAAACCCAGATGGTCGATCATCGTAACCTCCTTCGTCCTTGTCAGCGTGAGAGGAACGTATTGCTTCGTGTCTTGCGCATGATCGCGAATCCACGCGCGACCATGTCGGCAATACAATCCTGCTGCCATTCGTTTTGTGACAGATGCTCGATGACGACCGCGCGCGGCCATAGCGAGGGCGGCGCATCGCGGAAGAAGCCGATCAGCACGCGGTCCTCAAAACCCTCGACGTCGATCTTCAGCGAATCGACTTGGCGGACGCCGGCCTCGTCGAGAATGCGTGTCAGCCGCAGCGACGGCACCTTGATCGCCTCGGCGCTCGCCGTGCCGGTGACGACGTGAGTGGCGCCAAGATTACCGCCGCCGCTCTCGATCATCAGCTCGCCGTCGCTGTCGCCGGCCGCAGCCTGCACCAGGCGCACTTGCGCCGTCTTCGACGCCGCGTGATTGAACGAAAGTCGACCAAACGTCAGCGGATGTGGCTCGATCGCAACCACCTTGCCTGTGGTGCCGACCTGCCGCGCCATCACCAGCGCAAACGTGCCGACATTGGCGCCGACGTCGACGAAGGTGCCGCCCGCCGGGGTATGCTGGCGCAGGAAGTCGAGCTCGTCGAGATTATAATCGGGATTGAACAGTGCGCCGCGCTCGGTCGCGCTGCCCTGGTGATAGAAGCGGAACGATGCGCCCTGATATTGCACGTCGACCGGGCCGCCGCGCAGCAGGTTGACCAGCCGCGACATCCAGGGCCGGAACGCGCCGCGCTTCAGCCCCGACTGCTGTGCGAGGCGAATGATCGCAGCCTGCGCCGCATTGGGCGCAAACGCGCCGAACGGCGCGGACGAAGGGGCGTTGTCGGTCGTCAAGCAGGCGATCCTCGTTGCAAGCGGCGCATGCATAGCCGGTTTTGCGCGGGACTCCAACGCTCGATGCGAGCCACAATCTCGCTGTCGTTCCCGCGAAGGCGGGGACCCATAACCCCAGGGAGGAGTCTGATGCGAGATGCTCACTCCGAGTCGTCGCCAAACTCCTCCCTGTGGGTATTGGTCCCGGATCTGCACGCAGCTCTAGGCAACGCTTCGCGTTACCTAGAGCTGCGCTTGTCCGGGACGACGGAAAGAGTACGTTACACCGCTTCCCTCATGCCGCCTTCTTCGGCGCCTTGCGTTGCCGCAGAAATCGGCCGAGCAGCCTGCGCTTGCCCTTGCGCGGGATCAGCTCGATGTCGCTGACGAGCTTGGCGCCGCCCTTGCGGCGCTCCAGCACGATCTTGCGGCTGTGGAAGGCTTCCAGCTCGGCACGATGCGCGACGCTGACGATGGTCGCCTTCGGCAGCTCGTCGGTGACCGTCTTCATCATCTTGTCCTGGCTCTTCTCGTCGAGCGCCGAGGTCGCCTCATCCAGCACGACGATATCGGGGTTGTGCAGCAGCAGCCGCGCGAAGGCGAGGCGCTGTTTCTCGCCGCCTGACAGCGTCTGGTCCCACGGACCCTCTTCCTCGATCTTCTCCTTGAGATGATCGAGGCCGACCTTGTGCAGGGCTTCGCCGATCTCCTCCACGGTCCAGTGGTCGGCGGCGCCGGGATAGGCGACCGCGCGGCGCAGCGAGCCGGAGGGCACGTAGGGCCGCTGCGGCAGCATGAACAGGCGCCGGTCGGCATGGAAATTGACGCTGCCGCCGCCCCAGGGCCAGAGGCCTGCGATCGCGCGCACCAGCGTGCTCTTGCCGGTGCCGGATTCGCCGGCCACCAGCAGCCGTTCGCCGGGCTCGATCACCACCTCGGTCTCGCCGACCACGGCCGTGCCGTCGTCGAGCGTGACCGAGAGGTCGTTCAGCTCCAGCATGGCGTCGTTGCGGGTCTCGCCGCGCTTGATGCGGCCGAGGCCATCGCCTTGCTCGGCGCGTTCGAGGCCGTCGAGCGACATCATCAACGAGGCGATGCGGCGCGCGCAGGCATTCCAGTCGGCGAGCCGCGGATAATTGTCGACCAGCCAGCCGAACGCGCTCTGCACGATGGTGAAGGCGGAGGCCGCCTGCATCACCTGTCCGAGCGTCATGCTGCCGTCGAGGAATTTTGGCGCGCAAAGCAAAAGCGGCACGACGGGCGCAACCAGGCTCGATCCCTGCGACACCAGCGTGGTGCGCATGTGTTGGCCGGCGAGCTGCGCCCATTGCCTGAGCACCCTGGTGAAGTTGCGGTCGATGCCGTCGCGCTCTTCCTCCTCGCCGCCGAGCAGCGCGATGCTCTCGCCGTTCTCGCGCACGCGCGTCAGCGTATAGCGGAAATCGGCCTCGGCCTGGTTCTTGTCCTCGGAGACCTGGACGAACTGACGGCCGATCACCAGGATCGAGCCGGACGCGATCGCGGCGTAGAGCATCGCGGCGATCACGAGGAAGCCGGGAATGGTGATGCTCGTGCCGCCGAACGTGACGCTGAGGGCGCCGCCGATGGTCCAGAGCACGACGATGAAGGTCGCGGCCGAGAGCAGCGCCGAGGTGACGCCCGCGAGGAAATCGACCGGCGAATCGGTCGCGATGCGCAGATCCTCCGCAATCCGGTATTCCGGATTCTCGTGGTCGCCGCGGACGAGGTTGAGCTGGTAGTAGCGCCCGTTGGCGAGCCACCGCGTCAGCACGCTCGCAGTCAACCAGGCCCGCCAGCGCCGCTGGATGCCCATGCGCGCGAACACCTGGATGACGCCGAGCACGATGCTGCCGATCGCAAGCGGGAAGAACAATGCGGTGAGATGGAAGACGGTGGTCGCATCGCGTTTCTCGATCGCGTCGAAGATCGCCCGGTTCCAGACATTGATGCCGTACTGGAAGCCGACGGTCAGGACGATCAGCGCGCCGAGGCCGAGCGAGAATGGCCAGGCGAGGCGATCGCCGTTGCGTCCCCAGAAGCCGCGCGCGCTGATCCAGAACCGCGTCAGCAGGTAATCCTTGCGGGCCTGCTCCGCTTCCTCGGGCGTTAGCTCCGGGTCAGGCTCGAGCAATTCCGGCGGTGGCGCGGCGACCTCGTCGCCATTCTCGCCCTCGATCCCGACGATGGGCGGTTTGGGGCCCTGTTCGCGCTTGGCGGCCGGCTTTTGCATGAGCGGACAACGCGAAGGAAATCAACCGGTTCCCTCGGGTTCCGCATGGCGCCTCACTCGGCCGCGCCGTCCCGGACGCGCCGGATCCGCGCCGCCCGGTGGAGAACGCGCGACAATTCCTCGATCGAATAGGGCTTTTGCACGAGCTCGAAACCGGTCACGCCCTCTTGCGACAGGGCCTGGCTGTAGCCCGTGGTCAGCACGACCGGCACGTCGATGCCGCGATCGCGGATCGCCTGCGCCAGATCGAGCCCGGTCATCCCAGGCATCACCACGTCCGTGAACACGACGTCGAAGCGATCCGCGTCCATGACGAGCTCGGCGAGTGCATCGGTGGCGTTGTCGACCAGCGTGATGCTGTAGCCGAGTTCGGTGAGGCCGTCGGCGGCGAAATTGGCAAGCTCGATATTGTCCTCGACCAGCAGCACCGACATGCCGCTGCCGGCCACCGCCGGCGCCGTGTTCGGCGCCTGCCGCTGCGGCAGCAGGTCCGGCGGCACGCGCGGCAGATAGAGCGAGAAGGTGCTGCCGTGCCCGACCTCGCTCGTCACCGTCACCTCGCCGCCGGATTGCCGGGCGAAGCCGAACACCTGGGACAGGCCGAGGCCGGTGCCATGGCCGACCTGCTTGGTGGTGAAGAACGGCTCGAAGATGCGCTCCAGTCGGGCGGCAGGAATGCCGATGCCGGTGTCGCTGACGGTCACGCTGATGAAGCCGCGGTTTGCCAGGTTCTGGTTTCCCAAGCTCTGGCTTCCCAAGTTCTGGCTTTCCAAGCTCTGGCTGCCTGGGGCATGGGCCAGCGTGTCCGGAACGGTCGTCGCGGCCTCGACCGTGAAAACGATCCTGCCCTTGCCCTGCATGGCATCGCGCGCGTTGGTCGCCATGTTGATCAGCGCCGTCTCGAACTGGCCGGCATCGGCATGGACGAGGCAGGGCTCGGTGGGCAGGCGCATGGTGATCTCGATGGCCGGCCCCAGCAGCGGCGCCAGCATGTCGTGCAGCGCCTGCATCCGCTCGCCGACGTCGAACACCTCCGGCTTCAGGGTCTGACGCCGCGCAAAGGCGAGCAGCTGCGAGGTCAGCTTCGCCGCGCGCGCCACCGCGTCCGCAATGGCCGTGATGTAGCGCTGCCGCCGCTCCTCCGTCAGTTGCGGCCGGTTCAACAGGTCGACCGAGGCGCGGATCACCGTCAGCAGATTGTTGAAATCATGCGCGACGCCGCCGGTGAGCTGTCCGAGCGCCTCCAGGCGCTGGCTGTGCTTGAGCGCCTCCTCGGCCTCACGCCGTTTGGCGGCTTCGGCCTGAAGGTGCTGCGTGCGCCGCAACGCCAGCGCCAGCAACAGAAACAGGAGTGCGGTGGCGGGAATGCCGAACACCAGATGCTGGCCCATGGTGGCGAGCCAGCGCGCGCGGATCGCCGAGGTCTCGAGCCCGGCGCTGACATAGATCGGATATTCGGCGACGCGCCGGTAGCCGATGCGGCGCTCGATCCCGTCCGAAGGCCAGGCGACCGTGATGAGGCCGTGCTCGGGGTGGGCCGCGATTTCCCGGCCGACCGGTCCGGTCGGATCCAGCCGAAGGTCGCGGTCGAGCCGCGGGAAATGCGCCAGCAGCACGCCGTCCGTGCGTCCCATCGTGAAGAAGCTGCCGGCATCGGAACCGATCCGCGCATAAAAACTCTCGAAATATTCCGGCAGGACGGAGGCCTGGATCACCCCGATGAAGCTGCCGTCGTCGGAGTCGCGGCGGCGGCTCACCCCGAAGAAGCGCGCGCCCTGATAGGGCGGACGGGGCGTCAGGGCCGTGCCGATGAAGCTGCCGATGGTCTGGTCGACATGAGCGTAGAAATAGTCGCGGTCTGCAAAGCGGAGCTCCGGCGGCGGCGAGGCGAGGCTGTTGACCAGCGCTTTTCCGTCCGCATCGAAGATCCAGGCCGATTTGAGCTGAGGCAGCGAATCGGTCAGCCTCCTCAGGCGGCGGTGTAGCGCCGGCTCGCGCGCGCGGATGACGTCGTCGGGAAGGCCGCGCACGACCTCGTTGAGCTCGGCCAGGCTGCGATCGATGGTCTCGAACACCTTGAGCGCGTGCTCATGCACGACGTCGAGCGTGCGCTCGATCTCCCTGTCGGCGATGTCCCTGGTCGAGGTGTAGGAGATCGCGGAGGTGATGATGAACAGCGCAACCGGCAGCGCCAGGGATGCCGCCATCATCCACTGCAACAGTTTCAGCGAGTTGCGTTGCGCCCTCTGCACAGTCGCTCCGTCCCTGACGGGAGCTTAACTGAATCTCGCGCGGGGAAGGAAGCAACTTGTGGCGGAACCGCTGGTTGTGCGCGGGGAACTTGCGCGCAGAGCGGGTCGGAGAAAATTCTACTCGAATTGATCGCGATCTCGGAATGTCCCGGCCGGACTGGCCGGGACAGGAAGCATGAATCGCGCCTTTAGATCTGGCGCTCGACCATCTTGAGCTTGAGCTCGGCGATGGCTTCGGCCGGGTTCAGTCCCTTCGGGCAGGCCTTGGCGCAATTCATGATGGTGTGGCAGCGGTAGAGGCGGAACGGATCCTCGAGATTGTCGAGCCGCTCGCCGGTCGCCTCGTCGCGCGAATCGGACACCCAGCGGTTGGCCTGGAGCAGCGCGGCGGGGCCGAGATAACGTTCGCTGTTCCACCAATAGCTCGGGCACGAGGTCGAGCAGCAGGCGCACAGGATGCACTCGTAGAGGCCGTCGAGCTTCTCGCGATCCTCGTGGGTCTGGCGCCATTCCTTCTGCGGCGTCGGCGAGGTGGTCTTCAGCCACGGCTCGACCGAGGCGTACTGTGCGTAGAAATTGGTGAGGTCGGGGACGAGGTCCTTCACGACCGGCTGGTGCGGCAGCGGATTGATCTTCACCGCGCCGTCCTTCACGTCGTGCATCGAGCGGGTGCAAGCGAGCGTATTCTGGCCGTCGATGTTCATGGCGCAGGAACCGCAGACGCCTTCGCGGCAGGAGCGGCGGAAGGTCAGCGACGGGTCGATGTGGTTCTTGATCCAGATCAGGCCGTCCAGCACCATCGGACCGCAATCATTGGTGTCGACGTAATAGGTGTCGACGCTCGGATTCTTGCCGTCGTCCGGATTCCAGCGATAGACGCGAAACTCGCGGGTCTCGGTCGCGCCCGCGGGCTTCGGCCAGGTCTTGCCGCCGGAAATCTTGGAGTTCTTCGGAAGTGCGAATTCAACCATTGCTCTAACCTTTCGTCATTCCGGGATGGTCCGAAGGACCAGACCCGGAATCTCGAGATTCCGGATTCGATGCTGCGCATCGCCCCGGAATGACGGCTAATGTTCGCTCAGTACACACGCGCTTTCGGCGGGATGTACTGCACGTCGTTGGTCATGGTGTAGTCGTGAACCGGGCGGTACTCGATCTTGACCTTGCCGGCATCGTCCAGCCAGGCCAGCGTGTGCTTCATCCAGTTCTTGTCGTCGCGCTCGGAGAAGTCCTCGCGGGCATGCGCGCCGCGGCTCTCGGTGCGGTTGGCGGCCGAGTTCATCGTCACCACCGCTTGCGAGATCAGATTGTCGAACTCGAGCGTCTCGACGAGGTCCGAATTCCACACCAGCGAGCGATCGGACACGGCGATGTCGGTGATGCCGCTGTGGACCTTCTCGATCAAATTCTGGCCTTCGCTCAGGACTTCGCCGGTGCGGAACACCGCGCAATTGCTCTGCATCACGTGCTGCATGCCTTCGCGCAGTTTTGCGGTCGGCGTGCCGCCGGAGGCGTAGCGGTAATGGTCGAGGCGGCCGAGCGCGAGCTCGGACGAGTTCGCCGGCAGCTCCGGCTGCTTGGCATTGGGCGCCAGCTTCTCGGCGAGGCGGAGCGCTGCGGCGCGGCCGAACACGACGAGGTCGATCAGCGAGTTGGAGCCGAGGCGGTTGGCGCCGTGCACGGAGACGCAGGCGGCTTCGCCGATCGCCATCAGGCCGGGGATGATGGCGTTGTCGTCGCCGTCCTTCTTGGTCAGGACTTCGCCGTGATAGTTGGTGGGGATGCCGCCCATGTTGTAGTGCACCGTCGGCACGATCGGGATCGGCTCGCGCGTCACGTCGACATTGGCGAAGATCTTTGCGGATTCCGAGATGCCCGGCAGCCGCTCGGCCAGCACCGCGGGATCGAGATGGTCCAGATGCAGGAAGATGTGATCCTTCTTCTTGCCGACGCCGCGTCCCTCGCGGATCTCGATGGTCATCGCGCGCGAGACGACGTCGCGCGAGGCGAGGTCCTTGGCCGACGGCGCGTAGCGCTCCATGAAGCGCTCGCCTTCGGAGTTGACGAGATAGCCGCCTTCGCCGCGCGCGCCCTCGGTGACGAGACAGCCCGAGCCGTAGATGCCGGTCGGGTGGAACTGCACGAACTCCATGTCCTGCATCGGCAGGCCGGCGCGCAGCACCATGCCGCCGCCATCGCCGGTGCAGGTGTGGGCCGAGGTGCAGGAGGCATAGGCGCGCCCGTAGCCGCCGGTCGCCAGGATCACGGTCTGGGCGCGGAAGCGGTGCAGCGTGCCGTCGTCGAGCTTGAGCGCGATGACGCCGCGGCAGGTGCCCTGGTCGTCCATGATCAGGTCGATGGCGAAGAACTCGATGAAGAACTCGGCCGCGTGGCGCAGCGACTGGCCGTACATCGTGTGCAGCATGGCGTGGCCGGTGCGGTCGGCGGCGGCGCAGGTGCGCTGCGCCTGGCCCTTGCCGTAGTCCATGGTCATGCCGCCGAACGGACGCTGGTAGATCTTGCCGTCCTCGGTGCGCGAGAACGGCACGCCCCAATGCTCGAGCTCGTAGACCGCCTCGGGCGCGTTGCGCACCATGTATTCGATCGCGTCCTGGTCGCCGAGCCAGTCCGACCCCTTCACGGTGTCGTACATGTGCCAGCGCCAGTCGTCCTTGTGCATGTTGCCGAGCGAGGCGGAGATGCCGCCCTGCGCCGCCACCGTGTGCGAACGGGTCGGAAACACCTTGGTGATGCAGGCGGTGCGCAGGCCCGCTTCGCCGCAGCCGACCACGGCGCGCAGACCCGCGCCGCCGGCGCCGACCACGACGACGTCATAGGTGTGGTCTTCGATAGGATAGGCTTTGCCGTTGGTGGCGGGAGCGCCGTTGCCCGTGCCATTCGTTGTAGTGGCCATGGGCTACACTCCGGAGGACAGTTTCAGGATCGCGTAGGTCGAGGCGAGCGCCACGGCGACCGAGAAGAAATTGTTGAGCATGATCGAGACGAGCTTCAGCTTCTCGTTATGGACGTAATCCTCGATCACCACCTGCATGCCGATCTTCATGTGCCAGGCGCTGGCGAAGATGAAGAGGAGCAGGATCACCGCGACGGGAATGGAGCTCAGGGTCTGCGCAGCGTAGACCTGGTTGCGGCCGAGAAGCATCACGATGATCACCAGCGCCGGGATCATCAGCAGCGTCATGGCGACGCCGGTGATGCGCTGGCGCCAGAAATCGGACGTGCCGGAATGCGCGGCGCCGAGATTGCGGACGCGGCCGAGCGGGGTGCGCAGGCTGCGCTTCGGCGTTTCGGATGCGCTCATCGTCCACCTCCGTTCGCATAGGCGATGATCCAGATCAGCACCGTCAGCGCGATGCCGCCGATCAGGGCGCCCCAGGTCAGCGCTTCCCGCTCATTGGCCTTGAAGCCGTAGCCGAGGTCCCACACGAAATGCCGGATGCCGCTGAGCATATGGTGCATCAGCGCCCAGGTGTAGCCGAACACGATCAGCCGCCCGACGATGCTGCCGGCGAAGGCCTGGACGTGCGCGTAAGCGGCAGGGCCGGAAGCCGCGGCAACCAGCCACCAGACCAGCAGCAGGGTTCCGAAATAGAGGGCAATACCGGTGGCGCGATGGATGATGGACAGAGCCATCGTCAGCGTCCAGCGGTACACTTGCATGTGCGGCGAGAGGGGTCGTTCGATCCGTGCGGTCATGGGCTTTGATGTTTTATGGCGGCCCAGCAGGGGGCGCGCGGGGATCGGAAAGGTCGGCTCTATTTACGGAGTCGATTTGGCCTGTGCAATCTCCAAATTGCCATAAATCGAATCGTAGTTCAGCTCTAGAGCCTTGATGAAGCAAGGCCAATCAGGGGCTTGGTATACCAGAGCATCGGTCCGCCAGCGAAATTAAGAATACAAATTCATTACTTCGTGGCGTGCGCAGGGCGCATTGAAATCACTATTGGAACGCCTCTAACCCACTGCCCGCCGCTTGCCGCTCGCACCAATCGGTCCGAGCCGGCCGTAGCCGCCTCACCAGGGCCAGGGCGACTCGGCCCGCCGCACGCTGGCTCGGTTTCGCTGGGACCGCGGATATGCGCAGCCGGCATTCCACCCCAGCCGGACGTCCGGTGCGTCGACCACGCAACCCGGATCGCCTAAAGCTGGGACCGCAGCCGTCTCCGGCTGACGTCGGGAGAGGTTGCGACCAGTCGCTGGGGCAGGTCTGGGGTGATTGCAGGACTTGATATCAAGGACATCGTCGAGCTCGCGCTGTTGCTGATCGCAACCGGCGCGCTTTCGGGATTTTTGGCCGGCGTGTTCGGCATCGGCGGCGGCGCGATTCTCGTGCCGGTGTTCTACGAATGCTTTCGCATCGCCGGCGTGCCGCTGGAGGTGCGGATGCCGCTCTGCATCGGCACCTCGCTCGCGGTGATCATCCCGACCTCGATCCGTTCGTTCCAGGCGCATTACAAGCGCGGCGCCGTCGACATGGCCATCCTCAGGGTCTGGTGGTTGCCGATCGTGATCGGCGTGGTCGTCGGCAGCGTCATCGCGCGCTATGCGCCGGAGCGGCTGTTCAAGATCGTGTTCGTCTGCGTCGCCTATTCCGCGGCGGCGCGCCTCATCTTCGCGCGCGAAGGCTGGAAGTTCGGCGACGACCTGCCGAAGGGCCCGCTGATGCGCGCTTACGGCTTCTGTGTCGGCATCCTCTCGACCCTGATGGGCATCGGTGGCGGGCTGTTCTCGAACCTGCTGATGACGTTCTACGGCCGTCCAATCCATCAGGCGGTCGCGACGTCATCGGCACTCGCGGTGCTGATCTCGATCCCCGGCGCGTTCGGCTACATCTATGCGGGCTGGCCGGCGGCGGCGAACTATCCGGCCGTCGCAGCGCTACAAGTGCCGTTCGCGCTCGGCTACGTCTCGCTGATCGGCGCCGTGCTGGTGATGCCGATGAGCCTCGTCACCGCGCCGCTAGGCGTGAGAGCCGCGCATGCGATGTCGAAGCGGACGCTGGAAGTGGCGTTCGGGTGTTATCTGTTTATCGTCGGCAGCCGATTTGTGATGAGCTTGGTCGGCGGGGTGTGAGTGGCGTGCGCCATAACGCTTACCACACACTCCGCTGTCATCGCCCGACTTGATGTTCAGCCCGGGGACATGACCGACGGGTGTTCGGGGACATGGCCGACACATCATAGTGCATGGATTTGGCAGCGTG
>NZ_JAVAYN010000187.1:0-265 GCF_054863025.1 Bradyrhizobium sp. 23AC
CCGGTCTCGACGTCGAAGCCCTTGCGCTCGGCGCCGCTGACCTCGATGCGGACATTGCCCGGCTCGACCCAGTCGCCATTTTCGGCGCGATAAGTCTCGTGCACGACCATGCCCTGGGTGAAGATGCCGGCGAAGGGCTCATCCAGCCCGGCATGGCCGGTCTGATTCATCGCCCGGGTGAAGAAGCGCGAATAGAGCAGGTGCAGGATCGCGTGCTCGACACCGCCGATATACTGGTCGACGGGCAGGAAGCGATCGACGGCAT
>NZ_JAVAYN010000188.1:0-265 GCF_054863025.1 Bradyrhizobium sp. 23AC
TGTCGCCACCAGTTGTCGATGAGGCCCTGCGAGACTTTCGCGCCCGGGCGGTTGAAGCCGTAGAACGGGCCGGTGGGAATGTCCCTGAAGAACTGCGCCCGGTCGTCCAGCAGCTTGGCGCGGAAGCCGTCAAAGACATCGCGCGGCAAGCCGCCGGGGTTGGCGGGCGTCTTGAGCATCAGCGGCGGCACCGCGCCGATGAGCACGGCTTTGGCAATGCGGCCCTTCGCGCGGCCGCTTCCGTGGCGACCGATGTAGCGCGCGA
>NZ_JAVAYN010000189.1:0-265 GCF_054863025.1 Bradyrhizobium sp. 23AC
CACTGGTTCGTCAGCATCGAAAAGATCACGACGATGCTTACAGTTATAACTGGTCCTTAAAAATTGAACCTGAATTCCAACTGCCCTTTGATCCGACTCATGACAGTATGGCGAGCTTGGATTTACATCTCAATCAGCGTCCCGAGGTACTCGCTTCCAACTTACGCAAAGCCTTTTCTGGTATTGTTGCTGGTAATGTCAAAGCAGAAGGGATCCGCGAGATTGAACGCAAAGGGCCATTTACTCTACATGGCGAACCTGCATT
>NZ_JAVAYN010000190.1:0-265 GCF_054863025.1 Bradyrhizobium sp. 23AC
ACGCAGGCGCGGAGCGCGGGCGCGTTGGAGATCACGAGCAGCAGCAGCAGCCCCGGCAGGTCCGCAGCGCAACGCTCGTCGCGCCGCAGCAGGAGAGGTCGGATCATCGCGTGGAGTGGGGGGGACACGGGTTCCGCCGGAAGGGGACGAGCGTTCCGGCGGCGTGTGCCGCCGGGGCGTCCCGCACGGCTATCCCCAGGCAGGAAGCCTGCCAGTGTCCTCAGCAGGTTGGCTGTCGCGGGGACGATTCCCTGGGGTACCGGGC
>NZ_JAVAYN010000191.1:0-264 GCF_054863025.1 Bradyrhizobium sp. 23AC
CATGCGGCTCCCGCTCGGCAGGCTGCTGTTCAAGCTGCTCGGATGCGCCCTGGCAGTGGTCATGCTCCCCCAGATTGAACATCTGCTGCAACAGAACTTCTCGAGCTTGCATACCCAGGTGATTGCCTTTCACCTGGGGTTCAACCTCACGCGGGCCGTGCTTCTGATCGGGCTGACGGGACCGATGGCGAAGGTTGTCGAAACGCTGCTGCCCACCCCTGCCGCGCCGCTCGGCGAGATTCGCCCGCAACATCTCGATCCTGC
>NZ_JAVAYN010000192.1:0-264 GCF_054863025.1 Bradyrhizobium sp. 23AC
GCGCTATGCCGGGGCGCTTGCAATTGCCATCCACTGTTGCAGGGCATGCACCGCTGTTGACGTTAACCTATGACGCCCAAGCCGCGCAGGCCTCTAACTTGGATCAAACTGCCGTTCATGAGCTTTGGTTGAGTTTGGATGTGCCCCAAGTGCCGCGCTCTGAAGAACCTTTCGAAAAATTGCGAGAGGTCGTTCAAGCCCTGTGCGAAAACATGGAGGGGATGTTGTGCGACCAGAATGGCCGCCAGCTGTTACCCCAGGTGT
>NZ_JAVAYN010000193.1:0-264 GCF_054863025.1 Bradyrhizobium sp. 23AC
GGTCAGCTGACGCAGGACGGCGGCGACCCAGCGGAAGTGGCAGCGCAGCACCGCGTAGCCCACCAGCAGGCCCAGCAGGCCGCAGGCGAGGGACGCCGAGCCAACGATGACCAGGGTGTTCCACACCGTATGCCAGAATTCGGCGCTCAGCAGGATCCCGTTGTGCAGGGCCACGGTGTCAAGGTTGTGACCAATCCAGTAATCGAGGGTGAAGTTATCGGCGCTGAAGCGGCCCGGCAGGATCATGACCGTCGACAGGAACAG
>NZ_JAVAYN010000194.1:0-264 GCF_054863025.1 Bradyrhizobium sp. 23AC
GCTTGGCGTCTTCAATCATGATAAACGGCTTAGGGTTCTGCATGCCAAATGGGGACAGCATCCCCACTTCTTCAATGGCCTGCACCGTAATCTCGTCCACTTTACATACCGCATCAACCCGTTGAATTGGAATAAAATCTTCTTCTGTCAACGTTTCATTTGCATATTGATTCAATCTTTCCCTAAGCAAAGGAACATCATCCGCTTGAAGTGTCATTCCTGCTACCATCGGGTGTCCGCCAAAATGCGGCAGGATGTCACGGC
>NZ_JAVAYN010000195.1:0-263 GCF_054863025.1 Bradyrhizobium sp. 23AC
GATGACTGGTTAACGCGTGAAACGCAGTTCGCTGCCTTCGCCACCGGGCCGCTGCTGGATTTCTGGCGGCAGCGCGAAGAAGGCGAGTTCAGCGGCGTGGACGGCGTGCCGATCCGCTTTGTGCGTTTCAGTTCCGCGCGGCATCAGCGCGTGGTGGTGGTCAGCCCCGGCCGCATCGAAAGCTACGTGAAATACCCCGAGGTGGCCTACGATCTGTTCCACTGCGGTTACGACGTGGTGATCGTCGATCATCGCGGCCAAGG
>NZ_JAVAYN010000196.1:0-263 GCF_054863025.1 Bradyrhizobium sp. 23AC
CGACAGAGCATCGAGAGAACGGGACAGTCGCTGATCCAGCCTGGCAATCGCGTAACGATGAGCAACCTTGGACGTCGTCGCCACCCGAGCTACGCGGGTCTTGAAGGGACGATCGTAGGTCGGAGCGCCTATCCAAGTAGCGTTCGCGTGAAATTCGACCGCCGAATTCAGGTGGAGACCTTCCATCGCGACTACCTCGAGCTCGTGGACCCAACTGCCGCCCGGGCTGCTACAGCATGATCCGGAAAAGTGTGAAGCGGTTT
>NZ_JAVAYN010000020.1:0-180027 GCF_054863025.1 Bradyrhizobium sp. 23AC
GCTCGGCCTGACCAAGCGCTTTGCGGAGATGTACTGCCAGGCGCTGGATCACGACCTCGCAGCCGGGGCGCACGGCGCCAAGCCGCCGATGCGACTGATCTCGGTCCGGTTCGGCAACGTGTTGGCTTCGAACGGCTCGGTGGTTCCGAAATTCAAGGCCCAGATCGAGGCCGGCGGCCCGGTGACGGTGACGCACCCCGATATGGTCCGTTACTTCATGACCATTCGCGAGGCCTGCGATCTCGTCATCACCGCGGCCACGCATGCGCTCGGAACGCACCGTCCCGACGTCTCGGTCTACGTGCTCAACATGGGCCAGCCGGTGAAGATCGTCGATCTCGCCGAGCGCATGATCCGCCTTTCCGGACTGCAGCCCGGCTACGACATCGAGATCGTGTTCACGGGCATGCGGCCGGGCGAGCGCCTGCACGAGATCCTGTTCGCCACCGAGGAGCCAACCCGCGAGATCGGCGTCGCCGGCATCATGGCCGCGCAGCCGAACGAGCCGCCGATGCAGACGTTGCGCAAATGGATCGCGGCGCTGCAGCAGGCGATCGCACGCGACGATCGCGCCACCATCAGGACCATCCTGAAGGATGCGGTGCCCGAATTCGGGTCGACCGCGGCCTGACCATGCAGCCTTCCGGCAAGACCATCGTTGCGAGCCAGTACTTTCTGGGACGGCCGGATCAACTGACTGGTGTGATCTGCGCGGCGCCCTGCTCTGGCTACGGCGCCCTGGCGGAGTACATGGTGAAGGCGGCATCGCGGTTCGACCGGCTGACTGCGATGAAAGCCTATGCCAGCCTGATCGAGGAATTGTTGCGCAATCCCGAGCCTGCGGAGCAACGATGAGCGAGACAAAGCCGGTCGCGCTGGTGACGGGGGCGAGCGGCTTCATCGGCCGTCACGTAGTGCGCGAATTGACGCGCGATGGCTGGTCGCTCCGCCACGCGGTGCGCAGCCCGGCAGGGGCGGACGGCGAGTTCGTGATCGACTCGATCGGCCCCGAAACCAATTGGCAGGCCGCGCATGAAGGCGTCGACGCGGTGATCCATCTCGCCGCCCGCGTGCACTACAAGAACGACGAGCACGCGGCCGAGCTCTACCGAAAGGTCAATGTTGAGGGCACGCTACGCCTTGCACGCTTCGCAGCAACGGGCGGCGTGCGTCATTTCATCTTCATCAGCACTGTTCTGGTGCATGGCCGCAGCAATGACGGCCGCTTGCCCTTCCGCGAGAGCGATTTGCCGACGCCGCGTGGCCTCTACGCCACATCCAAGGCTGAGGCCGAGGCAGGCTTGAGGACGCTCGCGCGCGACACCGACATGAAAATTTCGGTGATCAGGCCGCCGCTGATCTACGGCGCGCACGCGAAGGGCAATTTCCCGCTACTGGCGCGCGCAGTGAGGCTGGGCCTGCCAATGCCCTTTGCGGCGATCCGCAATCGCCGCAACTTTCTTGCCGTGCAGAACCTGTCGTCATTCATCCAGCATCGACTCCGCCATCCTAACACGGCAAGCAATTTCGAGGTATTCCTACTGGCCGACCGGGAGCGGGTCTCGACGCCTGAATTCATCGCATGCCTGGCGCGAGCCTCCGGCAAGAGCGCCCGGCTGTTCGGCATACCGCCTAGCCTGCTCGGCACGGTCCTGCGCATGATGGGGCGTCAGGATATGCAGGACGGCCTGATCGGCTCGCTCGAGCTCGACATCTCGAAGGCGATTGCGACCGGCTGGCAGCCGCAGGTATCTCTCGAGGAGGGCTTACGCCTAGCAGTATCCGATCAAGAGCCCTGAGGACGGGAGAAGCGGCGCAGCACGAATCCGACCGCGATCGCGCCGGCGAGCAGGGAGACGAGCGTGAGCGCGAATGAATTAGCGCGAACAATGACGACAGCAAGCAGTGCCAGCACGAAATTGAGCGCGAACACCTGGCCGATCACCTGGGGCACCGTGAAGCCGTTGTCGGTGGCGCGCTGATAGAAATGCGAGCGGTGCGCCGACCAGAATTGTTCGCGGCGAGCGATGCGGCGAAACAACGTAATGGTGGTATCGGCGAGGTAATAAGCCGGCAGCAGCAGCGCCGCCGCCGCTTGGCCTCGAAAGGCGAGCTCCAGCAGGCACCACCCGAGCAAGAGGCCGATCGGCAGGCTGCCGACGTCGCCCAAGAAGACTTTTGCGAGGGGACGGTTGAACGGCGCAAAGCCAAGCATGGCGCCACACAGCGCTGTGGCGATCAGCACGGCCGGCCATGACAGATCTCCGAGCCATCCCAGCAGAACGAGCGCAGCGGTGATAGGTATGGCTTCCGCCACCGTCATCAGGTCGAGCCCGTCCATGAAGTTGACGAGGTTCACGAACCAGACGCCGGCAAGCACGACGAGCCCCCGTTCCAGCGCAAGCGGCAGTGCCGGAACGATGCGCGCCGTCTCGGGCGAAGTTAGCACTACGGCGCCGACGCAAGCTGCCTGCAACACCAGCCGCACCAGCACAGGCAACGATACGATGTCGTCGGCAAACCCGACCAGCGCGATCACGACAGTAGCAGGGACAAGTGCCGGCGGGATCGCCACGTTCGCGGCGTTCGCCCACAGCGAGGCGGCGATGAGCGTCGCGGCGATCACCGCGATGCCGGCGCCCTGCGGCGTCGGGACGCGGTGCGAGGAACGCGCGTTCGGCCGCGCCAGCGCGTAACGCTGGAGCAGCGGGCGTCCGGCCCAGGTGACGAGCGCCGATATCAGCGCCGCGATCCCGGCGGCAAGCAGCGAGAGCAGGAAGGCGAGGGCGTCGGCGGTCGGGCTCACCCTAGCACCCCGATTGGAGCCGATCCTTGCGCGTTCTTCTCCGCGTTGAGGATCCAGATCAGACCGCTTACCGTGCCAACGATGAAGAACACGTTGCCGAACAGCAGCGGGACGTTGTCTCCTTTGTTCGCAGCACGTCCGGCGAAGCCGAAGGCTAGGCTCATCGTGGCCTCACGCACGCCCCAGCCGCCGATCGAGATCGGCATCACCGTGATCACCATCACTGGCGGGACGAGCAGGAATATTTGGCCGAATATGATTGGCGCGATCGACTGCACCAGGCACCAAGCGATAAGGATGCCGAGCAGGTGGACGAGGCAATCGCCACGCCGATTCAGAACAGGCTGCGCCTCGCGAATCGCGAGAACAATTTGCACAGTCCACCTTGCGCAGCGCCAGGTAGAGCAGCGCCGCGAAATCAGCATCTTGGCGGCAGAAAGCAGTATTCCGCCCATCTCGCCCGCATTTACGAATTGGAGGCACCTGACAGGAATTCGATGACTTTGATATGGTCTTTTGGCGTCGATCTTGCAACAGCTGTGTAATCCACGCGAGACGGAAAAGTAAGCGGAACGCAGCGTTGATAACCAAGACCTCAGCACAATCCGATCCAGCTTGGCCTGACTCCGAGTGCATTGTACGAACTTGCATTCGTTCGCCCTCGACGATAGCGTCCGCAGGCCACTGAGGCCGTATTGCGACCCCAAGTTCTCCGCAATGGAGAAAGCTTTATGTTTTCGAGGAGCTGACGGAAGTTACGTTACGTTCGCCCTATTTTGTGCGTGGTTTATAGGCGCCGTGCTCACGTATAACGATGATCCCCAAATAGCTTCCAAATTGGGCAGACGATAGTTCGCGATGTTTGCCAGCGATGAAATGCGCTCAATATCTTAATGTTCACTTCATCGAATATGCGCCAAGCAGCCGCTTTCAGTCTTGGCTCAACAGGCCGAGAGGATCACTGTGTCGCCGCCTTCGCGGTATCGTGCGTTAATTTGATCGACATAGGCGAAGAAGCACTTGGCGCGCTCATCAATGCATCCAGCACAAAAGCCAGATCGGTGAATGGATCTGGTTCAGGAATGACCTCTCGGACCAGAGATTCGTAACGCCTTAGTGTTGGCGTATGATCGCTGCCCAATCATGTATCCAAAAGATTACGCAGGTACGAGGCGTAATCACCCTTGCCCATTTGAGATGCCAATCGCTCCAGCTGATACCGATCGATATAACCTTGATTGAATGCCACCTCCTCTGGGCAGGCGATGCGGAAACCCTGCCTCTTCTCGATCGTCGCGACAAACTCGGCGGCATCGAGCAGGCTTTCGGGTGTGCCCGCGTCGAGCCACGCAAAGCCGCGTCCTAGCCGCTCAACGTGCAATTGGTCACGATCAAGGTATAGCTTATTTAAATCGGTTATTTCGAGTTCCCCCCGAGCCGAAGGCTTGATAGTCGAAGCCAAATTCGCAACCTGTTCGTCGTAAAAGTAAAGACCTGTGACGGCGAAATTCGATTTGGGCTTCAGCGGCTTCTCCTCAATGGAGCGAGCCTTGCCGAGTCCACTAAATTCTACCACGCCGTAGCGGTTCGGATCTGCCACCTGATAGGCGAAGATGGTTGCTCCGTTCGTCCGGCCAGTAGCGTTAAGCAGCAATTGCTGAAGCCCCTGACCAAAGAACAGGTTGTCGCCCAGAATAAGCGCCGAGCGGGTGCCTTGGATAAATTCAGCACCTATGACGAACGCCTGTGCAAGACCACCCGGCGTCGGCTGCTGCGCATACGAAAGCGACAGGCCCCAGTGGTTGCCATCACCAAGTAGGGCCTGGAAGTGAGGAAGATCGTGCGGTGTCGAGATAATCAGAATATCGCGGATGCCGGCGAGCATCAGCGTCGTCAGCGGATAATAGATCATCGGCTTATCATAGACCGGCAATAATTGCTTCGAGGTCACCATGGTCATTGGATACAGCCGCGTGCCACTGCCGCCGGCGAGAATGATTCCTCTCAAGATGAGCCTCCCTGCTCCTTCAAGATGCGATCAAGGCAATCCTCGAGTGACGGCTGCAGCGATGGCAGCCGGATATCGAAGACGGATTGCAGCCGCTTAGTCGATAGGCGTGAATTCGCCGGACGAAGGGCGCGCGCCGCATATTCGGACGAGGAGACCGGAATGATCTCGGCCGACCCAGCCGTCTCGGCTGTATACCTTTTCGCAATCAGGAGCGCAAAGTCGTACCAAGTGACGGCCTCGGAACCGACGACGTGCGTCACTCCAGCATAATCGGATTGCCAGCCTGTCCGGATCAGCCGGCGCGCCAGCGCGAGTGCCGCGTTGGCGAGGTCGGGCGCATAGGTTGGACACCCAGTCTGGTCATTGACTATCTTAAGGCGCTGCCCCTCGACCAGCCGGCGCCAGATGGTCCGCACGAAATTGCTTCCAAACGGCGCATACACCCAGGATGTCCGCAAGATGATGTGCCGGACGTTCGCCGACATAACGGCTCGCTCTCCCTCTAGCTTCGAACATCCGTAGACGTTCTGCGGATTGGGAGCGTCGTGCTCTTCATAGGGGCTCGGCTTCTTTCCGTCGAAAACGTAATCGGTCGAGAAGTGGATAATGGGAACGTCCTCGCTCGCAGCAGCCGCGGCGACTTCCCTTGCACCGTCACGGTTGATCGCAAAAGCGACTCCCGGCTCGTCTTCGGCCCTATCAACCCCAGTATAGGCGGCTACATTGACGACGACGTCCGGGCGAAACCTGGCAATTGCCGCCGCTACCGCTCCTGTATGCAGCAGATCCATTTCCGGACGGCCGACGGACTGGAGAACGAGATCATTCTCCCTCATAGCGGCTTCGCGCAACGATCTGGCCACCTGGCCTTCGCGACCGACGACGAAGAGCCTCATGAGCTGTCTTTTCCAATCAGACCCAGTCGCTTGCCGCTATAGACTCGATCCCGCAACGGACGCCACCAATCGGCGCGCTCCATGTACCAGCGCACCGTCTTCTCGATGCCCGTTTCGAATGTCTCGTTGGCGCGCCAGCCGAGCTCGCTTTCCAGCTTCGTTGCATCGATCGCATAGCGCTGATCATGCCCAGGACGATCTTTGACGAACGAAATCAGGTCATGGTGCGAGGTGCCGGCCGGACGGAGCCGATCCAGCAAGGAGCAGACCTGTCGCACCACGTCGAGGTTGGTCCTTTCGTTGCGTCCGCCCACATTGTAAGTCTCGCCCGGACGGCCTTGGGCGAGAATTTTCGCGAGCGCCCGGGCGTGATCTTCGACATAGAGCCAATCGCGAACGTTCAGGCCATTTCCGTAGACTGGCAGCGCCTTACCCTCGAGCGCATTGAGGATCATCAGGGGAATAAGCTTCTCGGGAAATTGGTAGGGTCCGTAGTTATTGGAACAATTGGAAACGATCACCGGCAGACCGTAGGTGCGGTGCCAGGCCTTCGCCAGATGATCCGAGCCCGCCTTGCTGGCCGAATAGGGAGAGCTTGGGTCATAGGGCGTCGTCTCCGTGAAGGCGCCTTCCGCACCCAAGGATCCATAGACCTCGTCGGTTGACACGTGCACGAAGCGAAACGATTGAGCGACGCTCGGACTGCGCTCGACATAGCGACGCGACGCGTCCAGCAGGGTAAAGGTTCCAAGTACGTTCGTTCGAACGAAGACCTCAGAATGCCCGATCGAGCGGTCGACATGGGTTTCGGCAGCGAGGTGAACGACCGCGCCCGGCTCATATTTGCGGAAAACCGATTCCACCGCATCTCGGTCGCAGATATCGCCCTCTTCGAATGCGTACCTCGGACTGTCGGCTACCGCAGCGAGCGATGCCAGATTTCCTGCATAGCTCAGGCTGTCCAGCACCACCACATCGAGCCCAAGACCGGAGATGAAATAACGGCAGACTTCCGATCCGATGAACCCAGCCCCGCCAGTCACAAGAACCCGCATGATCACCTACAACTTCAGTTGGAGCCGTGCCAGTTCGCCCAGACGCGGAAGATTATGATCCTTATCCGACAGGGTCGCTTCGGTCGCAGAGATGCCCCAGTCAATCTGGAGCGCGGGGTCGTCCCAAGCGATGCCCCGTTCATGAGCCGGCGAATAATAATCGGTCGTCTTATAGATGACCTCGCAATTATCGTCTAGGGTGATATAGCCGTGCGCGAACCCCGGTGGCACCCAGAGCTGCTGCCAATTGGCCTTCGACAGCTCGATGGCGACATGCTTCGCATAGCTCGGGGACGCTTCGCGAAGGTCCACTGCGACGTCGAGGATTGCCCCTCTCGAGCACCTCACGAGCTTTCCCTGCGCCCGCGGCTCAATTTGATAGTGCAGACCACGCACGACCCCCCTGCGTTTCGTGATGACGTGATTGTCCTGCACGAAAGCCGCACCGAGACCATGGGCTCCCAGGAGATCCGCCCGAAAGGTTTCCGAGAACGAACCACGGTCGTCGACATGCCGCATGGGGGTCAGGAGCAGCACGTCCGGAATACTCAAACGTTCGATTTTCATAGGCACCGTCCAGCGGGTTGAGTGAGTTCCGAGGCTGCCGAGACAGCCGTCAAATCCGGCCGAAGATCGCTGCAAGATTGAGTGCGAGATTCTCGATGGCAGTCTGTCGATAGACCCCCGACCTCCAAAGTAGCCATAATCGCATGGGCATCCAAGCCGTCCGCGCCCTGGCGAACAGGTCCAGGATCACAAGGTTCTCCGTACGCAGTTGGGCACGAACTTGGTCAAGCAGTTTCAGATTGATCTCGTTCCATTGAGCCATCTGCCCGGATGCCAGGCCGAACGCTCTCGTCAGGCGCGCCTGAAGGCCGACGTTTTTTCCGAAGACATTCTCCCCGTGCTGCCGATAGGCCAGGCTGGGTCGCAGATCGAAGTGTACGCGTCCCCCAACCCCCGTGACAACCTGATACGTCCACCAATCATGCGCAACCATTGACGCGTCCGGCGGCGTCTTCTGCAGCGCCAATCGGGCTGGCTGATTGAAGATCATGGTGTTACCACCGCCCAAATTCTGAACCAACGCATTGGCGAATGCCGGCGCTCGTGCGAACTCTCGCGAAAAACCTATCGGCTCTCCCCGCCTGGTGACGAGCTGGGTGCGCGTGCAGAAAAGCGCTGGCTCGTCCTGCGGAAGCTGCTCGAACCAAGCGACGGCATCCGCCAGCTTGTGGTCGAACCAGACGTCGTCCTGATCGCTGTAGCCGAACAGGTCGCCCGAGACCTCCGGGCTTCTGACCATCGAGGCAAAGTTCTGCCAGAAGCCCTGTTGCGGACCGCGAAGCACAACGACCCGCTGAGTTACGGATTTTGCGAACTCGTCTACCAAAGCTAGGGTGGCGTCGGTGGAGCCGTCGTCCGATACAACGAGCTCCCAATTCGGATAGGTCTGGGTTCGATAGGATTCGAGCTGCTGGCAAATAAACTCGGCGCCGTTTCGGGCCGCGAGCAGGATCGTGACTTTGGGATACATGGACAAGGGAAAAATCCGCTTACGTACCGGTCGCCTAGGAGTCACTCAGGATCGGCCCGAGCGCCCGAAATAAGATCTGCATGCGTACCAAATCGTGGCCACGCTTTCCATGCTCTTGTTTGCCTCCAGTGGGAGCAATCCTGCCAAAATGGACGCTGCAACTCGGTCGCACTCTAACCGGCAAGCCGCTGCCATCGCGTCCTGGCGACGTAGTCCCGCAGCAGGGCGCATACCAGGCCGGCAGCCAGACCCATGACGATGCCGAACACGATGATGAGACCAAGGCTCGCTCCCCCGATCCTGACCGACGAAATCTTTCCTATCATCTCAGTCGGAGACGACTGATATTTAGCGCGTCGCAGCAGCAGAAATCTCTGGCGTTCGATCTCCCTTATTTCTCGGGCGTTCCTTTCCATGGCGGATGCAACCGATGCCACAGCCGACGACCCGTCGTCTGCACCTGAATTGCCTGCGGACGCAAACGTCTTCAGCAGGTTCGATTGCACTTCGCGCAGGCTCGCGAGTTCTGTTGCATATTGCTGTGCCAAGCTCTCGACTTCGGAGCGCGCCGCTTGGGTCAGCTCCCCGTGCGCGGATTTCAGCCGGTCAAAGATCGCAGCCAGGGCATGCGTTGCCTCGTCCGCCGCAGGGGCCCGCACCGTGATGCGGATCAGTTCCGTCGACGGCACGGAATCGATCTTTACGCCCGGAAGTGGCGCACTCTCCGAAGCGGGATTCGAACCGAGGCCGGATTGCTTCAACGCGTCCTGCAGGAATGACTTTGTCCGCAGCAGCTCCTGCACCTCCTGAATTGACCCGACAAGCCGCGGGGAGCCCACGAAAGCATCATAGACCCGCCCAATGCGGATCGTGGCCTGGGCCTCCCACTGCGGCTTGATCCGGCTCAGAGGCAGAATCGCGATCACCGCCACGATCACGACGGTCGCGGCGGCCCACCTCCATTGGCGCACGAACAGCTGCAGTAAGTCGTGCGGTTTGATGTCTTCTGATGTAGCGACAGCTTTCGCGGGCGCCGACGTGTCTTCATGAGCCATCAATCAGCCTCCCTTCATCCTTCACGCATACCACACTTTGGAGAAAATGCCCGGCGACCGGGATCATCAAACAGAGCGCCACGAACCCGAAATTCGTCCAGGTAAAGGCCTGCGGAGCGAATGGTGACATGACCGATACGTAAGCAACACGAAGAAAGATCAGGAGGCGCCAGACGGAAATACCTCCGCGCAGCAGCACGATGGCCCACAGTAACATGCAATAGAGCAGGAACACGCTCAGGAGCGCGCCGCTCCAGCCGATAGCCATTAGAAATGGAAAGAACTCCGTACCGACATTGATCGTCGGCGCATCCAAGGGGATGTCCGTCCCGAGCGTCTCGACCGAGCCGCTGAAGGGAATGAGCTGGCTGAGCAGAAAATTCGCATTGTGATAGTTCTTTGCCAAGATGGAAGAGAAGTTGTAGACGCCGGCGCTTACGTAGAGCAGCAGCCACTTCACGCCTTCCGGAGAGCTCTCGAACAAGCCGCTCAAGGGCAGGTTGAGATGGCTCAAGGTCCCTGAGCGAACGGCTCCCAACAACGAAAAAACAGCCAGTCCTGCGAATAGGAGAGGCACGATAATTTTCCAGGAAAGCAGCGCCGACTTCTTCTGCAGCAGAACGAACGTTAACACCAGAGAGAATATGGCCGCGAACAGACGGTTCCGATCGATCACAAGGATGGGGAAGATCAGGCCGATCGCCAGAAGCGCGATAAGCGCGGCCCTGCCCCTGAAACAGAGCAGCGCTAGGGGCGGCAAAACCCAGCTCAAATTCGAGATGTGGCGGACGTGATTGCGGCCATTCTCAAAGGTGGCATATGAGGAGGGATCGACGATGAGAGGGATGGGGAAAGCGGTCAAGTCGATCACGCAGAACCCCGCCACCAAGCAGCAAAGGGCGGCGGCGACCACTCCTTGAGGCGTTCCCGTGAAATCCACACCCTGAAACGATCGCAGTGGCGGCAAACGAATATCCAGCATGAAGTCCAGCACGACGATGCCGACGGCGGCCGTCGCGAAGAACAGCACGCCGCCGAGCATGACGAGCGAAAACTCAAAACTGACGAGCATCACGGACAGCGCCAGCAGGATCGGCAGCGCCAGATAGAACGATGGATAGCGCAGCGCCTCGCTCACCGCAGACTTCCCGATCGCGCCGGCGTCGAACCAACAAACGCCAAGACCCGCAGCCCGCCGAACATCAGGACATTCCAGGCCGACTTGACATAGCGCCTTTCGAGATAAGCAATCTTGGCGGCGATAAGCCTCCCCTGCGCCCTTAGCATTGTCCTGTAGCGGCCATCGAACAGGGCGAGATTCCGGCTCACGGCCGCTGCCATATTGCGCAGATTGGCGATCCTTTTCCCGGTGTCCTTGGTCTTGCTGGTGTTGGTGCCATGAACCCGGTAGGCGCCGACCTTAACGTCGACGAAGCCGACGACGTCCAGCGCAGTAAGCCGCAAGAAGAAGTCCCAATCGTCAATGAGAAGGTTTTCGTCCCAGCCCTCGGTTGCATTAAGCCCTTTTTTTCGCAGCAGCGGCACCGGACCACCGATCGCCCACCGGCAGATGATTTCCCGCCGCATTCCCTCATCCGTCAGATAGCGGGCCTTGTTGACATGGAACAGACCGACCATGGCACTGTCGTGGACCATCCTGTCCTGGTCATCGACTACGATCGAGTCACCGACGACGGCAAGCTTGGCCGGATTGGCTTCGAGGTAGGCGACCTGAGCGGTGGTCCCATTCGGGAGGAAATAATCGTCGCTTGCGCCGAGCCGCAGATAGTCTCCGCTGGCCAGGGCTGTCAGTTCGTTCAGCGTCGCAGCGATCCCTTTGTTCTCTCGATCCACATAGCGGATGTCCAGTGATGATTTATGCTTGGCTATCCACTCCGAGATGATCTGCGCCGTCCGATCGCGCGAGCCGTCATTGACGATTACGAGTTGCTTGTTGGCATATTTGTCGAGCAGAACGCTATCGAGGCACTTCTCGATGAAGTGCTCATGGTTGTAGGCCGGAATTAGAAACGAGACCAACGGAAGACCCGCCGGCGGATTCGATTCCACTTGCTCCGGACTGGCACTCATCACGGTTGCACACCTTTCCCGTGCGTAGCAGGAAACCGGCTCGACATGAACGGGCGCGGGAACGAACCGACGGCAGCAGCCGTGCCGTCGCAGTGACCCGTCACTTGAATTGATCTTAGAACTCGCAACATGCGGCTATGACTTTTGCGACCTGCTCGCGCTTTAGCGTCGGCCCAAGCGGCAAGCTGAGAACCTCGCGGTGAAGTCTCTCCGAGGCGGGAAGCGACAGATCGTGGAGGTCCGGATAGGCCTTCTGCAGGTGCGGAGCAACTGGATAGTGAATCAGCGTCTGGATGTCTCGGGATGCGAGATGACGCTGCAGCGCCTCGCGCTGCTCGCATTGCACGACGAAGACATGCCAGACGTGGGTGGCGGGATCTCCCGCGACGAAGGGAAGCGTGATCTTTGGATTCTTGATGCCATCCAGATAGGCAGCGGCAATTCGCCGGCGTGAAGCGATTTCGTCGTCGATGTATTTCAGCTTCACGCGCAGCATGGCCGCCTGGATCTCGTCCAGCCGGGAGTTTATGCCCTCGCATTCGTGGTAGTATTTGACTTTCGAACCATAGTTGCGAAGCGCGCGGAGCCGCTCGGCCAAACAGTCATCATTCGTCAGGACCGCGCCGGCGTCACCCAGCGCGCCTAGGTTCTTGGTCGGGAAGAAGCTGAAAGCCGCCGCGTCGCCGAACGCGCCGGCCTTTACTGCGCCGAGCATCGCACCATGGGCTTGTGCGGCATCTTCAATGAGCAAGATATCTCGCGCCCGCGCGATCGCGGCCAGTTCCGGCATGGCCGCCAATTGTCCGTAGAGGTGCACAGCCATGATGGCGCGCGTCTTAGGACCTATCGCTCGCGAAACGCCTTCCGGATCGATGTTGAAGGTCCGCGGATCCGGCTCGACGAGAACCGGCTTAAGGCGGTTCTGCGTGATCGCCAGAATGGTCGCGATGAAGGTATTGGCGGGCACAATGATCTCGTCGCCCTCGGACAGCCTGCCGAGCGCGATATAGGCACGCAATGTCAGGATCAGCGCATCGAGGCCGTTCCCCACGCCTATGCAGAAGCGAGATCCGCAGTAATCTGCGAATTCGCGCTCGAACGAGCTCAGCTCCTCGCCGAGGATATACCACCCCGACTCGATCACGCGCGACGCAGCAGCCTTGAGCTCCTCCATATACGGCGCATTGGCTTCTTGCAGACTGAGAAACATCACGGTCATTTCAGATCCATCTCATAAAAGTCGTGAACGATACCGCGCCCTCCGAAGCCTTCCTTCTGTGCCACCAGGCCCTCGTTGAGAAAGCGCCCCGATTGCTCGGTCGAAATTCCGAAGCTGAAATAACGCCGATCCGCATATTGGTTGTTGACGAGCTCGGAGATGATGAGATCGAGCGCGCCGTTCGCACGCCCTTGCTCGCACGAACCCAAATATTGCGTGTGCACCGAGCTTCCGAAATCGAAGATGAGCGCCCCTGCCTGGAGCTGCCCGTCAACCCTTGCCTCGTACAGGACGATCTGATCCGGAAAACGCGATTTCAGCAATTGTAGTTCAGGCAACGTGTGGACCACCTGCCTGCCGCGATCGCTAGCCTGCTCGCATAGCAGCTCGTGGAAGGCATCGAGCTGGTCCGACGCGGCAACGACGAGGTTCGCCTTCCTGGCCTTGTTGATCGTCCACTTCCGCCCCTTCGAGTATTTCGGAGCCTTGCCGATCTCGACGACCGACGCGATGTCGCGGCGCTGCAATCGCGCGCCCATCCGGAACAGCGCGTAAAGGTCTTCTTCGGATGGATAGCGGTGAAAAACGTGGGGCACCGCCTTGTAGATCATCTTGTCCCGCCCAGCGGACGAATAGTGCGATGCGATCCTCTCAAAGGCTTCCAACGTCGACGTGGCTCGCATGTCCGTCGTCGCGAGCAGCCCGCCGTAGGTCAGCCCCCCGTGACTGCTGATCGTGTCGCCGTGCAGGCTGGCCGGAAACACCGCGCAGGGCTCGCCATCCTGCAGAACGATCAGCGACTGATCAACGAAGCGATCCGAGTGGTAGTCCATGTAGGAACGAAGGTGCAGGAAATTACCCGTTCTGGACTGCAGAACGATTCCATTCCAGGCAGCCTCGTCCTGAGCCGAGTATGATCGAACGCTGATCATTCTTCCTGTCCATCAGCCCTGGCCGAGGGTACCTTTGGCGCGCGCGAGGCCAAAGCCGTCGGCGCCCATGTCGTTGCCATTGTAGAACATCAGGATGCTATCACGATGCTGAATCAGGGCTGGGTAGCACAGGGTGCGGGAATCCCAACCTGAAGGGCTCAGCGAGATTCCGACGTCCTCGTCCTTGCGGACCCACTCAATCCCGTCAACCGAATAGGCCATGCCGGGCAAATAGTCGCCTGACCTCGTTCCATAGGTGAAGTACATGACATAATTTCCACCGATCCTGTAGATGCGGGGGCGCCCGATCCGGTACTCGCTGCCCATCGGCCTGAGGCATTCGCGCCCGAGCCGGGGCAGCTCCAGCAGATCCGGGCTTTCGACGTAGCGAATGTGATATTGAGGATACGGCTTGCCGCCGATGTACTCCCATCCATCCCCGCAGGCAAACCAGATCTTCCATCGGCCCTGGTCGAACATCGCCGAATGCACGGCGCCAATCGTCGTCTGTCCCGGTCCGCGATCGAGGATCGGCGCCTCGGACACTCTGGCGAAGCTTTCACCACCGTCGGTCGACTTTGCCAGCCCGGTGAAAGCGAGGAACTTCGCCTTGGCGACCAGCTGAAATCCGACATAGAACATGTAGATGCCGTCTGGCCTCGGGACGACGTCTCCCAAAATGACCCCGTTGTCATCGAAGCAGCCGTCCCGACCGACATCAAGGACCGGCCGGCGGGATATTCCGACTGTCCTGGATGCGTCGGCAAGCACATCCACATAGCCGATGCGACTTACACCTGACCCATCCCTGAACCCCGCATAAACGCGAATGGTGTCGTCATTCAGACGCATCGGCGTAGGCGTGAGCGCAGAGTTCGCCATCCAGCTTCCGACACAATGGTCGGATGCTCGAAAAATCAGCCCTTCTTTTTCCCACTTAAGCATCCGGGCCACTCAGGTTTCGGTGTCCTGGCTCGACTTGCCGGGGACCGCGCGCGCCGGCATGGTCGCATAGATCTTGTCGGGGTCGGTGTCCTTCGCTATCAGCGCACCGGACCCGATCACACAGCGCGGTCCGATCGTTATGTGATCGTTGATGGTTGCATTGACGCCAAGAAACGAGCTCTCGCCGATATTGCAGTACCCGGAAATGACGACGTGAGAGGTGACGAACACGTTGTCGTTGATGACTGTGCGATGCCCAACATGATTTCCACTCCAGAGCACGCAGTTGTTGCCGACGGTGACGAAGGGCTGAATCACGTTGTTCTCGAAGATGAAAGTATTTTCCCCGATCTTGGCGTTGCGCCACACGAAGGCCCGCGAGCTGACATAGGTTGCGAACCGATACCCCTTCTGTTTGGCATCGCTGTAGAAGCGTGTGCGCAAGCGGTTCAGCTGCGTGGAAGGAATCGCAACGAAGATGTCGTAATCCGCGGGCGGATAGCGATCCACGACTTCGCCATAGGGAACGATCGGAAGCCCCTCCAGCTCGGGAGTCTTGATGAACTCCGCGTCCACAGAGAAAGCCGCAACTTCGTAGTCGGAATCGTGGGAAAAGTACTGGAACGCAATCTCGGCGAACTCTCCTGCTCCGACGATGACGAGGCGCTTCATGATTTTCTCTCCTGTTTGGCGAGCGTGCAGAACTCCTGATAGTCACGAACATAATCGGCTGGATCATAGAGCTGGTCTGCAAGCACCATCAGTACGCAATCGGAGCTGAATTCGGACATCTCGCGCCAGACCATGCTTTCCAAGAGCAGGCCGCGATAGGGATTGTCGAGCGTGACCTCTGTCACCTTAAAACCGTCGTCCAAATGGACCTTTACGCTTCCTGAAACCGCGATCATGATCTGCTTCAACTGACGGTGCGCATGATAGCCGCGCCGGACCTGGGGCCTGGTATCGAAGAGGTAGTACACGCGGCGAATCGTGAAGGGAATGTTGCGCCCCTCTTCGAGGGCGACCAACATTCCACGCTCATCTCCATGCCTGTCGAAGTCGACGAACGTGACTTTCATCCCCCCAGACTTCTCCTGAAAATACATACAAATTCGACCTTTACAGAGTTTCTCCCCCTGGTCAACGTAGCGGGTCGGGGCTGGAATATGCTGCAAAACGGCTCCTGGATGAAAGCCTCTTGAAGCGACGCCCGCGACGAAACAGAACAAGGTCGTCAGCCCGAAACGGCTCGGCAGGCATACAGAGTGTTCGTAGCACGCAGCCGAAGCGATGCAATTCTAGGATGAGATTGCCCTATCTCGTCTGATCGGAATTCGTCCAGCCAACGTGCCGCCATACTTCGGCGCAACAGATACTTCCTATTACCTTTTGGCGATCGGGCCACCACGCCCACGGACCCGACCCGCATCCTGTTTTGTGCAGCTCACTGCCCTTCTGGCAGTGAGAGACCGTCGCGAACTTCCGCAGCGCATTCAGGTCACCGGTACATATATGACACTGCCGAGACTGTCACGAACTTGATGACCTGAGTTATGCGCATTTTGATCCTCGATCCCGACTATCCTCGGTTCCTCTCCTGGCTCGACGAGCGCCCAACAAGGACTTGCAAAAGAGCCTTACGCGGCGCAGATGGGGCTCGGAACTCCACCGTTTGGCGTTGATGATTTCTACTCGCGCAAGTTCGCGGGCGTTGGGTACGTCGCCGCCGAGATCCGCGTCAACAATCCCTGTACGCGGACGGCCAGTCACGCGAGCACGGCCTCACCGTCGCCGAGCCGCCTCTGCCGAATGCTGCAACGAGCCGTAGCACCGTTCAAGCCAGTGCTGCGACCGCTCGAGCGCAAGGCCGGGCTTTGCCGAAGCGGAGAAAATCGAGCTCGCGCAGGTCGAGGATTTCAAACCTGATCTCGTCCTCAACCAAGATCTGTTCCACATCGACACGCGTCTGGCGCGCAGGATCAAGCAGATCTGCCGCCCTATCCTGACCGGCCAAGTTGGCATCTCGCCCTTGCGCGGTCGGGACAGGTCGGTCTACGAGCTTATGATCTCGCAGATGACGGCCATCGTTCATTACTTCCACGCCCATGGTGCGCGCGCCGAGGTGGTTCATCTTGCCTTCGAGCCCGTCGTCCTCGACACCCTGCCCGCGCCGCGCTTTCGCAAGTTTTCGACGTTACCCTCGTCGGTGCGTCTCGGCGGATCACTAGATCCGCGTTGCGCGGGCGGTTTCGTACGACCGGCCAACTGCAGCTGGCGCAATTTGCCGAAAAGATCGCCTCTGGATGGGAACAGTCGCCCATGAACAGCTTAAGAGTCGCCTCGCACTCATGCTGCAGTTGTCGCTCGATCACGCCGGTATGATGTCCATTAGACGGGAGCGCACCTTCCTGATCGCAAGTGGACTGGCAACGATGCTGACGACGATCAACCAGATCACGCATTCAGCGATGAAATGTGCCAAGCCGCCTCCTCCAACCTGAGAGGCGATTACGATGCCGATGCCCCATCCTGTCGATACGATGGCGATGGCGATTGCGGCGAGAAAGATGACGTGCCCCATGGGGCGTTGCAGCGTCTGCCATAAAACAACCCGCGCAAGCAGGCCAAGCTGAATGGCAAGATCACTGATTACAATGGCCAGAGCGGCGCCGAGCGGGCCGAGCTTCGGAATCAACACGAACGACAGCACCAGGAAGAGGACGAGCTGCAGCAGCTTGGTACGGGCCAGCAGCGCCCCACGATTGCTGTGATAGGCGAACACCAGTGCGAGCAGCGAGGGCGCGACCGCGACGGATCCGAACAGCAGTGTGATCGCGAGCGGTCCGTCATAAGGAATTGTGCCGTGCGTCCATAGCGCGAAAAAATTCGCCCAGAACGGCAGCAGACCTCCGACGATCAGGCTGGCGATCGTCGTCACAAAGACCGATCCCCGTGCATAAAGCCGCCGCAGCCGCTCCCTGTCCCTGACAGCATAGTCGTGCCCCAGCTCTGAGGCGAGAGGCATGCTCAATTGTTGACAGAGTCCTCGCAGAAGTGTCGCAATCACCCGCGTCAGGCCCCATTGAGCGACTTCGATGCGATCGACGACGAGCGAGCTCACCAGCAGGACAGGCAGATTGACGAGTGCGAGTTCCGTGAAGCTGCCGGCAGCGAATGGCAGCGCGAGGCCGAGTTGACCGAGACCCCATCGCCATGACCGGCCCCGGCGAGGCGTGGCGCCGCCGCGACGCAGAAACGGAAACAGACGCGGCGCATCGAACACGATAAGAAAACCGGCGAAGACAATCTGTGCAGAGACAAAGGCGACCGCCACCGGGAGAAGATTGCTGAAAACAACAAGCGCGATCACTTGGGCGATCTGGCTGACCAGGAGCGCCATGTTCTGCAGCCAGACCACGCGACCATAGTGACCGCGCACTCGATAGAGACCCGAACTCAGGTTGGCGGGTATCGTTAGAAGCATACCCAGCATCATCACGAGCATCGCGGCGTCAAAGTCGGCCGTCGCGTGAAATCCGAGTACCGCGGAGGGACGCCAGAGTTGCGCGGCCCCAACAAGCCCTGCCCCCAGCACGACGACGACAGAGACGTAGATTCTCAGCATGCTGGCGTAAAAGCGCGCCGTACGTCCATCGCAATCAGCGCAGGTCTTAAAGGCAAGAAAGCGGTTCACGGCGCGCAATTGCAGTCCGGCGTCGGCCATAACCACAAGGCTTCCGGCCGCACAGACGGCGAGCCAGGCCGCCAGGACATCGGCCGTCCAGATATGCAGGAACACCGGAATGAGGACCAGCTGCTGAGTGAGGCCAAGCAGGATCTGTACCAGATTTGCCGACCAGGCCTGAATGAGTCGCCGCAAGCGAGTCGGATCGTCCGGCACAGCGGCGTCCGCCATCGTCTCCTGCCGGAACGGCGCGTCGTTCAAGATCGCCCCTCTCGAGGCCGCACGGAATGAGCTGGTCCGCGGGCCGAATGTCGACGCTGTCGGGGCGTCATGCTGGGTTCGTCGCAAGCTCAAACATCTGCCCGATCAGCCCGTTGCGCTTGTTCCGGCAATGAGCTTTCCGGCGATTAAGATCCGGGTTTGTATCCGATGCAATGACCCTCTTCAACTTCGAAGAGCTGATCAATGCTTGCGTTGGAGGGGGGCGCCTAGGTGACCAGATGCCAGCCGCCGTTGGCGTTAATGGCTCCAACTTGTCCACTCAGCGCGATCTGGGTGCCGTCCATTTCCCAGGCCGTCAGGACATGGGTTGTATTGTTCTGAAAAAGGATGTCCGATTTATTGTCGCCGTTGATATCCTCCAGCCGTGCATAGCTGTCACCCGAAGCCGCAATCCCCACTTGCGGAGCAGCGATGATCTGGGTGCCGTTCAATTCCCAGACAGCGACCCCGTGAGTGTTGTCATTGAACAACATCAGATCGGACTTGCCATCTGCATTGAAGTCGCCAGTGTCGGCAAAGCGCCAGCCGGCGAAGGCACTAATCGTGCCGATCTGCGGGTTCGCGGTCACCTGCGTGCCTTCCATGAGCCAAACTGCGACACCATGCGTGGCATCGTTGAGCAAAAGCAGGTCCGACTTGCCATCGCCATTGAAGTCGCCGACGTTGGAAAAGCGCCAGCCAGCGGAGGCGCTAATTGTGCCAATCGTTGTCTCGCTGGTGACTTGGGTGCCGTCCATGAGCCAGACCTGGAGAGCATGCGTCGTATCGTTGAGCATCAGGAGATCAGTCTTGCCGTCGCCATTGAAATCGCCGGTCGAGGCAAAATGAAATCCAGAGGCCATGGTGCCGACCTGCGGGTTGGCAAGGACACTGGTCCCGTTGAGCTCCCAGACTGCAACCCCCTTGTTCACACTGTTGAGGAGCAGCAGATCGGACTTCCCATCGCCGTTGAAATCGCCGACGTCGGCATAACCCCAACCTCCAAAGGCGCTGATCGTGCCGACTGTTCCGGCTGCGCTGATCTGCGTACCGTTCATGAGCCAGACCTGGGCATCATGCGTGCTGTCGTTCAGCATGAGCATGTCGGTCTTGCCGTCGCCGTTGAAATCGCCTTCTTTTGCGAAATGAAATCCTGCAGCCATGGTCCCGACCTGTGGATTAGCCAGCACTTGGGTGCCGCTCAACTCCCACACCGCTACGCCCGAAATGCCGTCATTCAGAAGCAGCAGGTCGGTATTGCCGTCGCCATTGAAGTCTGGAGAATCGGCGGCGACGTGACCGACAGTAGGCGTGACGACGCCTCCGTTGGTAAACGCAGAGCTTGCGATGAAGCCATCGGTGAACTGAAAGTATTCGATTCCCGTCAGTGTGTCGGTGCCATCTGGCGAGCCGGAACGCTGATCGGCGATCGTGAAGGTCTGAGTCGCTAAATTGTACGATATGGCATAGCTGGAGCTACCGCTCGAGTATACCGCCGTATCGGTGCCGAAGCCTCCTACTATCGTGTCATTGCCACTGCCTCCGTTGATCGTGTCGTTGCCGCCGCCGCCGTTCAGCGTGTTGGCGATGGCGTTGCCGACGATGGCGTCGTTGCCGGATCCGCCGACGGCGTTGTCGATGTAGGAGCGTGCGTCGCCGCCATAGAGATAGGCGTTGTAGACGTTGCCCGCCGCGTAATGGCCGTCGCCGAGATAGGCCAGCTGCAGGGAGGAGAACACCGACGAGGCGCCGGGGTTGAGATTGATGCTCAGGTTGGTCGTGTAGTTCGACAGGTCATAGGTATCGACGCCGCCGCCATCCCAGACCGTCTCGTAGACGCGGTTGGCCGAGCCGCCGATGCCGCCGCCCGGCGCGAGCTGCCCGACACCGTTGATGAACTCCTGTCCCGTGGTCGGATTCCAGGTGTAGACGGTGCTGCCGCTCTGGGTCGTGTAGTCCGCGCCGTACATCGTCTGCAGCGCCAGGATATCATTGGCCATGTAGGTCTGCGAATATCCGTACGCCTCGTTGGTGTACCCGCCCGTAGTCGAAGCGCCGACATAGCTGCGATAGCTCATGACGGTGTATTCGCTGTCGTCGTGCGCGCTCGGCACTGCGACGTTGGCCGGACCACCGGCTTCCTGACTGTGCTTGAGACCAATGGCATGGCCAAGCTCGTGCAGCGCGGTCGCGAAGTAATAATTGCCGAGTTTAGCCTGCGAATAATTGTACTGAGTCCCGAACCAGATATCGCCGCCGGACGCATAATTGCCCGGATAGTAGGCGTAGGAGGTCGGGTTAGCCGCCGGCGACTGCGCGATCATGATGTCGGCGCCGTTCGTACCCGCGAACTGGATGTTGGCGTTGGTGTAGCCGTTGATCAAACCGATCGCATAGTTGATCGCCGCCTGCATTTGGGTCGGCGCCGCGGCGAAGCCCGAAGTAGTTGGCTCACTGCTGCCGCCGGGGTACGGATTGGGGTAGTCGCTGGGTGAATCCGGAAAGCTGTAGGTGATCGTGCCCGACCATTTGTACCCCGACAGCAGGCCATCGATGTCGGCGTTATTCGTCTTCGTGACCGTGACAGCGGTAGCCAAAGGGGAAACTCCGAATCAGCGAGCCCCGTCCTATTCGAGGCGTTAACAGATGATTGTAGCTAGAGAGCTGAACGTTTGGTTTAAATGGGGCAAGACCATCGGACCTCTACCCGCATTCGACCCGTAATCTTACGGGACGCGAATAAGGATCTCGGCTCCTGGAACCCCGTGATTTACAAGATTTTATGGAACTACGTTTACTCCCGGCCTGTCTGTTTGGCGCATTAATCGCGCTTGTTGGACCGCCCCATTACCCCCTCGGAGGACTGCCTGCCATGGCGGAGAAGGCCAAGGCCCACGATAACGGTAGCAGGGGGCGCGCGCCTTCCATGCCCATGGCCCGCGATCCTGCCGCTGCGACGGCGGAGGAATACGAAGCCGCCCGCCGGAAGGGAACGCGGGAGGCCCTTGAGCTCTTCATCGCGCGGCACGGCGATGATCCCCTGGCCGAGCAGGCGCGTGCCGAGTTGAAGCGCCTGTCCCGCTGATCTCACAGCACCGCATCAGGCATGGCATTTCGGCAGGCGACATGGGCGCGGCCCCGGGCTTGCCGCTTGATCTTTCGGCACTATGGTAGGCCCGCAATCTGTCCCGGAGCCTTTCACGATGCCGTTCCCGCATGCCTCGGAAGCCCTGTCGCGCTTTACCGTGCTCGATCTGACCCGCGTCCGCTCCGGGCCCACCTGCGTGCGGCAGCTGGCGGACTGGGGCGCCAATGTCGTCAAGATCGACGCGCGGACCGAGGATGCCGGCGGCGAGCAGCCGGGCGGGCCTCGCCGGGGTTCCGACTTCCAGAATTTGCACCGCAACAAGCGGGCCATGACGCTGAACCTGAAGGACGAGCGCGGGCTCGCCGTGTTCAAGCGCCTCGCCGCCAAGGCCGACGTTGTGGTCGAGAATTTCCGGCCCGACGTGAAGAGGAAGCTCGGCATCGACTATGAGAGCCTTGCCGCAATCAACCCGCGGATCGTCTATGGCAGCATCTCCGGCTTCGGTCAGGATGGCCCCTATCACAAGCGGCCCGGCTTCGATCAGATCGCGCAAGGTATGGGCGGGCTGATGTCGATCACCGGCGCGCCGGGCGAAGGGCCGATGCGGGTCGGCATTCCCGTCGCCGACCTCACCGCGGGCTTGTTCTGCGCCATGGGCATCCTCACCGCGCTGCTCGAGCGCGAGGTGTCGGGCAAGGGCCAGTGGGTGCAGACCTCGCTGCTCCAGGCCCAGATCTTCATGCTCGACTTCCAGGCCGCGCGCTGGCTGATGGAGAAGGAGGTCGCCAAGCAGGCCGGCAACAACCACCCGACCAGCATCCCGACCGGCGTGTTCAAGACCTCAGACGGCTACATCAACATCGCCACCACGGGCGGGCGGATTTGGGAGCGCTGCGCGCAGGCGATCGGCGCACCGGAGCTCTATGCCCATCCCGACTATGCGACCGCCCCTGCCCGCTCCAAGAACCGCGACGCGCTCAACGCCGAGATCGAGAAGCGCACCGTGACGAAGCCGACCGAGACCTGGGTCCGCGAGCTCAACGAGGCCGGCGTGCCCTGCGGGCCGATCTACGCCATCGACCAGATGTTCGAGGACGCGCAGGTCAAGCATCTTGGCATTGCGCAGGACGTGCCGAACGACGAAGGCCGGCATATCCGCCTGGTCGGCCAGCCCGTGACGCTGTCGCGCACGCCGAGCAGGATGGTGGCGCGGCCGCCGGAATTCGGCGAGCAGACCGACGAGGTGCTGAAGGAGTTCGGCTTCGGGCCCGACGAGATCGAAAGCTTAAGAAGAGCTTTTATCGTCTGAGGCGCTCTCTTGCTTGAGCTGCGATCTTGAGCGCATGGAATCGCGTTGCCATGCAAACCAATCGAGGGACTATGGACAGCGGGCTTAGCTCATTTACGGTAGACAAGAAGTGGTACAGTTGGGTCCGAGATTTCCGGCGCTTTCCGACCCTCTTGAGCTCAACAACAACGAGCGATGTTCTCGCCGTGATCGCGGTCGCATCGCTACCGTGGTCTACAACCGTCACCTCAATCTTCAGCGCTCTCTGGGTACTTAGCGTGTTCCCAAGGATCCGACTCGAAGAACTTGCTTATTTAGTAGGCCGCTCCAAAGCGGGTTTTGCGGTGGCCCTATTTGCAATAGCCGTGATAGGCACTCTGTGGGCGACTGACGTCTCTTGGACCGCTCGACTACGAGGCGTAAATCCCACGCTAAAGTTTCTTATGATGCCGTTCTTAATCTACTACTTTCGAGAGTCATCGCGCTCATTTTGGATAGCCTTGGCATTTCTTGGATCTTGCACTGTTCTCCTTACCTTGTCGTGGGTCACAGCGTTTGTGCCGAATCTCACCCCGACGGCAAGTTTGCAGCCCGGTGTCCCTGTAAAGAATTACATTGATCAAAGCCAATCGTTTGCGTTGTGCGCTGTGGTTTTAGCTTGGCCAATTTCTGAGTTGATCAAAGAGGGAAGGATCCATTTGGCGTTGCCTCTGCTCGCGCTATCAATTGTATTTCTTGCCAATCTGACTTTCGTGGTCCTCGCGCGGACAGCTCTAATATATGTGCCGATCATGCTGTTTGTTTTCGGAGCGTTTTATTTGCCGCGCTCACTTTTTTATGGAGCGATTGCATTTTGCATATTGCTTGCAGGGTCTGCGTGGTTTGCCTCACCCAATCTACAAAATCGAACGAATAGTATCCTGCTCGAATATTCAAAGTACGGTGCCGGTAATGATATAACCTCTGCTGGATTGCGACTCGAGTATTGGCGCAAGTCGGTGGGGTTCGTTCGAGAAGCTCCTGTCATCGGGCACGGCACAGGATCTACCCAAATGTTATTCGATCGCGCCGCACTGGGGCAAACCGGGCTTGGCTCGGAAACGATCAGCAATCCACACAATCAAACTCTCAGCGTAGCCGTGCAGTGGGGACTAATCGGGTGTGTCGCCTTGTACTCAATGTGGATTGGTCACCTTAGCCTTTTTCGGGGTTCCGGCTTTTATCCATGGCTGGGCTTCATTGTCGTGGTGCAGAATGCAGTCAGCTCGCTATTCAACTCGCACCTTTTCGATTTTGTGCCGGGCTGGATCTATGTGATTGGCGTTAGTCTTGCAGCAGGGAGGATCATCCAGCAGAACGACGAATCTTCCGGACGATCCCTATCGAGAAGAATAGAAGACCAGAATGGAATGCGCGCTTTCTATTCCGAGAACGTGGGTCACGGAATCGTTCCTAGGTAACCGCCGGAACTCAGCCAGGGTCGATTTGGAGGCAAGCAGAAGACAGACTGTTAGATTCCAGACAGATCAGGAAAGCTCGCTTTCAAGCGCATTCGCAAACGCGAGAGTTCTGTTCGCAGGACAGTCACGAAGCTTGTTTGTCCATTGGACGAGGCAAATGGTGTAAGCGCTCTTCTTGACGCAGCCTTGCGCGCGTGGGGGGCATGTCGCTGTTTGGATGACGTCGACCATACAAGCGAGCAAGTCGCCTACGTAGCGGATCGACTGGGTCCCGGCTCTGCGCAGCAGCGTGAGAACTGCTGCGCGTCCGGGACACCAAGGCTAACAGGCAGCGTTGATCGGTCTGCCTAAGCCTCCCCAATCATCGAAACACGTCCGGGAACGGGCTTGGGAATCTTTCTGAAGGTCGTAGCGCATAATCGGCCGCGAGGCGCCATCCTGCGATGTCGGCGGATCTTTCACAACGTTCGCACGATAATTCCTCGCCTTGGAGCAACCATCGCCCTCGCGCGAATGAATTTTTGGAGGCTTTCTTGAGACATCGCGGACAAACCAACGGTAAGTGTCGGGCCCGCCAACGCTGCAGCAATTTAGAAGCCATTTGACTTCCCTCTGGGAGATACGCAAACTTGCGTATAAAACTACATTAGAAACTGACTTTTTGTACATTGTCAGAACAGAGGGATGGGTGGCCCTCGTAGCCTGGATCATCTTCTCCGCGATATTTCTGCCGCATTCGCCGAGCGAAAGGCGACCACGCAGGCAACCCTGGCTGCGCACACTGGCTCGACCAGCACCGCAATCAATATACTGTAATACCCAAAATGCAATCAGCACGAGAGCGATAGCCCAAGCAACAAGAATGGTTTCAAGCATCACGAATCCAGCTCCGCGGCGCAGAGGATGTACCCGAGAGCGCAGTTGTCAGAAGAACGAGTAGCTCACAAGCGCGGACCAACGTGGCGATAGCCTAACGAGCCATGTCGTCACACACGATTCCTTAGCGATGTAAAAGCCCTCGATGCGGCTCTTTCCGAAGCCTCCGGCCTCCTTGGCAAAGCGTTTTTGCCAAATTCCAAATTGCAGTCCGTGAAGGAGTTCGCGATTGCGCGCGCCTGGTCATGCCGAACCAACAGCCGATGGAGGACGAGCTATGTTGTCTCCCAGTATTCGGCAGTCCTTCCACCGGCGCGTACAGACCTCTGACCAACATCAACATCGATACCACGGGTGGACGAATCTGGGAGCGCTGCGCCTGGACGATCGGCACACCGGAGCTCTATGCCCATCCCGGCTACGCGACGGCCCCTGCCCGCTCCAAAAACCGCGACGCGCTCAACGCCGAGATCGAAGCGCACCGTGACGAAGTCGACCAAGCCCTGGGTACGCGAGTTCAACAAGGTCGGCGTGCCCTGTACATCGACCAGAAGTTCGAGGACGCACCAAGTCGCAGCATCTCGGCATCGCCCAGGAGTGCCGAACGAGGAGGGCCGCCATTATCCGTCTGGTCGGCCAACCCGTGACGGCGGTACGTCGAGCAGGATGGGCGGCGCGACCGCCTGAATTCGGCGAGCAGACCGAGGAGGTGCTGAAAGAATTCGGCATCTGTGCGCGCGAGATCGCAGCGCTCAGGGAAGCGAAGGTGGTTTGCTCCTGATCGACCCCAGCCGAGCTCGCCCCTCACCGGAGCTGCTCGGCCTTCGTACCGCAGCCGGCAGGAAGCCGCGATGCCGGAAATCCGCCCAGGAGCCACCAAAGCTCGCAATTCTTGCGGTTTTCACGTGCTATTGGTTCGTATAGAAGACCTGGAATGCGAGGAGAGCTCCTCCCGTTCGGAGCAGGTGAATGAAAGTCGTAATTCTTGCGGGAGGCCTGGGCACCCGAATCGCGGAGGAGACCAGCACGCGGCCGAAGCCGATGGTGGAGATCGGCGGGCGGCCTATCCTGTGGCACATCATGAAGATCTACAGCCATTATGGCTTCCATGATTTCGTGATCTGCCTTGGCTACAAGGGCTTCATGATCAAGGAGTATTTCGCGAACTACTTCCTGCACATGTCCGACGTGACCTTCCACATCGCCGAGAACCGGATGGAAGTGCATCGCGAGACGGCCGAGCCGTGGCGGGTCACGCTCGTCGACACCGGCGAGGACACCCAGACCGGCGGCCGGCTGAAGCGGGTGTTGCCTTACGTCGCGGACGAGCCCTTCTTCGCGTTGACCTATGGCGACGGTGTCGCCGACATCGACCTTGCCGCCGAGATCGCTTTCCACAAGGCGCACGGGCGGCGCGCCACCGTTTCGGTGGTGCGGCCGGCCAAGCGGTTCGGCGCGATCGCGATCGAGGGCGACCGGGTCGTCAATTTCGAGGAGAAGCCCAATGACGACGGCGGCTGGATCAATGGCGGATTCTTTCTGTTGTCGCCGTCAGTCGGCGAGCTGATCGCAGGCGACAACACGATTTGGGAGCGCGAGCCGATGGAGCAACTCGTGCGCGGCGACGATCTGCGCGCCTATGTGCACCACGGCTTCTGGCACCCGATGGACTCGCTGCGCGATCGTAACTTCCTCGAGGGTGAGTGGGCCGGCAACCGCGCCAAATGGAGGGTGTGGTGACGGATCCGGCATTCTGGCGCGGCAAGAAGGTCTTTCTCACCGGCCACACCGGCTTCAAGGGCGCGTGGGCGTCGCTGCTGCTGCGCCGACTCGGAGCCGACGTCTACGGCTATGCGCTGCCGCCGACACACCAATCCGCGCTGTTCGTCACGGCGCGCATCGCCGACGACATCAAGCACCGCGTTGCCGATATCCGCGATCTCCGCGCCTTGCGCTCCGCAATGGCGGAAGCCGAGCCCGACATCGTCATCCACATGGCGGCGCAAGCGCTGGTGCGTCCCTCCTATGAGGAGCCGGTCGAGACCTTCGCGACCAATGTGATGGGCACGGTGCACGTGCTGGAGGCGGCACGGCTTCTGCGCTCGGTGAAGGTGATCCTGAATGTCACCAGCGACAAATGCTACGAGAACAACGGCATGGGCGCCGCATTCGGCGAGGGCGACCGGCTCGGCGGTGACGATCCCTACAGCAACAGCAAGGCCTGCGCCGAGTTCGTGACGCATTCCTACCGCCACAGTTTCTTCAACGCAAAGGGGGCGGCGCGCGTCGCCACCGCGCGGGCCGGCAACGTCTTTGGCGGCGGCGACTGGGCGCGCGACCGCCTGGTGCCCGATGCGATGCAGGCGTTCCTGGCCGGTGAGGCGCTCCGCATCCGCAATCCCAATTCGGTGCGGCCCTGGCAGCACGCGCTCGACCCGGTGCTCGGCTATCTCTCGCTGGTCGAGCGATTGGCGGGCGATGAGCGTTTCGTCGGGGGCTGGAATTTCGGGCCGGATACCGCAAGCGAGGTGCCGGTCGGGACCGTGGTAGATCGTCTGATCGCGCTGTGGGGCGATGGGGCGCGGTGGACGGCCGATGCCGGCCCGCATCCGCACGAAGCCGCCTATCTCAGGCTCGACTGCGCGAAGGCGCGGAGCGAACTCGGCTGGACGCCCCGGCTCGATCTGGCGCAGGGCCTTCGCCTGACCGTGGATTGGTACAAGGCGCTGCGTGAGGGCCGGGACCTGCGCAGCTTCTCGCTCGATCAGCTCGACCAGGTCGCCGCGCAGGCCTGATCAGCCCGGCAGATCGAGGATCTCGGCAATGCGGTCCTCTGCCGACACCGCATGCTTCAGATACTCGCTCGACAAGACCGCCAGATAGGATTTGAGCAGGACGACGAGCACGAGGATGGCGCGCTCGACGTCGGGCGAAAGGCCGGTTCGGCCGAAGGCGGCCTCTTGCAGGAACGGCCGGTTCTCCATGAAGGTCAGCCAGTACAGGTAGTCGTAGCCGGCGATGCCGCGGAATGCATCTTCCCAGTCGATGACGCGCCGCGCGGCGCCCTGGAGCATGATGTTCTTCGGCCCGAAATCGCCGTGACAGAGCGCTTCGGGCAAGTCCGCGCGACGATCTTCGAGCAGCCCGATCAGCCTGCGCACCTCGGCCGCGCTGGCCTGCTTCAGCAGGCCGCGGCTCGAAAGCGTCTTCAGTGCCTCTGCGGCGGACGTCAGATAGTGATCGAACGAGGCAAGTCCGCCCGGCTGCCAGTCCTTGAGCCGCTCACTGCACGCGCAGGCCATTGCGGCGGCATCAGCGGGCGGCATTGGGGCGGCCTGCGGCACCAGCGTGGGCATCATGAGGCAGAGCCGGGCCACTCCGTCCGCGAGCGGGATCTCGAAACGGTCGAGCACGATCGTGTTGCCATAGAGCTGCTCGAGGATGTCGGCTTCCTTGGCAAGGCTGGCGCGCGCGCGCGTGCCCGGCAGATGCGTCTTCAGAAACCGCTTTTCGCCGGCGATATCCGCGTCAAAGCAGGCACCAAGCGTGCCGCCGGGCGCCGGCGCAACGGCGACGTTGCGGCCGAGGGATTGCAGATGCTGTAGCAGCGCGGGCAGGAGGCGCGCGCGGTCGGCGGCGATGTCGGGGCGGTCGTCGGTTTCGAAGAACGCGATCTTACTCAGCACGATAGAGCGGGCTCAGATAGTCGATCCGGTCGTAGCCGAAATGACGGGCGAGTGCCGCGGTGCCCTGTGCGATCTGTTTGCGCTCCTCGTCCGAGAGCTCCTGGATCACGGCCTGGTTGTAGTCCTTGGTGCTCTTGAGCACGGTTCCCCAGGGCGCGATGGAGTCCTTGATCTCGACGCCGTTCCAGCTCGGATAGAGCATGGAGTCGGCGAAGGGCACGCCGATGAATCCGGCCGCCTCGGTCATGAACTTGCGCTTGTCGTCGACGAGATCCTCGTAACGGAAGATCCGCACGTTCTCGGGGTACATCCTGGCAAACATCTCGACCGTCGAGTGATAGATGTTCCAGGTGATCAGGTATTTGGTCAGCGGTTGCGGGAACGGGCGGCGCTTGGTGTCGCGGTAGGCCGAGAACGGATTGCGCACGATGTGCAGGATGCGGACGTTGGGAAAGTCGCGCACCATGCGATCGGCGTCGATCCCGATGGCGGGCGAGTAGCCGACATGGACCATGCCCGGCCGCGGCTTGACGTAATAGTTCTCCCAGGCCGCGAAGGTCGCGCGGAAGAAGGCTTCGATCACCTGGCGGCGGAAGATCGGCGGCTCGCCGACGATGCGGGCGAACTCGGCGACCCGCTTCTTCTCGTCCATCACGCAGTCCGCATCGCGGAACTTGGAGCCGTTGCGCTTGCGCAGGAAGGTTTTCAACTCCTCGTCGATCATCTGCTCGTAGAGCTCGACCGCCGTCAGCCCCTCCGGGAATTCGGGATAGCGGTACTGAACGCGCTCGACCGAGGCCAGGAAGTCGTTGAAGTTGCGGTTGCCGAGCTGGGATTCGAAGGGATAGACGAGCAGGTCGGGATGGCCGTCGAAGTGGCGATGGGTGACGTTTCCGCCGTGCTCGAAGCCTGCGGAAACCATGGCCAGCCTGAAGTCATTCATGCGTCTACCCCTGCGTCGTCGAACCTCGATCTGGCCCTCCGTTTAGCCGCATGGGCCGGATAATCAAGTTCGGATCGCCCTTTCGGCCATGGGGAACGTGGCCCGGCAGAGGCTTGCCGGAAGCGGGACATTGACGGGGCCGGGGTAGCTGATCTACCCGGGGCTTATGCGTGTTTTTGCCACCGGCGCGAGCGGTTTTCTGGGCTCCTATCTCGTTGCGGACCTCATGGCGCGGGGGCACGAGGTGGCCGTCCTGTTGCGGCCGGCAAGTTCCTATTGGCGCCTCGGGCCGCTTCATGATCGGCTGCACGTGATCCCGGGCAGTCTGGAGCATCCGGAGGGGCTGCGCGGAGCGCTGGGGGCGTTCGCGCCGGACGCCGTCGTGCACATGGCCTGGCGCGGCGTCGCAGGCAGCGATCGCAACAGCCCGGTTCAGGCCGTCAACGTGGCTGACACGGTGGGCCTCGCCCAGCTCGCGGCCGAGGCCGGCGCCAGGATCTTCGTCGGAGCCGGATCGCAGGCGGAGTACGGACCCTATGATCGTCCGATCCGGGAGGACGACGCGCCACGGCCGACGACATTGTACGGCATGGCCAAGCTCGCGGCCGGATCGATGGCGATGCGCCTGTGCGAGGAGCGCGGGCTGCGTGCCGCCTGGCTCAGGATTTTCTCGACCTACGGCCCGAAGGATGCCGATCACTGGCTGATTCCGAGCATGATTCGGAACTTGCACTCGGGACATCGTATGGCGCTGACGGCCTGTGAGCAGCGCTGGGGATTTCTGCACGCGCGCGACGCCGCGAGCGCCTTCCGGCTGGCAATCACGCATGAAGCGGCGAGCGGCATCTTCAACGTCGGCAGCGCGGACGCCCCGCCGCTGCGCGAGACGGTGACGCGGCTGCGCGATCTCGTCGACCCCGGCGCCGCTCTCGGCTTCGGCGAGTTGGCGTATCGGCCCGATCAGGTTATGGTCCTGGCTGCGGACGTTTCGCGCATGCTTGCCTTGGGCTGGAAGCCCGAAGTGCCGTTGGATCAGGGACTACGCGAGACGGTAGAGTGGCATGACGCGACCAAATCTTCCTGAGCCGAAAGAATTCGCGCGACGGATTCGTGCGCACGCGTTGCGCATGGTGCATGCCGCGAAGGCCTCCCATATCGGCGGCTGCCTCTCGATGGCGGACATCCTGGCGGTGCTCTACACGCGGATCCTGCGCGTCGATCCCGCCGAGCCGCAAAGCCCGAACCGCGATCGCTTCGTGCTCAGCAAGGGCCATGCCACGGCGATCATGTACGCAACGCTCGCCGAGTGCGGTTTCTTTTCTCTGGCCGAGCTCGACACCTATTGCCGCGACGGTTCGATCTTCACCGGGCATGTCAGCCACGCCGTGCCCGGCGTCGAGGTTTCGACCGGCTCGCTCGGCCATGGCCTGCCGATTGCAATCGGTATGGCGCTGGCCGCACGAAATGCGGGTGCGGGCAGCCGCGTGTTCTGCCTGCTCAGCGACGGCGAATGCGACGAGGGCTCGAACTGGGAGGGCATCCTGTTCGCGCCCCATCACAAGCTCGACAATCTCTGCGTCATCGTCGACTTCAACAAGATCCAGAGTTTCGGTTCGGTCGCCGAGGTGTTGAACCTGGATCCGTTTGCCGAGAAATGGAACGCGTTCGGCTGGCAGGTCGAGGAGATCGACGGCCACGACCTCACTGCGCTCGAGCGTGTGCTGGGGAGCGTACCCGCGGCGTCGGGTCGGCCGACCGTCGTGATCGCCCACACGGTGAAGGGCAAGGGCGTGAGCTTCATGGAGAACAAGCTCGAATGGCACTACCGCTCGCCTTCGGATGAAGTGCTCGCGCAGGCGCTGGCCGAGGTCGGCGCATGAGGACGACGTTCATCGAGAGCCTGTCGCAGGCGGCGAGCGAAAACCCCGACATCTGGCTGCTTTGCGGCGATCTCGGCTACTCCGTGCTGGAGCCGTTCGCGGCGAAGTTTCCCGATCGCTATCTCAATGTCGGTGTTGCCGAGCAGAACATGGCGGGGATCGCCGCCGGCATCGCCCTGTCGGGCAAGACCGTCTTCATCTACTCGATCGGCAATTTCCCGACGCTGCGCTGCCTCGAGCAACTCCGCAACGACGTCTGCTACCATGGTGCCGACGTCAAGGTCGTGGCGGTGGGTGCCGGCTATGCCTATGGCAGCCAGGGCTACACCCACCACGCGCTCGAGGATGCGGGGATCATGTCGATGCTGCCGGGCATCGAGGTGTTCGTGCCCTGCGACCCCATGGAGGTGCGGGCTGCGACGCGTCTGATCGCAGGAAGCGGCAAGCCCTCTTATCTGCGGATCAGCCGTCAGGGGGAGCCGAATCTCGGCGCGGCTGTGACCGATCTGCGCAAGCCCAGGGTTTTGCGTGAGGGACGGGAGGTCGTTATCCTCGCGTCCGGGCCGATCGCCTCCCGTGCGCTGGAGGCCGCCAGCGAACTCGCCGAGCGCGGCAGGGATGTGGGCGTGGTCAGCGTCTCCTGCCTGAAGCCGCTCGACGAGGTCGCGATCCGCGACGCCGTGCGCGAGGCCTCGTTCATCGTGACGCTGGAAGAGCACATCCTGCGCGGCGGCCTGTTCAGCCTGGTGGCGGGCGCGTTTGCCGGCGATGCCGTCCGGCCGCCGATTACGGGCATGGGTATTCCCGAGCAGGGGGGGAAGACGTCAAGCGCGGGGTCGCGCGAGGCGCTGCTCGATGCCGCGGGCGTCTCGGCTCAGGCGATCGTCGCGCGGATCGAGCAGTCGATGGCGAAGCGCTGACTCTTCCTGCGCGTCACGCGCCGGGCGGCGGTGAGGGATCGAAATTGACGCGCTCGCGCTCGAACACCACCGGCTTCGCGCGCACCTGCCCGTAGATCGCGAGAACGTACTCGCCGATCATGCCCATGAAGAACAGCTGCACGCCGCCGAAGAAGAACATGGCGACGATCAGGGTGAGGATGCCAGGTTCGGCGAGCTTCTGATAAAGGACGAGGCCGATGATGAAGTTGACGATCGCGTATGCAATGCTCACCGCCGAGATCAGAAAGCCCGCGAACAGGCCGAATCGGACCGGCGCGGTGGTGAAGGACACCAGCCCGTTGAGGCCCTGGTCGATCAGCGCGCTGGCGCGGTTCTTCGAAAACCCCTTCTTGCGCTCGCGCCAGGTGTAGGGCACGCCGATCATGCGACCGCCGCATTCGAACGTCATCATTCGCATGAATGGATAGGCGTCACGGACGTGCCGCATGGCCTCGACAACGCGCCTGTCAACCAATTGGAAGTCACCGACTCCCGGAGGCACCTTGAGCTCGGAGAATCTGGTCAGCACGCGGTAGTAGGCGTTGCGGACGCCGCGCATCAGCCGCCCTTCCTCGCGCACCGCGCGGATGCCGTAGACGATCTCGTAGCCGGCCTCCCACAGCTTGACGAAGTCGGGCAGCAATTCCGGCGGGTCCTGGAGATCGGCCGGCATGAACAGAAGCACGGCATCCCCCGTCGAGGCCATCACGCCATTGAAGGTGTTACGCAGCGGACCGAAATTGCGTGCATTGACGATAATTCTGACGTGGGGGTCGGCGGCTGCGATCTCTTTCAGGATCTCGACTGTGCGGTCGTCCGACGCGTTGTCGCAGAAAATGTGTTGGCGGCGATAGCCTGGCAAACGATCGTGGAATACTTTGCGGATCGCCTCGTAGCAATCCCGAACGTTCACCTCCTCGTTGTAGCACGGTGTAACGATACTGAGTGTCTTCACTATGGGATCCTAGGACCGCTCCAGGGGCTGTCATCGTGGTAAGGGCAGCTTCGAGGCAAGGCACGACGAAAATTCAGGAGACTAGACCACCGCAAGGCTAAGTATGCAAGCGCCGCGACTGTTGATCGAGCGACGCTTAACCTGTGCAGGCGTCGCTGCCTGGACCGACCCGAATTCGAATGACGCGCCTCGGCAATTCCAGAGATGGCTTGTTATGGGCTCTTTGTTGTGGGACACGCTCCGATGAGCCGTCGAGCACGATCGTCGGCGGATGGAAACCGTTACGAGAGACCCTCTGACATGCGCAAGCCCCCTCTGAAATCGCGCGCATCGACGACGCTGTTCTGCATGGTCGCCATCGTCCTCATCCTCGGCCTATGCAATCTCCAGTTTGGCGAGCTGGTTCCTGCCGGGGGAGGGTTTGGATGGGACGGAGTCACCTACGCGGAGATGGTGCGTAGGCTTGGTGCCATGATCGCCGACGGCCAGCTCAGCCGATATTATTCACAGCGGATTCTTCCCTCGCTGATCGTACGGTCGGCGCTGACGATCTCGGGAGCTGAACTGTCTAATCATAACATCATCCTCAGTTTCCAAATCCTCAATCTGCTGGCCCTGGTGATCGGCACCGTCGTCTGGAAGCGAATGACAGACATACTGTCGATCGGACCCAACGGCCAGTGGATCGGTTTCGCCAGCCTCTTTCTGAATTACTTTGCAACAAAGCATCTCGCCTATGCCCCAGTCACCACCGACTCCTTGGGGCTGCTGGTCAACCTATCAATGCTGTGGTTTTTTCTGGAAGGCTGGCCGGTTCTGCTCCTCATTGCGACAATCGCAGGTTCTTTCGTCTGGCAGCTGGCCGGCTTGTACGGCGCCATTCTGCTGATGTTCCTGAACCAGAATTTGCCGGCCATCGACAACGTGCAGTTGCCCGCCACCATCGCGGGTTGGTGGCGAAGCGATCGGCGGACGAAACGGAGCTTCGTGCTCTTCGCCGCGATTGCAGCGCTGGCAGTCTTGATCATTGTGTTGTCTGAGCTGCCCGGCGCAGTAGCGCGCGGCTTCACGGTTCACGAAGCCGCAATCTTTTTGACCGGCGCACCATCCCTGGCGATCGTCGCGCTGGCCATCTGGATTCTCTTAGGGCCCATGTTGCTGGGGCGATCTCCATTAGCGCTGCTCGCGAATGTGCCTCTGCGCTATTTCGTGCTCGCAGCCGTCGGCATACTGATCCCGCAGCTTGCATTCACGACGCTCTCGAATCCGGATGCCCCTAATCCAAGCGGCGTGCTGTACGTGCTGAAGTTGATCGTATTTCCTATGACCGGGAGAGGGAAATTTCTGATGCCCTTTCTCGCGGCCACCCTGCTTTGGGGACCAGCCGTGTTGGTGGTGATACTCAGGTGGGAGGCGGTGAGTTTGGAGTTGCGAAGGCTGGGTCCGGGCCCTGCCGGCGTGGTTGCAGCAACTCTGCCGCTGATCTTGGTGACTGAAGCCCGCTTCATACTCGGCGCTTGGCCGAGCCTCGTCCTGGCACTCGCTCTTGTCCTGGATAGGTCCGGCACATCGAATTTCTTCCGCTATCTATTTGCCGCTCTGACGCTGCTGAACACCCAATTGTGGATCAAATTCAATATCGGTCCGTGGGAGGGTAACGATTATGCCGATCTCACAGAATTTCCGAAGCAGATGTTCTTCCTTCACTATGGGCCCTGGATGGGCTGGCCGGCCTATCTGGTGCAGCTTCCCTTGGTCCTCATGGCAGGCTGCCTGCTCTGGATCGCAATGCGCGGGAAACGCACCCCGTCAAACGTCTTTGGCTGAACTGGAGGTCGCCCGCAGAAGCATTGGCGGTCGTTGCAGCCGTTGGTTGTAGGGATGAGTTCGAATGCCGCGCGCGAGCCAGCATCGCTGCGGCGAGCGCCCCCCGAACAACTAAAGAAACGAGTGCCTGGTTTTGCGCGCGCTCGAGGAGCCAAGCAATGTCCCACCGAATTTCGGATTGCGAGCACGAGAATCGAGAAAGCCCGGCGACAGGCCGGGCTTTGCTTGTTGTTGAGACCTTTGGTGATCTCAGTACTTGGCGACCACCGGGCCACCGAACTGATAGTTGATGCCGGCGCGCAAGATGTGATCGGTGAAGCGCGAGGAGGCATTGGCTGCGATCGTGGGGGACGGCGCCAGCGAGAACGGACCGGACGAGAAGCGGCCGAGATCCATGTAGAGGTATTCGAGCTTGGCGCTCCAGTTCTGAGTGATCTTGCCTTCTACACCCGCGCCAACGGTCCAGCCGACGCGCGTATCCGATGTCGAGCTGGTCGAGGCGACGGCGACACCGGCGGGCGTGAAGCCGGCGATGGTGCCGGTGGTCTTGATCTCGCCGAAGGCCACACCGCCGGTGCCGTAGAGCAGCACCTTCGGCGTCGCCAGGATGCCCACGCGGCCACGGACCGTGCCGAACCACTGCAGCTTCTGGTCGATCGCCAGCGTCGTGCCGGCAGCAGCGCCGGCGGGCAGGAAAGTCAGGCCGGGAAGACAGGCGCCGCCTGCAAGTCCGGCGGGGGCGCAGTTGAAGCCGGCGCGGCCCTTCTCGTCCGACCAATTGAGGTCGCCCTCAATGCCGAACACCCAGTTGGCGCTCTGCCAGTTGTAGCCCGCCTGGCCACCGGCGACGGCGCCGTTCATGTCGAACGAGGCGCTGGTGATGGAGCCGGCCGGCGGCACGATCACCGCACCGGTCGCCGTGTTGGTGTAGGTGACATCAGTGCGCGAACGACCCCAGCTGTAGCCGCCGTTGGCGCCGACATAGAAGCCCGTCCAGCTCCAGACCGGATCGATGACAGGCGCTTTGACATAAGGCCTTGCCGCCAGATCGGCGGCCAGCGCGCCCGTGGCAAACAGCGACATCGCGGTCGCCAGTCCAATCACTATCCGCTTCATGAGAAGTCCCCCTTGCACGATCTTGTGATCGAAATATACCCGCGTACCCGCCCAAGGGCTGTGCCACAGCGGCAACATTCGGAAACAATCGAGATCACGGTCGTATCTGGACCGATAAGCAAAATTCATCTAAGTCATTGATTTCGAAAAATATTGCTCCAGCGCCCTAGGGGATGTCGTCCTAGTCCTATGCGTCAACCCGACACGGGCGAGGAGTGTCGATTAACGGCCAGAACGGCAGCAGAATCGCCAAGGTCGTGAGCGAGCCGACCAGACCGCTCGACCAGAACACCTTCAAGGTGCCGCCGGGGCCGATCATCGACAGGCGGAAGGCATCCCCGGCACGGTTGCCGAGCACGAGCGCTAACGGCGCCAGCGAAATGCCGATCTTCTTAAAGAATGGCCCGACCACGCCGAAGCCGAGCATCAGAGGTCGATATCGCATTAGGGGTTGCGTAGACACCGATCGCGCAAGATACCCCGGTCATCTGCGGCGCCCAGCACGCCGACGTGAGCAGTCGGGCGAACCCCGGCGCAGTTCCGGCTTTCTAGAATATAGACGGTACCATGCGGGCGATGACGCTGAACCCGAAGATGAGCACGGGCTCGCGGCGTTCACGCGCCTCGCCGCCGCAGGCCGACGTCTGCAAGGGCACGGGCAGTACCCTTTCGACTTGACCGCTCAAGCCCTCGCTGCTCTTAGAGGCAAAGGACATGGTTGAAGAAGATGATACAAATTGGTTTCTCGCCGTCTTTACCGGCTTGATGGTTGTCGCCTGCTTATTCGCTGCTGTCCTCGTCGATAGTATCTGCTGCAGAATAAGAGAGCGAATATCCCGCTCCGCTGCTTCCTGTCACCCCACGCTCTAACAGCCGCTCGTGCAACCGAGGCCGGTCCTGATCCGAAGGCCGATTCCGACAATCACGCCTAACATTCTCTTTTCCAACGGCAGCCCAAGATGATTTCCCTTGGTCAAATCGCAGCAACCTCGGAGGACCACGATATGACTAGGGTAGTCCATGCTATTGTTCCCATGCTCAACCATTCCTGCAGTAAATAGAGAATCAGATGATCCTGAGTACGCATGCGATCGTCGGTGGCGCGATCGCCAGCCTGCTTCCATTGCACCCGGCAGCCGCGGCGATCGCAGGGTTCGCAAGTCATTTTGCAATTGATGCAATTCCGCATTGGGACTATCCACTTCACTCGATAAGTCTAGGCAAAGGTGCCAACAATCGCTGCCTGTCCTTCGGCCGCGCGACGCTGAGGGATTTGTCAATCATCGGGATTGACGCTTGCGCTGGACTCGGCCTTGCGCTCTGGATGTTTGCAGCGGAAGGATCAATTTGGACAATTGCGATCGGCGCCTCCACCGCGATGTTGCCAGACGCGTTGCAATTTGCTCACACCCTTTACCCGCGTGGCTTGCTTCACATCCTCCAACGCTTTCATTGGTGGATACACTCTAAGCGCGCGTTGACAGGGCTATTTGGCGTGGGTTCGCAACTCGCATTCGCCGGCACGATTGCCGTACTCGCAAGAAACATCCATTGACTCCGGCAGCACTGGCGGCCGGTATTTTAGTTCGTCATTCAATGAGGCCGCTCTCTCCGTTAACGCTTTATCTACACTTCGGCTTTGAACCAAAACTAGGCGTCAACTAGACGGTGTGCAGGTCATGGCAGCTTGTCGCCGGGTAGCCCGTCAGAAAATGCCATAGAACCAACCAGAAGAGAGAGAGAGAGAGAGAGAGAGAGAGAATTAGCGCAAGAAGATGGGTCGTTCTGCATAGGAACGAGCGTGCCTCGAACACCCTCAGCTCACAACCTCCCGCGCATGCGGGCTTCCACGCCGGGGCCCATATTTGCCTTACCCTTGCATAGCTCTAGCCCGTTGCTTCCGTCCCAAGCGCGTTAGGAGCCCGTCGATCACCGGCCAGAACAGCAGGACGATCGCCAACGTCGTGATCAAGCCGACCAGGCCGTTCGACCAGAACACCTTGAGGTCGCCGCCGGAGCCGATCATCGACAGACGAAAGGCATCCTCGGCGCGATTGCCGAGCACAAGCGCGAGGGTGAACGGCGCCAGCGGAATGCCGATCTTCTTGAAGACGTAGCCGACAATGCCGAAGCCGAGCATCAGCCAAATGTCGAACATCGCGTTCTGGATCGCGTAGGCGCCGATCGCGCAGGACACCACGATCATCGGCGCCACCGCGGCAAACGGCACGCGGAGGATCGAGGCGAAGATCGGCACCGTCGTCAGCACCAGCACGAGGCCGACGACATTGCCGAGATACATCGAGGCGATCAGGCCCCAGACGAAGTCCTTGTGCTCGACGAACAGCAACGGCCCCGGATTGAGCCCCCATACCATCAGGCCGCCGAGCAGGATCGCCGCGGTGCCCGAGCCGGGAATGCCGAGCGCCAGCATCGGCAGCAGCGCCGAGGTGCCCGACGCATGCGCCGCCGTCTCCGGCGCAAACACGCCCTCGATGCGGCCCTTGCCGAAACTTTCGGGATCCTTGGCGAAACGCTTGGCGAGGTTGTAGCCCATGAAGGAGGCCGCGATCGCGCCGCCCGGGGTGATGCCGAGCCAGCAGCCGATGAAGGAGGAGCGCAGCAGCGTCGCCCAGTATTTCGGCAGGTCCTTCCAGACGCTGAGCACGACGCGGAGCGAAATGCTTGCGGCGTGCCCGCGCAGCGCCAGCCGCTCCTCCATCGTCAGCAGGATCTCGCTGATGCCGAACAGGCCAATCACGGCCACCAAGAAGTTGATGCCGCGGAGCAGCTCAGGCGAGCCGAAGGTCATGCGGAGATTGCCCGACACGGTATCCATGCCGATGCCGGCGAGCAGCAGCCCCAGCGACATCGAGATGACGGTCTTGTGCTTGGCCTCGCGCCCCAATCCGACGAACGAGCAGAATGTCAGCAGATAAACCGCGAAAAACTCGGGCGGGCCGAACTTCAACGCAAAGGACGAGATCATCGGCGCGAGGAACGTAATCAGCAGCACCGCGACCAACGAGCCGATGAAGGAGGAGGTGAACGCCGCGGTCAGCGCCTCCGCGGCCCTGCCCTGCTGCGCCATCGGATAGCCGTCGAAGGTGGTCGCGACCGACCAGGCTTCGCCGGGGATGTTGAACAGGATCGAGGTGATCGCGCCGCCGAATAGCGCGCCCCAATAGATGCAGGACAGCATCACGATCGCCGAGGTCGGATCCATCGTGAAGGTGAGCGGCAGCAGGATCGCGACGCCGTTGGGACCGCCCAGCCCGGGCAGCACGCCGACGAAGATGCCGAGCACCAGCCCGACCATCATCAGGACGAGCGTCTTCCACGTCAGCAGGACGGCAAAGCCGTGGAGCAGGAGACCGAAAGCTTCCATTGCGGGACCGCCTAGCGGCCGAAGGCCGCTTCGAGCGGCCCTTTCGGCATGATGACGTCGAACGCGACATCGAATGTGACGAACATGATCGCCGTGAACACAAGAGCGGTAAGCAGCGACTTCCACAGCGCGATCTTGCCGACGAAGCGCATGAAGCCCGAGATCAGGAGGAAGCTCGCGACATAGAGGCCGAGGAACTGCATCACGAGGCAGAACAGCAGCGTCGGCACGAACACCGCCATGACGCGGCGGGCCTGCGCGCGCGTGACGAAGGTTCCGGACCCCGCACGCCGCGCCAGCAGCGCCACGATCAGGCCGTAGAGGCTGCCGCCGCCGAGGATGACCGAGAGATAGAACGGAAAATAACCGGGTTCGGGCCCGGTCGAATCCCAGGATGCGCCGGTGCGCCAATTGTCGTAGCCGAGCGTGACGGCCAGCGCGAGCAGCAGCAGGCAGACGAATATCTCGATCGTGCCGGACGAGACGACGGAAGGCGAATCGTCTTCAGGCGCGGTCGGATCGTCGACGACGATTTCAAGATCGGTTTGGGACATGAGCGAACAACAAACGCTGTGGCCAATCCCCTCGCCCGCTTGCGGGGAGAGGGTCAGGGTGAGGGGGAGTCTCCACGAGGACGGTGAAAGATGGACTCGCGGGGAGTCCCCCTCACCCAGATTGCATCTTCGATGCAATCCGACCTCTCCCCGCAAGCGGGGCGAGGTGAAGAAGACAGTTACTTCGCGACGAATCCGGCTTCGGTCATCAGCGACTTGTTGATGGCATCATCCTCCTCGAGGAACTGCACCATGTCCTTGCCGGTGAGGAAGATCGGCTTCAGCGCCTGCTTCTCCATGTAGTCCTTGTACTCGGCGGTCTGCGTCACCTTGTGGAACAGCTCGACATAGAACGCCTGCTGCTCGGCCGTCACCTTGCCGGGCAGGAACATCGCGCGCAGCATCAGATATTGCACGTCGACGCCCTCCTCCTTGCAGGTGGGGATGTCGGCCCAGGACTGGGTGTCCGTCACCTTGCTGGTGTAGGAGATGCGCTCCTTGTCGAACACGCAGAGCGGGCGCACCTGGCCGGCGCGCCAGACTTCGAGATTTTCCGATGGATTGTTGACGTTGGCTTCGGTGTGGTTGCCGACCAGCTGGGTTGCGGCCTCGCCGCCGGACTTGTAGGGCAGATAGGAGAATTTTGCTCCGGTCTTCTGCTCGAGGAAGACGGTCAGCACGTGATCCTCGCGCTTGGAGCCGGTGCCGCCCATCTTGAACGGCGCGCTCGCCGCCTTTGCGGCCGCGACGAATTCCTTCACCGTCTTGGGGCCCGCGCTGTTGTCCCAGAGCACGAACTGGTCGAGCGCGACCACCGAAACCGGGGTCAGCTCACGCCAGTTGAAGGGGATCTTGGCCGACAGCGGCAGCATGTAGATCAGCGAATAGGCGATCAGCACCTTGTTCGGATCGCCCTCGCTGGACTTCATGTACATCAGCGCTTCCGCACCCGAGGCGCCGCCCTTGAGCGAGACGACGATCGGCTGCTTCATCAGATTGTTCTTCTGGATCGCGGCCTGCATCATCCGGGCCATCTGGTCGGAGGCGCCACCCGCGCCCGCCGCCACCACGATCTCGACCGGCTTTGCCGGCTCCCAGCCGGCAAAAGCCGGCGTGCCGCAAAGCGCGACTGTCAGCGCAATCGCGGCCTTCATTCCATGTCCCACGGGCGTCTTCCCTATGTTCTTGTTCGGATTGGAAATTCAGAGATGAATTCAATGACCATTGTGCTGGCGAATCCGGCCAAGTTCAAGCCGTCCGACGTCATCCCCGTTATGACTTTGGAATGAGATCCGAAACGAGACAAGCCTCGCGCACCTGAGCTACAAGCGATCCGCCGGGCTCGGAGGAGTTAGCCGTGGTCCTGATTAAGGCCTAAACTTATTTTAGGAATGGGCCAATTCGATTAAGCGTAATTTCCGAAAATGCAAAGAAGCTAAGAGTGACGAGTGATGCCGCGCCTACTCTACATCAACGAAAAATTTGGCCACGATGCGACCATCATACTGGAGAGCGGAGACGCCTGTTGGATCTCGGTAGGCAAGAAAGGCGTCTTGGTGCGTTCGCACAGACATAACTTTTGGGGCGGATTGCTGGGAGGCCTCCTTGGCCCGAAGCTCTACCAAGAACGAAATATCTACCAGGCACTAAGTGTTGCCCAAGCGCTCGCGGCCATGTTTCCGCCGGTTCCGCAAATTCGGTGCAAGGACATGATGCTGGCGGCATTTTGTACAGCAGTCTGGCAGTGCTCTTCGCCTGAACGCGTTAGGGCCGTACTAAATGATCCGGCATTGCTCGCGGCGTAAGGTTGCTGCGCCCATTTTTGCTTCCACGCCGCGCTTGCAATTTTCTGATCTGACCATATTGCTGAAGCATGAATACGCGTACAAAAGTAAGTTTAGACCTCGACCACGAGCGGCGGAGAACGCGGTGGAAGGTCCAGTGGGGAGTTCCCGCCCGAGCCGCCGGCGGCGCTGCAAGGGCAGCCGCCCTTTCACGTGACGAGCGTAGGGAAATCGCTCGGAAGGCCGCTAAAGCCCGTTGGGCGAGACACTTGCCGCAAGCGACGCATGAAGGCGTCCTTCAATTCGGAACCATCGAGGTTGAGGTTGCGGTCCTCGACAACGGGCAGCGCGTGATCACTCAGAGTGGCTTCATGGTAGGCCTAGGCCGAATTCGCCCGCCCAAAGGACGTCAGTATTACAGGAGCGGCCCCAATCTCCCTGCTTTTTTGACAGTGCAGAGTCTCAAACCTTTTATCGGCGAAGACCTTTTCGCGATAGCCGACCAGATCGAATTCCGCACCAAACAGGGCGTTAAGGCGTTCGGGTACGCGCCGAACTTCCTCCCAAAGGTCTGCGAAGTCTTTGCGCGCGCACAACATGCTGGAGTCCTAAAAGCGACTCAGCACGACATTGCAAACCGCGCCCAAATTATCGCTAAGCAGCTCGCACGCTCATGCACGATGCGTCTCATAGATGAAGCGACGGGTTACCAAGAAATTCGCAAGACACAGACGCGACGGAATACTTATCGGCGCGAGGAATGAACCCACATGTTTGGTTCCGCGGCATCAATCTAGGAATAGGACTTATTTTTAGCGCCGAGCCATAGCCTGATTAGCAAACTGGAAGAGCGAGGCAGTTGGCGGTAAATTTGCCGTAGCGCGTTGCCCGCCGATGATGTTGCTCGATCCTGTTGAAGAACCGCTCAATTGGATTGCTACCGCTAGAAGGACTACGCATGAGCTTCCTTCAAGGCGTCCTTATTGTTTTAATGCTGGCCGGCGCTAGTACAGCCGTGTTCGCCACGGGTGCGTCGCAGGATCCAAAACCTAAATCGGAATGCCTCGTGAATGCTTCCGAACTGCCGTCGGGAACACCAAAGGTCATGTGTCCAACCCGCAGCTCACCGGGAGGCTTTTGCGTCTGTCCAAGATTCACTAAGGACGGCGAGGCAGACGGACACTTTGTTGGGACGGCAAGATAGCCAACCGCCCCCTCGGTACGCCTGCGCAACGTGCAAAGACCGGCATTATCGAGATCGCTTGGGCGGCGGCTGTCGGAGGCGCGTTGGGACTGGACACGGAGGCGCACTGCAGCGGGTCCTTGAAGGACGCGAGCTAATTGCCCTTCCAGTTCGGCGTACGCTTGTTGAGGAAGGCGTCCATGCCCTCGCGAAAATCTTCGCTCATATAGGCCTTCAGGATCAAGTCCTCGCCCTCTTCGCGCGACAGCGTGCGGCGGATGCGGCGCACCGCTTCCTTGGTCGCTTCCAGCGTGAGCGGCGCGTGGCTGGCGACGAGCTTTGCGGTTTCGTCGGCGCGGCGCTGCAGCGTCTCGACGTCGGGCACGACCTCGTTGAGCAGGCCAAGCGCCAGCGCCTCCGGCGCCTCGACGAGCCGCGCCTTGAAGATCAGATCCTTGGTACGGGCGGGACCCACCAGCGCCACGACGCGGCTGATGTTCGACATCGACAGGCAGTTGCCGAGCGTGCGCGCGATCGGAAAGCCCATCCGCGTCGTCTCGGTGCCGATGCGCAGGTCGCAGCAGGCCGCGATGCCGGCGCCGCCGCCGGTGCAGGCGCCGGCGATGGCCGCGATCACGGGGACGCGGCACTGCTCGAGCGTGCCGAGCACGCGGTCGATGCGGGCCTCGTAGTCGAGTGCGTCCTGCGCGGTCTTGAACGCACGAAACTGGGAAATGTCGGTGCCGGAGGCAAACGCCTTGTCGCCGGCGCCGGTCAGGATCAGCGCCTTGATCGAACGGTCTGCGTTGATCTCCTGACAGATCTCCGCCATGCGATCATACATGGCGAAGGTCATTGCGTTGCGCGCCTGCGGGCGGTTGAAGGTGATCCGCGCGATGCCGTCCGTGACGGAGTAGAGCAGGTCTTCGTTGGCAGTCGTCGGTGCGTTCATCGCGCGCTCTCTTCTCTTAAGTTCGTCGAGGCCTGCCGAGGCGTTAAGCCACCTGAGCCTTGGTCATCGGCACCGCGTCGCGTCCCTTCAGGACGTCCATGGCCGCCAACACGCCGCCGCTCCGGTGCGGAATCTTGGCCAGATCCAGGCCCATCTCGACGCCGGCAAGCGTGCCCATCAGCATCAGATCGTTGAAGTGGCCGATATGGCCGATGCGGAAGACCTTGCCCTTGACCTTGTTCAGGCCGGTGCCGAGCGACATGTCGAAGTTTTCCAGCACAACCTTGCGGAAGGCGTCGGCGTCGTGGCCATCAGGCACGCGCACGCCGGTCAGCGCCGGCGAGTGCGCAGCCGGGTCGGCGCACTGCGTCTCCAGGCCCCAGACCTTGATCGCGGCGCGCGTCGCCGCGCTGTGGCGCTTGTGGCGGGTCCAGACGTTCTCCAGCCCCTCCTCCTCCAGCATCTTGACCGCTTCGCGCAGGCCGTAGAGCAGGTTGGTGGCGGGCGTGTAGGGGAAGGTGCCGAGCTTGTTGAAGTTGATGACTTCCTGCCAATCCCAATAGGAGCGCATGCCGGGGTTGGCCTTGGCCACGGCCAGCGCCTTCTCCGAGACGGCGTTGAAGCCGAGGCCGGGCGGCAGCATCAGGCCCTTCTGGGAGCCGGCGACCGAGACGTCGATGCCCCAGGCGTCGTGCTCATATTCCATCGAGCCGAGGCCGGAGATGGTGTCGACCACCAGCAGCGCCGGATGCTTGACCCGGTCGAGCAGCTTGCGCACCTCCAGCGGCGGCGTCACGCAGCCGGTCGAGGTCTCGTTGTGCACGACGCAGACGGCCTTGATCGCGTGCTGCTTGTCGGCGGCAAGACGCTTCTCGATCTCGGCGAGGTCGGCGCCGTGGCGCCAGTCGCTCGGGATGAAGTCGACGTCGAACTTGAACTTGTCGGCGATGCCGCGCCACAGCACGGCGAACTGGCCGGTCTCGCACATCAGGAGCTTGTCGCCGGGCGCGAACACGTTGACCATCGCCGCTTCCCAGGCGCCGGTGCCGGACGAGGGGAAGATGATCACGGGCTGCTTGGTGCGGAACACCCGCTGCATCGAGGCAAGAACCGCAAAACCGAGCTCGGCGAACTCCGGACCGCGATGGTCCAGGGTCGGCATGTCCATCGCCCGCAGCACCCGGTCGGGCACGTTGGTCGGTCCTGGAATCTGTAAGAAATGCCTTCCAGTGTGCACGGTCATCGGCGTCCTTCCCGGTCTTTGAGGCTTGTCTCGACGTGAGCGTCGGGGCCCGAATTCGGGGCTCCCGCGAGCCGCTCGCATATCACTATTCGCCGGGCTTGTCCCTCGCCCGGCGAGGTCCGTCAATGCCCAAGAAGCAGGGCTCGCTTGCCAAGGGCCGTGACGGGAGGCAAGACGGTGCCGGCGAAAAGGCGAAAGCGGACCATGGCGGCGGAAGTGGCTGGAAAATCACCGGAATCGGCTCAAAAGGGCGGCTTGGCGGCACGCCTGGCCCGGGAAATCACCGGCGATGTCCTGTTCGACCGCTTCAGCCGTGGCCGCTACGCCACCGACGCCTCGTTCTACCAGATCGTGCCGGCCGGCGTGGTCGTGCCCAAGACCATGGACGAGGCCTTGCTGGCGCTGGCGATCGCCCGCGACGAGGGGCGTAAGGTCACCCCGCGGGGCGGCGGCACCTCGCAATGCGGCCAGACCGTCAATGACGGGATCGTGGTCGATCTGTCGAAACACCTGAACCGCATCCTCTCGCTCGACGTCGAAGGCCGCACCTGCGTGGTCGAGCCCGGCATCGTGCTCGACGAGCTCAACCGCCAGCTCAAAAAGCATGGCCTCTGGTTCCCGGTCGACGTCTCCACGGCTTCGCGCGCCACCATCGGCGGCATGGCCGGCAACAATTCCTGCGGCGGACGCAGCTTGCGCTACGGCACGATGCGCGACAACACGCTCTCGATGGAGGCCGCCCTCGCCGACGGCACCTTGAGCCGTTACGGCGAGGTCTCGCGCGATCTCTCCGATCTCGACGCCGGCAGCAGCGCACGTGCCCTGTTCCGCGACATGCTCGATCTCGGCACGCGCGAGGCCGACGAGATCGCCGCGCGCTTTCCAAAAGTGCAGCGCCGCGTCGGCGGCTACAATCTCGATGCGCTGGTGCCGCGCAATGCGCGCAACAACATGGCGCACCTCCTGGTCGGCTCCGAGGGCACGTTGGCCTTCACCACCAAGGTCGAGCTGAAGCTGTGGCCCGTGATCCGCAACAAGGCGCTGGGCGTTTGTCATTTCGGCAGCTTCTACGAGGCGATGGATGCGGCCCAGCATCTCGTCAAGCTGAAGCCGATCGCGGTCGAGCTGGTCGACCGCACCATGCTCGCGCTCGGCCGCGACATCGCGATGTTCCGCCCCATTATCTCCACCGCGATCAAGGGCGATCCGGACGCCGTGCTGGTCGTCGAGTTCGCCGAGGAGGACCAGGCCGATAATCTCGTGCGCCTGAAGCAGCTCGGTGAGCTCATGGGCGATCTCGGCTTTGGCTGGAATAACGACAAACGCAAATGGGGCGGCGTCGTCGAGATCACCGACCCTGCACTGCAGAGCGGCATCGCCGATTTCCGCGCCGCCGGCCTCAACGTCATGATGTCGATGAAGCAGGAGGGCAAGCCGGTCTCCTTCGTCGAGGATTGCGCGGTGCCGCTGCCGCACCTCGCCGACTACACCGCACGGCTGAACGAGGTGTTTGCGAAGCACGGCACCAGCGGCACGATGTATGCGCACGCCTCCGAAGGCTGCCTGCATGTGCGCCCGGTGCTGAATTTGAAGCTGGAGAAGGACGTCAAGGCGATGCGCGCCATCGCCGAAGAGGCCTTCGCGCTGGTGCGCGAGTACAAGGGCTCGCATTCCGGCGAGCATGGCGACGGCCTGGTGCGCTCGGAATTCCACGAAACCATGTTCGGCGAGCGCCTGGTCGCCGACTTCCGCGAGGTGAAGCAGCGCTTCGATCCCGATGGCACGCTCAATCCAGGCAAGATCGTCGACGCACCGAAGATGGACGACCGCTCGCTGTTCCGCTTCAAGCCCGACTATCGCGTCGGCGAGCTGAAGACGAAGCTCGACTGGTCGGCTTATCCCGGCGCCGGCGGCGGCTTCCAGGGCGCGGTCGAGATGTGCAACAACAACGGCGCCTGCCGCAAGCTCGAGGGGGGCGTGATGTGCCCGTCCTATCGCGCCACGCGCAACGAGAAGGACGTCACCCGCGGCCGCGCCAACACGCTGCGCCTTGCGATTTCGGGCCAGCTCGGCCCGGATGCTTTGTCCTCCGACGAGATGATGGAAACGCTGAAACTCTGCGTCTCCTGCAAGGCCTGCCGCCACGAATGCCCGACCGGCGTCGACATGGCCAAGATGAAGATCGAGGTGCTGGCCGCGCGTGCCGCCTCGCACGGCCTGAGATTGCGCGACCGCCTGGTCGGTTTTCTCCCGCGCTATGCCGGCCTCGCATCGCGCTTCGCGCCGCTGGCCAATTTGCGCAACCGCAGCCCGCTGCTCCGAAAGCTGTTCGAACGCTTTGCCGGCATCAGCGCGCGCCGCGCCCTGCCCGCCTTCCGCAGCGACGTTTTTGCGCCAGCGGCTGACGTGGTCGGCCCCGTTGATGGCCGTGAGGTCGTGCTGTTCGCCGACACCTTCAATCGCATCTATGAGCGCGAGAACCTCGATGCCGCCCTGCGCGTGCTCGCGGCCGGCGGTTATCGCGTGCATCTGCCGAAGGCGCAGAGCGGCAGCCGCCCGCTCTGCTGCGGCCGCACCTTCCTGTCCGCCGGACTCGTCGATGAAGCCAGGGTCGAGCTCGATCGGCTCATCGCCGCCTTTGCACCCTTTGCCGCGCGCGGCGTGCCGATCGTCGGTCTCGAGCCGAGCTGCCTCTTGACGCTGCGCGACGAGCTCGCCTCGCTGCGCAAGGACAACGACGCCAAGGCGGTCGGCGCGCACGCGCTGACCTTCGAGGAATTTCTGGTGCGCGAGGCCGAGGCCGGCCGGCTGCAATTGCCCCTCGGCACCGTCGCTGAGAAGGCCGTCGTGCACGGCCATTGCCATCAAAAATCCTTCGGCGCCTTCAAGCCGGTCGAGCAGGTGCTGCGGCTCGTCCCGGGCCTTGCGGTCGAGACCATCGAGTCGAGCTGCTGCGGCATGGCCGGCGCGTTCGGCTATGGCGCCGACACCTATGATGCCTCGATCGAGATGGCCGAGCTGTCGCTGCTGCCCGCCGTGCGGCGCGCGGACCTAACGACTCTCGTCGTTGCCGACGGCACCTCCTGCCGCCACCAGATCCACGACGGCGCCCAGCGCGAGGCGATTCACGTCGCGCGCGTGCTGGCGATGAGCCTTGATCATACTGAGACCAATTCCACCTCAACTGCTGCAAAGGAAACCAGCCATGGCTGACCTCACGCTCGACACCGCCCGCAAGATCCTCGACGCCGCCTTCGCGAAGGCCGGCGAACTCAAGCTGAAGCCGCTGGTCGTCACCATCCTCGACGCGCGCGGCGTGCTCAAGCTCGCGGCGGCGCAGGACGGCACCAGCCTGATGCGCGGCGAGATCGCCCACGGAAAGGCCTATGGCGCGCTCGCCATGGGCATGGGCTCACGTGCCCTGTTCCAGCGCGCCCAGGAGCAGGCCTTTTTCATCGACGCCGTGAACACCATCGCCAAGGGCGCGCTGGTGCCGGTCCCCGGCGGCGTCCTGATCATGGACGGCGCGACGCTGCTCGGCGCTGTCGGCGTCTCCGGCGATACCTCGGACAATGACGAGGCCTGCGCGGTGGCGGGTATCCAGGCGGCGGGGCTGAAGGCGAGTGCCGGATAGGTTCGTGAGCAGCACCGGCTATCACAAAGGCGCGCAGATCGGCTTCTGCAGATCACCAGGGCTTACCATCTCTCGTAAACTACACTTCTCATTCGAGCCCAGTTGATATCAAGGCTGAGCGAGTTTCTGTCGATGCTGCTGCTAACAACAGCCGTGGTCCGCATAGGAGAAGCAAGGACTTCGGATTTGTCTCTGGCCTACCGCGCCGGCGTCATCACGGCCTGCTGGTAGGTGCCAGGCAGCCACCATCTTGTCCTTCGCTGATCGCGGGCTTCGTGGCCGCTGGGATCTTTTTTTGCTAGTTTCCGGCTACTTCATGCCTCAGAGCTACGCGAGCGCCGGTATTGCGAATAATCGGATTAGTCGGCTGCTCATCTACAGCATCATCCCCAGAACCTGAACCGTTGCGGTAGATCGCTCGGCGCCTCATTCGTCGGCGGCAAAGACGCCTTCCCATCAGAATTTTGAAGACTGCTCGCATGCTCGACCTGCATGGCATTTCGTCCGCGTCGTTCGACGAGGAGGTGACCCGGGCCGTGCTTGAGCGGAAGTACTTCCATGTGCTCGAGCGCTATGTCCGGGCTCCGGGCGCCTCGGTTCGGGCTGCACGGGCGAGCCACTTGGTCATCTAGCCAGGAAGTATCCACTCCCGCCGCTAGCCGATGAGTGACGCAAGGGCAGCTCGGGCCCCCCAGCGTGAGCCGGCGGGCCTCCTGAAAATGGGATCCGACTATTGCAGAGAGCGCGGCCGGCGTGAACCGACGGAGCGAGAACGTCGCTCCCTGATCCTGCGAGTGACGGTGTCGGCCAATATAGCGGCCAGAAAGCAGCCCACTACCATCAGACCCGAAAAGAGAGCCAAAAACCAGTTTTGGATCATCTTCCAACTGTGCCGCATTTGCGCTTGATCCGCAAGAGCGGCGAGAGCTGGGGCCAGTCCAACACCGGCGGCAACGACTGGAACTTCGCCATGCGCTAGCGAGCCTTTTCCCAGCCTGGGGAATTTTTCTCGGACTCTCTTTAGCGTTAGGGCCTAGATAAGCAGAGCCGTTCGGCACGTCATCGAATGTGACGACGCTGAGCGCCAGCAATCCAAGAAGATGCCGAGGACGACGAATATGGTTTTCAGAAAGAGGCGCATTTTCATCAGGGTATCCGGAGCTTCAGGGTCGAGGCCATTAGTTTTCCGCTGGACATCCGCAGACGCCGACCTTAACCGACCTTATGGGGAAATTAGGATCAATCCAGTCGCTGCGAGCGCTGGCAGCTTGGGCAGTAGTGCTCGGTCACATCGGTTCGCAGGCAACGACGGTTCTCGGCAAAACAGATGCGTTAGGCGTGTTCCTTTATCGAGCCACGCAATCCTATGTGCACGCGGGCGTCGATCTATTTTTCGTCATTTCCGGCTTCATCATTTTCATGGTCACCCAAGCGCCTCGGCAGAGCGATCGCTTTAGAGAATGCGTCGACTTCACCACTAAGCGAGCGTTGCGGATCTTCCCTCTTTTTTGGATCACTTTTTTTGTCACCGTGCTGCCGCAGGAAACCTTTCATTGGGCGGACTGGCGGAGCTGGTGGTGGCAACTCACATTGGTAAAGCCACCGATCAATCATGGAGTTGCGTGGACTCTCGTTATCGAGCTGCGCTTCTATTTCTTGGTGGCGCTGTTGCTCATTTTGTTCGGCCGTAGCCTTTCGTACGGTTACGCCGTCTTATCCGTTGCGATCGTTGCGTCCTGCGGTTTTGCCTTTTACGGCGGCCTTCCATCCTCATCCTTCACGAGCTTGCATCTGACTGAATTCGTGATGGGTGTTGTCGTAGCAGCGTTCGTGTCCTCCCAGGTCCATTGCTTCGCGAAAACAGCATTTTTGATGGGAGCGGTGTGGATAGCAGCATCGGTCGCTTTCTTATTTAAGTCCGCGGTTCCTGATTTTGTCGGCCCCTACCTCGCCGGCGGACACTATGCGATCGACGCCCAAACATTCCGCATCTTCGGATTTGGAATCCCCTCTGCTTTGATGGTTTATGGTTTGGTGGCCCTGGAAATGCGGAACGCCATCCGAATTCCACGCGTGATGATTGCAGCAGGTGACGCCAGCTACAGCGTCTATTTGTGGAATACGGTCATCCTGACTGTGCTCGCGATTCCCTTTGGAGCTACTGGAGTCCCCGGGCTTTTCGCGTTTTACGCAACGACCCTCGCCTCGGTCGCTGTTGTCGGATGGGTAAGTTACCGATGGATCGAGCGGCCGTTGATCCGCATCGCCCATCGTATTCCATGGGATCGTGTCCCCGCAAATCTAAACGCGATGAACTCGCCAGCGAGAACCGGTGGGCGCTGTCTCTGCTAGCCGAATCTCATATCTAATGCGAAGCTCTCGCTCGCGCAGCTTCAGGTCCGCTCTTATGCCTGAGATTTCTGCATCGGCCGCTTGTCGACTTGGGGGGCGGTACGTAGAGGTCTCGCGCCCATGGCGCTGCTGGTCGAACTATCTGAGCTGAAGTGACCTGATCAGAGCAGAGACAAGTATAGGACATAAAAACCCGCGACATCGACGGTCTGCGGGTCCTCAATGCCCTCATTCAGGTTTGCTTGCCGCGCATACAGTTGATAACAAACTCTCGCTTTGCGCGACCTTGTCCCTTCATTATTCCGCCCGCACTAGAGAACCCACGCTCGGCAGCAAGCTGCCTGCAGCTATCTAAACTGCGGACAAAGCCTTTACGAGACATGCCCTGCTGTGCCTGCACAGCGCCGGCCGCCAGTGCTAAAGCGACTAAAGCAAAAACGATAAGCCTGACCATTCCCGGTCTCCTGCGGTAAAGAGGACGGAATGGCATGAGCGCCCGTTTTGCGCGGGATGTCTCACGCCGGTGTCAAACAATGAGACTTGCGCGGGAAGTTACCTACACCTACGGCGCCGACCTAGTCTGTTGGAAGCTGAACGAGACGGCCTGTACCGGGAACGGCGCAACTGAGCTTGCGCTAATCGGTTTCGTACGACACCTAATTCGGACATTTGACATTCGAGAAAAACGATACGTTGGTGCAGAGCAACAGCGGCATCGAAAGTGCGATCGGAAATACTCATCACGACCTCAACACAACTGGAGTGGAAAATATCTCACCAATCAAAGCATTACGACAGTAGGCGGGCACAATTACAAAGGCAAATTTATTGGGCGCCGCGGCGACGCAGAAAAAGGACATGTTGGCGGTTGCCGGGCGCCCAGCCGAGCGCCAAGCCTAGACCGTTTAGCATTGCCGGCCGCTGGCACGATCACCGGGCGATGCACGAAACCATTTAATGCCATCGACGAAGTCGTCCAGAAACGGACAAGGTTCTAGGTTGACGGCGTCAGACACGGGGATGCCACCATGCTAGTCTGATGAACCTGATTTGGCGGCGACTTGCCTACACAATGCTGATCGGCATGAGATCCAAGCTCGTACGTCAATGAGACTAGGGGCGGCTGTGGTCAGGAGGCCACCATGCCCAAGGAGGATTGTGATAGCTCTCTGCTCATTAGCTGCCGCGTGCGTGACCGCTTTCGGCATGGCAGCGTTGGTTGCGCTACACTAGGACCGCTACAGGACGCGAGCTGGCAGGAGCGGAATGTGAATAGGGTCTGGTTTGTTTGGCTTCGCGGTTTGCGCGGCCCGACGGCTGAGATCTGGCGAGATCATCTGGACGTTTACCGCAACCGGTCTGATGCGAGAGTCCTCGGATTTCGCGAGCTCACAGAGGCTGAAGCACGTGAGCCCCTTGATCGGCTCGTCAGGAAGTACCCAGCCCCGCCGCAAAAGGACGATTGATGCGGGGACTTTTCCGACACCACAACGCGCAGTAGCTCACTCGCATTCCGAACCCCAAAGTATTGATATTTTGACTCTCGCCGGCGCGGCGCTTCGATAGCGGCATGCCTCGCTCTGTTCGACGCCACACACTCACCCACCCCGAGGGCCGGCCGATGAAGATCACTTTCGGCCAGATGCGGGCCCATGGGCTTGGGCGGTATTTTGGTCTACTGCCACTGCGGCCACCATGTGGCCTTGGACGCCGCCTGTTGGCCCGATGAGTGCGGCTGTCGGACATTGAGCCGCGCTTCGTATGTCAGGGCTGCGGCAGTCGAGGCGGGGATGTTCGGCCTGACTTCGAGCGAGGCAATCCGCAGATGGCAATCATGGGCCATCGAACGCGATAGCCGCAAAAAAACGGCCCCAGCAATTTGGCGGCGGCTGGGGCCGTTGGACTACTCCGGCCCGCACGGGGGCCATGGAGCCGGAGCACAGCACCAAGCCTGAGGCTTGCCGCTAGTTCCTAATGGGGCCGCCCTTTGAGGCGGCCTTAATTCATCTTGCGGCGGAGCTGTCTGATGATCTCCCGCAGCTCAGCTGCGTATTCCTCAATGAGGCGCCGAGCCTCCTCCAGCCGGAGGGCTGGGTTTCCTGTGCGTGGCTCGCCTTGTCGGGGGCCGGGCATAGGCTGATCGTCTGGGCGGCGTACTGGCGGCCCATTGAGTTAGATCAAGCCAACTCCGTTCATGGTCGGAGAACTACGGGCCCCGCGGCTTTGTTCTCCGGCCGGAGAACTACGGGCCTCCAACTGAGGCGGCCTTACTCTTCGTCCTGCATCGGAAACGGCTCGCGTCTTGCGACCGAGGAAGGTGTCAGGCTTCGGCATCCTCAGAAGCTCGTCCGCCTGTTGTCGGGCCTTCGCTAGCAGATCGCGGGCCTTTGCCGCAACTTTTGCTGAGACCATCGGCGCGATACACTTCGCGACTATCCGGCATGGCGACCTCCCGAACCCTTAACGGGCGCCAAGAATATTGGTTCAGACACCGTGAAGGGCAGATTAGGATGCTTCCTTAGGAACGCGAATCGCTGCACGGATTAATCCCCGAGAGACCTGCCCGACGACAGGTGGTCTCCTGCGAGAGAGCCCTAGCCGTCCCAGACAGCAGCTGGGGCTTTTCGTTGTCAACAGCAGAGGGGACACCCTTCCAGAAGCGGGAGCCGCTTCGTTTTCCTGGAACGTTTCCTCGCTTGCCGAGTTTTCCCGACGCCCTTCCCAAGGGTAACCCCAAGTCAAGTGGCCCCAGCTCACCCGCCCCCCTGCAGCTGGGGCCTTTTTGTCGGCCGTGGCGACGCTGTGAATTTCGTTGGGCACGTCGCCGTTCACCCAATAATGTACAGTTAGTCCAAGTATTCCTTGCGAAGGCGAACGCAATCGGGAAAAGTATGGAACGCGCGCCGGGGTTGCCGGCTGCGCCGAACGGCCTCGGCATCCGAGCCAGCCCCGGAGCTGCTTGAGGCCGTTTGCGCATCAAGATTGCCACTTGTTCCCGACTCGTAAAGTAAGCGGGAAACCTTATCTCCGGCCCATGCGTATGGCGCATGAGCTCTGCCTGGCTACTGCCAGCAAGCAGGTCCCGAACGGGCCGGACTGGATTCATGAGGTGAAGCACGACGGCTACCGGATGCTGATCATCCGGGAGAATGAGCGTCTGCGCCTCCTCTCTCGTAACGGCACCGACTGGACGAAGCGCTATCCCTGGATTGCCGGGGCAGCGCTGAAGAGCCGGCAAAAGAGCTTTGTGATCGATGGGGAGGCCGTGATCCTTGGGGTGGAACGGCGTCTCCGACTTCAACGCGCTGCACAGCCGCAAGCATGATCACGAAGTTCAGCTTTACGCCTTCGACATTCTTGCGATGGGGGCGACGACCTGCGGTCGCTGCCGCTCCACATGCGAAAAGCTTGCAGCAGCTACTAGCGCGCCAGCCGGGATTAGCGTGGCCCCTTTCGAGCGTGGCGAGATCGGGCCTGACCTATTCCGGGCAGCGTGCCGCATGGGCCTGGAAGGTTTGGTTTCCAAGCACCGCGATAGGACCCTATCGCGGTGGCCGACAGAAGCATTGGGTAAGGTGAAGAACCGTCTGCATTCAGCAATGGGACGGGAGCTTTAGAACCGAGCCACAGGCGCCGCTCTGATACGGCGCCCGCGGCCCGTACCGCGACCTTCCGCACGATCGGCGCGGCTGATGGACGTAGCGCACGGTCAACAACTTGGCGAAGATCTTAGCCCGCCATTAGCGAGAATCTGTCAGCTTGCGCTCGGGACGGGGCCTTGGGGGACATACGCGGCTCTGCTTAGAGGTGAAGGCTCGCCAGCTCCGGCGGGCCTTCCCTCACCTTGATGCATGCTAATCCTGCTGAAAATTGTGAACTGCATCATATTGCGTCCCAGAAATGCTGCGGTAGGGTCAGCGTCACCGGGGCTGGCTGAATTTTTCACTTAGATCTTTTCACCCGGCTTTTTTGACCATCGCTCTGGCCGCAGCAGTCGTCCCCTGCGTCCAATCCCCAAGTAGATTTGTTCTCCGCCGCAAGTTTTCCATTTTGGGTCGATCATTTTTCCGGCGTCCAAATCGCCATTGGAGACCTTTATGGCCAAAGAGCATTGCCTGATTGTTCGTGCTGCCGGGAAACAGCTTGACCTGCTACGGGGCGAAGCCTCCCGCATCGCAAAAGGAGCTAACGTCGCTTGGTGGACCGATCGAGCGGAGATCGGCACCAGGTTCTGCTTCGAAGATTCCAAATCGAAAGATTCATTTGCCCTCACCTGCGACGGGCTCGGCATCAGCTGCCAGGACGGCTAGCCCCAATGAAAAACCCGTCGACCTGGGAGCCGACGGGTTCTCTTTGACCTTGCGTGCCGTAGTCACCAATCTGCAATGATAGATTGTAGTGCAGTCCGGGTTAGCGCATCCCTCACGAGCGGGAGATCGACATCAAGGGCCAGATCACGCGCCAATCCCATGATGGGAGGGGCCTCCCGATGATCACGCGCTCCCTGCCCCTCTACGTGCGCAAGAACAGATGCTGCAGCTACTGGCTCGCCGGCCGGACGGATCATCATGGCGCCTTTCTCGGTTTGACGAGCAGGTCGACCGCGCGGCAAGCGTTGGATCTCCATCCGAGGTCAAAAGAGGATGATCCTGCCCCGACCAGGTTCTGAATTCTGCAAGCCGGTCCCTTGATCGAGCTTTGGCCACCTTTACTCTCATGCGAAAAAGCCCCGGCACGCGGGCTGACATGCCGTAGGGTGGGTTAGCACTGTGGGTGCGCAAAGCACGACCCGCAGGGCGTAACCCACCTCTTCTTTCTCTGCGGCAGCAGAAGCGGTGGGTTACGCTAAGCTAACCCACCCTACGAGGTGTGCGCGGTTGCGCCCCCTCTACCTTCCCGTCCAGACCGGCTTCCGCTTCTCGCTGAACGCCTTCAACCCTTCCTTGGCGTCCTCGGTCATCGCGAGCAGCGCGATCTGGCTTTCGGTGTAGGCGATGCTCTCGTCGAATGACATCGAGGCGATGGCGCGCATGGCGTATTTGCCGCGGCGGATCGCGGTCGGGGACTTGTCGACGATGCGGCCGATCAGCCAGTCGACCTTGGCATCGAGCTCGGCGGTGGGCACGACGTAGTTGAGCAGGCCCGCGGCTTGCGCCGCCTTCGCATCGAACGGCTCGCCGGTGAGTGCCCATTCGTTGACGAGGCGCGGCGGCGCGATGGTCTGCAGCAGGCTCAGCACCTGCATCGGGAACACGCCGACCTTCACCTCCGGCAGGCCGAAGACGACGTGATCGGCCGCGACCGCCATGTCGGTCATGCAGAGCAGGCCCATCCCGCCGGCCATGCAGACGCCGCCGACCCGCGCAATCGCCGGCTTGGTGGCGTTCTGTGACAAACGTAACAGATCGGCATAGTCAACATTTGGTTTGGAATGATCCATCGCGAAAGCCGCGCCGGAATTCTGCAGATCGGCGCCCGCGCAGAACGCCTTGTCGCCCGCGCCCGTCAGCACGATGACGCGGACGTCCTTGTCGTCGTGCGCGTCGCGATAGCCTTTGGTGATGCCGGCGATGACCTCGCCGTTCAGCGCGTTACGTTTCTCCGGCCGGTTGATGGTGATCCAGAACGCCTGCCCGCGCTTCTCTGTGATGATTGCTGTGGTGTCGGTCATGATACGCTCGCTTCCTTGCCATCCGTTTTGCAGCCATTTGCGGCAGGACGGGCGGCGCGCGCAAGGGCAATTTGCAACGCCGTGTCACCATAGCGTGTGGGCGCAAATTCGGTTGGCGATTGAATTGCGGGTGACTGCCGTTATCTTGGCTGGAGATTTTGATCACCGATGAGCCATTTCATGCGTGCCGCGATGATTTCATTGCTGACAGGCTTGCTCGCACTGAGCGCAGCGCCCGCAAGCCACGCGGCCGATGCCGCGAAACTGGCGCTGGTGATCGGCAACGCGAGATATCCCGACAACGAGTTCGTGCTGAACGAGGTCGCCAACGACGCCCAGGACGTCACCGAAGAATTGAAGCGCGACGGTTTCGTCGTCGACCGCCAGAACAATCTCACGGCCGACGCCATGCGGCAGGTGCTGGATCGCTTCTATGCCCGGATCGAACGCGGCGCGGTGGCGCTGATCTTCTTCGACGGTTTTGCCATCCAGTCCAACCGGCAGACCTATTTGCTTCCGGTCGACGCGCAGATCTGGACGGAGCCGGATGTGGCGCGCGACGGCTTCAGCCTTGATGCGATCCTCGCGGAGATGAACACGCGCGGCGCCGCGATCAAGATCGCGCTGATCGACGCCTCGCGCCGCAACCCGTTCGAGCGACGTTTCCGCCGCTATTCGGCGGGCCTTGCGCCGGCGATCGCGCCGAGCAATTCGCTCGTGCTCTACTCCGCCGCGCTCGGTGCGGTCGCGGCCAGCGGCAAGACTGAGCACGGCCTGTTCGTCGCCGAACTGCTGCGCGAGATGCGCGCGCCGAACATCAGCGCCGAGCAGGCCCTGACCAACACCAAGAACGGCGTCGTCGCCGCCACCAAGCGCGAGCAGGTGCCGTGGCTGTCGTCCTCGCTGACCACGGAATTCTCGTTCGCAGGTTCAGTGACGCGGCCGCCCGACACCAAAGCCGGCGACCCGATCAAGCCGGAGCCCCAGAAACCCGAACCGCAGAAACCGGTCTGCGAGGTGGCGCAGGCAGAGCCGCCCCCGAGCGCCGACGATCTCGCCAGGGATCCGATCATCGCCGATCTCAGCCGCAAGATCGCGGCGAATGCCAATGACGTCGCCTCGCGCTACAAGCGCGGCCAGGTCTATGCGATCAAGCGCGCCTACGCGCTCGCCATGCAGGATTTCGACGTCATGATTCGTCGCAATCCTGGGGATGGCGAGGCGCTCAACAATCGCTGCTGGACGCGCGCGGCGACCGGCGATCTGCAGGGTGCGCTCGCCGACTGCAATCTGGCGCTCCAGGTCGATCCCGGATTGAGCGATGCGCTCGACAGCCGCGGGCTCGTCAACCTCAAGCTCGGCCGGACCACTGAGGCGATCAAGGACTACACCGACGCGATCCAGCGCAACCCGCGCTCGTCATCGTCGCTGTTCGGCCGCGGCATCGCCACCCGCAAGAACGGCGGCGACGGCGCCACCGATATCGCGCAGGCAAAGTCCATGAACCCAAACATTGCGAAGGAGTTCGCGGGCTACGGCGTCACCGAGTGCAGCCCCTAAGCGGTCGCAGCCTTCCTGATCCAGACCTTGTTGTCGTGGAACGCGGCCCCGCCGATCGGCGCCACGGCTTCGGCTCCGGTCAGCATGTTGATGCCGCGGCCGCCGATGTGGTTCTTGTTGGGATGAACGGACTCGGCGATCAGGACGCCGCGCCGCACGCCGTCGAACAGCGTCGCCACCAGCGTGGTCTCGCCGCGGGGATTGCCGAGCGTCACCGCATCGCCATCGGCGATGTCGAGCGCGGCGGCATCCAGCGGATGGATCATCACGCTGGCCTTGCCCTCGCGCGCCTGCGAGGACGGCGTCTCGTTGAAGGTGGTGTTGAGGAAGCTGCGCGAGGGGCTGGTCGCAAGCCGGAACGGATGGGCCTGGTCGGTGTGCTCGATCACCGCCCAATGGTCCGGCAGCGACGGCATCTTGTCGAAATCGCCCATGGTCACGCCGAACGGCGGGTGCGCCCAATCGGCTTTGAAGTGGAATTTCCCGTCAGCATGGGCAAAGCCATCGAGATAATGCGAAGTGCGGAAGTCCGGTTGCAGGTCGCGCCAGATGTCGGCTTCGAGGCCGCCGATGTCGCCGTGGTTGCTCAGCCTCAAGGTCGCGTCGATCAGTTCGCGCGGCGTCATCTCGAAACCCTGATGCCTGGCACCGAGCCGCGGCGCCAGCGCCTGCAACACCTCGTGGTTGGAACGGCATTCGCCGGGCGGATCGATCAGCTTGGGACCGACCGAGATGTGCTGATGGCCGCCGCCGTAATAGAGATCGTCATGCTCCATGAACATGGTCGCCGGCAGCACGATGTCGGCCATCTGCGCCGTCTCGGTCAGGAACTGCTCGTGCACTGCGACGAACAGATCCTCGCGTGCAAAGCCCTGCCTGACCAGCGCCTGCTCGGGCGCCACCGTCATCGGATTGGTGTTCTGGATCAGCATCGCCTTGACTGGCCCCTTGCCGCGCAGGGCCTCGGCATCGCCGGTGAGGATACGGCCGATCTTGGACTGGTCGAGCGCACGGATGCTCTGGTCGATGGCGTCGTGGCCCTCGATGATGGATTCGTTGAAATGCCACAGCGCGTAATTGTTGAAGAAGGCCCCGCCGCCCTCATACTGCCAGGCGCCAGTCACCGCGGGAATGCAATTTGCCGCGTGCATCTGCGTCGCGCCGTTGCGGCTGCGCGTAAAGCCGTAGCCAAAGCGGAAGAAGGTGCGCTTGGTCTCGCCAACCGCCTTCGCGAAGGCTTCGATTTCGGCCACCGGGACGCCTGAAATCGCGGACGCCCACTCCGGCGTGCGCGTCTCCAGATGCGCTTCGAGCTCGGCGGGGCAGTCGGTGTATTTGTCCAGATAGGCGCGGTCGGCATAGCCGTCGCGGAACAGGACATGCATGACGCCGCAGGCAAAGGCGCCGTCGGTGCCGGGCCGCAGGATGATCTTGATATCAGCCTGCTTCATGGTCTCGTTGTCGTAGATGTCGACCGCCGCGATCTTCGCGCCGCGCTCTTTGCGCGCGCGGGAGGCGTGCGTCATCACGTTGACCTGGGTGTTGACGGGATTGGTGCCCCAGATCACGACGAGGTCGGACAGCGCCATCTCGCGCGGGTCGACGCCGGCGATCTTGCCGGTGCCAATCGCAAAGCCGATGCGCGCGACATTGGCGCAGATGGTCTGATAAAAGCGCGAATATTTCTTCACATGCGTGAGACGATTAAGGCCGTCGCGCATCACGAGACCCATCGTGCCGGCGTAATAATAAGGCCAGATCGATTCCGCGCCGAACTCGCGTTCGGCTTGATTGAAGCGATGCCCGATCTCGTCCAGCGCCTCGTCCCAGGAGATGCGCGCGAATTGCCCCGAGCCCTTCGGCCCAATGCGGCGCATCGGAAACGTGACCCGCTCGGGGTGATGGATGCGCTCAGCGTAACGGGCGACCTTGGCGCAGACGACGCCGGCCGTGTAGGTCTGCTTTTTCGAACCGCGGACACGGCCGATGCTGCGGCCTTCGATCACCTCGACATCGAGGGCACAGGCCGAGGGGCAATCATGCGGACAGGTCGAATGGCGGATTTCGATTTTGGCGTGCTGGTTCATGTCCCAGTTCGTAACACCAAAATACCAGCCAGCCGAGCGCATTTATCCGGCACGGCCCATGCGATTTGCTCAAAGCGCGCCCGCCGCGGGTTCCTGCTGCAAGCGCGAAGGCGGCGCGGTCACACCGAAACCGCCCGATATTCCCTGATACGATCGGCTTTGTGAGCCGTCGACAGTCCGCATTCCCTGCCGCTACAGTGCCGGCCAACAAGAACGATATCAGGGAGGTGGGCATGATCGCCCGAAGATCCGTGCTGGCATTGGCGGCCGGCCTGCTTGCCGCATTCCCGGCTGCCCCCTCATTCGCACAGGATTATCCCAGCCATTCGGTCCGTATCGTCGTGCCGTTCGGCGCGGGCGGGCCGGCCGACGTCGCGGCCCGGCTGATCGGCAACGTGCTCCAGGAGAGTTTTGGTCAGCCCTTCGTGGTCGAGAACCGCACCGGCGCCGGCGGCGTCATCGGCACCGTGGAAGCTGTGAAGTCGCCGGCCGACGGCTACACGCTGCTGATGATGTCCAACACCCAAACCGCGAATGAATCGCTGCTGACGGCGGACAAACGCAAATACGAGCTGATGCGCGACCTCGCGCCGATCGCGCCGGTGAATTATTCCGATCTCGTCATCGTGGTGAACCCGCAAGTCCCGGCGAAGACGCTGGCCGAGTTCATCGCGCTCGCCAAGGCGCAGCCGGGCAAGCTGAATTACGCCTCCTCGGGCCAGGGCACGCCCTACCACATGGCCGGCGAGCTGTTCAAAGCCATGGCCGGCATCGATGTCGTGCACGTTCCCTATCGCAACAGCGGCGAGGCGCGCAGCGGCGTGATCGGAGGACAGGTGCAGATAATGATCGACGCGGTGCCGGCGATGGCGCCGAACATCGGCGAAAATCAAGTCCGCGCGCTCGCCACGACCGGCAAGCAGCGTTCGACCGTGCTGCCGAACGTGCCGACGGCAGGCGAAGCCGGTGTAGCAGGCTACGAGGCGACGATCTGGCTCGGCCTGATGGCGCCCGCAGGAACACCCAAGCCCGTGATCGACAAGCTCAATGCTGCCGTCAACGCAATGGTGAAGCGGCCCGACATCGTCAAGCTCTGGACAGAACAGGGCGCCGTGCCCATGTCGATGACGCCGGAACAGTTCGACAAATTCCTGCGCGGCGACATCGAGAAATGGGCCGACGTCGTCAAGAAGTTCGACAAGTCCTGAGGCCGTACTGCTCATGCCCTCCGTTCAATTCCGCCTCAATGGCGCAGCGATCGCCGTGGACGCTGATCCAGACCAGATGCTGCTCGATGTGCTGCGCGGCCGACTCGGCGCCACGGGCGCGCATTTCGGCTGCGGCGCCAATGAGTGCGGCGCATGTTACGTCATGGTCGATGGCCGTGCGATGGCTTCCTGCGACATGCCGATGTGGTCGGTCGCTGACAAGGACGTCGTCACGGTGGAAGGCCTCGGGACGGTGGAGCAGCCGCATCCGCTGCAACGCGCCTTCATCGCCGAACAGGCGATGCAGTGCGGCTACTGCGTCGCGGGAATTCTCGTCAGCGCGGCGGCGCTGCTGAAGCGCAATCCGTCACCGACGGAGGCCGAGGTCAGAGCTGCGCTGGATCGCAATCTGTGCCGCTGCGGGTCGCACAACCGCATGGTCCGCGCCGTCCTGCGTGCGGCGGCAGAGATGGCGGCATCATGAGCACGTCGTCCCCTGCCCCAAAACTGCCGGTCAGCCTCGTGGCCAATCCCAGGCTGTCGTCATGGGTAAGGTTCACCGATGACGGCCGTGTGGCGATCTCGCCCGGCAAGGTCGAGATCGGCCAGGGCATCGTCACGGCGCTGGCGCAGATCGCGGCGGACGAGCTCGACGTCGAGATCGTCCGGATCGCGATGATTCGCGCTTCGACGGTCGCCAGCCCGAATGAAGGTGTTACCTCGGGCAGTCTCTCGATCCAACAGTCCGGCCGCGCGCTGCGCCAGGTCTGTGCCGAGGTGCGCCAGCGCTTCCTTCGTGCGGCATCGGAACGTCTCGGCGTCGATGCCGCGCTGCTCGATATCGATGACGGCACCATCTCGGGTCCCGGCAATGTCAGAACCAGCTATTGGGAGTTAATGGACGAGGTCTCGCTCGACCACGACGCAACCGCAGGCCCGACAGCGAAGAGTGCCGCCCGGCGCACCGTCGCCGGCCATTCGGTCCAGCGTGTCGACATTCCCGACAAGGTGTTCGCGCGGCCGCGTTTTATCCACGACCTTGCGCTGCCGGGACTGGTGCACGGACGGGTGCTGCGGCCGGATATCTCGGGCGCCAAATTGATCGCACTGAATGAGGAGGCTGCACGCGCCGTCCCCGGCCTCGTTGCGATCGTCCGCGACGGCGACTTTGCCGGCGTCGTTGCCGACAACGAGGCGGCGGCGGACGCCGCGCTCAAGGCCTTGCGCAAGGGCGCGACATGGTCGGCCGGCGAGCCGCTGCCGGATGAAGACGATCTGGCGGGCTTTTTGAAGAGCCAGCCGGTCGAGAGCACCATCATCGACAGCAGGATGGCGGAGCCGACGGGCAAACCCGCCCAAACCCTCCGCCGGCAATACACCCGCCCCTACATCGCCCACGCCTCGATCGCGCCGTCCTGCGCCATCGCACAATGGGAGGGCGATCGTGTCCATGTCTGGACGCATAGCCAGGGCGTCTACCTGCTGCGCGCCGATCTCGCGATCGTGCTCAAGCTGCCGGTCGAAAACATCGTCGTCGAGCACATCGAGGGCGCCGGCTGCTACGGACACAATGCGGCCGATGACGTCGCGCTGGATGCCGTGCTGCTGGCGAAGGCGGTCGGTGGCCGTCCGGTGCGCGTGCAGTGGTCACGCCACGACGAGATGTCCCACGCGCCCTTTGGGGCGGCGATGGCCATCGAGATCGAGGCCGATCTCGACGCAGGCAACGAGATCGCCGGCTGGCGCCATGCGATCTGGAGCAACGGCCATGCAGCAAGGCCGGGACGCGCCGCGCAGCCGGCGCTGCTCGCCGCAACTGAGATCGCAAATCCCTATCCCCGCATGATCTCGACAAACCCGCCAGCTGCCAATGGCGGCGGCGGCGACCGCAACTCCGTCCCGCTCTATGACTTCCCGGCCTGGACGATCACGAGCCACCGGCTGCTGACCATGCCGGTGCGGACCTCGGCGCTGCGGACGCTTGGCGGGCAAGGCAACGTGTTCGCCATCGAGTCCCTGCTCGACGAGATCGCAGCCCTGCGCGGCGAAGATCCGATCGCGTTCCGCCTGCGGTATCTGCGTGACGAGCGGGCCAGGGACGTCATCCGCGCCGCGGCGCGACGTGCCGGATGGAAGCCGCAGAAGCGATCGGGCATCGGTCACGGCGTCGGCTTTGCCCGCTACAAGAACACGGGCGCCTATTGCGCCGCGATTGCCGAGATCGAGGGCACCGACGACATCCGCGTCAAGCGGCTGACGCTGGCAGTCGACGTCGGCGAGGCCATCAATCCGGACGGCGTGATCAACCAGATCGAGGGCGGCGCGATCCAGGCCACGAGCTGGGTGCTGAAGGAGCGCGTCCGCTTCGACCGCACCGGCATCACCTCGACATCATGGACGGACTATCCGATCCTGACCTTCAGCGAGGTACCGGCAGTCGATGTCGAGATCATCCAGCGACCGGAGATCGAGCCGGTCGGCGCCGGCGAAGCCGCCCACGGCCCGGTGACGGCGGCGATCGCGAATGCGGTTCATGATTGCCTCGGCGTGCGCGTGCGCGACTTGCCGATCACGCGCGACAACATCATTGCAGCGATGGAGCGTGCGCCTTGACGACAGTGAACGTTTTGAGCGGAGGCGCGGCACAAGGCCTGGTGCGCGGCGTCACCGAGGCTTTCAAGGCGCAAACCGGCCTCGGTATCGACGGCGAGTTTGGCGCGGTCGGCGTGATGGCGGACAAGCTGCGCGCAAGCACGCCGGCCGATCTCGTGATCCTGACGCAGGCACTGCTTGCGAGGCTGGCCGAAGAGAAGCTCGTCGTCCCCTCTTCGATCACGGATGTCGGCCGGGTCGAGACCGCGCTGGCGGTGCGCAGCCGCGATGCCAAAGTGACGGTGAAGACCGAGGCCGATCTGCGCGAGGTACTGCGCAGCGCCGATGCGATCTACGTCCCTAACACCAAAGCCTCGACCGCGGGACAGCATGTCGCAAAAGTGCTGGACCAGCTCGGCATCGCCTATGAAGTTGCATCGCGCCTCAAGATCTTTCCGAACGGTGCAACCGCGATGCGGGAGCTCGCGGCGTCCGCGGCGACGCGGCCGATCGGATGCACGCAGGCGACCGAGATCATCGCGACAGACGGCATTGCACTGTCAGGGGCGCTGCCTCCCGGCTGCGAACTCGTGACGATGTACACGGCCGGCGTGACCGCGAGGGCAGCGCATCCGAAAGAGGCGGCTGCGCTGATCGCGTTGCTGACCGGCGCAGATCGGCAGGACCTGCGCCGGCGCGCCGGCTTTACCGGCTAGAGCCGATGACGCCCTATTTGTGCAGCTGGGTGAGGCCTGTCGGCGGACCGTCGACGGCCGTCCAGCCGCCATCGACGAACATCGTGCTGCCGCTGACATAGCTCGCGGCGTCCGAAGCGAGGTAGGCCACGGCAGTCGCGACCTCGTCGGCGCTGCTCCAGCGGTTGAACACGGTATGGCCGGCGTAGAGATTATAGATGTCAGGCCGCTGCTTGAACGGGCCGGTCAGCGCGGTTTCGGCGATGCTCGGCGCGATCGCGTTGACGCGCACGCCGGCATGGCCGACCTCGGAGGCAAAGCCCTTCACCAGCAAGCCGATTGCCGCCTTGGTCGAGCCGTAGACGCCGAGGCCCGGCTCGATGGTCACAGCGCGCACCGACGAGCAGGCGATGATGCTGCCGCCCTTTTGCGCGACCATGATGCGGCCGAAGGCCTGGAAGAACCACACCGTGCCCTTGACGTTGAGGTTGAGGACACGGTCGAGATCCTCCTCGGTGTAGTCGAGGATGGTCTTGCGGATGTTGAGCCCGGGCGTCGTCACCGCGATGTCGAGCCGCGTGAATTTCTGCATCACCGTTTTGGCCAGCGCGTTGACGTCCGCAGCGCTCGCGGCGTCACAGCTGGCTGCTTCGGCCCAGCCGCCCCTGTCGCGAATGCCGGCGGCGGTCGCCTCCGCGGCGTCAAGCGCGCGATCGGCGCAGACAACGCGGGCCCCGAGCCCAGCCAGCGCCTCGGCCGACGATTTGCCGATGCCCGATGCGGCGCCGAGCACCACGGCCGTCTTGCCGGTGAGATCAAAGAGCTTGCGATAGTCAGTCACTGATAGCTTCTCCTGTAGCTGCTAGCCCTTGTAACCCATCAGCAGGCGGGGCAGCCACAGCGAGAATGCAGGGACGTAGGTCACGAACATCAGTGCTGCGATCAGCGCGGCGTAGAACGGCAGGATGGTGCGCATCACCGCGCCCACCGAAATGCCGCCGATGGCGCAGCCCACGAACTGCGTGGTTCCGACCGGCGGGGTGTTCAGCCCGAGGGCGCAATTGATCAGCATCAGCATGCCGAACTGCACCGGATCCATGCCCGCTTTCATCGCGATCGGCAGGAAGATCGGGGTGCAGATCAGAATGGTCGCAGCCATGTCCATGAACGTGCCGAGCACGAACAGGATGACGTTGATGAGCAGGAAGATGACCCAGGGCTGCGTAGAGACCTTGCTCATCAGGTCGCCGGCAAGGTCGGCTACCTCGTAGAGCCCCATCAGGTACTGGAACATGGTGGAGACACCGATCAGCAGCAGCACCACGCCCGTCGTCTTCACCGCCTTGGCGGCAGCGCGCAGGAAGTTGCTCCAGGTCATGGTGCGGTAGATGAAGAACGTCAGCAGCATCGTGTAGGTGACAGCGACGGCTGCAGATTCGGTAGCCGTGAAGACGCCGGACAGGATGCCTGCCAGGATGATGCCGACGATCAAAAGGCCCGGCAGCGCGGCCGCGAGCGAGCGGAAAACCTCGGCCCAGCCCGGGAACTTGCCGGCCGGATAACCGCGCTTCACGGCAACGCCATAAGCGGCGACCAGCATGCACGCCATCAACACGATTGCCGGCAGGAGGCCCGCGGCGATCAGCGCGCCGATCGATACCTTGCCCCCGGCTGCCAGGGCATAAATGATCATGTTGTGGCTGGTCGGCATCAGCGCGCCCACCAGCGAGGCGTGGGTCGTGACATTGACGGCATAGTCGGTGTCGAACCCCTCCTTCTTCATCATCGGGATCATCACCGCGCCCATTGCCGACACGTCGGCCACGGGTGATCCGGAGACGCCGCCGAACAGGGTGCAGGCGACCACGTTCGACATGCCGAGCCCGCCGCGGATGTGACCGACGAGATTTTTCGCGAGCTGTACGATCTTGTCGGCGACGCCGCCATGCAGCATCAGCTCACCGCTGAAGACGAAGAACGGGATGGCAAGGAACGAGAAGATGTTCATCCCCGACATCATCTGCTGGAAGATGACGGCGACCGGCAGACCTTCGTAGAGGATGGTGCAGATCGCCGAAAGACCGATCGCGAAGGCAACCGGAACGCCGAGGATCAGGAAGCCGAAAAACGTGGCGCCGAGGATGATCAGTTCCATGAGGGGACGACCTCTTCGCCGCGCAGGAGAGCAATGATGTGCTCGATCGAAAAGGAGACGATCAGGACGCCGGAAGCGATCAGCGGGACGTAGCGGATGACCTCGGGGAGGCCGAGATTGGGGATCTTCACGGTCCCCACGGATGCCCCGAGAATCCAGCCATTATAGGCCATCGCGACGCCAAACGCGGCCACCAGGACGTGAATGACGAGCTCGATCTTCTCTCGCGCGTGGTCGGGCAGCATCACCAGCAGACTGTCCATTCCGATGTGTCCGGCATCGCGCACGCCGACGGCGGCGCCGATCAGCGTGACATACAGGATGAGAACCAGCGCAAGGTTCTCCGTCCAGGTCGGGCTCGAATTGAGCACGTACCGGCCGAACACCTGGTAGAACACGACGGTGACGATGAGGAGCAATCCGCTCACGGACAGATACATGCCCGCGCGCGCGACGACGGCATTGACGCGCGACAGCAAGCCGGTCGCCGGGCGTGCGGCGACCGCCCCCTGCTCGTGGTCTGCGACATGTGGGTCTGTCATTCCCGCGTCTCCTTGCAAGGGTCCGGGTCGCCATGCGGCGACGCCGGACCCCAGGCTGTGGTGTTACTTCGTGTCCTGGATACGCTTGACGAGGCCCTGCAGCTTCTCGTCACCGGCGAACTTCTGGTACACCGGCTTCATCGCGTCGACGAATTCCGCCTTGTTGGCGATCGTCACGACCTGAACGCCGGCGGCCTCGACCGTCTTGCGGGACGCCTGCTCACGCTCGTCCCAGAGCTTGCGCATGACCGGCACCGATTCCTTGGCCGCCTCGCGGACCATGGCCTGATCCTCCTTGCTCAGCGTGTCCCAGACCTTCTTGGACATCACCAGAACTTCGGGCGCCAGGGAGTGCTCGGTGATGTTGTAGAACTTGGCGGCCTCGAAGTGGCGCGAGGACTCGTAGGAAGGCCAGTTGTTTTCGGCGGCATCCACCAGGCCGGTCTTGAGCGCGGTATAGACCTCGCCATACGGCATCGGCGTCGGGTTGGCGCCAAGGCTCTGGATCATGCCGACCCACAAATCGGACTGCTGGACGCGAATCTTGAGGCCCTTGAGGTCCGCGAGCGACTTGACCGGCGCCTTCACGGTGTAAATGGACCGGGCGCCGCTATCGTAATAGGCAAGGCCGACCAGGCCCGCCGGCTCCATCGCGGCCAGGATCTCATCGCCGATCGGCCCGTCGAGGACGGTGCGCATGTGCTGCGTGTCCCGGAAGACGAAAGGCAGGCACAACGCGATGGTTTCCGGCACGAAATTGTTGAGCGGCGATGCGTTGATCCGCATCATGTCGAGCGCGCCGATCTTGAGTTGCTCGATGGTGTCCTTCTCGGAGCCCAGGGCTCCGTTTGGAAACACCTTCACGCCGAGCTTGCCGCCGCTCGCCGCCGCGAGCTGCTTGCCCATGAACTTGACGGCCTCGACGGTCGGATAATCGGCCGGATGGATGTCGGCGGAGCGGAAGTCGCGTGCGGTCGCCAGCGGCGCTGAGAGCACCAATGCAACGGCTGCGATGATACCGGTGAGTGTCTTCATCTGGGCTTCCTCCTGGGTTGATTATGTCGTTGTCGGCAGGCTGCAGGCCGCCTTGGGTCGCTCCCCTTCAGGTGTGAAGTCAAGCGCCAATGTCGTCCCTAGGGCGCGCGGCATTCCATGTCCAAGCCAAATCCGGCATTGATCGATGCAGCAGTTGCATCGATCAATCTGGCGCAATTCGCCTCGTTGTGGAAGCCGGCGGACGGCTTGCGTCGCCGGCACGTGACTTGACGCGACCAAGAGAGGCCCCTCAAGATGTCCGAAACAGCGGACAATTTCGAAGGAATGCCCATGCCGCGGAAGCTGATCGATATCTCGGTGCCGCTCAGAAACGACGTGACGGCCGATCCGCCGGGCAACCATCCGACCATCCAATACATCGATCACCAGCAGGGCCTGCCGCGCATGCTGCAGTTTTTCGACGGCCTCAAGGCGCAGGATTTGCCCGATGGCCAGGGCTGGGCCGTCGAGCAGGTCTCGCTGTCGACCCATAACGGCACGCATCTCGATGCGCCCTGGCATTTCCATCCGACCATGAACCGCGGCGAGCGGTCATGGACGATCGACGAGGTGCCGCTGGAATGGTGTTTTCAGCCCGGCGTGAAGCTCGACTTCCGGCATCTGCCCGACGGCTACGTGGCGAGTGCTGAGGACGTCGAGACGGAACTGAAGCGCATCGGGCACACGCTGTCGCCGCTGGAGATCGTGGTCGTCAACACCGGCGCCGGCGCCAAATTCGGCAAGGCCGACTACGTCAATTCCGGCTGCGGCATGGGCTATGAAGCCACGATGTATCTGCTCGAACGCGGCGTGCGGCTGACCGGCACCGACGGCTGGAGCTGGGACGCGCCGTTCCTCTACACCGCGAAAAAATATGCAGAAACAAAAGATGCCGGCCTGATCTGGGAAGGCCACAAGGCGGGACGGCACATCGGCTATTGCCATCTCGAGAAGCTGCACAATCTCGACCAGCTGCCCTCGACCGGCTTCACGGTCTCATGCTTTCCGGTGAAGATCGAACGCGCCTCGGCGGGCTGGACCCGCGCGGTTGCGATCATCGAGGATTAAGACGGCGCGACTACTCGCCGTCGAGGCCGCTCTCGGCGAGTTCGCGCAGCGCGTCCGTATCGAGCACGACGATGGCGCCGTGCTCGAGGCGAACCCAGTTGCGGCCGGCCCAGGCGCGCAATTGCTTGTTGATGCTCTCGCGCGTCATCCCCACCATCTCGCTGATCTCCTGCTGCGTGATGGCGAGCGTGCCGCTGCCGGAGTCGAATTTGCGCTCCTCGGTGAGACCGAGCAGTGCGCTCGCCAACCGGCCCGGCAGATTCTGCAGGATGACCTGTTCGACCTGCTGGCTGGTCCAGCGCAGACGGGCGCAGAGCAGCTCGATGAATTTCATCGCCAGCGCCGGCTGGCTCTTCACGAACGGGAGGAAGTCCCGGCGATCGATGATGTAGAGCTCGCAATTGGTGTTGGCGGTCGCATCGGCTGACCTCGGAGCGCCGTCGAGCACCGCGATCTCGCCGAAGATTTCTCCGGGACCGATCAGATTGAGAATGGCGTTCCGTCCGTCGGGCGACGAGGAGGAAATCTTCACTGTCCCCGTGATCACCGCGAACAGATTGTTGCCGGGATCGCCCTTGGCAGCGATCGTCGCGCCGCGCTTCACGGTGGTGTGCTTGGCGTAGCGGCAAAGCTGATCGAGCGCTTCCGGCTCCAGATCCGCGAAGATCGGGTGCTTGCGCAGGACCGATAGTTTGTTGCCCGCCGACTGTCGGGGGTCGCCGGTCTTGTCCTGAGGCACGCCGCGGGGCTCCTAAGACTGCGAGGCACTGAGGTTCCTGCGTAGTCAACGTTATCAGGCTTTTCAACCGGAAAGCACCCGCGCGTTTTGTGGCAAATGCCGCGAAAAGGCCGCGTTCAAGCCGAAAGCCTGCATCCGAAGGCTGCGCCGATGCGGTCCGGTCGATGCAGAGTTGCAGGCAGCGCAAGCCGCGCTTGCGTTGAGGCGCTGGCGACGGCCACGCCGGCCGAGCGTCGGCTGTTGGCGCGTCTGAGCGCATCAAGACCTCAGGAGGTCAGCGCTTGGCATCCGGACCGAGCCGGCCTGCACTGGTTTGCCGGTCTGCCCAGGCCAGAGCTACGGCGAATGCGACGAAGATCGCGACGACGACAATGGTCACCAGCAACGCGTCAGCAGGCATTATCCCCTCCCAATAGTCTGGGGCATTATTTTGCTGCAGCAGGCCGGCGTCATTGATCGAGATCAAAAACGTCGGGGGCGTTGCGGACGGGCTATCAGGCTGCGGCCAGCGCCTCGGCACGGGCTGGATCGAGCAGGCTGATGCCGCCGTGAATGATCTCGATCACGCCGTGACGCTCCAGCTTGGTGAAGGTGCGACTGACGGTTTCGATGGTCAGGCCGAGATAGTCGGCGATGTCCTGACGGCTCATCGGAAGCGGGACCGTGTCGGACAGCCCCTTGAGCGCGACCTGCCTTTCCCGCCAGCCGAGCAGGAAGGTCGCGACCTTCTCGTCGGCGGAGCGGCGGCCGAGCAGGACCATATGGTCGCGGGCCTGGCTCAATTCGCGGATGGCCAGCTCGTTGATCCGCCTGAGCAGCTGCGGCCGGTCCTCGATGAAGCGGCCGAAGGGCGCTTTGGCAAACTGGCACACGGTCACCGCGCCGATCGCATCGGCCGAAAAATTGTGCCGGCCGGAGATGTTCATCCCCAGGAAATCGCCGGGCAAGGCAAAACCGACGATCTGCCGCCGGCCGTCGGGCAGCAGCTTGTACAGCCGCATGACGCCTTCGAGGAGATTGTAGAACGAGGTGGTCATGTCCTCCTCGGAGAACACGGTCTCGCCGGAGTCAAAATGAACGCGGCGTCCGAGATGCTCGAATTCCCTGAGCTCGGCCGCATCGAGCGACGAACAAACCGCCGCTCCGCGTACGGCGCAATCGCTGCAAAAATGCCCGTTCGGCTCAATCGTGACCACGGAAGGCTTCATTCACCGCTCCCCGCGCCGGCTGCTCCCGACACCGGGCCGAGTCCACCGCGCAGGTGCATTTTACTGCACTGCGCCAGAGCCAATTGACAGAGATCAAACTTGAGTGGCATCCCCGTCATATTCTGCTTGCAGAGTTCGACGGGAATCACTGTCCATGCTGCAAGCCGCCCTGCGTCACGGCCTGATCGGGCTGCTTCTGCTTACGCCTGCTCTGGCGGCCCCGACCGCCGAACAACGCGGCAAGGCCTTCGCACGGGCGAATTGCGCACGCTGTCACGCGATCGACCGCGTCTCCCACAGCCCGCTCGAGGGCGCGCCTCCGCTGCGCACGCTGCACCGGCGTTATCCGATCGAGACCCTTGGTGAGGCGCTGGCCGAAGGGATCTACACCGGTCACGACGACATGCCGGCCTTCGAGCTCAGTCCGGACCAGATCCACGATCTCCTGTCCTACCTGAAGACGCTGGAATAGACGGCGTCACACTGCCTGCACGCTCCACCCGATCAGCTCCTTGGCGATGCGGGCAAAGGCTGCATCGAAGGCGGCGACTGCAGCGGCCGGCTCGACCTTGTCGAGCTTTTCGCTGGTCTCGACCAGGCGGGATGCCACCACCTTGCCGTTCTTGTCGACGATCCGCGCCGACAATTCGATCTCCACCCGTGTCTCGCCCTCCGTGGCGATCCGAAAGCGCCTGATGTCGATCAGGAGCTGGTAATCCGCCTGACCGAGGTCGCTCGTGCGCAGCGGGGCGTGGGCGATGTCGTAATTCTCAAAACTGTCGATCAGGCGCGCCTGCACCAATTTCGGAATGCTGTCGGCCCAGAGAAAGTCGGCAAAGCCCGGCCTGTCCCCGACGGGCGCGAACAGCATGCGCTGGGTCTGCAGCATTGCCACCGCGGTCGGCTCGGGAATGGCCAGGGAGGCGGAGAGCGTCTTGCCGGCCGGCCCGAGATTTTTCGGCGTGCGCAGGTCGTAGGTGATTTTCTGCGCAGGCGTCCCACCGCCGGTCATCTTCTCCAGGCCCGCAATGATGCCGTCGAGCTTGCCGGTGTTGCGCGCCAGGCCGTCGGAGAACGTCTTGAAATTCGCGATGGTGTCCTTCAGCGGGCCGGAATTGTCCTGAAGCACCATGTCGACCCGCCGCAGCGCATCGCGCGCCGCCTGCGTCATGCTCTGGCCGGCGCCGGCCTCCGCAATCAAGGTCACGGGCTCGCCTGCCTTGGCGACGATCGCGCCGCCCTCCAACGTCACCACCGGCACGCCGGTCAGGCCCTGGAATTCGAGGCCGACCCTGGTGTCGGAGCGCACCGGCGTGGCGGTCGCAACCGAGATCGTCGCATTGACGAAGCGCGGGTTATCCGGCGCGAGCCCGAGCTGGCTCACCTCACCGACACGGATGCCATTGAACAGCACGCCGGCGCCGACCAGAAGGCCCGGGACCGGCCCCTGGAATTGCACGTGGTAGTTCGTGCGCGGCCCGATGCCGCCGGTGTTGTTCAGCCAATAGACGAAGCCGAACACCGCGAGGATCGCGGCCAGCACGAAACTGCCGATCAGCACGTAGGGAGCGCGGGTTTCCATGTCTCATCTCATCTCGTGTTGCAGCATCTGCGAGCGCTTGCCGTGGAAATAGGCGCGCACCCAGGGATGCTCGGATTGCAGCAATTCGCGCATCGGGCCGATCGCGACGATCTTGCCGTCGGCGAGCGCGGCGACGCGGTCGCAGACCGTGGTCAGGCTGGCAAGATCGTGGGTCACCATGAACACGGTCAGCCCCAGCGTCTTTTGCAGCGTCGTGATCAGCGCGTCGAAATCGCCGGCGGCGATCGGATCGAGGCCGGAGGTCGGCTCGTCCAGGAACAGGATCGGCGGATCGAGCGCGAGTGCGCGTGCCAGCGCCACGCGCTTGGTCATGCCGCCCGACAGCTCCGCCGGATATTTGTCGGCGTCCTGGGCGCGCAAGCCGACCATCTCGAGCTTGGCTATCGCGATCTCGTCCATCAGCTCCTGCGACAGGACGAGATTTTCGCGTAAGGGAAACTGGACGTTCTGGCGGACCGTCAGCGACGAGAACAGCGCGCCCTGCTGGAACAGGATGCCCCATGTCGTGGCTGCGCCGCGGCCGTGGCCGCCGGTGGGCTGGCCCATGACCTCGATGGTCCCGCCCTGGCGCGGGATGAGGCCGATGATGGTGCGCATCAGCACCGACTTGCCGCCGCCGGACGCCCCCACCAGCCCGAGGATCTCGCCGCGGCGGACGTCGAGCGACAGATGATCGAGCACGGTCTGGCGCCCGAATCCGACCACGAGGTCACGGACGCGGATCGCGAACTCGTCCAGCGATACGTCCATCGTCACATTCCGATCGAGGCAAAGAAGATCGCGAACAGGCCGTCGAGCACGATCACCAGGAAGATCGACTTCACCACCGACGTCGTGGTCTGCCGTCCGAGCGATTCCGCGCTGCCCTTGACGCGCAAGCCCTCGCTGCAGGCGACGATCCCGATCACCAGCGCCATGAACGGTGCCTTCAGGATGCCCACCTCGAAATGGGTGACGGAGATGGCCTCATGCAGCCGCGCGATGTAGATCGCCGGGCCCATGTCGCCGTAGAACTGCGCGACCAGACCGCCGCCATAGAGCGCGGCGATCGATCCGATGAAGGTGAGGATCGGCAGCGCAATGACGAGGGCCGCAACGCGCGGCAGGATCAGGACGTCGACGGGATCGAGCCCCATGGTCGAGAGCGCGTCGATCTCCTCGCGCATCTTCATCGAGCCGAGCTCGGCGGTGTAGGCGCTTCCCGACCGGCCCGCGACCATGATGGCGACGATCAGCACGCCGAGCTCACGCAGCACCAGGATGCCGACCATATCGACGGTGTAGGACTCCGCGCCGAACCTGCGGAAGTGGAAGAAGCCCTGCTGCGCGATGATGGCGCCGATCAGGAAGGTGATCAGCGCGACGATGGGGATCGCCTGCCACCCGATGCGGTAGAGCTGATAAACCAGCGAGGTCAGCCGCAGCGAACGCGGCCGGCGCAGCACGCCTATCACGGCCATGAACAATGCGCCGAGCATCTGGAGGAAGATCGTGACGTCTTCCCGCGCGTCGGCCGTGGACTTGCCGAGATCGCCCAGCCTCGCCAGCACCGGATTGGGCGCAGCCGTCGGGGCCGGCGTGTGGCGGTTGACCTGGCGCACCTCATCCAGCAGCCCGCTGAAATGATCGGCGACGCCGACGAATTCGGCCGATCTGCCCGATGTTGCGGCCCTGCGCGACAGCTTTTCCAGGACCCAGGCACCGAGCGTGTCGAGCGCACTAACGCCCGACATGTCCAGGGTGACGACGCGCGAGCGATCGACGTCGGCACCAACCGAGCGGGACAATGTCTCCAGCGTGACCACATTCGCGGCGGTCCAGGGCCCTTCAGGGCGCAGGTTCAGCGCGTCGCCGGACGGCGTCGCGAGCAACAGCGGTTCGTGGTTCACGCTTCCACCTCATCGGGACAATCGGTCCCTATTCAGACGGTATTTCTAGGCCAGCATATGGCGGCCGGCTTGACCTGTCTCAAGACCCGCACCGTGGCCAACGCTTGAGGCAAATCAAGCGCGATCGCGCGGGTGCGCCTTAGGCTCGCTTCCATTCAATGGGGATACGAGTCCATGTTCGACAGCGGCAGGATGAGCGAAGAATTGCGGGCGTTGAAGGTTGATGTCACACGCTTGCTGAGCACCGCCGGCGAGGAGATGTTCGAGAGCTCGAAGGACCGCGCCGAGGCGCTCGCCGATCAGATCAGGGCCGCGCTGACCGAGCTCGGCGAGACCGTGGACGAAGAGCAGGCGCAGCTTCAGGGTCTCATTGCGGAGCGTCCGATCACCTCGCTCGCCTCCGCCTTCGCGCTCGGCGTCGTTGTCGGCTTCATGCTGAGGAGACACTAGGTGAATACCGAGAATGTGGTCAAACATCTGCGCGCGTTGTGGCGCACCGACAGGATCATCGCGGACATCAGGCTGCGCCATCTGCTTGTTGGCCTCGGCTTGCGTGCCTTTGCGGCGCTGATCGCGGCGTTCGGGCTTCTGATGCTGGAGCTGTCGGCCTATTTCGCGCTGGTCCAGATCTGGAGCGCGATTGCCGCGGCCGCCATCCTCGGCGCCGTCAATTTCGCCATCGCGGCCGCTCTCTTCGCGATCGCCGGCCGCGCTCCGTCAGGCCGGGATATCGAGCTTGCCAACGAAATTCACGACACGTCCATCGAGGCCCTTCAGCTCGAGGCGCGCGCGCTCCAGGCCCAGGTGTCGGGCGCGGTGCATCATCCGCTCAGCACGATCGTGCCGGTGCTGGTGCCGTTGATCGCGATCATCATCAGGAACCTGCGGACGGCGGCCAGGACGTCCGCCAAGTCATCCGCCGCGGCGAATTCGGCTGAAGCGCGCTCCTGACGTAAGCGCGCTCAGAGCTTTAATTTGACGTCGCAGATATCGGGCTCGGCCGGATCGGGCTTGACCTCGAAGCCGAGCTGCCGGCACATTTCGAGCATCACGGTGTTCTCCTTGAGCACGTCGCCCGAGATGACTTTCAGCCCCTCCGACTTGGCGTAGTTGATGATGAGCTGCATGAGCGCCCAGCCGAGCCCCCTGCCCTTGAGGTCGGACCGCAACAGGATCGCGTATTCGCCGCTCTCGTAGATCGAATCCGAATGGAGCCGGACCACGCCGACCATTTCGCCGGTGGCCTCGTCGAAGGCAATGAAGGCCATCGCGCGCGCATAATCGAGCTGGGTAAGGCGCGCGATGAACTCGTGGGTAAACTCCTTCATCGGCGCGAAGAAGCGCAGGCGAAGGTCGTGCGGCGTGACGTGACGCAGAAATTCATGGATGGTCGGCTCGTCCTCGGGGCGCATCGGCCGCACGAAGATGCGCCAGTCGTCCCTGAGCTTGAGGCGGCGCTCCCATTGTGACGGATAGGCGCGAACGGCGAAATTGGCAGGGCCTGAGCCGACAAACTTTCGTTGCGGCGGCCCGACCGCGACGCGGGCGTCGACCGCGGTCACGCCGGTTTCGTCCGCCAGCAGCGGATTGATGTCGAATTCGCGGATCTCGGGAATGTCGGCCGCCATCTGCGCCAGCTTGACCAGCACCATGGCGACGGCGTCCTGCTTGACCGCCGGCACATCACGATAGGCCTTTAGCAGCCGCGACACGCGCGTGCGGTCGATCAAATCGCGGGCGAGCTGCAGGTCCAGCGGCGGCAGCGCAAGCGCCTTGTCGTTGATGATCTCCACCGCCGTGCCGCCACGGCCGAACACCACGACGGTGCCGAACGTGGGATCGTCGGCGAGGCCCAGGATCAGCTCGCGCGCCTTCGCCTTGACGACCATCGCCTGGACGATGACGCCGCCGATGCGGGCCTCGGGCCGCAGCTTTCTCGCCCGGGCGAGAATGTCGGAGGTGGCCGCTCGCACGGCCTCGGGCGTCGTCAGATTGAGCACGACGCCGCCGACATCGGATTTGTGGATGATGTCCCGCGACATGATCTTCAGCACCACGGTGTCGCCCTGCGCGAAGATTTCCTTCGCATAAGCCACCGCCTGCTCGACATCGGTTGCCGCATAGGTAGGCACCATCGCGATGTCGTAGGCCTCGAGCAGGTGCTTGATCTCGACCGGCTCGAGCCATTCACGGCCGTCCGCAATCGCGGCGGTGACGATCTGCCTCGCCCCCCGGGCATCCGGCACAAACGTATCGGGCATCGCGGGAGGAACCTGGCTCAGCTCCTCCACCACTTCGCGGTGCCTGACCAGATGCATGAAGCCGCGCACCGCGTCGTCCTCGGTCGGATAGTTCGGCACGCCGGCCCCGGAAAGGGCCTGAATGATGTGCTGATCGGCCCCGACCCAGGCCGCCAATACAGGCTTGGCCCATCGGCGGTGCTGCTCTCGATATTTGCCGACGATCTCGGTCACGGTCGTGGCGATCTCGGCGGCCGAGGCGATCGCCGTTTGCACGTTGAGGACCAGGACCGCATCATTGTCGCGATCGGCCAGCAGCACCTCGAGCGCCGCCGCGTAGCGCGCGGCGTCGGCATCGCCCACGATGTCGACGGGATTTGCACCGGACCAGGTCGGCGGCAGGGCCGCATCGAGCGTCTTGCGCGCCTCCGCCGAGATGGTCGCCGGAATTCCGCCGAGTTCGACCAATCGATCGACGGCGAGGACGCCGATGCCGCCACCGTTGGTCAGGATGGCGAGACGCTTTCCCGTCGGCGATTCGACGCGGCCGAGCGTCTCGGCACAATCGAACAGCTCACGCAGATCTGAGACGCGCAGGACACCCGCGCGGCGGAACGCCGCGTCATAGACCGCGTCCGCGCCGGCGAGCGCGCCGGTATGCGTGGCGGCCGCCTTCGCGCCCTGCGCCATGCGCCCCGACTTCACTACGACGACGGGCTTCACGCGCGCGGCGGCACGCGCTGCCGACATGAACTTGCGCGCGTCCTTGATGGATTCGATGTAGAGCAGGATCGCGCGGGTCTTGTGATCCATCGCGAAATAGTCGAGCAGATCGGCGATATCGACGTCGATCTGATCGCCGATGGAGACGATGCCGGAAAAGCCGACGCCGCGCTGCGCAGCCCAGTCGACCATGCCGGCAGCGATCGCGCCCGATTGCGAGATCAGCGCGAGGCTGCCCGCCCCCGGCATGTGCGCGGCAAAGCTGGCATTCAGGCTGACCCCGGGCATCATGATGCCGAGGCAGTTCGGTCCGATCAGGCGCATGCCGTATTTGCGGGCCGCCGCGATTGCAGCCTCGTGCAGAGATCCGGGTCCATGGCCGAGCCCGGCCGAGACGATCAGCGCGCCCGCCGATCCGCGACGCCCGGCCTGGTCGATGATACCGGGAATCTCGCGCGCCGGCGCGGTGATGACCACGAGCTCGGGCACGAAGTCCAAGCCATCCAGGTTTTTCACAGCCGCGACGCCGCCGATTTCGGCATGGCGTGGATTGACCAGGCCGAACCGCCCCTTGAATTCGGCCTTGTGAATGTTCTCCAGAACGGCGCGGCCGACGGAGACCGGACGGGCGCTCGCGCCGACGAGCGCAACTGAACGCGGCGCCAGCAGATTGTTGAGACGATAGGTTGACATGAAAGCAAATGCGCCGGGTCAGCGGCGGTTCCGATGGTTGACGATCAAGCCGGGAAAATGGCGAGCCTAGTGCGAGATCATAACCCAGCACGGTGGCTGGCCAATGACGGTCTTTGTCACACCGCCCCACACGATCTCGTTCAGGCGTGAATGATGGTAGGCGCCCATCACGATCGCATCGATGCCATGGGAATTCGCCCAGCTTCCCAGTACCTTGCCGATCGAGCTGCCGTTGCCGGTCACCGTTTCGAACGAAGCATAGACCCCGTGTTCCCTGAGATGGTCGACGAGAGCCGCGCCGGATTGAACGACCGCGTCAGCCTTGTCCTCCACTACCGTCACCACGCGGACCGAGGTGGCAGCCTGAAGAATCGGCAATGCGTCTCCGACCGCACGCGCAGCGCGGGCAGAATGATCCCAGGCGATCATGACGCTCTCGAATTCCGGCCGCAACTGCTCCGCATGCTGCTCCGGGCAGAGCAGTAGCGGCCGCCCGGATTCGAACAGGAGAGTTTCGATGATGTGCTCCGTTCGGCTGTCGTGCGGCTTCACGGGAAACAGCGTGAGATCGCTGAAACGGGCATGCTCGGCCAGGATCGCCGCGATCTGGTCCGCCGGCACCTTGCCCGTTCTGCTCTGGGCGCGGATGTTGGCGGGGGACGCCGCATTGGTGAAGGCATTGAGGAGTTGCTGCGTGTCGTCCGCCTCACGCGAACTGCCGGCCTCCGCGGAATCGCGATCATGAGGCAGCATCACCTTCGGCCTCTCGAAAACGTCTTCCTCGAGCGCGAGCGCCGTGATCCTGGCGCCGAGGTCGGCGGCGACGGCCACACATTTCTCGATCGCAATCAGGGCCGGTCCGCGGGGCTGGCCGACAAGCGGCAGAAAGACATCCTTGATGGGCATCGGGATTCTCCTTGGGCGTCAGAATACGCCCGCGTTCATCCGGATGCTTGATCCTGGTCAAGCCAAGGGAACCTCGTCCAGTTCACCAGTAACAGGTGTTAACCGACGTCAAGGACTGGCCGCGATCTGCTGCTAAGGGTTACCTTGGTCGGCGGACGGGCCGCCTTCCGACGCATCTGGATGTGCCAGCGGGAATGACAGACGATTCTGCGACCCAGGACCGGATCTTTGCGGCGCTCTCCGGTTCGGGCAGGCATCCGGGCGTGAAGCGGGTCGACACGCACGCAGCTTCGGTCTTTCTCGAAGGCAAGCGAGCGCTGAAGATCAAGCGGGCTGTGCAGTTTCCCTTCCTCGACTATTCGACGCTCGAGAAACGTAAGGCGGCCTGCGAGGAGGAAATCCGGATCAACCGGCCGCTGGCGCCACAGATCTACCACCGGGTCGTTGCGATCACCGAGGAGCGGGACGGATCGTTGAAGGTCGACGGACAGGGCCAGCCGGTCGAATATGCGGTGGAGATGGCGCGCTTCGACGAAAGCAGGACGCTGGATCATTTGGCAAAGGCCGGCCCGCTGAATGCGGCCCTTGCCTCGGCTGCCGCCGATGCGATCGTGGCTTCCCACGGCGCGGCGACACGCGCGGACGGCGAAGCATGGGTCGCCTCCATCCCCGGCCTGATCGACGGCAACGGTCACGGTCTGCGGGCCGGCGGTCATTTCACTGCGGCAGACATCGAAAAGCTCGGCAAAGCCTCCCACGAGGCATTCCTGCGTGTTCGTCCGCTGCTCGCAGAGCGCGGCTGTCAGGGCTTCGTGCGCCGCTGCCATGGCGATCTGCATCTCGCAAACATCGTTCTGATTGATGACCGGCCGGTGCTGTTCGACGCCATCGAGTTCGATGCGCAGATGGCAACCGTCGACGTGCTCTACGATCTCGCATTCACGCTGATGGACCTGTTGCACCACGATCAGCCAGATGCGGCCAACATCGTCCTGAACCGCTATCTCGCCGCGACGCCGGCCGACAATCTCGACGCGCTCTCGACCCTGCCGCTGTTCATGTCCATCCGGGCGGCGATCCGCGCCCAGGTGGCCCTGGCACGGCTGAAGCCGCCGCATTCCGATGACCCGGACATCCTTGACCAGGCACAGCGTTATTTTGACCTCGCCGGGACGCTGATCCATCCTGCCGCCCCGCGCCTTATTGCGGTCGGCGGCCTGTCAGGCACCGGCAAGACGGTTCTGGCGCACGCGCTCGCGCCCGTCGTCGCACCACCCCCGGGAGCCGTCGTGCTGCGCAGCGACCTCATTCGCAAGCAGATGTTCGGGGTCGAGGACACGCACCGCCTGCCGCCGTCCGCCTACACGCCTGAGCACGCGGCCCGCGTCTACGACACGCTGGCTCAGCACGCGAGGCGGGTGCTGGCGCAGGGCCATTCGGCGATCATCGACGGCGTGTTCGCCCGCGAGGACGAACGGGACGCGATCGCCGCACTGGCGCGGGAGCGCAAGGTGCCGCTGAACGGCCTGTTCCTGGTTGCGGACCTCGCGACCCGGCAGATCCGGATCGGAGGCCGCCGGGGAGACGCATCCGACGCCACACAGGAGGTTGCTGCGCAGCAAGAGCACTATAATATCGGTCACGTCGGCTGGGCGACCATCGATGCATCCGGGACACAAGAGCAGACGCTCCAGAACTGCCGGGGCGCAATCGCTGAAAGCAAATAAGGCAATCTGATTGGCGCGGACAAAGATGGCGCGACCCACCACGACCTCGACGGCCGTTCGCGCCACGCCGGCGGCGAGGCGCAATGCCCTGCCCGGCCGCCTCAGCCCCGGCATGGCCTGCGACACGGCGTTCCGCATCATCGCGCGCCGTCACCTCGATGCCTTGCTCGCCCAGCATGACGGCACCTGCCGCGGCGATCCCGACGCGCTGCATCAGATCCGGATCGCGTTGACGCATCTGCGAACTGCCATCCGCTTCTTCTCGCCGATGGTCGACGACGCTCTGCGCCCGAAGGTCTGGGCAGAACTGAAATGGCTGAACGGCCAGCTCGGCATGGTGCGGGACCTCGACGTGGCGATCGAGCGGATCGTCGCCGAGAGTGGCGACGATCTTGCGGTGGTCGCCGAGCTTCAGCATTGGGACGAAAAGCGTGCCGAGAGCCACCGCCTGCTTGCGCGCGCGCTACAATCCGCGCGGTATCGCCGCCTTGTCGAGCAGACCTCGATCTGGATCGAGCGCGGCCCCTGGTCGACCCGGCGCAGCAAGGAAGCCATGCGATTGCGCCGCTGCACGCTCGCCGACCACGCCACGGAGCAGCTGACCGAGTGGGAGACGACGCTGCTCAAGAAGGCGCGAAAACTCCGCAAGCTCGACGTCGAGAAACGACACAAGCTGCGGATTCTCAACAAGCGGCTAACCTATTCGATCGAGTCGCTCCAGGACCTGTTCGCCGAGGAATCGCTGACGAAACAGAAATCGATCCTCAAGAAATTGCGCAAGGCGCAACGGTCGCTCGGACGATTGAACGACGATGCACGGGGACGGGCGCTGGCGGCGTCATTGAACGGCGCCGGCCTCGAAGCCAGCAATCGATTCCACAACCGCGAGCGCGAAAAGAAGCTGTTGCGGACGGCGTCAACGGCCTACCGCAAACTGGACAAGACCAAACCCTTCCGCTCCTCGGATCTCGCACCGAATTCCGAGCCGGAGGTTTAAGTGTGGACGTAGTCCCCCGGCGCATCGGGCAGGCCGGGAGCGTCGCCAAGCCCGAGCGACGGCGGATCGCGGGGCGCGCCGGAGCGCGCCGCCAGCCATTTGGTCCATTCCGGCCACCACGACCCCTGGACGCGCGGAGCCAGCTTCAGCCATTCGTCCGCACCGACATAGGGCGCGTCCTCGGCCTTGCTCAGCACTTGATAGCTGTGGCCGGGCTCGTCGGGAGGCGCGACGACGCCGGCATTGTGGCCGCCACTGGTCAACAGGAACGTCACGTCGGCATCGACCTGATAGTGGATCTTGTAAACGGATCGCCACGGCGCGACGTGATCGGCCAGCGTGCCGACCACGAACATCGGGGCGTGAATATCCGACAGCGAAACGTTCCTGCCGCCGACGTGATAGCGGCCCCCGGCCAGATCGTTGTCGAGGAACAGCTTTCGCAGATATTCCGAATGCATGCGATAAGGCAGCCGCGTTGCGTCCGCGTTCCACGCCATCAGATCGTTCAGTGGCGCGCCCTCGCCCATCAGATAGTCATGTGACAGACGCGACCAGATCAGTTCGTTGGAGCGCAGCAGCTGGAAGGCGCCGGCCATCTGGGTCGTGTCGAGATAGCCGCGCTGCCACATCATGTCTTCGAGAAAGGCGACCTGGCTCTCGTTGATGAAAAGCGTCAGCTCTCCGGCCTCGGTGAAGTCTGTCTGGGCGGCAAGGAGAGTAACGGTGCCAAGGCGCTTATCACCGTCGCGCTCCATCGCGGCGGCAGCGATCGACAGCAATGTACCTCCCAAACAATAGCCGAGCGCATGGGTCTTCCGACCCGGCATAACGCGGCCGATCATGTCCAGCGCCGCCATGACCCCCAGCCTGCGATAGTCGTCGAAGGCGAGATCCCCGATCCGTCGCATCCGGGTTGCGCCAGGAGATCGCGAACACGGTGAAACCCTGACCCGTCAGATATCTGACCAGCGAGTTCTGTGGTGAGAGATCGAGGATGTAGTACTTCATGATCCAGGCCGGCACGATCAGGATCGGCTCTGGTCGCACCTGCGCCGTGGTCGGTTGGTACTGGATCAGCTCGATCAGCTCGTTACGGTAGACGACCTTGCCGGGCGAAGCCGCCACCGATTTGCCGACCACAAACTGCTCGCCGTCCGCCGCTTTCGACGTGGAGAGCAGGCGCATCAGGTCGCTGCACCAGTTCTGCCATCCGAAAACGAAATTCTCCCCGCCACTCTGGAACGCCTTCTCCAGCACCTTCGGATTGGTCGCCGCGAAATTCGACGGCGCCAGCATGTCGAGCGTCTGGCGCATCGAGAACTCGACGATGGCCTCATTTGCATGCGACACGCCGCGCACGCCGGTCGTGGCATCGTGCCACCAGCGCTCTCCGAGCAAAAACGCCTGCGCCAGCAGATTGAACGGCGCGGTCTCCCATTGCGGTCCACTGAAGCGGCGATCGCGTCCCTGCGGCTGGATCACGGACCACGGCTTTTGCTCCGATGACGCCGCGTGCGCGACGGCTTCGGCCAACCGGCCGGCGTCACGCAGGACGTTGCGGGACATTTCCAGCTGGCGCTGCGGCGCCGCAGCCAGATGCGAGCTCCAGTCGAGCCAGGCCAGCGACAAGGCCAGCGGCGAAATCCCGCCTGTGAACCGCGCCAACATCGCGTGAAATGCGCGGTCGAGCGGATATGGCTCCGATGCAGGCGGAGGATCGGCGGCGGCAGGCGCTCCTGCGGGAGTTTCGGGGCTCACCGTCGAGGCTTCGGGAGCAGCGACGGGATTGACGGGAAGAGCCTGCGCCGCCGGCTCTTCGGCCCGTGGAAAGATCTGCACGACGCTCATGGCTCAATGTTCCCGAGGGCTTCTGGTCTACGTCGGCAGCAGGATATGGCGGGGCCTCGCAGAGGCGTTGAGCTGCATCAAATCCGGGGCGCGGATCACGATTGCTTAATCGGGACGGACGGGCTTCGTCCGATTGACCTGAGTCAAGCCGCCCCCCGATGCCCGAGCTAGTTTTCGGCGCATCGAAATTCGACAAGCCAGCGGAGTTGTCCATGCGCGCCCACCAGATCATGACCCGGTCGGTCATCTCGGTCACCCCCGACACCAGCATCGTCGAGGCGGCAAATATCATGCTGAAGCGGCATGTCAGCGGTCTCACGGTGGTCGACGATACCGGCAAGCTGATCGGCGTCGTGTCGGAAGGAGATTTCATCCGCCGAAGCGAAATCGGCACCGGGCGCAAGCGCGGCCGCTGGCTGCGGTTCATCCTCGGTCCGGGCAAATCCGCCAGCGACTTCGTCCACGAGCACGGCCGCAAGGTCGCGGAGGTGATGACCGACACGGTCGTCACCATCACGGAGGATACGGCGCTCGCCGAGATCGTCGACCTCATGGAGCGCAACAACGTGAAGCGGCTGCCGGTGGTGCGCGGCGACAAGGTCGTCGGGATCGTATCCCGTGCCAATCTGCTGCAGGCGGTGGCGGGGCTCGCCCGCGAAGTGCGGGATCCGACGGCGGACGACGATCACATTCGCAGCCGCATCATCGACACCATGGAGAAGAACGACTGGTGCCCGTTCGGGCTGAACGTCATCGTCCGCGACGGCATCGTCCACCTCAGCGGCGTCATCACCGAGGAGCGCACGCGGCAGGCTGCGATGGTGGCCGCCGAGAACGTCGACGGCGTGAAGAAGGTGCACGACCATCTGTGCTGGGTCGACACCATGTCGGGCGTCTATCTGAACTCGCCCGAGGACGACGAGCTCGCCAAGGCAAGCTAGCAAGACAAGCTAGCAAGGCAAGCTGACAGGGCGAGCTGAACCAGACGCGATTCAGCGCGGAATGACGGCGGTGGCCTCGATCTCGACGCGCGCCGCCTTCTCCACGAGGCGCACCACCTGCACCAGCGCCATCGCCGGGTAATTTGCGCCGAAGATGGCACGGTAGACCTTGCCGAGCTCCTTCAGGTTGGACAGGTACTCGTCCATGTCGACGACGTACCAGGTCAACCGCACGAGGTGCTCGGGCCTCGCGCCTGCCTCGGCCAGGATCGCGGCGATGTTGCTCAAGGTCTGGTGCACCTGTGCGACGAAGCCGTCGGCAAGACGCTCTTCGGCATCCCAGCCGATCACCCCGCCGGTGACGACGATGCGCCCCTCAGCGGCCATGCCATTGGCATAGCCCTTCGGCATCGGCCACCCCGACGGCTGGAGCACCTGCACCCGCGAACGGGTGTCATCATCGGCTGCTGTCGGCAGCACCGCGAGTTGCGGGCCTTTCGGCGTCGTCACGGACAATTCTTCATCCTCTTCTCATTCCGCCGCGACGCCTGAGGACGTTGCGGTAGCCTGCGCCAGTTGCCGCAGGGCAAAGCGCTTCAATTTTCCGGTCTCGGTCTTGGGGAGTTGTGTCACGAATTCGATGGCACGCGGATATTTGTACGGCGCGATCTCGCGTTTGACATGTTCCTGCAACTCGGTCACGAGCTCTGCGTCCGGCGTCACGCCGGACGTCGCGACGACATAGGCCTTCACGATCATGCCGCGCGCCTCGTCGGGGGCACCGACCACGCCGCACTCTGCGACCGCCGGATGCGTGAGCAGCGCCGCCTCGACATCGGTGCCCGCGATATTGTAGCCGGCCGACACGATCATGTCGTCGGAGCGCGACTGGTACCAGAAATAGCCGTCGCTATCCATCAGGTAGGTGTCGCCGGTGATATTCCAGCCGTTCCTGACGTATTTGCGCTGCCGCTCGTCGGCGAGATAGCGGCAACCTGTCGGCCCGCGCACCGCGAGGTTTCCCATCGTGCCCGGCGACACGTCGTGGCCGTCATCGTCGACGATCTTGGCCTCATAGCCCGGCACGGGCTTGCCCGTTGCGCCGGGGCGGATCTCGTCCTCGGTCGCGCTGATGAAGATGTGCAGCAATTCGGTCGAGCCGATGCCGTCCATCAGCTTGATCCCCGTCGCCTTGAGCCAGGCGTCGAAGGTCGGCTTGGGCAGCGTCTCGCCTGCGGAAACACATTTGCGAAGCGAGGAAATGTCGCGGCCCGGCAGCTTGCCTATCATGGCGCGGTAAGCGGTCGGCGCCGTGAAGCAGACCGTGGTCTTGCATTGCTCGATCGCCGTCAGGATATCGTCCGGCGTCGTCTTTTCCAGCACGACGAAGGAGGCGCCGATATGCATCGGAAACAGCACACCGCCGAAGCCGAACGTGAACGCGAGCGGCGCCGAGCCGACGAAGCGATCCTTCTGTTCGGCCCGCAGGATGTTGTGCGCATAGCCGTCGCAGACCGCAAGCATGTCGCGATGGAAATGCATGGTGCCCTTGGGATCGCCTGTCGTGCCGGAGGTGAAGGCGATCAGGCAGACGTCGTCGGAGGCGGTATCGATGGCCTTGAACTCCGGGCTCGCGTCGGCGCTGAGCGCTTCGAGCGAGTCCGCCGCGCCATTGCCCCAATAAACAACTCGCTTGAGATTCGACGCCGCAGCTTTTGCCTTCTCCATTTCCTCGGCGAGCTTTCCGTCGCACAGCGCCAGCGCAATCTCCGCCTTCTGGATCGGATAGGACAGCTCCTTGGCGCGCAAGAGCGGCATCGTGGCCACGACAATGCCGCCGGCCTTGATGACTGCGAGATAGGTCGCGACCATCATCGGGTTGTTGGCCGAGCGCAATAGCACACGCCCGCCGGGGATGAGACCGAGCTTGCCGACCAGCACGTTGGCGATGCGGTTCACCAGCGCTTGCAGCTCGCGATAGGTGTAACTGACGGCGGGGCTGATGACGCAGGGTGCTTCGCCATGTCCCTGCTCGACCCAGCGATCGAGGAAATAACTGACGCAGTTCAATCGCGGCGGATAGCGCAGCTCCGGCCGCGTGAAGATGAACTCCGGCCAGAGCTCGCGTGGCGGCAGATGCTGCCGCGCAAACGTATCGACATGGGCCGTCGCAGCGTTACCGTCATGCGAGCCCGACACTTGAATCTTGGCGGCGTTGGCCATCGCACGCTCCTTTCAGCATGGATTGCACCCGGCAGCACGATCTGGGAAACATTTTAGGCTTAAAACAATTTGGCGCAATAGCGGATTTTGGGCACCCCGTGCTTTTTCCTGCGGCAAAAGGGATTGGGTGGCGGTTCTTACGGCCGGCGGCGCGCGGCCGATTTCTGCGCCGACGCCTTGGTCTTGGCGAGCAGCCGCATCAATTCGCGCACATCCTTTGGCGAGAGGTCGGCGAAGAGATCGGCGATCCAGGTCTCGTGCTCCGCGGCCATCTTGCGGAACTCGGCGCGACCGAGTTTCGTGAGACGGATCACCTGGACCCGGCGATCCGTCTCCGAGGTACGGCGGTCGAGATGGCCGGATTCCACGAGGCGCTCGACGAGACCGGTCACATTGCCGTTGGACACCATCATCCGCTTGGAGACATCGGACAGCGTCATGCCGTCAGGCGCCTTGTCGAGCTGAGCCATGAGATCAAAGCGGGGCAGCGTGACGTCGAACCGCTGCCGCAACCGGCCGCGAACCTCGCCCTCGATCAGGGTGGTGCAGGTCAGAAGGCGCAGCCACAGCCGAAGCTCGTCGGCATGGTCTTCCGGCGTTTCGACGGCCTTGGTCTCGGAATCGAGCATCTCGGTGCGTTCACTCTCGGCGGGCATTGGCGCCGGCACGGATTCCCCAACATTTTGAGCTTCAAATAAATCGACGCCGGCCGCAAGTCCAAAGCTGCAACAATCGACCGCACGCTACTTTCTTTAGGCTTCAAATAATTGGCGCGCCGCTTGCATGCGCCGCTGCCGCGGGATGACGACACACTGAGCGCTGCTTGCCGCGGCCGCCATCATCGGCATAAGCTTGGATCAGAGTACGCGGCTTGCAGCGCAAGCCCTGATGTCACGGGGGACAGATCATGAAGACGCAATTGACCTTGGCCGCAACTGCCCTGCTGCTCGGCACCGCCGTGACCCCCGTCCTCGCCCAGGAGAAGATCAAGCTCGGGGTGATCGTGACCCTGTCGGGCCCAGCCGCAGCGCTTGGCCAGCAGGTTCGCGACGGCTTTGCGCTCGCCGTAAAGGACCTCGGCAGCAAGATGGGCGGCCGTGACGTCGAGGTCGTCGTGGTCGATGACGAACTGAAGCCGGACGCGGCGGTGACCAAGGTCAAGGGTCTGCTCGAACGCGACAAGGTCGACTTCGTGATCGGCCCAATCTTCTCCAACATCCTGCAGGCGATCCACCGGCCCGTGACGGAATCGAAGACCTTTCTGATCAGCCCCAACGCGGGCCCGTCGACCTTTGCCGGCAAGGACTGCAACCCGTTCTTCTATGTGACCTCGTATCAGAACGATCAGGTGCACGAGATCCTCGGCAACGTCGCGCAGGATCGCGGCTACAAGCGCATGTACCTGATGGTGCCTAACTATCAGGCCGGCAAGGATTCGGTGGCGGGCTTCAAGCTCGACTACAAGGGCGAGATCGTCGAGGAATCCTACATGCCGCTCAACACGCTGGACTTCCAGCCGGAGCTTTCCAAGATCTCCTCGCAGAAGCCCGATGCGCTCTTCACGTTCATGCCGGGTGGCCTCGGCGTCAATCTGGTCAAGCAGTACCGGCAGGCCGGCCTCGCCGACAGCATTCCGGTGCTCTCGGCGTTCACGGTGGATGAATCCACCTTGCCGGCGCAGCAGGACGCGGCCGTCGGCATGTTTGGCGGCGCCAACTGGGCGCCCAATCTCGACAATCCCCAGAACAAGAAGTTCGTCGCGTCCTATGAAGCCGCCTATAACGTCGTGCCCGGCACCTACGCCTTCCAGGCGTATGACGCCGCGATGCTGATCGACAGCGCGGTCAAGGCCGTGAAGGGCGACCTCTCGAACAAGGACGCGGTCGGGGCTGCACTGAAGAAGGCCGACTTCACCTCGCTGCGCGGCACCTTCAAGTTCAACACCAACGGCTATCCGATCCAGGATTTTTATCTGACCAAGGTCGCCAAGCGTCCGGACGGCAAGTTCCAGACCGAGATCGTGCAGAAGGTCTTCGAGAATTACGGCGACCGCTACGCCAAGGACTGTAAGGCGGCGAACTAAAGCCGCGACGGGTTACGGGAGGACTTCAATGAGCAGCGAAATCACCGGCATCACGCGCGCCAATGAGGGGATCCAGGGCATTTCCTGGAATATCCTCGGCCAGACCTACGTGCCGAAGAGCAAGACAGAGCACAGTTTCTCCTGGCATGCGACCTTGCCGCCGGGCACGTTCGTGCCGCCGCACATTCATCCCGACCAGGACGAGTATCTCTACATGCTGGAGGGCAAGCTCGACTTCATGCTCGGCAATTCCGAGTCGCAGGCCACCGCCGGCGACCTGATCCGGCTCGGCATGGGCGTGCCGCACGGCATCTTCAACAAGTCGGAGCAGACCGCAAAGGTGCTGTTCTGGGTGTCGCCCACCAAAAAGCTGTTCGACCTGTTCTGGGGCCTTCACAACATGAAGGAGCAGAAGCCCGAGGACGTGGTGGCGATGGCCGCCGAGTTCAACATCCACTTCCTGCCGCCGCCTCCCGGCGCTGGTTAGCGGCAGGTCTCAAGCGCGCACCGCCGCGAGCCCCGGCACCGCGGCGAAGCCGGCCTTGGTCGCATAGCCACGCACGATGGCCTCGCGCTGGGAATAGCTCAGCACGTTGTCGACATTGTCGAATCCATCAGGGGCGAGCTGCTCGACGGCGTCGATGACGCCCTCGGGGCCGCCGCGCCGGTTGGAGCGCACGATATCCGCCGTCATCGGCAGGCGCTTCTTCTCGTATTCGAGCAGCGCCTGGCGCGGATGCTCGGCGCGCACCAACGCATCAGCAAGGCAGCGCGCATCGAGGATCGCCTGCGACGCACCGTTGGAGCCGACCGGATACATGGGATGCGCGGCGTCGCCGAGCAGCGTGACGCGCCCGGATGACCAGTATGGCAACGGATCGCGGTCGCAGGTCGGATATTCGTAGAATTCGGGCGTCGCCGAGATCAGGCTCCGCACGTCGACATAGGGCACCGAGAAGCGCGCGACGTGCGGCATCAGTTCCTCGCGGCGGCCCGGCCGCGACCAATCTTCTTTCCGCGGCGGTGGCGCATTGCCCTCGCCCACCTTCACCAGCACGGCCCAGTTGGTCAGGCGGCTCGCCGGGCTCGATCCATCCGCGATCGGATAGATCACCACCTTGGCATTGAGGCCGCCGGCCACGATCATCGATTTGCCGGTGAGGAACAGCGGCCAGTCGCGCGCACCGCGCCACAGCATCAAGCCGTTCCAGCACGGCGGTCCCTCGTTCGGGAACAGCGTGTCGCGAACGCGGGAATGGATGCCATCGGCGCCGATCAGGATGTCGCCGCGCGTGGTGTGGACATGCGCGCCGGCACGATCGAAGAAGTAAGCGGTGACGCCGCCCTCGTCCTGCGTGAAGGCGCCGAGGCGGCAGCCAGTGTGGATCGCCTCGTGCCCGAGCCGCTCCTCGACGGCGCGATGGATGACGCCCTGAAGCCGGCCGCGATGAATCGAGAATTGCGGCACGTCGTGACCGGCGTCGATGCCGCGGGCTTCGCGCCAGACCTCCTGGCCGTGGCGGTTGAGATAATAGAGCTGATCGGTGCGGATCGCGACATCATCGAGCTTCTGGAGCAGGCCGAGTCCGGCAAGCTCGCGCATGGCATGCGGCAACGTATTGATGCCGACGCCGAGCTCACGAATGGTGTCAGCCTGCTCGAAGATCTCGCATCCGATGCCACGCGAACGCAGCATCAGCGCCGTGGTGAGGCCACCGATGCCGCCACCGACGATAATCGCCTTCATCGCCCTTACTCCACTCGAAACATGCCAGGCAATGAGGTTAACGTCGCACGGGCGGTTACTCCGCCGCAAGCGGCTTTGTCGCCTCCGCCTTGAGCTCGGCCCGGGTCTTGGGCTTAGCCTTAATGCGCAGCTCCTCCAGATCCTGCCGATCGCGGACGCTGTTGCGGAAAATCTGATCCATTCCGGGCAGATATTGCGGCGGGCAGAACGCGTCCTTTGCCCCGTACCAGGCCGCCGCCCTCATGGTGAAGAACGGATCGACCAGATGCGGCCGCCCAAGCGCCACGAGATCCGCCCGGCCGGCGGCCAGGATGGTGTTGGCCTGGTCCGCGGTCGTGATGTTGCCGACGCACATCGTGGCGACGCGCGCCTCGTTGCGGACCTGGTCCGAGAATGGCGTCTGGAACATGCGGCCGTAGATCGGCTGTGAATCACGGACGGTCTGCCCGGTCGAGACGTCGACCAGATCGACCCCCGCTTCGGCGAAAGCGCGCGCAACCGCCACCGCATCGTCGCCGGTGATGCCGCCGTCAGCCCAGTCGGTCGCGGAGATACGTACCGACATCGGCTTGTGCGACGGCCAGACCGCGCGGAGCGCCTCGAAGATCTCGCGCGGGAAGCGCAGACGGTTGTCGAGCGAGCCGCCGTATTCGTCCGTCCTGGTGTTCGTCAGCGGCGAGATGAAGCTGGCGAGCAGATAGCCGTGGGCACAATGCAGCTCCAACATGTCGAAGCCGCAGCGCTCGCCGCGCTCAGCCGACGCAACGAAAGCGTCCCTCACTGCGTTCATGCCGGCGCGATCGAGCTCGCGCGGCACCTGGCTGTCGGGGAAGTAGGGCAGTGGCGATGCGGAGAACACGTCCCAGCCGCCTTCGTCCAGCGGGCGGTCCATGCCGTCCCACATCAGCTTGGTCGCACCCTTGCGGCCGGCATGGCCGAGTTGCAGGCAGATCTTTGCGGCCGAATTGCCGTGGACGAAGTCCACGATGCGCCGCCACGCCGCCTCCTGCTCGTCGTTCCACAGGCCGGCGCAGCCGGGCGTGATCCGGGCATCGCGGCTGACGCAGGTCATCTCCGTGAAGATCAGGCCGGCGCCACCGATCGCGCGCGATCCGTAATGCACGAGGTGGAAGTCGGTCGGCACGCCCTCCTTGGCCGAATACATGCACATCGGCGACATCACGGCGCGGTTGGCGATCTCCATCTCGCGCAGGCGGAACGGCTGGAACAACGGCACCGCCGGCTTTTTCGTGTCGACGTCAAAGCCGCTGTCGCGAACCTGTTTGGCAAATGACTTCTCGACCTCGGCCACGAAATCGGGCGCGCGGAGCTTGAGATTGTCATAGGTGATCGCCTTCGAGCGCGTCATCACGCCGAAGGCAAACTGCACGGGATCAAAATCCCAGAAGCGGTCGACATGCTCGAACCAGACCAGCGAGACGTCGGCAGCATGCTGCGTCTTCTCGACCTCCTCACGGCGGCCGTGCTCGTAGACATCAAGCGCCGCCTTGATGCTGGGAGCGTTCTGCATCGCCTCGGCCAGCGCAATCGCGTCTTCCATCGCGAGCTTGGTGCCGGAGCCGATCGAAAAATGCGCGCTCGCCTTGGCATCGCCGAGCAGCACCATGTTATCCTTGACCCAGCGCTTGCTGCGGATCATCGGGAAATTGCGCCACATCGAACGGTTGATGAGCAGCTTGTGTCCATCGAGAAACCAGCCAAAAATCTCGGCCATCCGCGCGGCGGACTGCGTCTCGTCCAGCCCCGTGAGGCCCGCCCGCTCGAACGTCTCGGGATCGGTCTCGAAGATCCAGGTCGAGTGTCCGGCCTCATACTGATAGGCGTGGGCGATGAACGGCCCCCAGTCGGTCTCCTGGAAGATGAAGGTGAAGGCATCGAGCGGCTTGGTCGAGCCCATCCAGGCGAACTTGTTGGAGCGGAGGTCGACCTCCGGCTGGAAATGATCGATGTATTTCTCGCGGAAGCGGCTGTTGATGCCGTCGGCGATCAGGACGAGATCGGCGTCGGCGAAGCGGGACTCGTCGTCGACATCCACTTCGAAATGCAGGACGACGCCGAGCTCGCGGGCCCGCTCCTGAAGGATCAGGAGCAGCTTTCGCCGCGAGCAGCCGCAAAAGCCGTTACCGCCGACCCGGTGGACGGTGCCGCGGAAATGCACGGCGATGTCGTCCCAGTAGGCGAATTCCTGGGTGATGCGGCGATAGCTCGGCAGATCGTGTTTTTCGAAATTATCCAGCGTGGCATCCGAGAACACCACGCCGAAGCCGAAGGTGTCGTCGGCTCGATTGCGCTCATACACCGTGATGTCGGCGCCCGGGCGCTGCTTCTTGAGCAGGATCGCAGCGTAAAGACCCGCAGGTCCGCCACCGATGATCGCGACTTTCATGGGAGCCTCGCCAATTCACCCGGCCATGAAACTATTTTAAGCCTAAAATAATTTCGCGCAAGTCCCCGTTGCTGGCCGGCTCGGACAAAGACGCCGTTTAGTCGCCCCTGAATACCGGCTTGACCTTGCTGGCGAAGGCCTGGAAGGCGCGCTCGAAATCGGCCGTGGTCATGCACAGGGCCTGGGCAACGGCTTCCGCCTCGATCGCCTCCTCGACCGACATTGCCCATTCCATCGCCAGCATCCGCTTGGTCATGGTGTTGGCGAAGGTCGGTCCTTCCGCGATCTGCTTGGCCAGGACCTGCGCCTGGGACAGCACCTGCTCCGACGTCACGATGCGGCTGAAGAAGCCCCAGCGCTCACCCTCCTCCGCGGTCATGAACCGGCCGGTGTAGAGCAGCTCGGAGGCGCGGGACTGCCCGATGATCCGCGGCAGGATCGCGCAGGCGCCCATGTCGCAACCGGCAAGGCCCACCTTGTTGAACAGGAAAGCAACCTTGGTCCCGCTCGCCGCGAGGCGCATGTCCGATGCCATGGCGACGATCGCACCGGCCCCGGCACAGATGCCCTCGACCGCGGCTATGATCGGCTGCGGGCAGGCCCGCATCGCCTTGACGAGATCGCCGGTCATCCGCGTGAAGGCCGTCAGCCCCTTGGTGTCCATCTTCACCAGCGGGCCGATGATCTCGAACACGTCACCACCGGACGAGAAATTGCCGCCGGCGCCGGTGACGACGATGGATTTGACCTCGTCGTCGAACGCGCAAGCGCGGAAGAAATCGGTCAGTTCCCGGTAGCTTTCAAACGTCAGCGGATTCTTTCGTTCGGGCCGGTTGAGCGTGACCGTCGCGACGCCGTCGACCACCGCCAGCACGAAGTGCTGCGGCGAATAGTCCGCGAGCGGAATGGTGACGGGATTTGCTGGTCTGCTCATGCGATCTCCTTGGCTTCGTTGTTCCGCGCCTGCGCCATTCAGGCTAGACCTCGCCCCCGGCCACGGCAATCGCCTGCCCGGTGATCGCGCCGGCCCCCTCGCCGCACAACCAAAGAACCGCGTCTGCCACTTCCCGAGGTGCGATCAGGCGCCCTTGCGGATTATGTTTCGCGAGCTCAGCGATCGCCTGCTCGCGACTACGCCCCGTCTTGTTCATGATGTTCTCGATGCTGCCGGCGACGAGATCGGTGTCGGTAAAGCCGGGACACACCGCATTCACGGTGACATTGCTTCCGGCCATCTCGATGGCAAGGGAGCGCACCAGACCGATCACGGCATGCTTGGCCGCGCTGTATGCGCTGACATAGGCATAGCCCTTCAGCCCCGCCGTCGACGCGACCGCGACAATACGGCCATAGGGACGATCTTTCATGCCCGGCAGCACGGCACGGACGGCGTGGACCACGCCCATGAAATTGACATCCATCATGCGTGCAAAAAGAGCGGCGTCTGACTTCGCGAAAGGCGCCGATTCGGCGCTGCCTGCATTGGCAATCAGGATATCAATCGGCTGCCGCGCGCTGGCCTCGCTAATAGCGGCCTTCAACGACGTTTCGTCCGAAACATCGGCGACGGCCGCAAAATGCGCGGCGCCGGCGTCGACCGCCTCTGCGAGGCTCGCCGCATTCCGGCCAAGCACCGTCACGATGGCCCCGGCACTGACGAGAGACGCCGCGATCGCACGGCCGATGCCGCGGCCACCACCGGTCACCAGTGCGTGCGGCGAGTGCGGCAATCCGGACATGCGCTGGCTCCCTCGGATCCAATGATCGTTCCTCCGATATATTTTAACCTTCAAATTTTTGCAACGAAAGCGGCGCTCGCCACCTCAAACGTCACGGCGCAGAGGGCGGCCCGAAAATTGCTTTAAGTATAAAATTATCGCTTCCCATCCCCCACAGGCCTGTTAGCATCGAGGGCCAAGCAAAAGGATGTCGCGTGTCGCAGCCTGCGCCAATGATAACAAAGGACGGACGCTTCGCCTACGAAGCCGCGGGCGATCCGGATGCGATACCTCTGATTTTCCTGCATGGCATCGGCGGCGCAGCGCGGGCCTGGCGGCGGCAACTTGCCACGTTCGGCGGCCGCTTCCGCGCAATCGCATGGGATATGCCGGGTTACGGCAGATCGGCACCGCTCGCCAGCGTCAGCATCGCTGCCCTGGCTGAGGCGCTCCAGCAATTCATCGAACAACTCGGCGCAGCCAGACCCATTCTGGTCGGTCACTCGATCGGCGGCATGATCGTGCAGAAGTGGCTGGTGCAATCACCGAAACCGGCACGCACGGTCGTGCTGGCGCAGACCAGCCCAGCCTTCGGCAAGGCCGATGGCGACTGGCAGAAATCGTTCATCGCGGCGCGGCTCGGGCCGCTCGATCGCGGAGAGACGATGAAGTCGCTGGCGCCCTCGCTGGTGAAGGAGCTTGTCGGCGACGATCCCGATCCGGCCGGGATGGAGCTTGCACGCGAATGCATGGGAAGCGTGCCGGAGGCAAGCTATCGCGCCATGATGCTGGCTCTCATCGGCTTCGATCAGCGCAGCACGCTTGGAGATATTTCCGTCCCCACGCTGCTGCTGTCCGGTTCCAAGGACAACAATGCGCCCGCGCCCATGATGGCAAAGACGGCGAGCTACATCCCTGGTGCTGAGTATGTCGAGCTCGCCGGCGTCGGCCATCTCGCCAACCTCGAGCGCCCCGAGGCCTTTGACGAGGCCCTCGGCCGGTTCCTGAACTCTCTCGCGACCAAAGCGTAAGGTGACTGCGCAATGACCATGCAAGTCAGCAAGACGATCGGCACGACCGACAAGGTGGCGCTGGATGCGCCGATCTTCGATCCCGTTGCATTCCGCCTCAGCGACGAGCAGGCCGGCATCATCACCCGCGCAAGGGAGATCGGCCAAACCGTGTTCGCCGCTCGCGCCGCCACTTACGATCGCGAGGCGACCTTTCCGATCGAGAATTATCGCGACCTGCACCGCGTCGGTCTGCTCGGCATTGCCGTGCCCAAGAAACACGGCGGGCTCGGCGCGAACTACCAGACCTATGCTTTGGCAGCTGCCGAGATCGGCCGCTATTGCGGCGCGACCGCGCTGACCTGGAACATGCACGTGTGCTCGACCCTGTGGTCAGGGCCCCTCGCCGACGATCTCGACATGGACGCGGAGACCCGCGCCGAGCACGAGCGGCGTCGCGCAGTCCACTACAAGCGCATCGTCGAAGACGGTGCGATCTATTCGCAACCCTTCTCCGAGGGTGGAGCGGCCGCCGCAGGCGGTGTCGCCTTCGGCACGGAAGCAAGGCCGGTCGAGGGCGGTTGGATCGTCAACGGCAAGAAGATTTTTGCATCGCTCTCCGGCCACGCCGACTATTACGGCGTGCTCTGCACTGAGATCGAGGAAGGCGAGAAGGCGTCTCGCCGCAACACGCTTTACCTCGCGATATCAGCCAAGTCCGAAGGCGTCTCTGTCGTCGGTGACTGGGACCCGCTCGGCATGCGCGGAACTGTTTCGCGGACGCTCCTGTTCAAGGACGTGTTCGTGCCGGCCGATTCTGCACTGATGCCGCGCGGCGTCTATTTCCAGGCCGCGATGCGCTGGCCGCACATGTTCCTGACGCTGTCGCCGACCTATATGGGCCTGGCTCAAGCCGCCTATGACTTCACCGTGCGCTATCTGCGCGGCGAAGTGCCGGGCATGCCGCCGGTCAAGCGTCGGATGTACCCGACCAAGCAGATCGCGGTCGCGCAGATGCAGATCAAGCTCGAACAGATCAAGGCGATCTGGTTCCAGGCGGTCACCGAAGCCTGCGCCAATCCGAGCAAGGAGCAGGTGCTGCGGGCCTATGCCGCGCAATATTCGGTGATGGAAGGCGCCAACGAGCTCGCCGCGCTGGCGATCCGCACCTGCGGCGGTCAGGCCATGCTGCGATCGCTGCCGCTGGAGCGGATCTACCGCGACAGCCGCTGCGGCTCGCTGATGCTGCCCTGGACCGCCGAGCTCTGCCTCGACCGGATCGGACGCGAGGCGCTGTATGAGATCGGCGAGACGGACGACTGACGGTGGACCTCTGCAGTCTGATCGATCGCAATGCGGCGTTCGCGCCAGACAAGACAGCCATTGCCTTCGAAGGCGAACGGCTGAGCTATGCGGCGTTCGCCGCACGCATCGAACGCACCGCGACGGCCTTGAAGCAGGAGCTCGGCGTCGGCCGCGGCGACCGCGTCGCCATCCTGAGCCTGAACCGGCCGGACTATCTGGTTCTGCTCTACGCATGCGCGCGACTTGGCGCGATACTGGTGCCGCTGAACTGGCGGCTCGCCGTCGCCGAGCAGCTCTTCATTCTCACCGATGCAGGCGCCAAGGTGCTGGTGCTCGAACGGGCCTTCGAAGGAGTTCTCCCCGAGCTTGCGCCGGGGGCGTCCGTCGTCGGCCTCGACTTCACGCCATCTCGCGGCACGACATTCGAAAGCCTGCTGGCGCACAGCGACGGCAGCAGCCGAAATCCGCACACCGATCTCTCCTGCCCACTCTTGATCGTCTACACATCGGGAACAACCGGGCGGCCGAAAGGCGCGGTGCTGCGCCAGGAGGCGCTGTTCTGGAACGGCGTCATGAGCCAGCACATGCACAACATGACGTCCGATGACCACGTGCTGACCGTGCTGCCATTCTTCCACGTCGGCGGCCTCAACATCCAGACCACGCCGGCGCTGCAGCTTGGCGCGACCGTCTCGGTCCACGCGCGCTTCACGCCGGATACCGCGCTCGCGACCATCGAACAGGAGCGGCCGACACTCACGGTCATGGTGCCTGCGATCATCCAGGCGGTGAGCGAGCATCCTGCCTGGGCGGCCACTGATCTTTCGTCACTCAAGGCCGTCGCCACCGGCTCGACCATCGTGCCGCCGCATCTGATCGAGCGTTTCGTCGCACGCGATGTGCCGGTGCTTCAGGTCTACGGCTCGACGGAAACCTGCCCGATCGCCGTCTACACGCGGCTCGGCGGCGACCTTTCGCCGGCGGGATCGACTGGCCTTGCCGGCCTGTGCTGCGAGGCAAAAATCATCGATCAGGCTGGCAACGAAGTGCCTGCGGGCACGCCGGGCGAGATCGCGGTGTGCGGACCCAACGTGTTCTTCGAATATTGGGGCAACGAGGCGGCAACGCGCGATGCGTTGCACGACGGCTGGTACCGCACCGGCGACATCGGCCTGTGCGACGCCGACGGCTATTTCTGGGTCCGCGACCGCAAGAAGAACTTGATCATTTCAGGCGGAGAAAACGTCTATCCGGCCGAGGTCGAGCGCGTCCTGCTCGAACATCCCGATGTCAGCGAATGCGCCGTGATCGGCCGGCCGGACCCGCGCTGGGACGAGGTGCCGATCGCTTATGTCATCCCCCGATCCGGCTGCCGGCCCGAAGCGAACGAGCTGAGAGCTCATCTCCAGGCGCAACTCGCACGCTACAAGGTGCCGCGTGACATCGTCTTCGTCACCGACCTGCCGCGCACCGCGCTGGGCAAGGTCCAGCATTTCCTGCTGAAGCAGCTCGATGCGCAGTCCCGCGCGCAAGGAGAAGCATCTTGAAGATTGCAGTTCTGGGCGGGGGAAACGGCTCTTTCGCGGCCGCCGGCGATTTTGCGCTGTCTGGGCATGAAGTGCGGCTCTGGCGCCGCGATGCCGATCAGGTCGCGGCACATCGCGCCGCCGGCTCGCGCATCCTGGTTAAGGACCACAGCGGCCGCAACGACGTGAAGCTCGCGCTGGTCACGACCGACATCGCCGAAGCTGTCAACGGCACCGAGCTGATCCTGTGCCCCGCGCCTGCCTTCGCACAGACCGACATCGCCCGCCTGCTCGCCCCGCATCTGCGGGACGGTCAGGTCGTCTTTCTGCCGCCAGCGACATTCGGCTCGATGATCTTCGCAGAGGCTGCGCGGGAAGCCGGGAACCAGGCCAAGGCAAGCTTTGCCGAAACCGGCACACTGCCGTGGCTCACCCGCAAGCACGGACCGTTCGAGGTCGCGATCACCATCCGCGCCAAGCGGCTTCCAGTCGGCGTGTTCCCGCTCGACCGGGCACCCCATGCGCTCGAGGTCATCGGACGCGCTTTCCCCGATACGATCGAGCCGTGCGGAGACGCGCTGTCCGGTGCGCTGATGAATGCAGGGCCGATCATCCATCCGCCGCTGATCATGATGAATGCCGGTCCAATCGAACATTTCGAGCGCTGGGACATTCACAAGGAAGGCACGCAGGCCGCGATCCGCCGGGTGACCGACGCGCTTGATGCCGAGCGGATTGCCGTGCGCGAAGCGCTCGGCTATGGCGCACCGCATTTCCCGCTTGCTCATCACTATGCGAAAGAGGGCGAGATCTGGATGTATGGCCGCGGCTCGCATGACCGGCTGACGGATTCAGGGGACTGGCGCGAACGGATCGTGCTGACGGAGCACCGCTACATGCGTGAGGACCTGCGGCTTGGGCTGTCGCTGCTGGTCTCCGTCGCCGGCCTGGCTGGCGTGGCCACGCCGCTCGCCAAAGCGTTCCTGTCGATCGGCGGCGCGGTCTGCGGCGAGGATTTTGCGCGAGGTGGCCGAACGCTTGAGACGCTGGGGCTCGACAATCTCAGCAAGGCCGAATTGCAGACACTACTTCGCAATGGATTCTGACCGATGACCAATCGCGCCGATATCGTCTGTCTGGGGGCTGGCCGCATGGGACGCGGCATCGCCGTCGCGTTTGCCTACGCCGGGCACAAGGTCACAATGATCGACGTCAAGGCCCGTAGCGCAGAAGATTTCGCCAAGCTTGAGGCCGACGCGCTCGGCGAGGTCACGAAGACCTTTGCCAGCCTGTCCAAGCTGGGGCTGCTGACGGAGGCCGATGTCGATCCGCTCATCGCGCGCGTCTCGGTGGTGCCCGCCAGCCAGAGCGAGGCAGCGCTCTCCGACGCCGGTATGGTTTTCGAAGGAGTCCCGGAGGTCGTCGAGCTCAAGCGCGAGGTGCTTGGGTCAGCCTCACGGCAGGTCCGACCCGACACGATCGTTGCATCGACGACGTCGACTATTCTCGTCGATGATCTCTCCGGCGCGATCGTGAATCCTCGCCGCTTCCTCAACGTGCATTGGCTCAACCCGGCCTATCTGATCCCGCTGGTCGAGGTTTCGCCCGGCAGAGCCACCGACCCCGTCATCGTCGACGAGGTCAAGGGGCTGCTCGAAGGCATCGGCAAGGTCCCGGTCGTCTGTGCGGCGACGCCCGGCTTCATCGTTCCGCGCATCCAGGCGCTGGCGATGAACGAGGCCGCACGCATGGTCGAGGAGGGCGTCGCCAGCGCCGAGGAGATCGACAAGGCGATCCGCTACGGTTTTGGCTTCCGCTACGCCGTGCTCGGACTGCTCGAATTCATCGACTGGGGTGGCGGCGATATATTGTACTACGCCAGTCGCTATCTCGAAGGCGCGCTCGGCAGCGACCGTTACCGCACGCCGGACGTCATCTCACGCAACATGCATGAAGGCCGGATCGGCTTGCGCACGGGCGCGGGCTTTCTCGACTATTCGGGCATGGACGTTGACGCCTATCGCGCAAAACGGCTTCAAGCCATGGTGGATCTGCTGCGCCACTTCGACCTGGCGCGTCCACCCGTGCTCGACCGCAATTAGCCGAAGACGTCCTGCAACACGCCTTCGCGAACGACCGCGACGCCATCGAGCTCGATGGTCGTTCCCATCATCGGCAGATCGAAATGCCCCGCCGTGTAGCGGCCGGCGAATTCGTTCGCGCCGGTCGAGAACAGGAAATTGCCGGAGACGGCCCGAATCTCGGTGCCGTTGGTGTCGCGCTGATCATACATCGACAGCGCTTCATAACGCGCGCCGGGGTTCATGCCGAAACCGACATGCGAGACGGCGTAGGCCTCGCGATCGCCCCAGGCAGCGAGATAGGCACGCATCATCCCGGCATCCGTGCCCTCGCCTTCCAGCTCGACGACATAATCGTCCTTCAGCGTCATCTTCACCGGCGAGGTCAGATAGCGCTTGAAGGTCAGGTTGATGTCGCCCGGCGCCATCACCAGCGTGCCGTTGATCGTCCCGCTCTTGGGGAAGCTGACGACGATTCCACCAGGCCAATGCGCCAGCGTGCCGGGCTTGTCGGTCCAGCCCCACACACCGACCGTGGAGGCGCCGACCATATCGACATCGAGCGCCGTGCCGGCCTTCGACGTCACCCGCATCCGCTTGGTCCCCCGCAGCATCTTGGCCGCCGCACGGACGCGCTTCTCGAGCGCGGGATCCGGCACCATCCGCTCCAGCGCCTCGGGATGCTCGTTCGAGATCACCAGGATCCGCGCGCCGGCCTTGAGGATCTCCGGCGTCTCCACCGCGTGCATCAGGCCCTCGATGGTGCAATCCACCACGAAGCCGGCCTGCTGAAGCGCGGTGATGACCGGTCCAAGCTTCTGGATCGCTTCGCTCGCCCCCGTTGAGCGAACCGGAACGATATTCCGGTTGCGTGGTGTCGGCATCACCACGTGAAACGGCCGCGCGCCCATGCGTAGCAGCGCGAGTTCCGCCAGATGCACATTCAACGCACGCGACTGGGTTTCCGAGAGGATCGCGGCGGTATCGCCGGCCTTGACGGCGCAACGTTCAAAGATCTCGCAAAATGCGTCGATCCATTTTGCCTCGATGCGATCAGCCAGCATGGTTCACTCCCGGTCTTCTGGTTTCTTGTCAGTTCATGCCTCGGGAAAGCCTCGCAACAGGTACGAGCGCAGCGCCCCGAGCAGGCCATTCAAGATCAGGCCCAGCAGCGAGATCGTGATCAGCGGCACGAACATGTCGACGGCCTGGAAGGTTCGCGCCGCGGTCACGAGCGCGTGCCCCAATCCGTCCGTCGACGTGATCATCTCGGCCAGAAACACCACGATGCAGGAAATGACAAGCCCGATCCGGCATCCGGTCAGGATCGACGGCATCGCCGCCGGAAGCACCACCTTGAAGAGGATTTCGTAGCGCGGCGTTCCCGCCGCCATCGCCGACCAGATCAGCTTCTGTTCGACGGTCGACGCGCCGTAATAGGTCGAGAGCAGAATGGGAAAGAGCGCGTCCGCGGCCACCAATGTGATCTTCGACCCGTGGCCGAATCCAAGCAACAGCAGGAGTGCCGGATAGAGCGCGACCTTGGGCAGCGGGGCCAATACGCGGACGATCGGCCGAACCACGGCATTGATCGCCGGATTGGCGGCGGCGGCAATGCCGACACTGACACCCAGCACGACCGCAATCGCGAACCCTGCAAACAGCCGGATCAGGGTTGCGGCGATCTCCTGCTGAAACGTCCACGTCACGAGTTGCTGGAGCAGCCGACTGAAGACGAAGCCCGGCGGCGGCAGCAAGACCGCGGGCGCGAATCCGAATGACACCAGGCCTTGCCACAACGCGATGACCAGCACGATCGGGGCAATGCCGAGAAGGACGTTTGCGGAGAGAAGGCGCGACATCACGAGAAGCTCAGCGGCATGTCGAACTGCGGCTCGGACCAACGCACGAGCCTGGCACGAACCCTTTCAAAAATCGCGTCGAGGCAGATTCCCATTGCACCCACGATGATGATCATCGCAAAGACGGTGTCGTATTGGCCCATGTCGAGCGCATTGAACAGTATGTTGCCGGCGCCGGACTGGCGGGCGATCATCTCGCTGGTGATCATCGTGATCAGCGCCAGCACCAGTCCCGTGCGACAGCCGGTCAGGATCTCCGGCAGCGCCGCGGGCAACACGATCCGCACCAGGCGCTGTGCCGGCGAAAGCCCCATCGCGGCACCCGACCACAGCATCTTCTCTTCGACAGCCTTGGCACCCTCGAAGCTGTGATAGATCACGGGGAGGCTGACGCCCAGGAAGATCACCAATGTCTTGGTGACGTCGCCGACGCCCAGCCAAAGCATGATGATCGGCATCAAGGCGGCCTTCGGCACCGGATAAATCACCATCAGGAGCGGATTGAAAAAGGCCGCAACGCCCCGGCTGCGTCCCATCAATAGGCCCAGCGGAATCGAAACCAGCACCGCCACACCGAACCCGATCGCCATGCGGCGAAGCGAGGCCAGGATGTTGATCAGGGATTCCTTGTCGCCGAGAATATCCGGAATTGCCCTGATCGCCTCGGTTGCCGTCGGGAAGCTGTCGTTCTTGAGCGCAAGCGACGCAACCTGCCACACGGCCAGCAATCCGATGCAGGCCAGCACCGGAGCGGCCCGTCTGATCAAGGTGGCCGACGACATCATGACGCCGGCCCGGCTTCGTCGCTTTCATCGAACATGCGCTCGATATCGACGATGTACTTCTGATAGCGCGGGTCGAGCAACAGCTCGTTGCGGCGGCGCGGTCGCGGCAGATCGATGTCGATGACCTCACGGATGCGGCCGGGCGATTTAGACATCATCACGACTTTATCCGAGAGAAAGACGGCCTCGTCCACCGAATGGGTGACGAACAGCACCGTCTTGCGGTCACGCTCCCAGATGTTGAGAAGGTCGTTCTGCAGGCGCGTCCTTGTGTGCGCGTCGAGCGCACCGAACGGCTCGTCCATCAACAGCACTTCCGGGTGGTAGGCGAGCGTCCGCGCCAGCGCCACGCGCTGCTTCATGCCGCCCGACAATTCCTTGGGGTAGAAACTCTCGTAGCCCTTGAGGCCAACCATCTCGATCAAGGCCAGGCTCAGCGCTTCCGCCTCGGCGGCGCGCACTCCTTGCTGACGCGGGCCATACATCACATTGCCCAGCACGGTCTTCCAGGGGAACAGGGCAAACTCCTGGAACACCGGTCCGCGATCCGGACCGGGACCCGTGATCGCATGTCCCTTGATCTTCGCCGAGCCGCTGGTCGGGCTGACGAAACCGCCGACGATATAAAGCAGTGTCGACTTGCCGCAGCCGGACGGACCGAGGATGGAGACGAAGGCGCCCTCCTCGATCGTCAGCGAGATGTCCGAAAGCGCCACATGATCCTTGCGCGCCGAAGTCTGAAAGACCTGCGAGACGCGGTCGATCTCGATGATTGCAGAAGCCGGCTCTTGTGATCTCACCGGTCTCACCCATTCGCTCGATCTCGCAGGCACTACCGTCATCCCGTCTCTCGTCTCACTCGCGCGAACATTCCTCGACGAACCTGCTGAACGTTCTCCGTCAGCGGCACGAGCTTAGCAAGAAACCTGCCAGACAGGCGGTCGTTTTCGCACCCGTGCGGTGCGTCATTCGAACCACGGCCACTCTGCCGGGCCTTCGTGCGTAACGGCTCCGCCCGGCGCCTGCCCAACCAGTCGCGCATATTTTGCGAGCGCGCCCGCACGGTGACGCGGCGGACGTTGCTTCCAATCTCGTCGCCGCGCGGTGAGTTCCTGTTCATCGAGCAGCACATCCATCCGCCGGTTTGCGGCATCGATCCGGATCCTGTCACCGTCGCGAACGAGCGCCAGCGGACCGCCAACAAATGCTTCGGGGGCTACGTAGCCGATGCACATGCCGCGGGTCGCGCCAGAGAAACGGCCATCGGTGATCAGGGCGACCTTTTCGCCCATGCCCTGCCCGTAGATCAAGGCGGTGACGCCGAGCATCTCGCGCATGCCGGGGCCGCCGACCGGCCCCTCATTGCGGATGACGAGAACCTCGCCCGCCTTGTAGCTGCGGTCACGAACCGACGCGACGCAGGCTTCCTCGTCCTCGAAAACGCGCGCCACGCCTTCGAAGAATTGACTCTTCAAACCTGCGACCTTGATCACCGCACCGTCGGGACAAAGATTTCCCTTCAGCACCGCCACGCCGCCGTCAGGCATGATCGGCGCGCCCGCCGCGTATACGACTTCTCCATCGGGCGCGTTGGCGGTGCCATACTCTTCGGCAAGTGTCCGGCCGGTGATGGACAGGCAGCCGCCATCGATGTGCCCGCTCTGGATCAGCTCACGGATCACGACCGCCGCGCCACCGATGTCATAGACATCCTTTGCGGTGTATTTGCCGCCGGGGCGCAGATTTCCGATCAACGGTGTCCTGGCGAACACCTCGCCCACATCATCGATCGTGAATGCAATGCCGGCCTCGTTCGCGATCGCCGGCAGATGCAGCGCGGCGTTGGTCGAACCACCGGTCGCCGCAACGATCGCCGCGCCGTTCTCGAGGGATTTCCGCGTCACGATGTCGCGTGGCAGCGGCCCGCCGCGTTCCAGCATCTCCATGATCAGGCGTCCGGCGCGCCGCGATATCTGCGCACGCTCGGCATAGATACCGGGCACCATCGAAACGTTGGGAATGGTCAGGCCCATCGCCTCCGAGACCATTCCCATGGTGTTGGCGGTGAACTGGCCGGCGCAGGCGCCGATCGTCGGCAAGCAGGCACGCTCGATCCGCTCGAGCGTGGCGCCATCGATCTCACCAGTCATGAAGCTGCCGACAGCCTCATAGGAATCGAGCACCGTCAGCGTGCGCCCATCCACGCGGCCCGGCAGCGAACTGCCGCCGTAGATGAAGATGGAGGGCACGTTGCAGCGAACCATGCCCATCATCACGCCGGGAAGCGTCTTGTCGCACCCGCCGTATCCGATCAGCGCATCGTAGGCCAGACCATGGACGACTGCCTCAATCGAGTCGGCGATCAGTTCACGCGAAAACAACGAGAACTTCATTCCCTCGTGGTTCATGCTGATGCCGTCAGAGACCGACACCGTCGAGAATTCGCGCGGCGTGCCGCCGGCCTCTTCGATACCCGTCTTGGCCGCGGCCACCTGAAAATCGTGGGTCATGTTGCAGGGCGTCTGCTCGCCCTTCATGCTGACGACGCCCACCATCGGCTTGGCAATCGCAGCGTCGTCGAGCCCCATCGCGCGCATGAATGCGCGGTGCGGAGCCCGGTCGAGGCCGTCTGTGGTGACGCGTGATCGCAACTTCTTCATACGTGCATCTTCTTCGTGCCACGTCCCGGATCATCCGGGACGCCGCAAACTCCACGTTCGGATCGTTCGCTCGCCTATTGCAGCGGAGCAACGATCGTCGGATGCTTGAACTGCGCGACATCCAGTTTCGGCAGCATTCCGGTCTCGGCGTAGATGTCCAGCATCTTCTGGATTGCGGGGAAGTTGGGCGCTGCACCTGGATCACGGCCGAAATCGTTATCCTTGAGCAGGTAGGTCTCGAGCACCGGGAGCGGCGCCTTCAGCACTTCATTGACGACCTTGAGAGTCTCCTCGCGGTTCGCCAGCGCCTTCTTCATGCCCGAGGTGATGTCGCGGACATAGGTCTTGACCAACTCGGGGTTCTTGTCGACGAAATCGGCGCGGCAGGCCTCCAGGATGTGCACGATGTTCGGCATGGCCTGCGACAGCGAGAAGAGCTTCCTTGTGCCGCCCTTTGCCTCGGCCCGCGCGGCGAACGGCTGGTTCATATTCACCGCATCGACGCGGCCTTGGCGCAGCGCATCCTCGGAGACGGCAAAGCCGACCTCGACCAGCTTGATGTCCTTGGCTGGATCGACGCCATTCTGCTTCAGGAGCAGGTTGAACGGGCCTTGCGTACCGCCGCCGATCACGGAAATGCCGACCGTCTTGCCCTTGAGATCAGCGATCGTCTTGATGGGCGAGTCATCCATGACGGCCCAGTAGACCGAGAAGCCGCCGGGCTTCTCGAACACGTGCTGCGCCACGATGTAGGCTTTGAGATTGCCGCCGACCACACCATTGGCGAGCGACAGCGGCGCTTGCGTCGCGCAGTCGAGTGCGCCGGCTGCCAGGGCCTGCGTCATCGGCGCGGTGCCCTGGAATTGTGTCCATTCGATATTGTAGGTCTTGCCGATGCTGGGAAACTCGACCGGGCGGCGCATCATCCAGTACTTCGATTCCTCGGCCGGGATCGTCCAGCCGACGCGGATCGTCTGCTGCGCCCATGACGGGCTTGCCCCCGCGCTCACGGCCGCTGTCGCCCCCAAAGCCAGGATCCATCTCGAAACGGTTCGCATCGTGCCCACTCCGCTGCTCCGGCGCCGACCGGCGCCATCCAACCCCGACCGGGCTCAAATCTTTCATGGTTCAAACAATCAGGCAAGCCATGCGAGCGCGGCGGTTTTGGGGTCCGATACGCAATGTATGGTAAAGCCACGTCGCGCTGCGGCAGAAGGAGGCAACCTATGGCTGATGCGAGCAAGGCAAACCCGCAAGGCGTCGACAGGCTCGGCTATCTCGGCCTTGGCCTGATGGGAACGCCGATGACCCGACGTCTGCTCAAGGCCGGCTATCAGGTCACTGTCTGGAACCGTTCGGAGGGCAAGGTGGCTCCGCTCGCCGAGGCCGGAGCCAGGCGCGCAGCCACGCCTCGTGATCTCCTGACGAACGCCGATATCGCCTTCATGTGCGTGACGGATGCCGCGGCCGTCGAGGAGGTGATCTTCGGGCCTGAGGGGCTCGCGGCAGCGCCCGGCGCAGGCAAGCTTGTCGTCGACTTCTCGTCGATACATCCCGACGCCGCCCGCGATCTAGCAAAGCGATTGAAAGCCGCCAATGGCGCCGGCTGGATCGATGCACCGGTTTCCGGCGGAACGAAGGGCGCCGAGGAAGGTACCCTTGCGATCATGGCCGGCGGAGAAGCAGACGAGATCGAGAGGGTACGCCCTTACGTGCTGGCCATGGCGCGCAGGTTCACCCACATGGGCCCGACCGGCGCCGGCCAGACCACGAAACTCTGCAATCAGGTGATCGTGGGATGCGCGATGGCCGTGCTTGCAGAAGCCACGCGCCTGGCCGTCAACGCCGGTATTGACGCCAATCGCCTGCCCGAAGCACTCGCCGGCGGCTTCGCGGACTCGATCCCGCTTCAGCTTTTCGTGCCCAGAATGGTGGAGGGCATTCACTCGCCCCCGCTCGGTCACATTGCCACGATGCTCAAGGATCTCGATACGGTCGCCGACGTCGCGCAGGCGACATCGACACCGGTGCCGATGGCCTCTCTTGCAGGACAACTTTTCAGGCTGGCCAAGGCCGCGCGCGGCGCGGAAGCGGACGCGCTGGAGATTTACAAGCTTTCAGCGGCGGAGCGCTAAGCTGTCGAGCGCGATTTGACGCACGTCAAGGCGACGTCTTGCGCTCGTCATCTGCGAGGAATCGGCCGAACGCCCCGCGGGCGAAGAGCAGCGGCTCCCTCGCACTGTAAGTATAGGCCTCGACCGCGCCGAGAAAAATCACGTGGTCGCCGCCATAGTAGCGATTCACGGAGCGGCATTGAAAGTTGGCGACGCTCTCCGCAAGCACCGGCGCTCCGCCGAGGCCCGGCGCCCAGTCCACACCCGTGAACTTGTCGTCCGACGACTTGGCGAATTTTGTCGCAAGCGCCTGCTGCGAAGCACCAAGCACGTTGACGGTGAAATGGCTGGCGTTCTGGAAGATGGTCAGACTAGCGGAATAGACGACCAGGCTCCACAGGACAAGCGGAGGGTTCAGCGAGACGGAGGCGAACGAATTACAAGTCAGTCCGTACGGTTTGCCGTCAGGCGCAGCGGCCGTGATGATCGCTACGCCCGTTGCATAGGTTCCGAGCGCGTTGCGAAAGTCGCGAGGATCGATCGACGAGCTGTCGCTCGCGAACTCGTTGGCGGGATCGGGAGCGCCGGGCTGCTGCGGCAGATCATTCATCGGCCGGCCTCACAGCGTGAGATTTTCGGACGGCAGGCCCAGCGCCACCCGTCCATAGTTGGTCCCGGCCGCATCGAAATTGAATGCGAGATGCGAGTTGACCGCGTGCGCATCGCGGAATTGCCGCTGCAACACGCCGGTCGTGAACAGACCGCGCGCGCCGCTCGCGGCAAACAGCATCGAGACCGCGTCCGTGCACAGGTTCACCGAAAAAGATCCGTCGCGCCGATAACGGGTCTTGGTCGCCATGCCAGGGATGTGACCAAGCCGCGCATCCTCCATGGCATCGAGGCACGCCGACCGCATGATCAGGCGCGCGGCGTCGATCTTCGCCGAGGCCTCCGCGATCTTGATCTGGGTGCTTTGAAAATCGCTCAATTTGGCCCGGTTGTAGGTTGAAATACGATGACGTGCGACCTCCGTATAATCGTCGAGGCACGCTTGCGCATTCCCCAGCGCGACACCGGAGAGGACGTATGGGAACAGCGAGAACACGGGCAGCGCATAAAGCGGATTTGGATTGACCGTGCTTCCCGGCGTCGGGCCGCCTGAGAGGTCGCCGACGGCGACTGTCATATGGTCAGCCACGAAGACATCCCTGACCTCCACGTCGCAGGACCCCGTCCCACGCAGTCCCGCGACGTTCCAGGTGTCCAGCACGCTGTAATCGCCTTTCGGCAGCAGAAAGATGCGATACTCGATGCCGTCCGCCTCGTCGTCGGAATAGACCACGCTTGCAAGCATGTTCCATTCGCAGGAGGCAACGCCGGAGGAGAATGGCCAGCTGCCGCGCAGCTGATAACCGCCCTCGACTCGCGTGGCGCGTCCGGCGGGAAAAATGAACGAGGATGCGATCAGCGCATCCAGATCACGGCCCCAGACCAAATCCTGCGCCTTTTGCTCGAACATGCCGAGCATCCAGTGATGGCTCGCCAGATTGGCGAGATTCCACGCTACTGACGCATCCGCCTGTCCGAGCAGTTCAGCGCAGTCGACAAGAGCGACATAGTCGAGTTCGGCGCCGCCAATCCGTGCCGGTTGGAGCATCCGGAACAGGCCAGCTTCATGGAGATCTATCTCGGTTTCCGACGGAAGATGCCGCAGTTCCTCCGTTCGCGCCGCCCGCTCTCGTAGTCGCGGCACGAGGGCCCGGGCCTTCGCGATCATCGCCGCATAGGCGCGTTCGCCGGCTTCCGGCCCGGTGGGCTGACCCATGCTCGGCTTTCGACCAGGCGCCATTCGCTTCCCTCACTTTGGCGTATTTATGCGGCCGGCCCCTTACCAAATCAAGCCAATGCAGCAGGCATCACGAAGCATCGATTCCCATACCGCGCGATGCCTGTTGCCAGGGACTGACGGCACCGGCTCAAACCGGAGTAGAGGGCTTGCCCGAGCCAAAGACGCCCTTCCGGGTAAACTCCGCGATCCGACGCTGGTCATAACCGAGCACGCTGCACAAGACGTCCTCGGTATGCTCACCTAACAGCGGGGCCGCAACGGGATCGATCGCGGCGGTCAGGCTCATGGTAATCGGCGGCTCCATGTTGGGCACCCATTCCGCTGTACGGTGCGGAATGCGGCTCAAGCGATGGCGCTCGCGAGCCTCTGGCGCATTGAACCCCTCCTCGACCGTCCGGAGATAGCCGACCGGAATATTGGCCAGCTTCATTTTCGCCATCCAGTTCTCGAGCGTATCGCTGGCAAAGACCTCCGCAATGGCTGCCCGCAAGAGCTCCTTGTTTTCGGAACGGGCCTTGCGCGTGGCAAACTGCGGATCGTTGATGAGATCAGGCCGGTTCAGCACCTCGACCACGAGCCGGCGATACAGCCGATCGTTGGCGCAGGCCATGTAGAGTGGCCCATCGGAGGCCTCATAGACGCCGACGGTGGGGGACCCGCTGGGTGAATTGCCGAACCGGCCGGGATTTTCGCCGTTGATGAGATACGCAATGCCGTAGAAGCCAGTCATCCCCATCGCAACGTCGAACAAGGCGACTTCGACATGCTGCCCGCGGCCAAGCCGATCCCGCGCCAACAGCGCCAGCAGGATGGCGTTACAGGCAGACATCCCCGTCGCCATGTCCACGATGGGAGGGCCGGTACGAACCGCCGGACCATCGGCAAATCCGTTGAGCGACATGAAGCCGCTCTCCGCCTGCGTGATGGGATCGAAACCGGGGCGCGAGGCGAACGGTCCGGAGCGTCCGTAGGCGGAGATCGAGCAATAGACCAGCCGGGGATTGAGCGGGGCGACCGCGTCATAGTCGAGCCCGAACTTCTTCATGACCCCGCTCGAGAAATTCTCCACGACCACATCCGCCTTGCGGATCAGATCCAGCGCGATCTCGCGGGCCTCCGGCACGGCAAGGTCGAGGGCAATGCCGCGCTTGTTGCGGTTCAGGCTGAGATAGGCGGCGCTTTCGCCGCCAATTTCGGCGTGCTCGTAGGCGCGCGTGTCGTCGCCGCCGTCGGGATTTTCGATCTTGATGACGTGCGCGCCAAAATCGGCGAGCGTCTGCGTGCAGGCCGGGCCGGCGACGACACGCGTGAAATCGATGACCAGCAGACCGTCGAGCGCACTCGGCCCTTCCGTCGCTCGCGACGAGCGTTCCGGCAATTGAGGCTTGGTCGGCATCGATAGCGCTCCCTTACATCGGCTTATGGCCGCCGAATTTCCTGCAGGAGCAAACTTAAAGCCCGGCGCCGCCAACTTCGCAAGGGCCTCGCTCGCTTCACCTAAAACGCAAAAACGGCCCGGCAGCGTCAAGCTGCCGGGCCGTTAGATATTTGAGCGTATGGAGGCTGCGCGCATCTTGCGCAGCAATTCTAGTCTGAGAAGGTCACGTTCCGCATCACGGGAAACCACTCCAATTGCTCAGCGCAGCCACTTTCGCCAATAAAGCGTATGCGACCAGGCCCAGGGCGATTCGGGCTCGTACAGCCGATAACCCGCATGGATGAAATTATTGGCAGATACCGGATTGTCCGTCGTATCGGAGACGATGCTGTCCCATCCGAGACGCCGCCCTCGCGCCTCGATCGCTCGCATCAGCCTGAGTTGAAGTCCCCGCCCCCAATGCCGCTGCAAGACGCCGACCCGACAAAAATATCCACTTTTTCGCGCATGCGTCGACGGCACAACGCCGGCGAAGGCAACCGCGTCATCATCGTGATAGGCGAGCCACCAGGTACCCGATTCGAACTGCGGCAGGGCCGCCCCACCGAAGAATGTCAGCCGGTGCAAATCGCCGAGAATCTCGGCAGTCTCATCATCGTCCGCATCGACGATACGAATTCTGTACATGGGATACCTATTGGCGGGGTAATCGGGAGTGCGCGACCTGCGACTCCGTAGCGGTCGAGGCTCACTTGCCCAGCACAACCTTGACACCGAGCCAGACCGCACCCATCAGACCGGTCGCAATGACTGTGATCACCGCCTTGAAGGTGTAGCTCTGCGCTTGTTCCACGCTCTTTCGCCAGCGCCGCAGGTGCTGGAAGTCAGCTCTGAGCTCTTTCCGGTCATCGTCTTCGATCCCGAACGAGGCCAGGACCGATGCCACCGCCTTCAATACGATGGCATCGACGCTCTCCTGCTGAACTCGGTGCTGCTCGGCCAGTGTCTCCGCGACAATCGCCCGGATCTCCTCGTCTTGAATCTTCACCGCTTGATGATCCTCGCAACATTCTCGAAACCGCGCTTGGCGAAATAGAAAGAGACGACCAGATTGGCCTGAAGTCCGCGGAAGATGATGAGCCCGTCGCCGGGCGTCTCGATCTTGTCGCTGAACAGCTTGAAGCCGTGGCCGAGGCGCAGGCTCGAGATCTTGCCTTCGATCAGACGCTTGGAAGATTGCGCCAGCGAACGCTGCGCCTCGCGAATGCAGACCGCGAGCGTGCCGCGCTCGGCCTGGCAGGTCTCGACCAGGAGTTCGCCGAAGAAATGCGATTTGCCCGAGCCGCGCCCGCCGTAAACGCCCTTGTAGCGCGCAGGTTTGAGCAGCGGCTCGAAGATCTTCGCCGTCGGAATTTTCAGGATGGACAATGGCTACGCTCGCTCGCCCTAGGGCAGGCCAGTGCGCCTGCGCCACATCGCGGACCAGTCTTCGGTGTTTGGAGTTTCAGGTTGCCCTTGCTGAGTTTGGGTCAGGTCGGGAGAGGCCGCGTTTTCAGAGAATGGCGGCCAAAGCCCGAAGAGCCCTCCTAACTGTTTCTGCGCGGCCAGCGGGAGCGTGGAAGCGGAGCTGACGTTCGGGACCTCTGGAGGCCTTGAGTCGAACGCGGATCGGCTCGGGCTTCCAGCAGGCATTCGCGTTAGGATCCGCACGTCTTCAGGAGACGATGCAGGCACCGCGCGGGCATTCCGCAGATATTGCCGATACTCAGGGATGTAAGCTGGCGATGCCGGATTCGGGTCGAATGACCCCAACGCATCGGCAAACGCGCTGGGATCCATGAGACGTCCTTCAGGATCTTTGATCTGATAGTGAACATGCGGATCTCCCGGCGTCCCGTCCCTGCGGAAAACGCCTGTATTCCCCATAGTTCCGATGAGCTGGCCCGCGGCGACTGGATCGCCGATCTTCACATGTCTGGCGTTGGTGTGGAGAATCTGATGAAGGAGGCCGTTCTTGTCTCTGATCGCGATCGTTCCCCACTTATCCTCACCGGCGTTCTCAACCACGCCGTCGACGGGCGACCGCACCGCCGGGTTGCTCTTGTTCAGACGAGCCTCTCGTCCACCGACATAGTTGAAGTCGATACCTCGATGCGGATTGGACGAGCCACGCGGCCTGTCCGCGGTCACGCCATATCCGCTGGTCACATGAGGAGACACGCGCCCGGCGGGCTGCAAGATCCTCCGCATCATATCTTCCCAGGACATGTCCAACTCCATTCGAAAGAGGCAGGCCAGCACACCCCGCCCGCAGCCAGGATGGTGCGACCTCGGCCGACTTGCTCAACCATTGATAATTGTCTAACTACGTTGCCCGCAGGGCACGCAGAGCGCGACCACGCAATCTGCTCGACACGGAGACTGGCGTGAGCAATTTACCGGTCCTCGGAATTCTAAATCATGCGATGCTGGCGCTGATCGCATTCGCCTGCGCTGCGACCGCACAAGAGCGCCCCGCACCGGCATTCGACAAATGGCGTCCGAAGGCCGGCGCCTATGCCGAACCCGGCAAGAATTTCGCGTCGTCCTGCGATGAAGGCAACGACATGACGATCGGCGAAAAGTCGGTCAGCGGTTCCGAATGGGGCTGCGACGTCAAGAGAATCATCGATCTTGGCCCGGGCTCGCTGAAGTTTGAAATGATCTGCGACGATTACAATCTGGCGCAGAACCTCAACCCGCGCGATCCCAACTGGGCGAACAGGCAATTCAACGAAGTCATGTTCGTCAAGCGGATCGATGATGCGACAATCTCCGTTCAGAAGAGCTTGAACGGGAAGCTCAAGGATTCTCCCTGGCGTGCGGCCTACTGCCCTCTGAAGACCCAGCGCGCGCTTGCCGAAGCCACACTGAGGGCCAAGGTGGAAGCAAAGCAGAAGGCCGAACTGGAGCAAGCTCTGAAAGGCGCTCACCCGCGGGACGGCGTTTACGCGGCGGCCGGCCCCGACTTCGAGGACCGCTGCGCGAAGTTCGAGGACACCACCGTTTCGTTCTCCGGCAAATCGATCACGACAGCCTCGAACATCTGCAAAATCGAAAAGGCGCGGGTTCAGCTTCCCGACACGGTCCGGATCGGCGCCGACTGCACATTGCAGCCGGCGTCAGACAGGGACGCCGTCAGCGTACAGAATGTGGATACGACCCCGGACCGCGAGAACCTGATGTTCAAGAAGATCGACGACAAGACCGTCATCCTCTGGATCATCAACAACGGACACTTCACCGGCGATGGCCGAAAGCTGTCCTATTGCAGCGACCAGGTGCAGCGCGCCTATGCCGGGCAGCGCCGGACCAGCAAGCAGAGCAAGAACTAGGACCGTCGGTATTGGAGTGTTTAGGTCGGGCAAAGGGGCACTTACGAAAGACCAAGGATAAGCAAGGATGGCGTTCTCTCGCCCGCATTCTCCACCCCGGCACCAGACGAAGATCGAGACGAACACCAGATCGAGATATCCGGCAGCTCAAGCCTTCGGACCGGCATCGCCCTCGACGGCGTCTTCCGGGCGCACGATGACGCGCTCGACCCGGTGGACCAATTCCGGCGCGCCGTCTTCGCCGTTCTCGATCGGCTGTGCGGCCTTGCCCCAGCCGCGATCCAGGATGGCGTTGGCCGCCGAAAGGCGCACGGCCGGTGTCGCGTCATCGCTGCGCATGATGCCGACGAGAACCCTGAGGGCCGTCCTGGTGTGGCTGCGCGCCAGCGAGCGGATCTCGGTCAGGCTCCGCGCCCTCGACGTCTTCCTGGCCGAGGGCTTGGGGGACGGCTCGCTTGCAAGCTCGCATTCGACGTCCTCGCTCACGACAGCGTCTCCCACAGCACGATTGCGACCAGGCCCGCGAGCGCGAGCGATATCAGATAGGCAGTCATCATCCCTCCATAAGAAGAAAATGCGCGGCAGATCGCGCCAGGCGAGGCGCGATCGTTTCGGGCGCGAACCCTATCTCCGTATCTTCCGGAGACCGCAGCGGCGCGGGCGACTGGTCCCGGCGCCGCGGGCCGGCACGTTCGCGCGTGCTCGGCCGGCAATGGTTCGGACGGCGGCGCGCCGATCGGCGCTCCAGGTTTGACGAGTGCGTGGCCGTAATGCGCCGCCGCCGTCCGATCTCGAAAACCGAGACGAAAAAACCCGCGGCGGATGTGCTCCGCGCGGGTAAACCAAACTTCTTTCGATGATGCCATTCTGCCAGTGTTTTGCCCGACGCGTCAAACGAACTTACCGGCCCGGCGAAAGTTAGCCGATCTGGAGGATCGGTGAGATGACATTTGAGATGACGTCACCAGAGACATCGCGAGAATTGCCCGGAGCCAAGCCGCGCATCGACAAGGAGCGCGAGCCGCAGGAGGCGATCATCGAAGACGCCGGCGAGACAAAGGAGAGCGATCGCGATCTCGTGCACGGCGATGGCGGCACCATCGACATTCCCGCCAAGCCGGGCGATTTGTCGAAGGACGATTAGGCGGACCGGCGCCCGGCGGGCGTTTCGATGATGCCGTACCGCCGATGTTTTGCCCGAGGCCGCAAACATCTGTCCACGCGGCCGGGCCTTTGCGGGAACTTAATCCACGAGAGGCGCGTTGAATGCCTCGTCAGAAGGAACGTTCCTGCGATGAGCCGCACTGTCCTGGTTGTTGACGACGATCCCGCCGTCCTCGACGTGATCGTCGGCATGCTGGAAGATCTCGGCTGCGAGGTGATCAGCGCCCAAAGCGGCCTTGATGCACTCGAACGGCTCGAGCAGAACCGGGACATCTCCATCCTCATCACTGACATCAACATGCCCGGCATGGATGGTCATGAACTGGCCGAGCTGGCCAAGCGCGTCCGCCCGGAGCTGAAGATGCTGCAATTGTCGGGTCGCGAGCCCCGGCGCGGCGGCCTTCCGATGATCAGGAAGCCGTTTTCGTTCGAGGAGCTCGCCGACATCATGCAGCGGACCACCGGCCTCAGCTGACCATCCAATGCCGCAAAGGAAAACCCGCCGCAGATTGCTCCGCGCGGGCTGAACCGAACTCTTTCGATGATGCCTTTATGTCGGTGTTTTGCCCGACGTGTCAACGCGGCGAGCGCGGAGGAGGAAGTCCCTCCTCCCAACTCAATATGTGGTGCGCAACGGACTTGCTTCAAGTCCCCGCCTCTGCCGTAGAACCCCCGACCCAGGAAACATCCAAAGCAACCAGCCGAGGGGCACGACATGCCTGTACTGCTTCCGACGTCCCGTTCACGCCGTCAGCGACAGGGAGCCGACGCGCGGAACCAGATGCCGCCGGACCATGCCGTGGTGATCGCCGGCGGCGGCCCGACCGGGCTGATGCTGGCTGCGGAGCTCGCGCTCGCAAAGGTCGATGTCGCCATCCTCGAGCGGCGGGCGAACCAGGATCTCGTCGGCACGCGCGCCGGCGGGTTGCATGCCCGCAGCATCGAGCTGCTCGATCAGCGCGGCGTTGCGGATCGCTTCCTGCGCGAGGGACAGATCGTCCAGCTCGCGGGCTTTGCCTGGACGCGGCTCGACATCAGCGATCTCCCCACAAGGCACGCTTACGGGCTCGCGCTACGGCAGACCCACATCGAGCGCATCCTGGCGGACTGGGTCGAAGAACTCGGAGTGCCGGTCTATCGCAATGTCGAGCTCACGGGCTTCGCACAGGACGAAACCGGCATCGACGTGACGCTCTCCAGCGGCGAGACCTTGCGCGCAGACTATCTCGTCGGCTGCGACGGCGGTCGCAGCCTGGTGCGCAAGGCCGCCGGCATCGATTTTGCCGGCACCTCACCGACGCTCAGCAATCTCATGGCCGAGGTCGAGATGCGCGAGGCGCCGGAATTCGGCCTGCGTCACGATGCGCTCGGTTTTCACGGCCTCAGCAAGACCGAGAGCGGCCGCGTGCTGGTCGTCGTGACGGAAGCAACGCTCGCGCGCACCGGCGAGCCCTCCTTGCGCGATCTCAGCGATGCGCTCGTCGCGGTCTACGGCACCGATTTCGGACTGCAAAATCCCGCCTGGATCTCCCATTTCACCGATGCGGCACGGCAGGCCACGACCTATCGCAAAGGACGCGTGCTGCTCGCCGGCGATGCCGCGCATATCCATCACTCCGTCGGCGGGCAAGGCCTCAACATTGGCGTGCAGGACGCCGTCAATCTCGGCTGGAAGCTGGCGCAGGTGGTGCATCGCATCTCGCCGGACAGCCTGCTCGACAGCTACCACGCCGAGCGCCATCCCGTCGGCGCGCGCGTGCTGAAAAACACCATGGCGCAGATCGCCCTGCTCCGCCGCGGCGACGATGGCCTCAAGGCCGCGCGCGACACCGTCTCCGAACTGCTCGGCATGGACGAGCCGCGCAAACGTTTTGGCGCGATGATGAGCGGGCTCGACATCGCTTACGATCTCGGCGAAGGCCACGCGCTGCTGGGGCGGCGCATGCCGGATCTCGAGCTGACGGTCGAAGGACGGAAGCTGAGATTATTCTCGCTGCTGCACGGAGCGCGGGGCGTGCTGCTCAATTTCGGCAAGCGAGGCGGCGTGCCCGCAACGCCCTGGGTGGATCGCATCAATGTCGTCGACGCCGGCACCGATGGCGTGTGGGAGCTTCCGGTGATCGGCCAGGTCACCGCACCCGGCGCCGTGCTGGTGCGGCCCGACGGGCACGTCGCCTGGGTGGGAGATGAGAGCCAGCACGGACTTGAGGAGGCGGTGAGGAGGTGGTTCGGACCGACTGCTGCGTAGCGCACGACGTGGCAACTGCTCGAAATAAAGAAAGCTCGCGGCATCCCGCGGGCTCGATCCGAACTCTTCCGATGATGCTATTCTGCCGTTGTTTTGCCCGACGTGTCAAACGAACGATCCGACGGGATACTCACCGCTCCGCAACCTCAACCTTCACTCTGGTCGAAGCAACGGCCGTATCCACCGCGAAAACCACTCCTCAGCGTCACTATGCGGGTTGCCTGGACCGTCCACTCCGAAGATCGAGGGTGGGATAACGTAGCTCGGCTCGTCGGCGAAGAGACCGACCGGCTTGCTGGGCTGCAGTTGCCCGTTGCCAGCCGTCGGCACGGTCCAATTGCCAAATCGCTCGTTGAATTCCGTGGAAGGCGGATACGGGACCGGCGCGCTGCCGGATGTGAACACGCTGCCCGCGTTGGACTCGTTGACGCGGGCGAGGCGCCGAACGTTTTCGGGCGCGACCGATCCGCCTGGAGGAGCGTCTGGCAATCTATCCACGTTTGCCGGCTCGGCAGGTACAGTGCCGTCTGGCGTGTTGGCCCAGTTGCCAAAGCGATCTGCAAAAGTGCTGGCGCAGGTCTCTGGATCGGTGGAGGAAGCTCCGCCCACCTGCCGCCCAAACGTCGATGAAGCCGAAGAGCCGCTGCTGCTGGCCGCGTTGTCGACGTTAAGTCCATTGCCGATGATGTTGAGCGGCGGCGCTCCTGTCGAGAACACTCCTCCGCTAAGAGCGGCGGCGCCCATCGTCGTGCCGGAACTATTTTCCTCCGCGTTGGCAGCTCGCGTAAACGCCAAAATGCCTCCAATACCGAGCAGCCAGGGAAGGACAGAGGGAGCCGCTAAGCCGACGGCGGCCCCTCCGGCCAACCAAGGAAGAACACCGCGCTCCGGAGATGTGCCTCCGGCCAACGGATTCTCGTAGTATGGATACGTTATTCCGGAGTGCGGATCGGATTGCAGCACCAGCGGATCCGATGGAGCGGCCGTTGTCGGAGGCAATTGACCGATCCGTTGTTCATTGGGATCGAGCGTAGGAAACGGTGGCAGCGCACGTGTGAAGCGGGGATCACTTCGCGCAAACCCTTCCTGTTTGTTCAGACCGGCAAGCGGAGGTGAGCTGGACCCCGGCAGCGGCGGAAAGTCGCTCGGGTTGGCTGATGTTGAGCCGGGTACACGAAAAATGTCCGAAGAGGGATCTGACGCTTCGAACTTGGACCAATTCGTACCGCCCAGGTCGCGATTGCCAGCGGTGAGGTTGACGTCAGGATTGCGAGCAATTGCCTCATCTATCAGTCTCTGCCGCTCCGGATCGTCCAGGTAGAGCAGCCATTTGATCAGGTGGTCCTGACCGGCGTCCGCTCCCCTTCGCTCAACATCTCTGATGGTCCTCAATTGATCCGGGTATTGACCGCGGTAAGCCTTGGGGTCCGTCAAAACTTTCTCGATCCCTTGGTAGACTTCCTCTTGTGTTTTACCGATAGGCACATTGGTGTAGAGATGGCCGTTAAGGAAGCCAACGCGCATAGCATCGATAAGAGTCTTGATCTCCACAAGTCGCTCGTCTGGACTCTCGATCGTTGCGATCTCCTTGAGCCTCTTACAAATGAAGTCGCCATACGGCTCCACGTGTCTGCTCGGATGGGGCGACACCTCCAACTTTGCGGCGAGCTCTCGATTTGCCGGCAAATAGATTCGGTTTGCGGGCGCATCGATATCGAACGTCTTCTTGTCGATACCGCGAAACGCGGGGTGACCTCTAAAGCGCTCTGGAATGATGTGGTGATCGAAAAAAATCGACATGCACCCTCACAAGGGTTTCATTGAGTATGGGAGTTGGCAAGGTGAGTGGATTAGGCGCGCAAGCGCGGCCGCGGCGGGAACGCCCGCGCGTTCGTCAAACAAGGTTGCAATATTCCTGAAGTGCTATGGCGTGCAGGCGATCGCTTGATCAGACCGCCCGCAGTCGAAGCCCATGGAGCGCGAATTGAATACCGGCCCCAGAGCGTGGGCTTTATTGGGTTCTATTTTATCGGGAAGAAGTATGGGCACGCCCCGCCGCCATCTGCGCGCGGGCGCCCCTTGTCCGCTAGCAAAAATTGCCAAGCCACTGGTCATCGTTGAAGCCAAGGCGGCCGGCGTTTCTCACCTGTTCCGAGTATGCAATGCCGCCCACCAGCGAACAGACTTCATTTCTCAGGATGGCGCGAATCAATATCGGGTTTTTGAGCGATCGCGAAACCGAATTCTCTTCAGCCCCGCCGACTTGCAAGCGTCCTTGAACTCTTGATCGCATATGACAGTCGCTTCGTCGTAGGCCATGCGGAAGATGTGCGCGTTACCGATCGCGGCCTCTCTGAAGATCAGTTTGTAGCCGGGAGTGAACCCGTAGTATTTCTGACCGTGGTCTATGTAGCGAACATCGTCCCGGACTCCGATGCGCAAGCAGGACTCCGTTTCGTCCAGCGCGTCGAGGACGCGAACAACATCGCAGAGCCAATAGTCCGGTCCATGATAGCGACCTTGCGGCACTCGCACGTCGCACCGCACAAACACAAAAGCCTCCGGATCAACTCGCTCGAAGACAGCCTTTGTCCGGTCCGAAATGAGCCACCAGCGAAAGCAGAGCTCCAGGTCATAGGGCAGACTGCCATCGGATTTATCAAACATGTAAGGCACGGGCGGCGTAGAAGCGGGCAGACGATATACTCTGTGGGGAGGAAGGACGCTCTCGTCCGCAACCCAAAAGCCCGGCCGCCCTCCGTTAAAATCGGGACCCATTTCGTAGAAGCGGCGTTTTCGCGCTCTAGGCCGCTTTGCAGCAGAAATTGCTTTATCGTCACTCATGACTTGGACCCATTGAACAGCGTGCCTGCAATGACGCGCGGTGGAGACCACGATCGACCGCTCAACAAAAAGAGCCCGCGGCTTCCCGCGAGCTTGATCGGACTGTTTCGATGATGCCATTCTGCCGGTGTTTTGCCCGACGTGTCAAACGATCGATATCGAGCAATGAATCTGGCGGCAAATACCGATCGTAAGTCGCTCATCGACATCAGTGTTTGAACTCATCCACACAGTAAAACACCGGCAGTCCGCCAAACGCATCGGAGTTCTTGTGACGAACCTGGATACGCTCGCTCGCGCTTGCCCCGATCGTGTCGCCGTCCTTCACCACGCTGCCATGCTCGATCAGATAGACGGCAAGGCCAGCCACCTTGTCGAACAACGCCGAAAGCGTGAGCTTGCCAGTCACGAACTCGATCTCACGACCGACGAAGGCGGAGAGTCCCATCGTGACCGCTCCGATCTTGGCGCCTGATCGGAACGGAAGAATGTCGACCCATAGCCTGAAGGGGTAGTCGGGAAACGATGCGAACGAATCGCGGGACATTTCGAGCCAGAGATCGGCAGGCCGCGCGACCCGGCCCGCCCACACCACGCCGCAACACTCAGGCATCGTCGCAATCAACGCGCCGATGACCGCGGTCGTGATCCGCGCGGCGACCAGCGGCTGTTCGCTCTTACCGAGCATCGATACGATCATATGACCTCGATGCCGGGCGGCCACCGCCTTGCTCTCCGGCCACGTCGTGGCGGCGCGTGCCCACGGTCCCTGATCGTCCGGGATGGGTGGCGGCATCGACATGACGGCGACAAGCTCGTTGCCGCAACGAATGAGCGGCGAGTTTGCTCGAGCCTGCGGTGCACGCCCGTCATCCATCGTCTCCGTTGCCAACTCCGGATGTCGGGCGTGAAGGACCTCAGCAACCGCAGACATGTCCGGCGTCACCGGATGATCCAATAAGACAAAAGCGAGAAGGAAGCTACTCATCGACTGCCCGTGGAATTTTGGGACGAGACACGATCCTCTGCCCTGCTCGCCCAACAGTTGAAGTGTTTCCCAACCTAGAACAAAACGGGAACATTGTCAACCAGCGTTTCTTTGCGTCATATTATGCGGCCGCAATCCGAGTGCCGACACAGGTCCCAAACGGTCCCCCATGTTCTCAATCCACCCCGACGATCTCACCTCTGAACCGACCCGCCGCCTGCTCGCGCTTCATCTCGCCGGCATGCATGCGAGCTCGCCGCCGGGCCACGTGTTCGCGCTCGACCTGTCCGGGCTGCAGGTGTCCGGGGTCACCGTGTGGTCGGTGCGCGAGGGCGACGACGTCATCGGCATCGGCGCGCTGAAAGAGCTGGAGGACGGCGGCGCCGAGGTGAAGTCGATGCGGACCCACCCCGATCATCTGCGCCGCGGCGTCGCGGCGCTGCTGCTGGACCACATCGTGCGCGAGGCGAAGGCGCGCGGGTTGACCCGGCTGAGCCTGGAGACCGGAAGCGGCCCGGCGTTCGAGCCGGCGCTGGCGCTGTACCGCAAGCGCGGCTTCGTCAACGGCGAGGCGTTCGCCGATTACCAGGCGAGCGCCTTCAACCAATTCCTGCACCTTGCGCTTCGCGCCTGAGCCCGCGCGCGGACGCCACGCCGGGAGTGGCCGGCGAAGTTTTCTTGGGAGGTTTCCTTGGGAAGTTTCCTTGGGAAGTTTCCTTGGGAAGTTTCCTTGGGAAGATTCCTTGCTCGAAGACGTTCAGGGTTGCAGCCGCGAGAGGAGACGTTGTCGATCCTGATCGCGACTTCGCTGATCTTGGCGCATCCTCTCAAGTTCGGCTTCGGCTTTGGCTGTGTCCTGGCCCTGGCGCTTCAAATCAACAATCAGAGCCTCTTGCTCGGCAAGCCGCCGTTCACCCTCGACCACATCGCTCTCGATCCGCCTCAGCTCGTCAAATACTGCAGTCTGGTCCATCACGACTTCGGCGCGAGTGTGTTGCGATTGCATGTCTGCAGAGCCGAAGCACGCAGCATGATTTTTAACTCAGCCAACTTGTCGGATGTTCCGACCGATGCCACATTTTCCCGAACTTCTGACAACCCGCATCGTCAGCTCCCTTCGCGGCAGCAACGACCTGCCTCTGATGTCTAGACCTGAAGGGAATGACGGCAGCCCCTGCGGGAGCGAGCTGTTCAGCTTGAACGTTTGGCAGCGACCGAACGCGATGCGGGCTTCAAAGATCAACTGCTTGCACAGGCGCTGGCGTATCGGAAGCTGGCCGCCAAACGGGCAAAGGACTATGGGCGGCCGGCCCCGAGCCCGTCCGAACTGGCGCGCTAACTGCCAGCGCTTGGACGAGCCGCGGCGCGTCATCAGGGAGTACGCCGCAGACCTCCGCGAGATCATCATGAAGTCGCGCAGAAGTTGTGACGCTCCTGAAGGAGCGGACAGAGAGGTTCTTTCTGTGTCCGCTGCGAGGCACGCCAGGCCAGCGATAGGAACAGTCGAACCTCCAGCGGTGTTGGCCTAAAGGGCGCCTGCGCCTTTGGAGTCACTATAGTGCGATCTTCCCTCGAATCGCTCGTGTCCATTTACGTGCGCTTGAAGAATCGGCGAGCGCTCGAGGAGATGAGAGAACTCCGGCGCAAGCTGCTTGATGACCTCCATAACTCGCCGAACCACGACGCCCGCCATGCTCTTCACGACGATCTGCGAACGATTGAAGACGGACTTAAGCAACTCCTCGCCTGACGGGAGTGGAGGTCAGCGAATAGAGCCAGCGAAGTTTCTTGACGCTGCCGATTGCCGCAGGCTCGCTGAAGAATACCGCTCGCGCGCGGAGGCGTGGTGACCGAATGCGTGGAAGATGCCGCCTCGGAAAAAACCGGGAGGAAATGGAGCCCGGAGCGCCGCTCCAACTTGATATTTTTAATTTGATTTAATTCTATTTAAAGCGTTAATTCCTTTTTGCTGCATCCGGGAGGACCTTGCCATGCCAGATCAAGACGACGACCGCCGCGAATTCCTCAAGACGTGTGGAAAGTTCGCCGCCGTGACGCCGCCTACCATCACACTGTTGCTCTCGACCTCCCTCACCTCCAATGCAATTGCGCAATCTGGTGGCAGGCCGGTCCGCGGCAACAATGGCTGGGGCAACGGCGGCGATGATGGCAGCCCCAACGGCAAGAGCGATAGCGGCCGTTGAGCCGACGCGCGCGACCTCCGCAAAGAGACAAATGCAGCCAGGCGCCGCGTGGATTGGCAATTCACCTCCTTTATCGTTTCGCTTGTACGGCTAGCGATACTCGTTGCCGGACCTGTCAGTGCTATCCGAGGCAATCCTGAACACACACACAGGCTGGTTTGGCCATCGTCGGGGTGCTCGCCCTCCTGTGGCTAAATCAGGCGCCCGCGCTGGCGCGTTTCGAACCCTAGCGGCTGGTTCGAATTTCCCAGTGGTGGTTTGGGTCGAGGCGCGAAAAAGGCCCCAGCTCCTTTGGCAACGGGGCGGGGAACTGGGGCCAAGCGGGGTAAGCCCTTGGGGAAGGGCATCGGGAAAACCTGGCAATTGGCAAAGCGTTCCACACTGCCGCTGGCGGTGCGAGGCGTTCGCCGATGACCAGCGAGCGCCTTCAACCAAAATCCTGCACCTTGCGCTTCGCGCCTGAGCCGGCGCGCGGACGCCACGCCTCGGCGACCATTGAGGTAAAATCAAAACTGCTTCGGCGGCTGCAAGCCGGGCGACCGCAGCCATTCGCTCATGTGCGAGCCTGTCTCGGCCTGTCGGGCCTTTCGTAGCAGCTCCTCACGAGTCGCCCCAGGTGGAAGCAATGCGGCTTTAGCACGTAGGCGAGTCGCTTGTTCGGCAAGACGGACCTCCAGGGTGGCTGTCTGTTTGAACCGACGCCGCTCACTCATCACTCAACCTCCGAACACGGGTTCCTAATCCGTCAACGGGACTGCCCATCCAATATGCTAATATGCAGATAACTGCTGTCGGTTCCAAAGTTGGATTCAAATAAGCTACGGCGGCCAACTATGGCGGACTTACGCCAAGCTCTTTTATGGCCAGATCGGACAACTGCTTCGCCTCGCGAACGCCGCGCCGCTCCAGCTCTATGATCTTTTTTGCGATCAGGTCCGTGATTGGGTCGTTGCGGTCAACCAGACAAAGCGCGTGCAAAGTGCGCTCGTAGGCGTCCGTCAATATCGTTATTTCCTCCGGGCCCAACGGAGAGTTCTGTAACAGGCGGTAGATGGCCATTTTGGCTTTTAGCTCCGGACCCATTATGGCGCCCGAAAATCCAATTAGGACACACCTAAATTCAGCTTAGGACACTCGGGGAGATCCCGCAGTGCAAACAGAAAGCGGGCATCAATGGCCGGATTCGGCCAGCACCCACGCGTCAGCCGGCATCCGCGTCCGGCTTCCGCTCTTTCGGAGGCGCCTCCCTTGTCTTGCGTCCCAGAAACGTATCGGGCGGCGGCTGGTTCAGCAGCTCGCGGGCCTGGCGCAAAAGCTCTTGCATGTGTTCTGCCTGCGCATGATCGGCAGGCAACGGCCGATACACCGGCATCGGTGTGCTCCCTTCGCTTTGCAGGCGGGAGCACGCTGGGTCTCTCAGCCACCGACGCCCACGGACAAAGCCTTGGCCGGTGATATCTTGCGACGACCAGAGGTGGCTTTGGTACAAAAGTGAACTTAGCTCTCGTGTCGCACTCAAGATGAGTAAGTGGCTCAAAGGGCTGAATTTGCACCCGAAAATTTAATTTGCGGACATACCAAATGATACAGACTCGGCGCCGCCTGCGGCGTACGGTTAAAGCATCACCGCAAGGCTCGTGGCATTTATCGGTGATGAGAACGCCGTTTGCGCTCCCGCCTCCTCGAACAGGGAGAAGCGCCATGCTGACGCGGCGTCGTTTCAAACAGACCAGGACTCTCACCGAAAGACTCGCCGACGAAGCCACGCGCTGTCGCGAGGAAGCACGCGCGCTCTCGCCGGGACGTCGCCGCGAGCTGCTGCTGCGCCGGGCGCGGCAGGACGAGACGGCCATGCAGATCGAGGCCTGGCTGCGCTCCCCCGGCCTGAGGGCACCGACATGATGCAGCAATATCGCGCTTACCTCGTCGGCGAGAACGGCGTCTTCCGCTCCGCCGAAGCGTTCGAGGCCCCGTCGGATTCCTCCGCTCTCAGCTTCGCACGACAGTACACCCGCCATGGCAAGGTCGAGGTGTGGCAGCTCGGCCGGAAGATCGCCGTGCTGGATCCCGAGCAGTCGCCGCCGAGATCGTTGACGCGTCAATGATCGTGTGATTGCGGTCGCGACGCCGGAGTCTCGATCTCGAACCAGAATGTCAGCTGCATGACGGGACCGCTAGCGTCGCGAACGTCGATCGCCATCGTCTGCCTGCCGCCCGTGGGCGGCGCGGAAAGAACCGCATCGCGTGCCATGTCGGCAAGCGACTTGGCGGCCTCGGCCCGAACAGCGCGCGGGCTGGCCAATTCCAGCCCTTCCTCGTCGAGCGCAATTCCCTGGTGGTCACGAAGGTCGAAGTAGTAACGCGGCATCGTTGCATCCCTTTGCCGTATTAGGCCCGAGACGGGCAAAGGTTTCCAAATGCTACGAAAAATTCGCTTGGGATCAAGGGGTTCCGGGAACACCGCTAAGGGACGCTGCCAAGTGAGGCGGGATCGATCCGGCAGGACCGGACCGCGCCTGCTTGCGCAGTCCCCTACTCCTCCGCAAGCTTGTGCTCGATATAGGCGTCCACCGTCTCGGCGAACGAGCGCTGCACGCCGACCGCCACATCGTGCTGGTCGAGTGCGTCGCGCTGGAGCACGCGCAGGCCGCGCCCGCGGGCGCTGAGCGGCGCCGTGTTCAGATACTGATCGATGGCGCCTTTGGCGAGCGGGATGGCCTTGGGATCGCCCCTGGCGATCAGGAGCCTGAGCAGGCTCTGGCATTCGGCCAAACCTGGCATGGGTTCAGCCTCTTTACCTTTGCTGCGATTTCGGCTTCGGCCGCTGCACCGGCTGGGTGTGGGTGCCGAACAGCGCCAGCAGGAACGCGACTTCTTCCTTCGAACCGATCTGGATCATGATTGTCTCTCCTCTTCGCTCCGTTGGTCGGGACGAGCGGGCGCGGAGTTCAGGACGATCTGGTTTCAGCAATGTTTCAGCCGTGTTTCGTCGGACGGGCGGCTCGGGCGCCGCCTGCTTGTGTCCACAACTGAACATGGTCACCGCGAGCTCATCTGCGCGGCAAGCGGACGAGGCGTCACATACGATCAGCCCGCGCGGATCGCTCCACGCGGGCTTCTGCTTGACGCTTGCGCAACCTCAGCAAGGGGGGCCGTGGGCGCGCCAGACACCTTCGGCATCTATTCTCAGTGCATGTGGCCAATCAGATAAACGCCGCCACCGATCACGATCACGGCCGGGACGGCCCAAAGCAAAAGTACAGGCATCTGTCCTTCTCCTCAGTTCGACGTGCAGACCTTGACGGTCTTCATGCCGGCCTCGGCTTCAGTCCTGGTCTTGTACACGGTGTCACCGCTGACGACCGTGGTTTCCGTGCTCGTCGGCTTCGCCTCGGTGATCGTGCACTTCTTGGTCTTGACGTCCTGCACCACGTAGAACGACTGCGCGAATGCGGGAGCCGCGAATGACGTCAACACGGCAGCGGCAATGATGGTCTTGATGTTCATCGTGTCCTCCTCCAGCAGTCCGGTCATCCGGACCTGTCTTCTTCAAACCTACAAAATTACCACTTGTTCCCGATCTCGCCCGAACCAAGTCCCGCTGCCTGCGTTGACGCGGAAACTGGAGGCTTCGATGCTGGATGTGAGACTTGTGACGACCTCGCTGGCCATGCTGATCGCACTGCTGTCCGTGGCGCTGGCGGATCCCGCCAAGGAGCAAGCCCGGCCTGCTGGTCAAGGCTCCGCTGAGGCTCGTCCGATCCGCGTCATCCTTCCCGCACCCTGGGAGCCGGCCAGGACGCAAGCCGACGCACAATCGTCGAAGTGACGCGGCCGCTTTCCGCCTCGCTCACATGCGGGCCTTCGAACCAGCCGTTTTCAGCGGCTTGCGCCTCTGAATGACGAGCCGCAAGGCGATGCCGTGCTGCCAGGCGCGCACTCTCACCGCCGCTTCGCTTCGATTGAGCTCGCTTGCAATCTCGTCCGGCCGCCGGCCCGCTTCGGCCAATGCCTTCAATCGCTCGTGGTCTTGCGCAGTCCACTTCTTCAACAGCGGGTAGCCAGATTGCATGATGGGAGCCGTCTCGATTTCCGGCGACAATGGACCGGAGCAGTTGAAGTTCCGAAGGCGAAAACCAGTTAATCATCCGCCCCTCACGCCTTCGTGCCGTATCAGTTGATGCGTCGGCTGAAATAAATCTGCCAACGGCATCCGCAGGGCGCGCATAAACGGGACAAACCGGCAGACGTTCCTAAACTGGTTCGATGCACACGCGCGTTTCGCGCGCGACAGACTGCGGCACTCGGCATCTTCAAACGGAAGCAACCAATTCGAATCTCGCCTGTTGTCGCCGGCACATTCACCTGCTCGAGGACAAAAAAATGCGACGACTTACTCTACTTGCCACGACCATGCTGCTGCTCGGAGCGGTGCCCGCCAGCGCGCAATCGCAGCCTGCCCAGAGCGGGCCGGGCAACAACGCCGTCAACAGCTCGGACCAGAACAACTCGAACAAGCCGGTCGCCGGTCGCAACAGCTTCACCGAGGGGCAGGCCAAATCGCGGATCGAGGGTGCCGGTTATTCCAACGTCTCCGGCCTGCACAAGGACAACGAGGGCGTCTGGCGCGGCAAGGCCGACAAGGCCGGCAGCAAGAGCGACGTCAGCGTCGACTTCCAGGGCAACGTGAACCCCACCAAGTAACAAGCAAATCGCGAGGATACCGAACAATGACCGTCACCATCTCACGTCTTTACGACAATTACTCCGATGCCGAACGTGCCGTGACCCGGCTCGAAGGCGCCGGTGTGCCGCATTCCGATATCAGCATCGTCGCCAACAATTCGGACAATTGGTACGGCTCGCGGTCCGGCAAGGTCGACCGCGATCGCGACGGCGTCGACGATCGCGCTGAAGGCGCCGGGACCGGAGCCGGCATCGGCGCCGGCATCGGCGGCGCAGCCGGCCTGCTCGCCGGCCTCGGCCTGCTGGCAATCCCCGGCCTCGGGCCGGTCGTCGCGGCGGGCTGGCTCGCCTCGACCGCCGTCGGCGCGGCCGCCGGCGCGGCCACAGGCGGCATCGTCGGCGCCCTGACGCAGGCCGGCGTCTCCAGGGAAGATGCCTCGCGTTATGCCGAGGGCATTCGCCGCGGCGGCACGCTGGTGTCGGCCAGGGTGCCCGACCAGGACCGCTCACGCCTCGATGCGCTTCTCCACGAGAAGTCAGTGAACCTGCAGAATCGCAGCGCGGCCTGGCAGAAAGCCGGCTGGACCGACTTCGATGCCGCAAGCCCGCCCTTGTCTCCCGAGGACATCGGCCGCGAGCGCGAGCTCTACGGCGTGGGCACGCGGCGATAGGCCATCCCACACCGACACGACGAAGGCCCCGCGACGCGGGGCCTTTTTTTGATGGGAATGCGCCATCAGCGCAGCGCTATCGCGTCCCGATGCTCTCATCCTGCGGATGCTTTGCCCGACAGATCAAACTTTAACTCAAATGCAGCAAAGCGGATTTGGCGAAATGCAATCTCTTCGCGCCATGCTGGGACATGTGCTTGCGCGAATGCAATCGGGAAAGCGTCGGAGAGATTGCCATGTACTACGTCGCCGCTGCATTGCTGGTGCTGTCGGGACTGTTCTACTCCGCGAGCCATCACGAGATCGGCTCGTTCGGCGTCACCATGTGCAGCTATGGCGGCGCATTCTGCGATAACCCGCTGATCGTCTTTTCCGGCGCGGCGCTGGCCGCCGCCTGGGGCATGTTCGTCAGCGTCAAGTAGCGCGGCTGACGTCCTTCATCCCCAACGTTCAAAGTCCCGCCGCCGACGCAAGCGGCCTCGCCGACTGAGCTTGCGAGAATTTGGGCTGCGGGAATTTTTGCGATGATGGCAATCTACACCTGTTTTGCCCGACAGTCAAGTCGATTTAGCATTATCAGAAATTGAATTGACGCCGGCGCGGCGAGGAACTTTCGTTCCCCGATTGGCATTTGCTGTGAAAGCATCTGCCCCGACGAGGTCCCCTTCATGAGCGACAGCGCTGTCACGCCGACGAAATCCGCGCCGACGTTGCTGCAAAGGCTGGGGCCGGGCCTCATCACCGGAGCTGCCGACGACGATCCCTCGGGCATCGCCACTTATTCGCAAGCCGGCGCGCAATTCGGCTACGGGCTGCTGTGGACGGTATTTCTGACCACACCGTTCATGATCGCCATCCAGCTCGTCAGCGCGCAGATCGGCCGGGTCACCGGCAAGGGACTTGCCGCCAACGTCATGAAGCTCGCGCCACGTTGGGCGGTGCTGAGCCTGGTCGCCATGCTCGTTGCCGCCAACACGTTCAACATCGCCGCCGACATCGCCGCGATGGCCGAGGCGCTTTCGCTGGTCATCGGCGGCCTCAACCACGAGCACGCGCTGATCTTCGCGGCGGGCTCGACGCTGCTCCAGGTATTCCTGCCCTATCGCCGCTATTCGCCGGTGCTGAAATTCCTCACCTTGACGCTGTTCGCCTATGTCGCGACCGCCTTCACCGTCAAGATCCCGTGGAGCACGGCGCTGCTCGCCGCGGTGTGGCCCGAGGCGAACGTCACCGGCGATTATTTTCTGATGGTCGTCGCCGTGCTCGGCACCACCATCAGCCCCTATCTGTTCTTCTGGCAGGCCTCGCAGGAGGTCGAGGAGATGAACCAGGGCGAGCGCGACAAGCCGCTGCGCGAGCTGAAGCGCGGCGGCACCCACGAGCTCGATCGCATCAAGACGGACACCATCTCCGGCATGCTGCTGTCCAACGGCATCGCCTTCTTCATCATTCTCACCACCGCATCGGTCCTGCACGCCAACGGCATCACCAGGATCAATTCGGCGACGGAGGCGGCCGAAGCGCTGCGGCCGCTGGCCGGCGATTTCACCTTCGCGCTGTTTGCGATCGGCATCATCGGCACGGGCCTGCTCGCGATCCCGGTGCTGGCAGGCTCGGCCGCCTACGGCGTCGCGGAGATCTTCGGCTGGCGAGCCACGCTGGAGGCCAAGCCCGACGACGCCGCCGGCTTCTACACCATCATCGCCGCGGCAACCATCATCGGCTTCGGCCTCGGCTTCACGGGCATAGACTCCATCCACATGCTGGTGTGGAGCGCGGTGCTCAATGGCATCGTCGCCGTGCCCATCATGGCGATGATGATGCTGATCGTCTCGAGCCGCGCGATCATGGGCCGCTTCAGGGCGCGGTCATGGCTGATCGCGCTGGGCTGGCTCGGCACCGCGCTGATGGCGCTGGCCGTCCTCGCTTTGCTCGGCTCGTCGGTGATCGGCTGAGGTCAGAGCGGCGACAACGCCGCCGAGATCTGCGAGGCGGCTCCACTCATCGTGAGCAGCGAAGCTACGGCGTCACGGGGTTGACGGTCGGCGACGTCTTGGGTCCCGGCCGTGACGGCTCGATCGGTGATTTCGGGTTGGTCGGGAGCACCGCGGCACCGGCGGCCCGTGCCGCTTCCCCCGTGGTCGCATACATCGCAATATGGGCCGGCTGGGTCTTGGCGCGGCTCCAGGGGCCGTGATCGACAATCAGCATTGCCGCAATCGTCACGCCAGCCACGATCAGCGCGATCACACCGGGATGGCGGAGGGCGGCAGAGATGGAGCTCGCGAAACGAGTATTTGTCATCGAAAGATCCGCTGTTGTCCTCATGCAGGGTTAATTCAATGGCGCCCCTTCCGGTTCCCCACATCCTTCGGGGCGGGCGGTTCCAGCCTGCAGAGGCCACGATCCTGCGGTCGGGAAATCGACCCGGCCCGGCACCGCATTGCCGAACCGAGTGAATAGCTTCACGTGGCTGATTGTGAAGCGCCGCTGCAAGCGGCTCCGGTGTGGGTCGGCATGAAAAGGGCCTCCAAATGGAGGCCCTCGAACTCGATAACGTTGCGTCCTGTCAGTTGTAGTCCGAATATTTGAACTGCGGGAGCGCCTTCAGCTGCTCCTTGTTTCCGCTCATGACGGCGTGATCGGGGACCCAATCGTTGGTGTTGCGGGTCGTGGCGTTGGTCGAAGCCGCGCCGGTCGTCGTCTCGCGCGACGTGGTCGAAGTGCTGGTCGAGCTGGTCCGCACAGGCTCTTCCACGAACTTCAGCTTGTCCATCGAGACGGCGATATCGTGCTCGCCCATTCCCAGGAAGCCGCCGATGCCGATCACCACCGCGTTGATCTTGCCGCTCTTGTCGACGAGCAGTTCGTTGATGTCGCCGAGCTTCTCGTTGGCTTCGTTATAGACGTTCAGGCCCATGAGCTTCGAGGCGCGCCAATTGTCCTTGAGCATCATCTTATCGGCCGGCTGTGCGGTAGCAGCCGGAGCCGCTCGATCAGCCGGCGGAGTGGATTGCGCGAACGCAGCGCCGCCAATCAGAGCGCTGCTGATCAGAGCTGCGGCGAAAGTGGTTTTCATCATCGTCTCCTCCAGTGAGTCAGCATCCAGATGGATGCCTGGCCGCCAACGCCTGGATATTCCACTTGTTCCCGGTTGGGCACTCAGGGAGCGGAGCCGCTAGCCCGGCGATCCGATCTAGCTCCCGAACATGATGCGCAAGGCGATCACGATGACCGCCGAGACGAGAAAGGAAATCGCCAGCAGCGTCCAACTCGGCCTTGTGCTTCCGCGGGCCACGCGGGCAACGAGCATCTTCATGTCCGTCAACATTCGTCCTTGGGAAGCCGGTGCTGGTAGGCTATCCCGAAGCTGGCGAGTTCTTCGGCATCGCTTTCGCGCTCTTCTCATCTGCAAAAAAGACCGCGCTCCGAACGGGCGCGGCCTTTTCCTTTACAACACTTGCGAAGTTTTCCGCTCACCACCATCCGCCGGAAGACGGGTCGTGCCGCTCGAAGGCAAGCCGTCGCTCGGGTGCCCTTTTCGATGATTTGGCCGAGCGCTTCGGATGCGTACGGGCCACTGCGGAGACGCGGAGGGCCGGTTCTTTCTTGATCTGGCCGGACGGTGCTGCAGGCATGGCGGCCATGGCTTCACGCATTTGCAGCCGCGGTTCTTCAGGAATCGGATCGGCCTGCGCGATCTCAGGCATATCGGCGCGCGGCCGCGTATCGAATACGATCTTCTCCGGCAGCTTCCTTGCCGATGCGATCCGGATGATGGTTCTGTCAGGATCTGCCGTCGCTGCGGGCTCGCCCGGAGCCGGCAAGTACCGGTCGGCAGCGAACAGCAAGGCCAGCAGGACCCCGCCGACGAAGACGAAGTATCGAATGATCGGCATGACAGCCGCTCGCGAGCAAGAATAAGGGGAAGGTATTGGGCGGGGCCGTGGTTGCGGGAGGCGGGCCGCCTGCTCAGCGACCCGCCTCCCGGGACTTAGTCGATCTCTTGGACGACCGTGCGCGTCGACGGATCGACCAGCATCACGCGTTCGCCCGAGTAGACGTAACGATACCTGGTGAGCGAGGGGCCCCAATCGGCGGGCACGGCCTCGAGCTCGACCTCGCGCGGCACCGGCTGGCCGACCACGATTTTCTCTCGGGTCTGCACCGGGCGCACCTTGTGTTCGGTCACGTAGGTACGGATCTTCGTGCGGTATTCCGGCTCGATCTGCACGGCGGCGGCATGGCCGGTGCCGGTGGTGGTGACGACGGTCGACTGCGCCAGCGCGCCGCTCGAGATCAGCGCAGCAGCCGCGCACGTCAGCATCAGCTTCTTCATGGGTATCTCCTCACCGCAGGAGGCGGCGCTGCGAGAACCCGCGAATTGGTCACAAGGTTCCAAGATATTGCCACTTTTTCCCGATCCGTTGCGACCTCGCAGGCCCGAATTTGGCTGAAGGCAATCGGGCAGCGTTCGCTAAGGTCGCACCGCCGGCGGCGGCGGCGCGGCGGGTTGCTGCGAAGGTGCGGCGGGCGGCTTGGGCTGCTCCGCCGGCGCAACAGAATCTCCTCCGCCGTGTGGCACACAGGTGCCTACGTTGCTCAGCAGTCTTTTCGCCTCGAGATCGCGGGCCTTCCTGTAGTCGCTACGCCGGTCGATTCTTGCTGCGGCCACACGGTCCCAGGCATCGAACGCATCGGCGTAGTGCTGTCGCATTTGCGCTTCGGCGGACAGGCAGTCACTGAACTTGTCGAATACGAGATCGGTATTGACGGGGGCGACGCCACCCACGAGGACCACAAGCATCCATTTCATGGTGTCCGCCTAGGTTCGCGCCCGCGCATCGGGAACGGGTTTATGTCGGCAAAGTTCCGGGCGGCGTCGCCACCCCGGTCGCGATGGAAAAAGGCCCCAGCTCGGGGGGCGATTGGGAGCTGGGGCCATGCGTGTCACCCTTTGGGAAGGGCACCGGGAAAACTTGGCAAGCGTGGGAATGTTCCTGCCCGATCTACGATATCAGCTTGTGCCCTAGCCTTTAGGCCAACATCTTCCACGACCAATAGACGCCTATCGCCATCTGGACTGCGAAAGCCGTGAAGCGCAGACTGACCGCGATAGGACTGCTCGAAAGGAGATGGATAATCGACTGCACGATTCGTGCGGCAAGAAACCAAGGCGCCAAGGGATCCGTAATCGCTGTTCTTGATGTCATGATCGCAATCGCCAATAGACCGCCAAAGATCGGCAGACCTTCGACGCAGTTGGCATGAGCACGGGCGAGGCGCTGCATAAACGGCGACAGTCCGGAATTGTCCGGCGTGAAGCCATTGGCTGCAACATCACCCGTCACCACAAGATAAGCTCGGATGCTTTCCATGAGCACCAGCAGCAAGAGCGCCCACGAGATGAAACCTGTCAGCGCGTAGCCGGTATTGGACACTTTTCCCCTCCCAGGTCATTCTTCCCCTCTCTTTTACATTAGCTGAAAGCAGTGATCTCCGCTCTGGGTCAAAGTCTGCTCTTGGCAACTTGTCCGATGTGGTTCGGGTCATCTTTGGGAAGCAGACTCCGCGGCGGGTTCGACCATGGGCCGCTACGGGCCAGCCGCGGACCAGTTGAAGTCCGCTCCCTTCAGGGCAATAGCTCAATTCAGCTTCTACCCCAGCTTCCTGATGATCTGGCGAAGGTCGGCTGCATACTGTTCGGTAATGCGCAGACCGCTCTGCCGAGCCTCGTCGTCGGTGCGCAGCGACTGCTCCGGCACGCCTTTCTTGGGGGCGGCCATGTGGCACAGGTGATCGCCTGACGCCCGCAGGCTTTGATTTAATTCAATGGCTCTGGCCAAAGTCGCCGCTGCCGTTAGCTCTGTGCATTTCGTTCAGGGGTGCCCACGCAAAAGCGCCGCCCACCACGCAAGTTACAATCGCGTGCATTCGCCGCTGGAGTCCGTTGGGGACGGTTATTCGGACCTCAGCTTGAGATGTCAGCTGAGGGCCAAAAAAAGACATCAGCTAAGTAGGCATTCAAGCAGGTCTGTCGTATAAATCGGCTACGAGGACCACTGCCATGGTTCATGACCGCCCAGCCCGGATCGAGCGCAGGTTGTCGGCGATATTGGCCGCCGATGTCGCTGGCTATTCACGGCTTATGCACCAAAATGAAGAGGCCACGCATACCAAACTGACAGCGCTCCTGGCACACGGGACGCCTGCCGTCTCTGAGCACGGCGGTCGCATTGTCAAAAGCACCGGCGACGGGTTCTTGGCAGAATTTCCAAGCGCGGTGGAGGCGGTTCGGGCTGCAATACAATTCCAGAACCGCGTCAAGCAGCTTACGAACGCTGAGGCGGAAGACAGGCGTATCGCCTTTCGTATTGGCATCAATGTTGGCGACGTGATCGTCGAGCCTCATGACGTTTTCGGTGATGGCGTAAACATTGCTGCACGGCTCGAGAGTATCGCAGAGCCCGGCGGCATCTGCATCTCGTCTTCCGCATACGATCATGTAAAGGGCAGGGTCAGCGTCGAGTTCGTCGATTTAGGCGAGCAAATTCTTAGGAACATCCATAGCCCGGTACGGGTCTATGCAGTTGTCCGTGCAGGACCTCGTTCGACGGCACAAGGCGAGAGCGCGAAGCCCGGTCCGCTGTCGCCACCTCGTCTTTCCATTGTCGTGCTGCCGTTTGTCAATCTAAGCGGCGATCGCGAGCAGGACTATTTCGTCGATGGTGTAACCGAGAGTTTGACCACGGACTTGTCGCGTATCAGTGGTTCATGTGTGACAGCGCGGAACGTCTCCGTCTCAGACAAAAGGGGAGCAGTCGATGTCCGGCAAGTCGGCCGCGAATTGAACGTTCGCTACGTGCTCGAAGGCTCAGTTCAACGCGGCGGCAATCGGCTTCGGATGAACGTGCAGCTGATCGATGCCATGAGCGGTCAGCATCTTTGGGCCGAGCGCTTTGAGAAGCCTATTGCCGACCTGTTCGATATGCAGGACGAGATCGTATCAAGGCTCGCGAATACATTGGGTGCCCAGCTTATCGTGGCTGAGGCACGACGAGCCGAGCGTACGCTGCATCCCGATGCTATGGATCTGTACTTCCAAGGCCGGGCGTGTGTGATGAAGGGACTTAGCCTTGAATGCTTGACGCAAGCGCGGAACTTCTTCGAACGCGCCCTAGAGTGCGACCCTGGCAGCGTCGAAGCAATGATTGGCTTGGCAAATGTTGACACGACAGTTGGAGCCAGCTTTACGACGGATGATGGGCCCGCGCGGCTTTCAGCGGCCGAGGCGATGGTGAATAAGGCACTGTCCATCAGGCCAAATTATACTTCGGCTCACTTGGCTCGGGGTTGGGTCCAGATCCTTACGAACCGGGCCGCCCAAGGCATTCGTGAATTTGAGCATGCGTTGGTGCTGAATCCGAATGAGGCCAACGCTCATGCCGCCCTTGGTTGCGCCAAATTCTATATGGGTCGTGCTACCGAGACCGAAGGCCATATACTAGAGGCTTTACGTCTCTCCCCACGCGACTTTCAAGCCTACCATTGGACGTGTTTTGTGGGCGTGGCCAAACTGCTGCTTGGATCTGACGTCGACGCCGTCAGTTGGCTACGACGAAGCACTGAGGCGAATCGCAACTATCATCTCGCTCATTTGGCGCTGGCCGCTGCGTTGGGCCTGACTGGCGCCCTCGATGAGGCGCAAACTGCTGCAAGAACGGGACTCGCGCTCAACCCAGGTTTCACCATCCGCCGCTTCCTCGCCGCTCAACAAAGCAATAACCCAATTTACCTCGCTGGCCTCAAACGCTCGTGTGAAGGCTTGCGCCTCGCTGGCGTGCCCGAAGGGTAATGAGCGCTTCCGGTCGAAAGCCGACATCAGCGCCTTCCTGCCCTCAATCAACTTTGGATCAAAGCGCGCAGACGTCGCTATGAGAACGCGTTAACTGGAACGCAACTTCGGCTTAGAACCAACAAGCAGCTCGGTGTCATGCAAATCGCCGGGGTGGCGCTGCCTCAGTGATCTGCATGCAGCAATCGGCTCGCGACGTCCGTTCAGGGTCACAAGCGGCCCTCAGCGGACGTCACGAATGCGCGCGGGCAACATGTTGGATGTCAGCCGTGTCGGTGACGTACACCACGGTCCGAAAATTTCGCCGCGACGCATCCCCGGACCGCGAAGCGGCCAACTCGCAAGCTCATGATCCACTCGGTCGATTGCATCACTCGCCCGGAGCAATCGCGTTGCTCGGCGTCGGCCGGTCGGTGATCTGCTGGCCGAACAGGCTGCCGATCAGCTCGACGGCCGTGCGCGCCGTCCGGCCACGCTCGTCCAGGAAGGGATTGAGCTCGACGATGTCGACCGATCCCACCACGCCGGAATCGTGCAACAGCTCCATGATCAGGTGTGCCTCGCGATAGGTCGCTCCGCCCGGCACCGTGGTGCCGACGCCCGGCGCCACGCAGGGATCGAGGAAGTCGACGTCGAAGCTGACATGCAGCACGCCGTTGCTCGCCTTGACCCGCTCGATGACGCGTCGGATCAACACGGCGACTCCGAACTCGTCGATCTCACGCATGTCGACCACCCTGATCCTGCGCGCGCGCATCAGCTCCCTTTCGAGCTTGTCGACCGAACGCGCGCCGAACAAATCGAGCCTGTCCGGGGTGATCGAAGCGCGCGGATCGTCGCCGAGCAGGCCGTCGAGGCCGGGCTCGCCACACAGGAACGCGGCCGACATGCCGTGCATGTTCGCGGTGATCGTCGTCTGCGGCGTGTTATAGTCGGCATGGGCATCGAGCCAGAGCACGAACAGCTCGCGTCCACACTCGCGCCAATGACGCGCCATGGCGTTGACCGATCCCATGGACAGCGTGTGATCGCCGCCAAGGAAGATCGGTAGCGCACCGGTCTTCGCAATCTCATAGCCTTTGCGGCTCAGAACGCGCGTCCAGCGCTGGATCTCGCGGTAGTGATTGGCCCTTTCCGGCGGCCTGTCGGTGAGGTCCCCGACTTCGGCCACGGAAAGATCGCCGTAGTCGACGACCTCGAAATCCAGGCTTTCGAGCAGTGTCGCAAGGCCTGCGGTGCGCAGTGCCGCGGGGCCCATCAAGGTGCCGCGCTGCGAAGCCCCCATGTCGATGGGAGCGCCGAGCAAGGCGATGCGCCGGCCTCGATCCGTCACGGTCCGATCGGTCACGGCTGTCTCCTGACATCAACGAGCCACCGCCAGCCTAACAGAGATTCGCACCCGTCGTTTCCCGGGGAAGGTCCGCCGTGGACGTCCAATCATCCGGAACAAAATCCCGCGCGCTGAATTGCCCATCCAAGGCCGGCACCCGCCGTAAACCACGGCGCCTGTCGCGGATAGCCAAAGGTCATCAAGACCCGCTGTTCAGAACGAGCGCTCGCGCGGATAGCCAAAGGTGCCGGCCCATCGTCAGGTCTGGAGGTCGCGCACTTGAGCACGGAGATACCGCAATCCGCCTCGCAACCCGGCATGGCCGAACGTGCCATCGATACCGCGGCGGACGTTTCCCGGACGATCGGTGAAGTCGCAGGAGGCCTGCACGCAGCGGTCGATCGTCTCACCTCTGCAGTGGAAGAATCGCGCAAGCCCGGCGGAGCACTCGCGACGGTTTCCGCGATCACGCGCGAAGCACCGCTTGCGAGCCTGTTCGTCGCCTTCCTCTTTGGCGTCGCGATCGCGCGCCGGCGCTAGCTTCTCTGCGACCGCCCCTTCGGTGAGACCGTCCTCCATCAGGACTGGCCCGGCGCTGCGGTGCGGCCCCGGAGGCGATCTGCTGAAGGCACTATTCGTCGCATTGCCGCGGTGGCACCTGCCAACGGCGGTCTTCACCTTAACGGTCGAATGCTGAGCCGGGTCGCGCAGGCGTTCGCCAATTGCGTTCGCGACGTCGCCAAGCCACATGCTTAAGGCAAGGCGGCACCGCGACATTGGCGGCTTGCCCGTGCGAAGTGGGCCTCCTCTAAATCGGTGGACACCTATAGCTTAGGCAGCGAGAGGTGTCCGATGGCGAAACGGCAGCGTCGGTCCTATTCGGACGAGTACAAGCGTCAGGCAATTGATCTGGTTTTGTCGAGCGGCCGCTCGGCGAAGTCGGTATCGAAGGAGCTCGGGCTTGACGGCTCCGTGCTAAGCCGATGGGTGAAGGAGTGGCCGCGATGGGCATAAGCGGACGAGAAAAACTTGATTCACTAGCAGCCGTCTAAGAGCTTTATGGGGAAGCCCACCATCCGTCGGGAAATGGCTCAAGCAACATCCAGTCGATTTGGTTGTCGTTCTGAGGGAGCCTGAGACCTCCTGCACTTCTGCTTGGTCGCGTGCAGCGACGGAGATGGACAGACAGGGCGCCGAGATCACGACCTCGGAGGCGGCGCGAAGCCTGGCGTCTGGAGCGCAATGCAGGCGGACCGCGAGCGACGCGCTCTGCATCTTCGACTAGACTTCGAAGATCTTCCAGTTCTGAGAGCTGAGAGGCGAGTTCACCAAGTCGTTGCAGATAAAGGATTGCGCGAGAGCTTCGCATAAATGTCCTCCACAGTACAAAAAGGCACTACTAGGACGGCTTCAAAAGCAATCGGGATAAAGCGGTAATCTACCATGGCTAAAAATCGGCTTTCAATACGTCAGGCTCATTGCCTCATATCAGCGCTATCGCTTTCGAGCGCCTGCTCAGCGAAAGGGCGCTTTTGGTCAATACGCGAAGACTCAGGTTGAGCCAAATCTGGTCCGCTCTGGCTCAACGAGCGGACTACTGACCGCCGAAGCGCAACTTCGCCGATGGGCCGATATGCGACATCAACTTAGGTAGGTATCCCATCCGATCTGTCGTACAATCGCGTCTAGGTTGGATTGCGGGCCATGGTGCAGGAGCGGCCAGTCCGGGTCGAGCGCAGGTTGGCGGCGATATTGGCCGCCGACGTGGCGGGCTATTCGCGACTAATGCACCATGACGAAGACGGCACGCACGTCAGACTCACAACTCTCCTCGCGGACGACGTCACGCCCGCGATCGCCGAACACGGTGGCCGCATTGTCAAGAATACCGGCGACGGGTTTTTGGCAGAATTTCCGAGCGCAGTCGAAGCGGTTCGATGTGCTGTTCGGTTCCAAAGCCGCATCCGAGAACTCACGCCCCCCAATGCGGACGACAGCCGTATTGCTTTTCGTGTAGGCGTCAATATCGGTGACATAATCGCCGAGCCGCATGACATATTTGGCGACGGCGTTAACATCGCGGCACGGCTTGAGAGCATTGCCGAACCGGGCGGTATTTGCATCTCGTCCTCCGCTTTTGATCAGGTTAGAGGCAAGGTCGAGGCGGAGTTCGCTGATCTGGGAGAGCAAATCTTCAAGAACATCGCGCGTCCGGTGCGAGCCTATGCTGTCATTCGAGACGGGCTTGGTTCACGAAACGGCAGCGGGGCACCAACCTCGCTTTCGGCGCCGCGTCTATCCATTGTGGTGCTCCCGTTTGCGAATGTCAGTGGCGATCCCGAGCAGGACTATTTCGCGGATGGGGTGACCGAGAGTTTGACCACGGACCTGTCGCGTATCGGCGGCTCGTTCGTAATCGCTCGCAACAGCGCGTTCTCATATAAGGGCAAAGCCATAGACGTACGGCTGGTCGGCCGCGACTTGAACGTTCGCTACGTGCTCGAAGGATCAGTGCAGCGCAGCGGCAAGCGGCTTCGAGTGAACGTGCAATTGATCGATGCGGAAAGCGGCAGACATCTTTGGGCCGAACGGTTTGAGAAGCCGGTTACCGATCTGTTCGACTTGCAAGACGAAGTCGTGTCGAGGCTCGCGAACACGCTGGATGCCCAGCTCATTGTAGCGGAAGCACGAAGAGCCAAACATTTGCGGCATCCAGATGCGATGGATCTATATTTTCAGGGAATGGCATCCATATTCAAGGGGCTTATCGCCGAGCACTTGATCGCAGCGCGCGAGTTCTTCGAACGTGCGTTAGCAATCGACCCCCAAAGTGTAGAGGCGCTGGTCGGCGTGGCTTTTGTTGATCTAACAACGGGGGGCGCGCTGTTAATGGACGACCGAGCCGCGCTCCTTTCCGCAGCCGAAACGAATGCGACCAGGGCGCTTTCATTAACCCCGGACCATGCGGTAGCCCACATGGTCCTGGGCGACGTGTATATTTTTACAAATCGCGCCGCGCAGGGAATTGCTGAATGCGAGCGTGCATTAGCGCTTAATCGCAATCTAGCCGAGGCCCATAGCAATATTGGTTTTGCGAAACTCCTAATGGGTCGTGCAGCCGAAACTGAAGGTCATATCCACGAGGCTCTCCGTCTTTCTCCCCGAGACGTCTTTTGCCACCGCTGGCTGTACCTTATAGGCTGCGCCAAGTTGCAGCTCGGTGCGGATGCCGAAGCAGCGGGTTGGCTGCGACGAAGCATTGAGGCAAACCGCAATTATCCCTTGGCCTATTTTGCGCTCGCCGCTGCCTTGGGCCCACTCGGCGCGTTAGATGAGGCACGAAGGGTTGCAACTGAGGGACTTGCGCTCAATCCAAGCTTCACCGTCAATCGCTTGCGCGCCAGCAAATTGAGCGACAATCCGGTGTTCCTTGCCGGGCGCGAGCGCCTTTGTATGGGCATGTGTCTCGCCGGGGTGCCCGAGGGGTAGTATCCGCTTCGGGTCAAAATCTGCCCTGATCAGCTTCAAGACACCTTTCCGTTCAGCTCTGGAAAGCAGGTCAATGCGAGGCCAATCCCCCGGGACATTTCCGTCCTCAGATTGCGCTGCGACCTCGCAGGCAGCAAGGAATGTCCGCACCGTCGCTGGATGCCGAATACCCGACTGATGTTGACCCACGGGGCGCCGCTCGTCAAAACAACAAGCGGCATTCGGAGTGCTGGTGTCAACGCGCAGGCGAAAGCAGCCCGCTCAGGCAGCGCTGGCCGCGTCGAGCTCGGTCGCCAGGAATTGCTTTTCGAACGCCTCGGCCGGCATCGGACGGCCGAAGAAATAGCCCTGTCCTTCCGCGCATCCCATGCTGACCAGGAAGTCGGCAGTCGCGCGGTTCTCGATGCCTTCCGCCACGACCGTGAGGCCGAGCTGCTTGCTGAGGCCGATGGTCGAGCCGACGATCGCGGCATCGTCGGAATCGGCGAGCAGATCGAGCACGAACGAGCGGTCGATCTTGAGCCCGTCGAGGGGAAACTTCTTCAGATAGCTGAGGCTCGCGTAACCGGTGCCGAAATCGTCGAACAGGACGCGTACCCCGAGCTCCTGAATTCGCTTGAACATGTCGAGCACGCGGCGTTCGTCATGGATCAGGATGTCTTCGGTCACTTCGATCTCGAGCAGTGACGGGGTAAGCCCCGTCGCTTCGAGCAACGCCGCAACCGAATGCGCGAGATCGCCGGAGTGAAGCTGCGAGGGCGACAGGTTGATGGCGACGCGCACGCCGTTGCCGGACAGTTCCCAGTCGCGCGCCTGACGGCAGGCGGTCTCCATCACCCAGTTCGCGATCCGCTCTGACAGTGCCGAGGTGTTGACCACCGGCATGAATTCTCCGGGCGAGACGCAGCCGCGCACCGGATGCCGCCAACGGATGAGCGCTTCGGCCCCGACAAGGCTGCCGTCGATCAGACGAACCTGGGGCTGGTAGAACAGCTCGAACTCGCCGCGATCCGCCGCAAGCGCCAACTCGCTCTCCAGCGTAAGCCGGTTCTCCAGCTCCTGCCTGATCGCAGCCTCGAAGATCACATGGCTGCCGCGCCGCGTCATCTTAGCCTTGCTCAACGCCAGATGAGCATTGCTGAGAAGTTCGTCGGCGCCCTGTCCGCCTTCGCCGTAGACCGCGACGCCGATGCTGATCCTGACGCGATGCTGGCGCGTGCCCGTCGCGAGCGGCGTTTCGAATGCACGCGCGATCCGCTCGGCGAACTTCACGATCGGCTCACCGTCATCTGCGGTTTCGCGCACAATGGCGAATTCATCTCCGCCGAGCCGGGCGACGATCGCCCGATCTCCGGCCTGACCCTCCAGTCGAATGGCGACCGCCTGCAGCACCAGATCTCCCGCCGAATGCCCCAGCATGTCGTTGATGCCCTGGAAGCCATCGAGCCCGATGACGAGCAACGCGACTTCGCGAGGCCGTCGCTCTGCATTCGCGATCATGCCGGCCAGTCCGGCATGCAGCGTGTTGCGATTGGCAAGACCGGTCAGCGCGTCATGTTCGGCGAGATATTTGACGCGTTCGACTTCCCGCTTGCGGACCGAGATGTCGCGCAGGATCGCGCCGTACTGAAAGCCATCCGTTCCCTGCCAGCCCGAGAAGCTCGCCTCGACGGCGAAGGTTTCGCCATTCTTGCGCCGGCCCTCGAACTCGACGACGACCGCCCCGCCCGGAACCAGCAGCGCCTGGCGCGCGGCGTCATGCATGGACGGTCTTGCATCACCGTCCGCCGCCACTGTGCATAGCGTTTCGAACGGACGGCCGATCATCTCGGCCGGCGCGTAGCCGAAGATCGCACTCGCCCCGGGATTCCAGACCGTGATCCGGTGATCCTCGTCGGTGCAGACGAGACCATCGCCAAGCGACATCGCGATGCGGTGAAAGCGGCTCTCGGCGATGCGTCCCAGGAGACCACGGAAATCGATTTCGTCCAGCGCAATCGCGGCCAGATAGGCGACGATCGCGATGTGGAACAGCGATGTGTCGATGACGAGGGGCCATCTTGCCTGCACGAGGGCCGCGACCAGCTCGATAGCCGACCCGGAGGCGATCAGGACCGCGACGCGAATTCCTGGCGCGAGACGGCGCCACGAATACATCATCAGCAGGCAGATCACGCCCAGGCCCAGGATCATGCCGATATCGGATGTCCAGTGCAGCATCCGGCCCTGGAGGATCGATTCTGCCGCAAGCGCCTGGAGGACCGGCCCCGAGACCAGCTTGCCGTTGGGAACGCTGAACCGGTCACCGAGCTCGAGCGCGGTGGCGCCGACAATGATCTTCTTGCCTCTCACCCTGTCGAGAGCAGCAGTATCGCCGCGCAGCGCGTCGACATAAGAGACGCTCGGAATGGAGGCTGCACGAATGCTGAAGTCGATCAGGAAGGGCGGCCGCCGGTTGGCGTCCTGCCCGGCCAGCACGACGGCCATCGACGGCATCAAGGCATCGCCGAGCTTCTCGCCGAACGGATAGCGGCGAACGAGTCCGTCGGATTCGACCGCGACGTTGACGACGGCCGGCCACGACTGGTTGCTGAAACCCTTCAGGGGGCGATTGATGTGCGCCGTGCCGCCATTCGGCGTCGGCTGCTTGAAGGACGGCAGGATCGTCGAGCCGCCGACATCGCGGAGCGCCTTGACGAAGGCCTCGTCGGACGCCGGATCGGACGGCGTGCTGAAATCGACGTCGAAGGCAATGTCCCCCGCGCCCGCCGCCTCGAGCCTGCGCAACAGCTCCGCGTGAAGCCGGCGCGGCCACGGCCACACCCCGATCTGATCGATAGACGGTGCGTCGATGGCCACCACGACGACATTGCCGCTGGCCGCACGCGATTGCCAGCTGAATCGCAGATCGGTGAGCGCGTTGCGAAGCGCCCCATGCCATCCCGTGGACAGCACGATCGCAAGCGCGATCACAACGAGAATATGCGGCCGATAACGCTTCACCCGATCCTCCCGCGCACCCGCTTCAACGGATGCGCCCCCCTCATCCCCTAGGAAACCGCCTCAGCGCCTGTTGTGGCCGTAGGCATTGCCATGGCCGTTGCTGCCGTTGCCGCCGCCGTTCCCATTGCCGTTGCCGTTGTTGCCCCTGCCGTTGCCGGTGGCACCATTGTTGCCGTGGTCGTTGTTCCCGCTATTTCCGTTATTGCCGTTATTACCGTTGCCGTTGTTGCCGGAATTGCCGTTGCCGCCGGAGTTTCCGTTGTTGGCGCCGGGGCTGTCGCTGGATGCACCGGCTGCCGCGGCCGCGATCGCCGCATTAGCAGCCGACGCGCTGCTGCCGGCAGCTGCACCGCTGGTCGTTGCCGCAGTCTGGACTGAGCTGTTGGATGCCGCCGTATTGGTTTTGCCATCGCTCCAGACCGTCGCGGTGCCGGCGTTGGCGTTCGCGTTGCGCACCTGTCCGGGAGCAACCGCGCCGTGGGCGAGCCCATTCGTGACCTTGTGGACATTGAGCTTGACCTCGCCGAGCGAGCTCGAGATGCGCACGACGCCGGCCTTGGAAACATGAGCTCCAGCCGCCTGATGCGAAGGCTTCGGCACGCCAGCCGCCTTGGTCCCCTTGTCGATCGGACCGAGCGCATGGATCGCATGGCCGCTCGCGGCATTGCGCGGCGCCGACAGGCCCGATTTCGGGACGGGGACACGCTCGATCGTCGAGGCGCGCGGCTTGCCATGCTCGATCGGATTGAACGTCCCCGCGCCGCTCAAGCCGAGACCAGGCTTGCCGTGCTCAAACACCGTGGCCGCTTGTCCCGGCATGACCTGGGCGACCTGTCCCGTCTTGAAGTCGGAGACTTCGACCTGGCCGCGGAGCACGCCGACCTTGGTGCTGCCAGCTCCCACCGTGACGCTGAACTGCGTTCCCTTGACCACGGCGGCGAGATAGGGCGTCTCGACCTCGAAATGCTTGACGTTGCGCTTCTCGACCTCGAGCAGGATCGATCCCGCCCGCTGGATGATCGTGGTCGAAAGCCCCTCCTTCTTCTCCGAGGGCAAGCCGACCACGGAGTTGGGAGAGATCAGAATGGTTTCCTCGCCGCGGACCAGCAGCACCCGGCCGTTGCGTCCGGTGCGGATGGTATTGCCAGGCTTGAGCGTCTCTTCCCGGTTCAGCGACACCGGTTGCGCGCCCTCGGTCGCGATCCACACCTCACCGGTGGCCTTGCTGACCGACCAGACGCCATCCTCCGCGGCGAACGCAGCGGAAGCCGTTCCAACGGTCAGCGCCGCCACGAAGGCACACCGCATTCCAATTCTGCCAAGCATGACGATCCTCAGTCCGCGTTACAGCCGGGGCTGAGGGGGTATCCGAAAATCACTCAAGAGAGGATTAGCGGCAAGCGGCCAGTGGAGTGGCAGCATTAACCAATCATTGACCATAAAAAACTATGAAAAATCATGCGGATAACGAACCCTTACCGCCCAATCGCAAAGTCTCCGTCAAACTACGGAGGAAGATTCGCGACGTGCGTTGAGCAGCGGCATCTCATTACCGCGTTCGCAGTGCTGGTATCGATCTTTGCGGGAGTTTCCCAGGCGTTCGCACAACAGGCGAACCAGCCGGGTTTCGATCCGCGCCAGCCCGAGAAATATTTCGATAACCAAGCCGAGCGGGAATCGCTGAGCCGGCCTCCGGTCCGGCTTCCGAACGTCGGACAGCCCAACACCGGCGGCGATACCAAACTGCAATTCGTGCTGCGGGGCATCGACGTCAGCGGCGCACACACCGTGTCCCAAGATCGGATCGCCACGACCTATCAGCCCTATCTCGGCAAGCAGGTCTCACAGGCGGATCTCGCCGCGATCGCCGGCGCGATCAGCGATCTCTACCGCGCCGACGGCTTCCATCTGAGCCGGGCCATCGTGCCGCCGCAGGACATTGCCGACGGCCGGGTGCGCATCCAGGTGATCGAAGGCGCCATCGTGCAGGCGGAGCTGAAAGGCGACGGCGCCGAGCAGTTCGGCGTAAGGCCGATGCTCGGGCCGGTTCTGGCCGAGCAGCCGTCGCGCCTTGCAACGCTCGAACGCCAGCTCTTCCTGATCAACGGCAGGCCGGGCGTCCGGATCACCGATACCGCGCTGGAGGAGATCGGTGGCGCGACCGGCCGCTTCCGTCTCACAGTCGTTTTGAAGACCTGGCACGTCTTCTCCTCGTTCGGTCTGGACAATCTCGGATCATCTTCCGTTGGCCCGTGGCAGAGCTACGCCACCGGCGCGTTCAACTCCTACCTCACGCCCGGCGACACGCTGGCAGTCAACCTGTCGACAGTTGCCAACGATCCTCGCCAGCTCGGCTTTGCGCGACTGTCCTACGACACGCCCGTCGGCGTCGACGGCGTACGCCTCGGCGCTTCCGTCCTGTACAGCGCGGTCCGGCCGGGCGATGCCCGCCGCCTCGACAGCGACATCACCACGACAGAGGCCTTCGAGCTGCGCGCCAGCAGCGTCCCGCTGCAATCGCAATCCTCCACGCTCACGCTGACTGCGGCGACGACCTTCAGCAATGTGTCCGAGCACGACCGTTACGGTCCCTGGTACAACGACCATATCAGGACAGCGAGCCTGACCGCCGACTACCGGCTGCAGGATCGCTTCGGCGGCACCAATCTTGCGACGCTGACCTATCGCCAGGGCCTCGACATCTTCGGCGCCTCGCATTTCGACGACGATCTGTTGTCGCGCGACGGCGCATCCTCGAACTTCTCGGTGCTGAACCTCTGGTTCACGCGCTACCAGACGCTCAACGATACCTGGTCGCTCAAGCTCTCCGCGGCGAGCCAGACGGCATCGCGGCCACTGTTCACCTCGCAGCAATTCTATCTCGGCGGCGCGGCCTTCGGCCGGGGCTATGGCGCAGCCGAGATCAGCGGCGACAACGGCCTTGCCGGCTCGCTCGAACTGCGCTTCGACCAGAAGCTCAATTTCCGCTACTGGACCGGCTATCAGCTCTACGCCTTTGGCGACGCCGGCGCCGTCTGGAACGACGGTTACCGCCTGAGTGACGGCCTGTCGCTCACATCGGCCGGAGCCGGTGTGCGCTTCTTCCTGCCAGACGATCTCCAGGCCGATCTCGGCGTGGCGGTGCCCTTGAGCTACCGGGCACTGGACAACGAGCGCCGCAGCCCCCGCTTCCTGTTCACCCTGTCGAGCGCGTTCCGGCTCTGACCCGAACGCGGCAAGTCCGGCTGTCTCTAGCCACCCCGTCGTTCGCGCGGTGGGCTTGGCATGCGGTCCTTTTTGCGGGCTTGCTCACAGACTTGCCTAAATTTAATCCCGTAAGCTGCTCACGATCGCTCGATCCGGGAGTTCCCAATGACCATGTTCAGTCAAATGTGATTTGAGATGAAACCATGAAGAGGGTGTTTGCAATCCTGGCGTTTCTCTGCGTCCTCGGCGTCGGGGAATATTTCGTCGTTAGTCGGTTCGCGATCCGCCATGAGACTTTGGCGCTGTTCGACGCCTCGCGGCAGCGGCCGATCTCGGTCGACGTGGCGGTGCGGCGCGACTACGAGACCAAGGCGAATCTCGGCCTCTGGAAACTCCCGCTCGCCATCATCAGCAACGGCAACACCGTCAAGGCCACCGAATACTCCTTCCTTGCCAACGTGCTCGCCGCGCGCGGCTATCTGGTTGCCAGCATTCAGCAGGACCTGCCGAGCGATCCGCCATTGATGACCCATGTCGGTCAGCAATATGTCGGCCGGCGCGAGGTCTATATCCGCTGCGAAGCCAACATTCTTTTCGTGCTGGACAAGCTGAAAAAGCAACAGGAGAACGTCGATTACGACCACGTCACCCTCGTCGGCCACTCCAATGGCGGCGATGTCTCCATGTATGTTGCCCATCAGCACCCGGAGCTGGTGTCGAAGGTGATCACGCTGGACAATCTGCGGGTGCCCTTCGTGGTCAGCGACGGCATGAAGATCCTGTCGTTCCGGTCGAAGGACCCGCATTTCGTGACCGATCCCGGCGTGCTACCGACGCCGGAAGAAGCCAAGGCGCGCGGTATCGACATCGTTCACACCGGCGCGCAGCACACGGAAATGAGCGATCGCGGACCCAACGCGGTCAAGGAGAAGATCCAGGAAACGCTCGACCGCTTCCTGCGCGACAGCGCCAGCAGCGCGCTCGCGCCGGCTGATACGAAAACCCCGATGATCATGAATCCGGGCGACTATTAGCCGGGAACGCTTTGCGGCAGATCAAGGCGGCTCCGAGGCGCCGGGATAAAAGGGCGATATAGCCTCGGAGAGACACGTGTCGCACTACATTGAAAGTCTGGATACGAGAACTCTCGATACGAGAAGTCTCGACACGAGAAGTCTTGGCCTGCCCGCGGCGAGGATGCCGGCTTTCCTACGGCATCTCTATCGTTCGACCCGCAAGCTGCTGCGGTCGATCATCGCCCGGATTGATCTCTCGCAATTTCCGGGATCGTGCTGCGGATAGGCATGGCGGCCGCTAATCGATGCATGAAGGTTACCCTATGCACCAGCATTTGAGACGAATTTTCCTGCTGCTTGCCGTAACCTCGAGCTTCGGCACATCGTCCGCTCTCGCGGCCAATGCCGATCACGGTGCGGACCTCGCCAAACGCTGGTGCGCAAGCTGCCATGTCGTCGCGAACGGCCAGACCCAGGCGAGCGCTGACGTCCCCTCCTTTGCCTCCGTCGCACGCAGGCCGGACTTCAGTCCGGAGAGGCTCGCCTTCTTCCTGCTTGATCCCCACCCGAAGATGCCGAATTTTCCCCTGAGCCGAACCGAAGCCGGCGATATCGCGGCCTACATCGCATCGCTGCGCTAGAGCATGATCCGGAAAAGTGCGCAGCGGCTTTCCGAAGGGATCATGGCTTAAGCAACACGCGCTTTAGTCGCGCGCCGAGCACGACGCTGCCACAAATGCAAATCCCTGCCGGTGGGCCGACAGGGATGAGCAGAAAGGATGACGGACGACGAATGTGGTCGTTCGGTGGCCTGTCATCGACCTACGGTGCGCACTCAGAGAATCAGGACTTCCCTTTGCCCGGCTGCATGAGACTGCCGGTCATCTGGCGCATGTGATCTCCGGCACTGGTGAACTGGCTGCGCAGAAAATCGGACTGGATTCGCATCGCTTCCTGAAGGTCGGTGGCATGAACCAGCTTGCGCGCATGCTCGAAGGCCGACTTCATGTTCTGCTCAGTGAAAACCAGCGCCTGCTTCGACACCTCCGTCCCCGGTCCTGGAACGGACGACATCGATTTGGTGGCGGCGTCGAAAAACATGCCGAATGCTTTCTCCGCCTGATCAATTGTCTTCTCGGCCAGGTCGCGCAGTTCGGCCGGAACTTCGAGCTTCGGTTCGATCATGGTCGCACTCCTCCCGTTTTCCCAATTGAATACCACACTTGCCGGATCGCCTTCCAGCGGCCAGCCGCGTGGAAACGTCGCCGGCGGTCCGGCTCCGGCGGGAAAACGAACGGGAAAACGAGAGGGACGGTGTAAGGCCGGCGCGTGGCCGGGTTCAGGACAAGGGGTGCTCGGGCAGAATTTCTTCGGTGGCGAGGTCTTCGACCAGCTTGATGACCTCGAAACGCTGTCGAGGCGCGAGCTTCAGGAACGCGCGGAGCAGGCGCAGGCTTTCGACCGTGCCGCTTGCGGGCGCGCCGAGCTTGAGGTGCAATTCAGCCGCGAAATTGAGGTTTTTCATCTCGCACCTATGACAAGCATCGGCTTCGTGCCCCGCTCAAGAACCGAACGCCATAACAAGACACCATAACAAGACCTATGGCGACGAACTCTCGGCCGGGTGGCCCCGGCGGGTTGGCACGCCGAACGCATGTCCAAACGACTGGCTCAACCAGATGGTTGCAATTATGTCAAGGAACAACCCGTCCGGCAAGCCCAACAGTGGTTGTAGCGATGCTTCGTCTGCATCGCACCACGGCAATTCCGGATAACAGGAATATCGACCGCCGTCACCCACCTGCGTCAAGAAGCGCCATCAATCACACACACAGCCCTGATCGCCGTCAATCGGCACAACGTTTCCGCTTGTTTCCCACATGAACGGACATTCGGCTACGAATGAGCGCTTCTCAGCGCCTACACGTAATTGTTGAGTGCGGCCTCGGCGGTTGTATTAACGGCGAAATAACGATCGATCTCGCAAGCCGGATATGTTTCCGCCCGTGAACCGTTGTCCATGAACGAACGACCAAGCCGTTGCGACACGGCCACGCGGACAACGGGCGCCATGGCTGAAAACTCTTCGATTCGGGCGCGCCTCAGCACCAAAGGACGACGGCATGCTTTCTCGCTGCGATCTCATCAAGGGCGCCGCGGTCGCGCTTTTCACCCTCTCGATACAAGGCGCATGGGCGCAGGAGACCAAGATGAACCTGTTCAAGATCGTCACCATCAAGGACGAGATCGTCGTCGGGTTGTCGGCGGAGGAGCTTCAGGCGCTCGGCGGCAATGATGCGAGCGCGGTTGCGCACGCGCTGGCGCAGAAGGGCGATCTCACCGTCTGGCAATACAACGTGCATCGCGGCCCGAATGGCGAATTGCAGCAGGCGCCGACCGCCAGGATCGGGCTTTTGGCCAACGCCTCGCTCCGCGTCGAGCCCTATACGACGCCCTACCAGATCGTCCCGCATCCGTGAGCGGCTGACTGGCACGCCCGCGGCCTAAACCGCAGGCGTGCCGTTGTCATCTGCGCCGCCCTGCCTGCCGTGCCCCCGTTTCCGTCGCAAAGCCGTAGATCAGCGTCAGCCGGTCGAGGCACTCGCGAAAGCGTCGCGCAAAATAGTCGTTCCAGCGCTGCGTACGGACGGCACGACGCTGCCCGATCTGATCCATGGTCAGGCCTAGCACCAACACGTCGTGCACCAGCGCAGCGCCGTCGGTCCCGAGTTCGCGCTCGACCTGGTTCAGCCGCAGCACCGCCTGGCGCTGGCTCTCGGTGACCGGCTCGCGCATGCGCGCGCCATCGACATATTCGCGGGTCGGGTCCATCGCCTGAGGGCCCCGCTCCGCTCTCTCCCAATCGTTCTGGAAGGCGCGCCCGCCGAGATATTGCGCCTCGTCGATCTGGTGGTGTGCATGCAGCCGTCCCAGCGGATCGCCACGGATCGACCGGATCGCCACGATCTTCTCACCAGCATCGAGCGCCAGCGGATTGTCGACCTCGACCTCCGCCACTTCGGCATTGAATGGCACGTCGCGGGACCGCCGGTCGTAGATCTGCGCCAATTTGTAGGACTTGTTGCGTCGGACACGAGCCACTTGGATCTCCTTGCGAAATCGACGATGAAACGGGTGAGAGTTCAGGCTGCGAAGACCAGCTTCAGCACGACGGGACCGGGGACACGGGCGGACGCAGCCCCACAGCGACGCGTCAGGCCCGCATGCGGCGCGCAATAGCTGGAGCCCGGCTGGCGCTGATGGCCGCAGAAGGCGATCTCCTCCCCGTCCTTGTCGCCGCCATAGGGATAGCGGCAGTCAGCCGGCTCGAGGTCGACCAGCTGGATCAGGCGCGGCTGAACGCCGACGCAGCGCAGCTTCAACCGCACCGCAGGCTTCATTGCGGACTTCGGCGGTACGTTCAGGTTCGGTAGCACCGCGCGGCGCGGCGAAACCGGAGCCTCACCCGGCAAATATGGCGCGACCGATGGGCTCACGATCCATTCCGGTATGACGAGCCCGAGCCGCTTCGCGCGGCCGATCACTGCATTGCGCGTGTAAGCCGTTCCAAACCTTGCGTTAATCTGCCTTCCGATTTCCGCATAAGACATGCCTTTGAGAAAATAGTCGCGAAGCGCGTCGGAGTGCTCCGACGGCCAATGGCCCGGTTCCATGCTGCTGTCCTGTGATGCGCCTCCTCCGATCGCACGACCGGGGGCGAAACAGACATTCCGGTATTCCGAAGCTCAAGTCAAGCAATAATTCTGATATTCATAATTGCAATAATTCCGAATTTCGGATTACAAGAGCGAGACGTTGGGTAATCGAGGGAATCACCATGTTGGACGTTGCAATGATCGAGCGGGGCCTGGAAAAGACGGGCAAGAGCAAGGGCGGCCTGGCGGCGGCCATGGGCGTGCGGCCCGGCGCGGTCTCGGAGATCCTCGGCGGCGAACGCCTGGTGAAGGCCTCGGAAATCATTCCGATCATGGAATATCTCGAGCTCAATCTCGCGCCGATCATGGGCCGCGTCGGTGCCGGCGCCGTGATCGAGCCGGATTACGAGCAGGTCCCCCCGGAGGGTCTCGGCGACATCGCGCTGCCCTTCCCGATCATGGAAGAGACTGTCGCCTTCGAGATCGTGGGTGATTCGATGCTGCCCAAATACGAGAGCGGCGACGTGATCGTGGTCTACAAGGATCAGCGCCATCCGCTGTCGAGCTTCTACGGCGAAGAGGCCGTGGTCCGGCTCAAGACCGGCGAACGCTATTTGAAGACGATCGAGCGGGGGAAAAGCCCGTCCGTCGTCAATCTCACCAGCTTCAACGCCAAGCCGATCGTCGGCGTGAAGCTCGATTGGGTGGGTGAGATCTGCCTGTCCATGCCCAAGGGCCAGCTCGAGCGGCTGCGCGCCAAGTCGGCGCGCCCCCGCAAGAAGGGCAAGTAAGGCCTCGGCACAGGCGACGATTTCGCTTTTTCGAAATCGCTCTTGACTTGTTTCTGTTTTTCGGAAATAATCTGCCGCGCGCCCGCAATGGGGGCGCGGCAGAGTCGTTTTGATGCAATATTTCGTCGTGATGATCGACTATGGACGGCGGGGCCGCGAGGCGGTGGTCGACCCCGAAATCACAAGGCGTGAGGTCATCTCCCGCATCGCCTCGGGCGAATACCGGAATGTCTCGTTCATCCACGAGATCGCCGGGAGTTCGGTCGAGGACGTCACCGAGGCGATCCTGACCGAGGCCGCCCTGCCCCGGATCCCGCCCGAGGATATCGACCTCCAGGCCCTCCGGCTCGATCACGCCCGCGATCTGCGCAAGCACGAACGGACGTGACGCAGGCTCGGATATCACACCAGAAGGACGGTCGATCCCGTGGTCTTGCGTGCGGCGAGATCGGCATGCGCCTTGGCGGCGTCCTTCAACGGATAGGTCTGATGCACCTCGATTTTGACCGCGCCGGACTTGACGACGTCGAACAGCTCGTTCGCCATCGCGACCAGATTTTCGCGCCTGGCGGCGTAGGTGAACAATGTCGGCCGCGTGACGTAGAGCGATCCCTTCTGGGCCAGCAGGCCGAGATTGAGCGGCTCGACCGCGCCGGAGGATTGGCCGAACAGCGCGGCGACGCCGAGCGGCGCGAGGCAGTCCAGCGATTTCAGGAACGTGTCCTTGCCGACGGAGTCATAAACCACGGGAACCTTCTTGCCGCCCGTGATCTCGTCGACCCGCTTCACGAAATCCTCGCGGGTGTAGATGATGACGTGGTCGCAGCCATGCGCCTTGGCGAGCTTGGCCTTCTCGTCGTTGCTGACGGTGCCGATCACGGTCGCGCCGAGGTGCTTGGCCCACTGGCTCAGGATCAGACCGACGCCGCCCGCCGCGGCATGCAGCAGGATGGTATCGCCCGCCTTCACCCGATAGGTCTGCCGGATCAGATATTGCGTGGTGAGACCCTTCAGCATCATCGCCGCCGCGGTCCTGTCGTCGACCCCCTCAGGCAGCTTCAGCAAGCGGTCCGCGGGGATCAGCCGCGCCTCGGAATAGGCGCCGAGCGGCGAGGCGCCATAAGCGACACGATCGCCCGGCTTCAGATCGGTGACACCGGGCCCGACCTCCTCGACCACGCCTGCTGCCTCGCTGCCGAGCCCGCTCGGCAGTTGCGCCGGATACAGGCCGGAGCGGTTGTAGATGTCGACGAAATTGAGGCCGACGGCGGTGTGGCGGATGCGCGCTTCGCCCGGTCCGGGCTTGCCGACGCTGACCTCCTCCCAGACCAGGACTTCCGGACCGCCGGTCTTGTGAAAACGAATGGCATGCGTCATGGGCGTTACTCCCTTATCGTTGGTTGAGGGTCCGAAAAACCGGATCGGCCGCAGAAATAGGCATTCGGTCCGCCCGTTACAGTACAGACACGTAACAAGAATGTCACAGCGCGCGACAAACGTCCGCCGTTCCATCTCCGTTCGATAGAGTTGATGACGCGTCTGGAGCGCCCGGCAGTAGCTTCTGCGCGGGGTTTGGTTGTCGCCTGCGAAGGAGAGTCGAGATGCCAGCTTATGTACAGCATCATCAGGACATCGAGATCGCGCCTGTGAATTGCCCGACGTGCATGGGGTTCCTGCCGATGTATGTGCGCGAGGTCGAACCGCATTGGAGCCTCGCCAAGATCGACTTTGTCTATGAATGCGCCGATTGCGGCGCCGAGGTCAGACAGACGATCCGCAAGCCGGAGCTGCTGCGGCACTGATCGTGCGAACGGCGAGCCGCGCAAGTTTCCGCGCCGACACATATTTGCGTCGAGCGGAAAAAGCGCCGTCCGTGCGGGTCTGATGCCTCCCAAACGAGGCTTGTTCTTTGCCGGGAACGCAGGCAGAACAAGCCTCAAGCAAGACCTTTGGGAGCGCCCTTTCGTGGCTGATCAGAAGGCCTCGACTTCGATCGAGGCAGTGGAGAGCGGCCTCGCCGCGCAGGGCTATATCGCGAGCCGGCAGATCGCGACCGCCGTCTATTTGTCGCAGCAGATCGAGAAGCCGATCCTCGTCGAGGGCCCCGCGGGCGTCGGCAAGACCGAGCTTGCCAAGGCGATCGCGGCCTGGCGCGGCATGAAGATGATCCGCCTGCAATGCTACGAGGGTCTCGACGAGGCCAAGGCGCTCTACGAGTGGAAATACGCCAAGCAGCTTCTCTACACGCAGATCCTCAAGGACAAGCTCGGCGAGGTCCTTGGCGGCGCGCAGACGCTGCACGCCGCGCTCGACCAGCTGCACGATTTCGGCGACGTGTTCTTCTCCAAGGAATTCGTCGAGCCCCGCCCGCTGCTCCAGGCGCTGGAACAGCCCGGCGGCTGCGTGCTTCTGATCGACGAGATCGACAAGTCGGACGCCGAATTCGAATCCCTGCTGCTGGAGATCCTGTCCGATTTCCAGGTCACGATCCCCGAGCTCGGCACCGTCTCGGCCATCACGCCGCCGACGGTGATCCTCACCTCCAACAGCGAGCGCGACCTCGGCGACGCCCTGAAGCGGCGCTGCCTGCATCTGCATATCGGCTTCCCCGAGCAGCGGCTCGAGGAGCGCATCGTCGAAAGCCGGGTGCCCGGCATCTCGCAGGCACTGCGCCGGCAGATGGTCGGCTTCATTCACGAGATCCGATCGCTGGATCTGAAGAAGCTGCCCTCGGTCAGCGAGACCATCGACTGGGCGCGCGTGCTGGTGCTGCTCCAGGCCACGGAGCTCGACACCGAGATCGTCAAGGACACGCTCAACGTGCTTCTGAAATACGAAGCCGACATCGAGGCAGCAGCGCCGCAGGTGACGACCTTCATTGCCAAGGCGGCACGGTCCAACGTCTTCGGTTGACGCCGATGCGCGAGAACCTCCATCGTTTCTTTCGGGCAGCACGCGGCGTCGGCGTTCACGTCTCGCCTGCCGAGAGCATCGATGCGATGCGCGCCGTGTCGCAGGTCGGCTTTTCCGATCGAACCATCCTGCGCGACGCGCTGCTCCTGACGCTTGCCAAATCGCAGGACGAGAAGCTCGCGCTCGGCGACTGCTTTGATCTGTTCTTCAGCCAGCCGGAGCCACGACAGGATCAGACCGAAGCCAACGGCGAGGAGAGCGCCTCGCAGGATCCGGATCAGTCGCCCTCCTCCGGCTCGGCCAGCGAAGCGGGCGAGGGACAGCCTCCCGAGGGCTTGGGCCCGCTCGCGCAGATGCTGCTGTCGCAGGACCGCAACACGATCGCAGCGGCGATTGCCAGCGCTTCCGGCGCGGCCTCCCTGTCGGATATCCGCTATTCCACCCAGCGCGGGATCTTTTCCAGCCGCATCCTCGACGCCATGGGGCTCCAGCGACTGCGCGACGATCTCGACGCCTTGACTGCGAGCAACCCGGCACTGGCCGAACGTCTGCGCGCCGCGCTCGACGCCTTGCGCGAAGCCGTGCGCGACACCGTCTCGCAGGGGCTTGCGCTCTACGCCCGCGAGGAGGCCGAAAATCTCCGCAACGAGATCCTGCGCAACGCGCCGCTCGCCCGCATCGAGCGGCGCCAGGTCGCGGAGATGCGCGCCCTCATCCGCCAGATCGCGCGCCGCCTGCGCGAGCGCTATTCGAAGCCGCGCAAGCGCCAGCGCCGCGGTCATCTCGACGTCCGCCGCACACTCCGCCGCAATGCGGCCTGGGGCGGCGTGCCCTTCCTCACCGCATGGAAGCGCAAGCATCGCGACCGGCCGAAGATCGTGGCGCTCTGCGACGTCTCCGGCTCGGTAGCACAAGTCTCCGATTTCTTCCTGCTGCTGATCCACTCGCTGCACGAGGTGGTCGACGACGTCCGCTCCTTTGCCTTCTCCTCGCACATGATCGAGGTCAGCGATATCCTGGAAAAGAAATCGCCGGAAGAGGCGATGGCCGAGATCATGTCCAAGGTCGGCTTCGGCTCGTCCGATTACGGTTCTTCGCTGGTCGATTTCGAGAAGGACTTCATGAGCACGCTGACGCCGCAGACCACGGTGATCGTGCTCGGCGATGCCCGCAGCAACAACCTCGACCCGCGTGCCGACATCCTGCGCCGCATCTCCGAGCGCTCGAAGCGGCTGGTCTGGCTCAATCCCGAAGGGCGGCTCGCCTGGGGCTTTGGCGATTCCGAGATGCCGCGCTACGCGACCTTCTGTACGGTCGTGCGCCAATGCGCCACCGCGCAGCAGCTCGAGCGCGCGGTGTCAGATATCGTGGCGACTTATCAGTAGGTCTTGCTCGCGGCCAGCGTCAGTTCCGCGCAAGCTCCGCCTGGCCGATATTGCACTCCCGGAAGTGATAGGCAATTTCGTCGAGCGCGCGCTGCTCCCATTCCTCGGCTTGCGCGAGCCAGAAAACCCGGCGATCGAAATCGAGCGCGGCACGCTCCCGGCACAGGGATTCCTGACTGCGAATTTCGACCAGCCTGTTCATGCACTCCACTCCTGCAGCGTGAAGTCATTCCCCGGGAATCACCGTAACAGAGTCCTCAACCTTTCGCTTCACGATTTCTGTGCATATTGCGACGCAGAATGGGACAGCAGCGCTTCCCGTGCATCGCGACAACTTGCAGTGCAGCATCAAACCGAATTCATCAATATGTGATCGAAGCTCGGGACGATATTTGCCAACGAGCGATCTTTACTCTTGTGGCGCAATGAAGTGCGGCAATTCGTGAAGAGAGGTTCTAAACAGCGCACCGAATTCCCGACTCATTGTCGTCGCATGGTCTTCATGCAGCGTCGCTAACAGAGGCGCGCGAATGGTACTATCGCTTGAGGCAACATGAGCAACGACGTCGACTTCGATCTTTCGCCGGACCAGTGGGAAGCCCTGCGCACACTTCGCAACCCGGTGTCGAGCGGTCGCCTCTCGAAGACCTATCTTATCGAAAGTCTCGTCAAGTTCGGCCTCGTTGTCGTCAATGACGGCGTACCCGTGATGACGCCCATCGGACGCAAGGCGCTCGTGCGCGGATCGTGCCGGCTGCTGGATCTTGCGGCGTGACGATGCCTTTCGTTTCGGCGTAGGCCATAACGACTGACGGCGGGTCCCGCGGGCTTCCTCCCCACGCGACTGTTCGGCGAGATAGCGTCGCGCCCTCGACACAGAGCGATGTCCTGCGCCGCTTTCTCCCCCGCGACAATCTGGCACGGTTGTTGCTCCTTTTTGACGTCCAAGTCGCGTCAAACCAGGGGAATCCACCATGTCGACCATCACAGCGGCGCCCGCCGCCGAGCCGAAGCCGCTCTACACCTCGCTGTTCGTCCAGGTCCTGGCCGCGCTGGTGCTTGGCGTCATCCTGGGCATGGCCGTCCCGGATTTCGCGATCGGGCTCAAGATCCTCAGTGACGCTTTCCTGAAGCTGATCTCGATGATCGTGGCGCCGATCGTGTTCTGCGTCGTCGTGCACGGCATTGCCGGCGCCGGCGACCTCAAGAAGGTAGGCCGGGTCGGCGTCAAGGCGCTGGTCTATTTCGAGATCATGACGACCGTCGCACTCGTCGTCGGCCTGCTCCTTGCTTACCTCTTCGGCCCCGGCCACGGCATGAACATCGATCCCTCGACGCTGGATGCCAAAGCGCTCAACACCTACGCCGACAACGCCCACAAGCTGTCCGGCGGCGGCATCGGCGCCTTTCTGATGAACGTGATCCCGACCACCTCCTTCGATGCGCTATCGCGCAACGACGTGCTCCAGGTGTTGTTCTTCGCGGTCCTGTTCGGCGTCGGGCTCGCGCTCGTCGGCGGCGAAAAGGGCAAGCTCGTCACCAGCATGATCGATGCGGCCTCCACCGTGCTGTTCCGCGTCATGGGCCTGATCGTCCGCGTTGCCCCGCTCGGCGTGCTCGGCGCGGTCGCCTACACCGTCGGCAAATACGGTGTCGGCTCGCTGAAGCAGCTCGTGTCGCTGGTGATGTTGTTCTACGTCTCGGTCGGCATCTTCGTGCTGGGCGTGCTCGGCGGCGTGATGGCGCTCGCCGGACTCAACATCCTCAAATTCCTCGCCTACCTGCGCGAAGAGTTGACCATCGTGCTCGCGACCGCCTCCTCCGATGCCGTGCTGCCGCAGATCATGAAGAAGCTGGAGCGGATGGGCGTGAAGGATTCCGTGGTCGGTCTCGTGATCCCGACCGGCTATTCCTTCAACCTCGACGCCTTCTCGATCTATCTGACGCTCGCCGTCGTCTTCATCGCCCAGGCGACCAACACGCCGCTGTCCTTCGGTGACCTCCTGCTGGTTCTCGGCGTCTCCCTGATCACCTCGAAGGGCGCGCATGGCGTGCCGGGTTCGGCGATCGTGATCCTGGCAGCGACGCTCAATGCGGTACCGAGCATTCCCGCGATCGGCCTCGTGCTGGTGCTGTCGGTCGACTGGTTCATCGGCATGGCCCGCGCGCTTGGCAACCTCGTCGGCAATTGCGTCGCGACCGTCGTGGTCGCGGCCTGGGAAGGCGATCTCGACCGCGCCAAGGCGGCCAAGGTGCTGGAGGGCGGCGAGCTGGTGGACGTGACGGCGGGATAGCGCCCCCGCTGGATCAGTCGTTCCATTGGAGGAGCGGCGTTCCATACGCCCTCCTCCAGACCGACAGGAAGCGCGGAAACCAGGAATGGGCCACGGCGCCCTTGTAGGCCCAGGTGCGATACTTCAGCCCCTGTTCCGAGATCAGCTCCTGATATCCGCCGTGCACTTCGGTTGCGGTGCGAATGTCTTTCAATATCCCTTGCGCGCAGGCCCGGTAGCGATCGCCGCCGGAGACCTCGTCGTAATCGAGCATCCGGTCCGCGAACTCGACGTTGAACGTCGGCCAGGATGAGCGCCCCTGATAGGCTGGAGCCGCAATCTTGTGGATCATCTTGTTCCGCGGATTATCCGCTGACACCAGGAAGTGGAACGTAGAGGGTATGCGGAAGCGCGGCTCCGCAATGATCAGATCCGCCGTGGCCGCGAACAGCACCCGCTCGCTCGCATCGGTCATGTCCCAAAAGCCGCGATGCACGCTGACGAAATCCAGCGCGACCGAGGACGCCGGCGGGCCCTTCGGACCATCCAGGGAATGCCTGATGTAGCCGTCTTTGCCGAACAGACGGAGCAGGTCCTTCTTGTACTGCGCGAGGCCGCGTCCGAGCAGCCGCTTCAGCTCGTTCTCGTCGACGATGCCGAGCTGCACGCTCCACAGGAAGGTTGTATAGATGCAGGCATTGGTGACAAAGCGCCTGCGTTCCGCACGGGTATCCGTTGCAGCGGAGCGAGGGCCACGGGCATCACACAGCAAATACCTGGTGCCTTCATCGTCGAACGGCTCGAGCTCGCTTGCGAGCTGCAGGATCGCACGCTTCAGGTCACCGCCATATTCAGCCAGCAGCAGCCGGCCGGCATGCGCGCATTGCGCCATCGCCAGATAGGACGACGCCCTCTGATCGGCCGAGATCATCTGCTGCAGTCCGGCCAGAATGCCAAGCAGCGTATCCGACGGGCGCGAGAAATAGTTCACGCCGAGGTACCGGCCGCGCCCCGCCGGGACGATGGTGGTTGTGACGACATCGGCGCGAACCGCATCGAGCAACAGACGGATGCTCTTGTCAAGCAGCCGGGCCCGCCGCACCGCGTCCTGCGCATCCATAATGGTCTCGGGGTCGAGGACATCAGGATAGAACCAGGCGAAGTCACGGGGATAATAGGCGGATGCGTGCGGCGCGCCCGTGACGAGGAAGGCCTCGGTCACCGAAAAGGCGCTGTCCATCGAGTGCCGGTAAAGGTCCTCGATGGCCGACAACGAATGGTGCGACTTTCTCAGGAATCGATCACCGAGAAAATTGACCGCCTGGAGGGCGTTGGCGAAAAAGGTCGCAGCCACGCCTTGGTAAAATCGGTTTCCGCGATCTGAGGACAACGAGATATCGCTATTCATATGTGGCTAGGATCACTCCGATGGGGCGGCCACCATCCGAAGCATGGCTGATTCGTATTTCCTCCAGATGACGCGCCGGCTTCCCGGGGGGCTTCTTCAGCCTGCCCGGCCTACCCTTCCCGCGGCCTGAAATTCTCGATCACCCGCAGCAGCACCCGCACACCGGCGTCGGCATCGGCGAGCTCCACATGCTCGTCCGGGTGGTGGCTGATGCCGCCGCGGCAGCGGACGAAGACCATGCCGACATCGGCGATGTCGATCATGGCCATGCCGTCATGCCCTGCTCCGCTCGGCAGCTCGAACACGGAGAACCCCTCCGCTCCGATCGCCTGCGCGATCTGCTCCTTGAGCCATGGCGCGCAAGGCGCGGTGCGGTTCTCGTGGGTGACGTCGAGCTGGAGGGCCAAGTGCCGGCGCTTGGCGATCGCCTCGATCTGGCGGACGATATCCGCAACCGCGCGCTTGCGGTGCATATCGGTCGGCGCGCGCATGTCGATGGTGAAGGACACCTCGCCCGGAATGACATTGGTCGCGCCGGGCCTCGCCTGGATGTAGCCGACGGTGCCGACCAGGCCGCCCGCATCGGTGCGGCAAAACTGCTCGATCGCGCCAATGCACTCGGCGGCGCCCGTGAGCGCATCACGCCGAAGCGCCATCGGCACAGTACCGGCGTGCCCGGCCATGCCGGTCAGCCGCGCGGCAAGCCGCGTGGCACCGGCAATCGCGGTGACGACACCGACAGGCAGGTCCTGCGCTTCCAGCACCGGCCCCTGCTCGATGTGCAATTCGAGATAGGCAAGCAGCTCGCGCCGCGTCCGCGCGGCCGCTCCGATATGATCGGGGTCGAGGCCGAACTGCACGATCGCATCGCGCATCGACACACCGTCGCGGTCGCGCACATTCAAGACACTCTCGTCAAAAGTGCCGGCCACCGCACGGCTGCCAAGCAAGGTCGAAGCGAAGCGCACGCCCTCCTCGTCGGCAAAGCCGACGATCTCGATCGCGAACGGCAGGCGCTTACCACGGCGATTGAGATCGGCAACGCAGGCAATGGCCGTGATCACGCCCAACGGCCCGTCCCATTTGCCGGCATCGCGCACGGTGTCATAGTGCGAGCCGAGCATCAGGCAGGGCGCGCCCGGCCGCTCGCCTTCGTAGCGGCCGCAGACATTGCCGATCGCATCAAGACGCGCGCTCATGCCGGCGTCGCGCATCCAGCTCAGGAGGAGGTCCGCCGCCTCGCGCAACTCCTTGGTGAGATAGATGCGGGTGAGGTTGTCGCCGCCTTCCGAGATCGCAGCCAGATCGTTGATCCGACGCACGATCTCTTCGCCGAGCGATGCATTTTGAACGGCGTTGACGGCACCCATCTCGACGAGCCTTCTCTTCTCTGGACCGCGGCAGCGGCTGTCTGGCGACAATCGGTACACGTTCGGCGGCAAATCACGCACCGCGTCCGTCCCAATCAGCGCGTGGTTAGCATGAATGCGCGTACGCGGCAGGCTACGTCGCCCGGTCGTGCACAGGCGCACCAACCGTTTCACCCAATATCAAGACCCGAACGGCCCGCATAATCAATATTTTCAATCGGTTATCCGGAAGATACCGTCAATAGCCCAGGGTCGACTGGTGGAGATGTTCCACGGCGAATTCGTGTATGAAGGACGGGCCAGCGAAGCCGGTCTCGCCGCGATCGGTCGGCGCATGGCGGGGCACTGACCGCGGAGGATCGATGGCCGGCACATCGAAGCGTGACGAGCAGTTTCTGCGTTTGTCCTTCGCGGTCGCCCGCCGCTCCCTCACCCATGGCAACCACCCGTTCGGCTGCATCGTCGTCGATGCGGACGGCAAGCTGCTGATCGAGACCGAGAACGGCTACATGCCGGATCATGACGGCACCGCGCATGCCGAACGTCTCGCGGCCACCCAGGCCTGCCGCACACTCGGCCGCAAGGTGCTGGCGACAGCGACGCTCTATTCCTCGGCAGAGCCCTGCGCGATGTGCGCCGGCGCGATCTACTGGGCCGGCATCGGTCGCGTCGTCTACGGCCTCAGCGAGCATCGCCTGCGCGGCGTCACCGGCAACCATCCGGAGAACCCGACCCTCGACCTGCCTTGCCGCGAGGTCTTTGCCAGCGGCCAGCGGCCAACCGAGGTCGTTGGTCCGCTGCTCGAGGACGAAGCCGCAGCGCTGCACGATGGTGTCTGGACGAAGTAGGCGCAAACTCCGATCCCTAGGGTGGGTTAGCTGGCGGCTGCGCGAAGCGCAGGCCGCCGGCGTAACCCACCACCCTTCCGCGCTAGCCGCCCGAAGTTGGTGGATTACGCCTGCGGCTAATCCACCCTACATTTTCCACAGATCCCAACCGGTCAGAACTTCACGGTAATGCCGGAGTAGAGCGAGGATTCCGTGCACGACCCCGTGCTCACCGTCCGGCCACCGACCGCCGTGGTACAGCCAACGGCAAGGTTGTGATCGAGACCGAACTTGTTCTGCCAGTAGCGGTAAGCCACCCAGACGTCCACGAAGTGGGAATACTTGTCACCCCAGGCGGCCTTCGAGGCATCGAAGGTCAGGCGGATCGGCTCCGAATTCAACTCGACCGCCGTGTTGTAGACGCCGTTCGCGGGGCTGTAGGGAAGCGGCTGGGTGTCGGTGCCCTTCTTGCCGTACCAGCCGGCGCGACCGCTGATCGAGAAATACTGCATGTTCGGCGGCAGGAAACCGAGATCCATGTAGTAATTGACTTCGACGGCCCAGGTCGGCTTGAACGAGGTGTTGCCGTCTGCAAGACAAGTCACGCCGGGAACGCCCGCACCGAACAGTCCGCACTGGCTGAATGAGTTGTGATTAGCGAACTCCCAATACACCAGCGGCGCGACGTTGATGTAACCCTTGTAGGGCAGATCGAACGCAAACTGCAGACCGCCGACGACGTCGCGCTTGGCGGCGCCGAAATACCGGTTTTCCGTGTTGGCATCCATCCCGACCTCGAACGAGATGTTGTGAAGCGGACCCGCGGTGAAGGCCTTGGTGTCGAAGAGCTCATTCCAGCCGAACGTCGAGCGGAACAGTCCGTAGATCTCCGTTGCACCGGCGCACGTTGCCGGCGCGCCGAAGATCGTGCCCGCGTTGGTGCAGGGCGCAGACGGGTCATTGTGATCGGACTTGAACATCGAGATGGTGAAGAAGTTCGTGCCGTATGCCCAGAGATCGAAATGCGTGAACGAGTAGACCTGCTTGGTGGTCTTGCTGTCGATCGACCCATCCGGCCGGAACGACCATGCACCGGGCTGCGAGGCGTTGAAGATGTAGGAGAACGTGACGCGGTTATCGATCACCAGGAAGAACGGGAGATCCGCCGCCTTCTTGGCAGCCTTGACCGGCAGATCCGCCGCGAAAACCAGGCCACCGGTGGCCAGCGTGGCAAGTGACAGCGCCGTTGCTGCAATTGCCCTGAAACGAAACGACATCCTGAATACCCCCAAGTTTGGACACGTCAATGAACGCCCTTGGGTGCGAGACTTGCGCCGATCTCCCGGACGGAGAAGCCTCAACTTTTTTCAAGGTATGCCGCTTGTTTTGGCAACGGGCGGCGTTTCTTCGTGGGATTTAGGAGGTTTTCTTGCAGCGGGCATGCGGCCCGCAAGACCGACTATTGCCAGACATTCCCGTTTGATTTCGCTCTTCTTTCATGTCGAGCGGATGTTGGGGGGACGGACGGACAGGAGCCAACGTTGCATCGATCCGCAATGCACAAGCGCGATGGCGCAACTTTGCTCACTGCGACGTCAAGGCTGCATAGCGGGTTCCGATTTGCCTTGAACCGTCACAAATCTGCAACAGGCGCCCGCGGAAGCCGCGCCCACGGGTGTGTGCGGGCTTTGGAGCAGGAGGCTTCATCCCGTCGGGCACAGGCGCGCGGACACAAGGCCCTGCCGAAGCGTTGAGCAAGGGATGACGCATTTTCCCACCTTACGCCGCGGTTCAAACTGGCCCACTATTGGGCATTTCACCATGCAAGCGCATCAGCGAATGTTGGATTCGACACCTGACGGCCTGAATTCCGGCGAGCCTCCGCTGCTGCGGACGATCGGACTCACCAAACGCTATGGCGATTTCCTCGCGAACGATTCCATCGACATCGATATCCGGCCGAGCGAAATCCACGCGCTGCTCGGCGAGAACGGCGCAGGCAAGTCGACGCTGGTCAAGGCGATCTACGGGCTGATCCAGCCCAGCGCCGGCGAGATTCGCTGGCAGGGCCGACGAATCGTACTGTCCGGTCCCTCGGAAGCACGCAGCCTCGGCATCGGCATGGTGTTCCAGCACTTCTCGCTGTTCGACAATCTCACCGTCGCCGAGAACGTCGCGCTCGGCCTCGACGGACGAGAATCCTTCAAGGACATATCGGCGCGACTGGAGCAGGTATCCAAGACCTACGGCCTTCCGCTCGATCCCAAACGCGAGGTCTGGCAATTGTCGGTCGGCGAGCGCCAGCGCATCGAGATCGTCCGCGCCTTGATGCAGGATCCGAAATTCCTGATCCTGGACGAGCCCACCGCCGTCTTGACGCCGCAGGAAGCCGATCAGCTGTTCATCGTGCTGGAGCGGCTCAAGGCCGAAGGCCGCGCCATCCTCTACATCAGCCACAAGCTCGAGGAGGTGAAGCGGCTCTGCGACACCGCCACGATCCTGCGCGGCGGCAGGAAGGTCGAGACCTGCAATCCCCGGCGCGAGACCGCCGCTTCACTCGCGCGCATGATGGTCGGCGGCGAGATCAAGGAAGTGAAGGCGGCATCCGGCCGGAAGACCACCGTGCCGCGGCTCGTCGTCAACGATCTTTCGCTCGCACCGGGCGAGCCGCATGGCGTCCGGCTCGAGCACATCTCATTCGAGCTGAAGGGCGGCGAAATTCTCGGCATCGCCGGTGTCGCCGGCAATGGCCAGGACGAGTTGTTCGCCGCGCTGTCCGGCGAGCGGTTGTCGAAGGACCCGGGCACCGTGGTGATCGAAGGCATTGCCGCCGGCCATCTCTCCATCACGCAGCGACGCAGGCTGGGAGCAGCTTTCGTTCCCGAAGAGCGGCTCGGCCATGGCACCGCGCCGCGCATGAAGCTCTCGGAGAACGCGCTGCTCACCGGACACGCGGCGAGCGGCATGGTCCATCGCGGCTTCATCAATACCGCGGCCACGCTGAAGACCGTCGACCGCGCAACCGAGACGTTCGACATCCGCAAGGCCAAGCGCGATCCGGAAGCCGCATCCCTCTCCGGCGGAAATTTGCAGAAGTTCATCGTGGGACGCGAGATCCTGCGCAACCCCGCTGTGCTGGTGGTGAGCCAGCCGACCTGGGGCGTCGATGCCGGCGCCGCCGCCGTCATTCGCCAGGCGCTGCTTGATCTCGCAACCGCTGGCGCCGCCGTGCTGGTGACCAGCCAGGATCTGGACGAGCTCGCCGAGATCGCCGACCGCATCGCCGTGATGTTTCACGGCAAGCTGTCGGCACCGCTCGCTACCCGCGAGGCAACGCGTGAAAAGCTCGGCCTTCTCATGGGCGGCAGCAGCCTGGAGCTTGAGGAGGCCGCGCATGCAATTGGTGCTTGAGAAGCGCGCCGAACGCTCGAGCACGATCGCGCTGGTCTCGCCGCTGATCGCGATCGGCCTCACGGTCGTGACCATGATCATCCTGTTCGCGATCCTCGGCAAGAATCCGCTGCTCGCCTTACATGCCTACTTCATCGCGCCACTGACGGACGGCTATTCGCTGCAGGAGATCGCGGTGAAGGCAACGCCGCTGGTGATGATCGCGATTGGCCTGTCACTCTGCTATCTCGCCAATGCCTGGAACATCGGCGCAGAGGGCCAATTCCTGGTCGGCGCGGTTGCGGGAAGCTGGATCGCGGTGAAGACGCAAGGCACCGACGCCGGCGCCTGGGTGCTGCCGGCCATGCTCGTCCTCGCTGCCGCTGCGGGCGCGCTCTATGCGCTGATCCCGGCGATCTGCAAGGTGAAGTTCGGCGCCAGCGAGATCCTGACCAGCCTGATGCTGGTCTATGTCGCCGACCTCTTTCTCGACTATCTCGTGCGCGGCCCCTGGCGCGACCCGAACGGCTTCAACTTCCCGACCACGGCCGAGTTCGATCCGGTGGCGACCGTCCCGCTGCTGATCGAAGGCGGCCGGCTGCATCTCGGCTCGATCATTTCGCTTCTTGTCGTCGCGGCGGCCGCAATCCTGCTCGGGCGAACCATCAAGGGATTCGAGATCCGCGTTGTCGGCGCAGCTCCCCGCGCCGCACGGTTCGGCGGCTTCAACGCCAACCAGCTGATCATCCTGACCTTCGCGGTGTCAGGCGCGCTCGCAGGGCTTGCCGGCATCATCGAGGTGGCCGGTCCAATCGGACATCTCCAGCCGGGCATCTCCCCGGGCTACGGTTTTACTGCGATCATCGTCGCCTTCCTCGGCCGGCTGAATCCGCTTGGAATATTAATTGCAGGCCTCTTCCTTGCGCTGACCTTTATCGGCGGCGAGCAGGCGCAGATCGCGATGAAGATTCCATTGGATGTCACCAAGGTCTTTCAGGGCATTCTGCTGTTCTACGTGCTCGCCTGCGATTCCCTGATCCTCTACCGCTTCAAGCTGAGCTTCCCGAACCGTCAGGTGGCCCGTGGAACTCATTGAAGCCATCATCCTGGCCGTGCTCGCCGCGTCAACGCCGCTGCTGATCGCCGCGACCGGAGAGCTCGTGACCGAGCGCTCTGGCGTGCTCAATCTCGGCGTCGAGGGGATGATGATCGTTGGCGCGGCCTGCGGCTTTGCCGGCGCCTGGCTCACCGGATCGGTCTTCATCGGCGCGCTGTTCGGCATCATCGCGGGAACGATGATGTCGCTGATCTTCGCACTGATGGCGCTCGGGCTCGCCGTCAACCAGGTGGCGACGGGTCTCGCGCTGACCATCCTCGGCGTCGGGCTGTCCGGACTGATCGGCGCCGGCTTCGTCGGCGAGCGCATCACGCCTGCAGTGCATCTCGCCATTCCGGGCCTTACCGACATCCCGCTGGTCGGGCGCGTGCTGTTCGGCGAGGATGGCTTCGTCTACTTCTCCATTGCACTCATCGTCGGCGTCTGGTGGTTCCTGTACCGCACGCGGGCGGGATTGATCCTGCGCGCCTGCGGCGACAACCACGCCTCTGCGCACGCGCTCGGCTATCCCGTGCTGCGCATCCGCACCTTCGCCGTGATGTTCGGCGGTGCCTGCGCAGGCCTTGCCGGCGCTTATCTGCCGCTCGCCTATACGCCGTTCTTCATTCCCGGCATGACCGCGGGCCGCGGCTGGATCGCACTGGCGCTGGTGGTGTTCTCGTCCTGGCGGCCGGGCCGGCTCGTGATCGGTGCCTATCTCTTCGGCGCCGTGACGATCCTGCAGTTGCACGCGCAGGGCTGGGGCGTCGGCATTCCCTCGCAATTCATGTCGGCGCTGCCTTATCTCGCGACTGTCATCGTGCTGGTCCTGCTCTCCCGCGCGCGCAGCGGCGGCTCGACCGCACCGGCCGCGCTCGGCACCGTGTTCGTGCCGGATCGCTGAGTTTCATTTCCGCAACGGGCGCGATGGGGCGCGCAAATTGCGGATCGTGGCTTTCCCCTGATGTTTGGAGATCGATGATGAGGAAATCACTTCTTGCGCTGGCCGCCGGACTCTTGCTCGCCGGCAGCGTCAGTGCAGCCTCCGCCGCCGACAAGCTGAAGGTCGGCTTCATCTATCTGGGTCCGATCGGAGATTTGGGCTGGACCTATCAGCACGATCTCGCACGGCAGGCGCTGGTGAAGGAACTGGGCGACCAGATCGAGACCACCTATCTGGAGAACGTGCCAGAAGGCCCCGACGCCGAGCGCTCCATCGAGCAACTCGTCCGCGCCGGCAACAAGCTGATCTTCACGACCTCGTTCGGTTATATGGATCCGACGCTGAAGGTCGCGAAAAAATATCCGAACGTGCATTTCGAGCACGCCACCGGCTACAAGCGTAACCCGAACATGTCGACCTACTCGGCCAGATGGTATCAGGGCCGCTACATCCAGGGGCTGATCGCGGCCAAGATGTCGAAGTCCGGCGTGCTCGGCTATATCGGCTCGTTCCCGATTCCGGAGGTCGTCTCCGGCATCAACGCGACGATGCTGGCGGCACAGACCATCAATCCGAACATCAAGGTCAAGATCATCTGGGCCAACACCTGGTTCGACCCGGGCAAGGAGGCCGACGCCGCCAAGGCGCTGATCGACCAGGGCGCCGACGTCATCATGCAGCACACGGACTCGCCAGCGGCGATGCAGATCGCCAGCGAACGCGGCAAGCTCGCCTTCGGCCAGGACTCCGAGATGATCAAGTTCGGGCCCAAGACCCAGCTGACCTCGATCCTCGACACCTGGGGCCCCTATTACATCGAGCGCGTCAAGGCCGAGCTTGCCGGCACCTGGAAGTCCCAGGACAGCTGGGGCGGCCTCGACAGTCACATGTTCGCGATGGCGCCCTATACCAACATGCCTGACGACGTGAAAAAATTGGCTGAGGATGCCCAAGCCGCGATCACCGCAGGCAAGCTGCATCCGTTCAAGTGCCCGATCGTTGGGCAGGACGGCAAGCCGGTCGAGTGCAAAGGCGGCGATCACCTCGACGACGGCCAGATCCTCGGCATGAATTTCTACGTCAAGGGCATCGACGACAAGCTGCCGGGCAAGTAGCACGCTTCTTGCTTAGTCTAGATCACCTGCTCCTCCCGGAGGAGGTTCGGAGGGGGTGGCCAGAAGCACCCGGCACTTGTGGTCGCCCCCTCTTTCAATTTCTGCCCTATCCAGCCTGCATGGCCCGCGCCGCCGAACTGTGGCGGCGGATGAGGTCTGCCACGTCGAGGCCCGGGATCGCACCGTCGATCACGGCCCATTTTCCCGCCACCAGCACCCGGTCGGCCCGGTGCGCTCCGCACAGCACCAATGCGGCCAAGGGGTCGCCATGACCGGAGAAGCGCAATTCGTCGAGCCTGAACAGCGCGAGGTCCGCAGCCTTGCCGACCGCGATCTCGCCGAGTTCCGGCCGGCCGACGCAGGCTGCCGATCCCTTGGTCGCCCAGCGCAGCGCATCCTTGTGGCTGACCTTGGTCACCCCGTAACGCGCCCGTTGCAGCAGGAAGGCGGCGCGGACCTCCTGCATCAGGTTCGAGCCGTCGTTCGAGGCTGAGCCGTCGACGCCGATCCCGATCCCGACGCCGGCCTCCTCCATCTCGCAGACAGGACAGCAACCGGACGCGAGCAGCTGGTTGCTGCACGCGCAATGGCTGATGGTCGTCTTCGCCTTGCCGAGCCGCTTCATCTCATCGGCGTTGAAAAATATGCCGTGTGCGAGCCAGGTTCGCGCGTTGAGCCAGCCGCATTGCTCGAGATAGTCGAGCGGACGGCAGCCATGCATCTCCTGGCAGAATCTGTTCTCGTCCTCGGTCTCGGCGAGATGGGTGTGCAGGCGCACGTCGAGCTTACCCGCGAGATCGGCGGTGGCACGCATCAGTGACGTCGTCACCGAGAACGGCGAGCACGGCGCCAGCGCGATCTGCACCATCGCATCCGGGCCGCGCTGGTGGTGCCTCGCCACCACACGCGCGCTGTCGGCGAGGATCGTGTCCTCGTCCTGCACCACGCTGTCAGGCGGCAGGCCACCGTCCCGCTGCGACAGGTTCATCGAGCCGCGCGTCAGCAGCACCCGCACGCCGAGCCGCTTCGCCACGGCGACCTCGATATCGACGGCGTCTTCGAGGCCAGCGGGGAAGACGTAGTGATGATCCGTCGTGGTGGTGCAGCCCGAGAGCAGCAGCTCGGACATCGCCACGGTGACGCCGAGCTCGAGCGCCTCGGGCGTCAGCCTCGCCCAAACCGGATAGAGCGCCTGGAGCCAGGGGAACAGCTCCCGATCCATCGCCGCCGGCAGCGCCCGGGTCAGCGTCTGGTAAAAATGGTGGTGGGTGTTGATCAGGCCCGGCAGCACGACATGTGCGCTCGCATCGAACACCACGACGTCAGCGGTCGCAGGCGTGGCGCCAGCCGGCACGAGCTCGACGATGCGGCCATCCCTGACCACGACCCCGCGCTCGGCGCCGTCGGCGAGGATGGCCAGGGGATCCCTGATCCAGATCGGCTTTGCGTCGCTCATGATCCCGCTTCTCCCTCACATCCGCTGACAGGCCAGCCAGGTAAACGCTGGCCCGATCACCCTCGCACCACGACTTGTTTGTTGCGACTTGGCTCCGGTCTTGCAAGACTCATCGGCGCGATTCACCCGGCGGAAGCGTTGGCGCAACCATGGATTTGAATACCATCACGACAGTGGCCCGTCCGCAAACACGGGCGCAATTCCCGGCCTGGACGGCAGGGGACGCCTGGCTCGCGGGCGGCACGTGGTTGTTCTCGGAGCCACAGGTGCATCTGAAGCGACTGATCGATCTCACCGATTTGAAATGGCCGGCGCTGACGATCACCGAAAGCCATCTCAGCATCGCCGCCACCTGCACCGTGGCGCAGCTCGACGGACTTGCCTGCCCGTCCGATTGGCTCGCCGCACCTCTGATCAACCAATGCTGCCGCGCCTTCCTTGCCTCGTTCAAGATCTGGAAGACCGCGACCGTCGGCGGCAATCTCTGCATGTCGCTGCCGGCGGGGCCGATGATCTCGCTCACATCGGCACTCGACGGCGTCTGCACCATCTGGAAGGCCGGCGGCGGCGAGCAGAGGATTCCCGTCGTCGACTTCGTCACCGGCAACCAGCGCAATCGCCTGACGCCGGGCGACCTGCTTCGCCAGATCGATATTCCGATTGCCGCGCTGAAGCGCCGCACGGCATATCGCCAGATCTCGCTGGCGCCGGTCGGCCGCTCGGCGGCGCTCCTGATCGGCAGCCTCGATGCCGATGGCACGCTGACGCTGACGGTCACCGCATCGACGGCGCGGCCGATCCAGCTCTCCTTTCGCCGGGCCCCGGACGCGAGCGTGCTGCGTGACGCGATCGTCCAGCAGATTACGGACGATCTGTACCACACCGACATCCACGGCCAGCCGCTCTGGCGCAAGCACATGACATTGCGGCTTGCCGAAGAGGTTCGCCGCGAGCTGCTGGGGGCAATGCCGTCATGAGCTTCGAGATCAACGGCAAGCCATTTGCGCAGGAGCCGCGCGCCGGCCAGTGCCTGCGCACGTTCCTGCGCGAGCTCGGCCATTTCGGGGTGAAAAAGGGCTGCGATGCCGGTGACTGCGGCGCCTGCACCGTGCTGCTCGACGGCGAGCCGGTGCACAGCTGCCTGATCCCGGCGTTCCGGGCCGAGGGACGCGCCATCACCACGATCGAAGGTCTTGGCGGAGACCACGGCGCGCATCCGATGCAGCAGGCTTTCCTTGACGCGCAGGGCTTTCAATGCGGCTTCTGCACTGCCGGCATGATCCTGACCTGCGCCTCGCTGAACCAGGCGCAGCGGACCGATCTCGGCGCGGCGCTGAAGGGCAATATCTGCCGCTGCACCGGCTATCGCTCGATCGAGGATGCATTGCTCGGCAAGACCAATGTCGAGGCGAGCGTCGAGCCCGGAGCCGCGTTTGGCCGCAGCCTGCCGGCGCCCGCAGGCCCCGACATCGTGCGCGGCGAGGCGCGCTACACCTTCGACACCGCCATCGATGGCCTGCTCCACGTCAAGCTGGTGCGGTCGCCGCATGCCCACGCCAGGATCGTCGCGATCGACAAGTCGGAAGCGCTGAAGGTTCCCGGCGTGCACGCGGTGCTGACGCATGACGACGCACCTTCGATGCTGATCTCGACCGCGCGGCACGAGATGGACTGGATGGACCCCGAGGACACCCGCGTTCTCGATGACGTCGTCCGCTTCATCGGCCAGCGGGTTGCCGCCATCGTCGCCGAAAGCGAAGCCGCCGCCGAGGAGGCCTGCCGCCGGCTGAAGCTCGATTACGAGATTTTGCCTGCGCTGATCGATCCGGAGCAGGCGATGGCGCCGGGTGCGCCTATCATTCATCCCGATCGCACCATCGCGAACCGCATCGCCGACGCTCAGCGTAACCTCGCTGCGGAGACACATGGCGAGTTCGGCGACGTCGCGGCGGCGCTCGCGACATCTGCCGTCACCTACGAGGCCACCTTCCACAGCCACCGCGTCCAGCACGCGGCGCTGGAGACCCATGGCGGCCTCGCCTGGCTCGATGCTTCGGGCGTGCTCAATGTCCGCACCTCGACACAGGTCCCGTTCCTGACCCGGCGCGCGCTGTCGGATATCTTCAAGCTTCCCCCCGACAAGGTCCGCGTGTTCTGCGAACGGGTCGGCGGCGGCTTTGGCGGCAAGCAGGAGATGTTCGTCGAGGACATTCTGGCGCTCGCTGCACTCAAGACGGGACGTCCGGTGAAGCTGGAGCTCACCCGCGAGGAGCAGTTCATCGCGACCTCGACGCGGCACCCGATGCGGGTTCACATCAAGGCAGGAGCGGATGCCGACGGCAAGCTCACCGCGCTCCAGCTCGACGTGCTCTCCAACACCGGCGCTTACGGCAATCACGCCGGCCCCGTGATGTTCCATTCGCTGTCCGAGTCCATCGCAGTCTACAATTGCCCGAACAAGCGGGTCGACGGCTACGCGGTCTACACCAACACGGTGCCGGCGGGCGCGTTTCGCGGCTATGGCCTGCCGCAGACGCTGATCGCGATCGAGGCCGCGATCGACGAGCTGGGCCAGCAGCTCGGCATCGACCCCTACGAGATGCGCCGGCGCAACATCGTCAGGGACGGCGATCCCATGCTGTCGCCGCCGCCGTCCGAATTTCACGATGTGCTCTATGGCTCCTACGGGCTCGACCAGTGCCTCGACCTGGTCGAGCGCGCGATGCAGGCTGATGGTCCGCAGCCGGACCTGTCGCCGGACTGGCTGATCGGTGACGGCGTTGCGTTGACCATGATCGACACCGCGCCGCCGGCGGGCCACCTCGCTGACGCGACGATCGCACTGCGTGAGGACGGCGGTTTCGACCTCACCGTCGGCACTGCCGAATTCGGCAACGGCACCAGCACCGTGCACCGGCAGATCGCCGCGACCACGCTGGCGACCACCGTCGACAGAATCCGCTTGCGCCAGTCCGACACCGCCCATGGCGGCCACGACACCGGCGCCTATGGCAGCGCGGGCATGTTCGTCGCCGGCAAGGCGACGCATGCGGCTTCCATTCAGCTCGCGACCGAATTGAAGGCGGCCGCCGCCGGCGCGTGGCTCTGTGACGTCGGGAGCTGCGTGCTCGAGGACAACGCGGTCGTCAGCGGCGTCCGGCGCATGCCTTTTGCGGAGCTGGTGAAGCTCGCGCGCGAGCGCGGGCAGCCGTTCGCAGGCAGCGGCAATTCCGAGGGAACACCGCGTTCGGTCGGCTTCAACGTCCAGGGTTTTCGTATCGCCGTGAACAAGGCCACCGGCGAGCTCAGGATACTCCGGAGCATCCACGCCGCGGACGCTGGAGTCGTCGCCAATCCGATGCAGTGCCGCGGTCAGGTCGAAGGCGGCGTCGCGCAAGCGCTCGGCGCCGCGCTCTACGAGGAGATGGTGATCGACGCGACCGGTCGGGTCACCAACCCGAAATTCCGCGACTACCACCTGCCCTCTTTCGCCGACGTGCCGCGCACCGACGTGTTCTTCGCCGAGACGTCCGACACGATCGGACCGCTGGGGGCGAAGTCGATGAGTGAGAGTCCGTACAATCCGGTCGCCGCCGCGCTCGGCAACGCGATCGCTGACGCCACCGGTATCCGCTTCACCGCGCCACCCTTCAAGCCGGACCGGCTGTTTCCGGCGCTGCACGCGAAGTTCGGCGACTAAAGCGCGATGCGATCAGGATGAATCGTCATCGCGCTTTGGGTTGTTGTTTAAGCAGGATCTTTTCGGAAAACCGCTGCGCACTTTTCCGGATCATGCTTTAGCTGCCGCGATAGGTCGAATAGCTCCATGGCGTGACCAATAGCGGCACGTGATAGTGCCCCTCTGGCTCGCTGACGGCAAAGCGCAGCGGGATCTCGTCGAGGAACGGCGGATCCGACAGCGGCACGTTGCGCTCGGCGTAATATCTGGCAACGCTGAAGCGAAGCTCATAGCGGCCGATCGGCAGCGGGCGACCGCCGATCAACGGCTGATCGGTGCGGCCGTCCGCATTGGTGACCGCGCGCGCGATCACACGGCTCTCGCCAAGGCTTGCGAGCTCCACGAGCTCGATCGGAATCCCCAGCGCCGGCTTGCCGACGTGGTTGTCCAGCACATGGGTCGAGAGCCGGCCGTGCACCTTCAGCCTGTCGTCGGCGACGATGAGCTGATCTAACCGCAGCGCGGAGATCCGGCCGATCTCCTCGATCGCGCGCCGCGTCTCGGTCTTGGCGATATTGCGTAACCGCGTCTCGAAGTCGCGCAGCACGGAATCCCGGGTGTGGCGGCGCACGCAGACGATATAGGGGAAGCCGAACTTGTCCCGATAGGCGCTGTTGACGCGCTCGAACGCCGAGTATTCCGCATCCGACAACCTATCAAGACCGGCGCTGTTCTGCTCGTCGGTCGATTCCACTGTCAGCCCCGCCGCGCGCTGGGTCTTGCTGGCGAGATCCGGATGCGCCCGGATCAATGCCAATTGCACGTCGGGTTCGGCGCTCTGGATCGCCGCCATCAGCGCTGCGTGCAACTGGTTGATGCCGGCGAACGGCCGCTTGTCGGCAAGCTGCTCGGCGATCCACGGCGAATATTCGACGACGTTGGCGAGCGCCGCGACGAAGTCGGCCTTGCTTGCGGCATTGAGATCCACGAGTGAGATCTGCGACATCGTCCTCAACCGATCTCGAATGCGTCGGCCGCAAGTTGAGCGTGCCTGTCGTGCCAGTGCTGGGCGATCTGCAATCGCGTCGGCACCCAGACGCGCTCGTGCTTGCCGATATAATCGAGGAAGCGCATCAGGCCCGCGGCGCGGCCGGGCCGGCCGGCGAGACGGCAATGCAGGCCAACCGACATCATCTTCGGCGCCGTTTCGCCCTCTGCATAGAGCACATCGAAGGCGTCCTTCAGATAGGTGAAGAATTGCTCGCCCTCGGCAAAGCCTTGCGGGTTGATGAAGCGCATGTCGTTGGCGTCTAGCGTATAGGGAATGATGAGCTGCTTGCCGCCCGCGCCCTTGACCCAATAGGGCAGATCGTCGGCATAGGAGTCGCAGAGATAGAGGAAGCCGCCCTCCTCCATCAGCAAACGGTTGGTGTTGATCGAGGAGCGCCCGGTGTACCAGCCGAGCGGCCGCGATCCGGTGGCCTCGGTGTGGACGCGGATCGCTTCCGCGATCTCGGCGCGCTCCTGCGCCTCGGTCATGTCCTTGTGCTCGATCCATTTCAGGCTGTGGCTGGCGATGTCCCAGCCCGCCTCCTTCATGGCGGCGACGATCTCGGGGTTGCGCTTCAGCGCGGTGGCGACGCCGAACACGGTGGTCGGCCAGTTGCGTTCGCCGAACATCCGCCAGAGCCGCCAGAAGCCGGCGCGCGAGCCATATTCGAACATCGATTCGATATTGGCGTGGCGCAGGCCCGGCCAGGGCTGTGCGCCGAGCACGTCGGACAGGAACGCTTCCGAGGCGCGGTCGCCATGCAGGATGTTGTTCTCGCCGCCTTCTTCGAAATTGACGACGAACTGCACCGCGACCCGCGCATCGCCGGGCCACTCGGGGTGCGGCGGGTTGCGGCCGTAACCGCGGAGATCGCGCGGGTAGCGTGTGTCAGTCACTCAGACTTCCTCGAAGCGGATCGGCAGCGCGCCCTTCCACAGCACGCTCTTGCCCAGCGTCGCCAGATTCTCCAGGCCCGAGGTCAGCGTGATGAAGTGGTTGCCGGCGAGCTGGCCCATCTTGCTGGCGAAATGCACGCCGCCATAGGCCAGCAGGATCTCGGTCTCGCTGATGCCGCCGGGATAGAGGATGATCTGGCCCGGCGCGGGATAGCTGGTGTGGTTCTCGTAGCCGACGCCGAAATCGAGATCGCCGAGCGGCATCCACACGCCCTCGCCGCTCCAGCGCACATGGATGATGTGGCTTTCGAACGGCAGTGCCTTGCGGAAGGCGGCGACGGTCTTGGGTGCCAGTTGCTCCTCGAAACGGGCATCGAAGGTGAAATCGCCGGCACGGATAACGAGTTTGCTCATCTCATCTCTCTGGATCGGGGCCGGTGGCCCCACGGATAATTTTCAAGCAAAGAGCACTCCCGACAGTTTCGCGCAAGGGGCGCGGACGCGTCACCTGCGGTCGTAGGACCAGCCGAAAATGCCGCTCCGCCGCGTCTCCGGTTCCGGCTCGGCGGCCGGCGGAGGGGCTTCCTTCAGTTCCGCCCGCGGCGGCGGGGGCGGTGCCGGCAGGGTCTCGCATTTCATGGAGTAGACCAGCTTGCCGTCCGCGGTACGCCCGATCGGGGCACAGGGATCGGGATGTCCGGCCGCGGTCTTCGGCGCCAACTTGACTTGCGCGGCCGCCGGTGACGCCAGCAGCAGCAGGACCAGCAGATATCTCGACATCATTGTCGCCTGAAAGCTCGATTGGCCCATTGAACCGGATTGAGGCGGGCAAGTCCATCGGCGCCGGAGGGCGCGATTGCCGAATATTTAGCCGTGTCCCGGACGCGCTGCTGCGCTTCTTGCCGCTGCTGCGCAGAGCTCGGATCCAGATGGCGACACGGTACGACGCGGATGGATGGGCCCCGGCTCTGCAGCGCACCGCACCGGACGATGCTTCGCATCGCCGGGGACGCTGCGCTGTGTCCGGGGCATGAGAGCGGAGTGAGGCGCACGCTGTCTCCACACGTCATTGCGATGCTCCAGTGCAGATCCCAGCGGCGCTGCCGTAGGGTGGGCAAAGGCGCATAGCGCCGTGCCCACGATCTCCGTCCATAAGCAACAAGGCGTGGGCACGCTGC
>NZ_JAVAYN010000197.1:0-263 GCF_054863025.1 Bradyrhizobium sp. 23AC
TATCCGATTAGTGTAAAAGAAGAGGCCGTTCAAATGAGGTTAGCTGGAATCGTTTGACCGCATTTTCTGTCTTTGGACTATAGTAGCCGTCAATAATGCTTTTACTCCAGCGCCCTTTGGTCAAAGGCTTGGTCACTTTAATGATGCCAGATGGTAAGTTAAATGACTTCTTTGACGTGCTTGATTGGGTCGGATTCATGAGACCACCTGTCTTTAAAGTAGCCAGCGTCACTTCCGCTTGGTTAAGTACCTCTTGATTTCTC
>NZ_JAVAYN010000198.1:0-263 GCF_054863025.1 Bradyrhizobium sp. 23AC
CGCGGCTGAGATCGCGAACCGTGACCCTGTCACCAGGCTTCAGGAACATCAACGAAGAGCCTTTGAACACCGGGTTGCCCTGCGCCCAGGCGTCTTTCCCCACGGTGACGACATCGTCGAGGCCAATCTTATGCTGATCGAGCGCGTGGTCGATCACCAACCCGGTCATGAGTTTGGTCAAGCTGGCCGGGTTGCGCCGTTCGTCGGCATTGCCGGCCGCCAGTACCTGGCCGGTGGTGTAATCCATCAAAACGTAAGAGGCG
>NZ_JAVAYN010000199.1:0-263 GCF_054863025.1 Bradyrhizobium sp. 23AC
GGAACAGGGAACATGTGGCTGCTCTTATTATTATTTGCTGCGGGTATTCTTCTTTATTTATTTGGCCGAGTATTTAAGACAAAATCCATTTTTCAGTCCATGTCAAAAGGAACGGTGCAAATTGGGACTAGAGCTATCTTTACTCTCATTATAGTCTTAGTTGCCTTATCTGAATCACTCGGTGCTGAAAATATTCTGGGCGCATTTTTAGCTGGTGTGCTTGTGTCTCTTCTTTCGCCTAATAAAGAGATCGTTCAGCAGCT
>NZ_JAVAYN010000200.1:0-262 GCF_054863025.1 Bradyrhizobium sp. 23AC
GACCGACGCTTCCAAGCAAAGCGTTGACAACAATGTCAACCTCCTCCATCACTGCTGCTTCTATCAGTCCTTCTTCTCCCAGCCCGATTTGGCATTCAAAAGAAAAAGACATTTGTTTTAATTTATGATATGTATCCAGATCACCGACAGAGACAAACTTCGGCTGAAAGACCTCAATCATTGGAACGGCCTTATCAATATTTCTGCCAAACGACATAGATACCAGCTGAAATTGGTCTTGATGTGCACGCAGTACATCAAG
>NZ_JAVAYN010000201.1:0-262 GCF_054863025.1 Bradyrhizobium sp. 23AC
GCCCTGGGCCAGCTACCCCTTGCGTGACGACATCGACGCCGCGCAAAAATCCGCATAACCCATCGTACCGGCCACGGGATTCGGTAGAATGTTGGCCTGAGAATGCAGCGGTTTCCGGACCTCATTCCGCGGATGCCATGTCAGCCGAGTCGATTGTCTCTCTGCAGGGCTTGATTGTGCGCTATGGCCCGTTCGTGGCCGTCAATGGCCTCGACCTGGAGCTGCCGCGCGGCGAATTGTTCGGGCTGCTGGGGCCGAACGG
>NZ_JAVAYN010000202.1:0-262 GCF_054863025.1 Bradyrhizobium sp. 23AC
TACCTCAATTCGCTTCCCGACAAGCTCACCGAGCATCTATCGGACGTGCTGCGGGAGCAGGCATTCCGTCTTTCCGACGCTCAGCGCGCCGCGTTGCGATCTCTTGAGCAGTCGCCAGAGACCGGCGCTTTAGAAGCGTCGTGCACCGTGGCCCAGGGCGAAAACGAATTGGAATACCTGGTGAAGGCCGGCGGCGACATGACGACCAAGGAAGTCCGCGAGGGGAGCGGCGAACCCTATGACTACGCGCTCGGCTTCGAAT
>NZ_JAVAYN010000203.1:0-262 GCF_054863025.1 Bradyrhizobium sp. 23AC
GCCGACGCGGAAGTACACGTCGGACAGCGTCGTCGGGTTGTCGGCCGAGGTCGCACGGTTGCCGTGCGGCTTGCCGACGCGCAGCAGGACCGGCGACTCGGTCAGGCCGGCGTCGATCGTGACGCCGGCGACGACGACACCGGAGACGTCAGCGACGTCGAGCGGAGTGGACCCGTTGACGGCGGTGAGGGTGGCGTGGCCGAGGCCGAGGACCACCGTGTCGGCGCGCTTGACCTCGATGCTGCGCGCGATGTCGTACACG
>NZ_JAVAYN010000204.1:0-262 GCF_054863025.1 Bradyrhizobium sp. 23AC
CAGCGCCAGCAGCGACAGCAGCACAGCGCTGGCCACCACGATCGCCCCTGGCCGCGGATGAAGGGGGACAACAGAATAACGCCGCGCGGTCTGCGCGGCGTGGGTACTCAGGTTTGACATAACGATCAAAAACTCTCGGTTTGCCGGCGGGCCTTACAGCAGGCCGGCCTCGGTCATCAGTTCGACCACTTTTTTACTGTTCAGCTGCGCGGCGTCTACTTTCGGTGCGTCCAGGTCTTTCAGCGGCACCAGTTTCGGGTTG
>NZ_JAVAYN010000205.1:0-262 GCF_054863025.1 Bradyrhizobium sp. 23AC
CCAGGGATAATATTACCTTCTCTATTTAGAGCAGGTAAACCGTATTCAACCTCATATATTCCTTTAAACTTAGAATGCGGCTTTTTAGATATAATACATTTTTGTATATCCCAACCATTATCAATAAATACTTTTTCAAATTCTTTCAAATTATGACCACCAACAATGCCTTTGTTTTTCTTTCTAACAACAGCTTCTACTTCTTTTAGGTGTTTTTTATACCCCATTTTAAATGTAGTAGCTTTATTCTTCCCCGTCTTCT
>NZ_JAVAYN010000206.1:0-261 GCF_054863025.1 Bradyrhizobium sp. 23AC
TGGGCCGGTCAGCGGCTCCGCGCCGCAGGCCGTCGAGCATGGCGGCGGTCGCGTCATCGAGGGAGAGGCCACGTTCCGTCAACAGCTCTGGCGCCATGCGAATCTCGGCATAGACCACGCCATCGGCCGCCAGGTCCTCGACGCACTCGGCGGCGACCCGCGAGATGGCATCGGGCGTCTGCATCACCGCCACCGTGTGGCGGAAGCCCTCCAGGTACAGCTCCAGCGACTTGCGGTCCGCGCCAAGGGTGAACCAGCGGC
>NZ_JAVAYN010000021.1:0-142336 GCF_054863025.1 Bradyrhizobium sp. 23AC
GCGCAGCCGATGCCTTGCTGGTGACGCCGGAGACCGTGTCGGTCGCGGTGAAGCTGTGCTTGCCGTCAGGCAGTGCGACGGTGGTGTAGTGCCACGCTCCATTCGCATCCGCCGTGACGGTGCCGAGCTGGGTCGTGCCGTCGAGCACCTTGACCGTGCTGTTGGCAACCGCAGTCCCCGCCAGGGACACCGTCTTGTCGCTCGTGATGTGATCACCGGCGGTACCGGTATCGTTGGAGAACGAGGCAATCTTCGGCGCGGCGGGTGCTGTCGGGGTTGATGAGCCTGTACCCGACGTACCCGTGCCGGAGGTACCCGAGCCCGAGGTACCTGAACCGGAGGTGCCTGAACCGGAGGTGCTCGAACCGGAGGTGCCCGAACCGGCGGAGCCCGTCGTTCCAGAACCAATGACCGGATCGACAGCCGTCGAGGCAACGCTGACGTTGCCGGCAACGTCGGTCGCCTTCGCGGTCAAGACGTGGGAACCGGACGACAGCGCAGACGTCGTAACGCTCCATGCACCGCTCGAGTTGGTCGTTGCGGTACCCACCTGCGTCGTTCCGTCAAATACCTTGATCGCGCTGTTCGCTTCAGCGGTTCCCGATACAACGGCCTGATTGGCACTATTCACGGTATCCTTCGCGATCGTCGGTGCGGCCGGCGCCTTGGTGTCGACGGTCACCACGACCGCAGCCGAGGCCACGCTGGTTTGCCCCGACGCGTTGGTCGCGGTCGCCGTCAGCGAATGCTTCGCATCGGTCAAGACCTTGGTGATGTAGTCCCAGCTCCCGGTCGAAGTCGCGGTTGCCGTACCAATCTGCGTCGAACCGTCATAGACCTTCACGGTGCTGCCAGCCGCGGCCTTGCCGTGCAGGGTGATCTGGCTGGCATCAGTGACGCCGTCTCCGGCCACAGCGCTGTCAGGCGACCAAGAGGCAATGACCGGCGCACTCGGGGCCGGGGTCGGCGCGGTCGTCGTCGTACCGCTATTTGCCGACGTGTTGAGCGCCGACGCCAGCGCCGCGCCGTCCGTGAAATTCCCGGAGAACACTGAGCTATTGCCGCGGATCATCGCGTCGCCGTATTGCGCGCCACCGATGTGGTTGTTGGTGAACGACACACCGGTAATCGAGGCAGTGCCCAGGTTGGAGTCCGCGTATACGGTATAGGCGCCACCAGTCAGGAGGTTATTGGTGACGGTGACATTCGAGACCGGCCCGAAGTCGTTGTCGATCATGATCGCGGAGGTCCATCCCCACTGATTGATGATCGAATTGCCGGTGATCTGAATGTTGGAGAGGCCTCCGTCGATCTGGATGCCGTCATAGTGAGGCGATCCGCCTGCGTGGAGATCGTGGATGTAGTTGCCCTGGATGACGGAGTTGCTGCCGGGAACGATGCCATTCTCCACATTGAAGATGTTGTTCCCGATGAACGTGCCGCTTCCCATGATGCCCTGATTGCCGGTGCCATCCGGCGCACGGCCGGTGCCATCGATGGTGCAATTCTGGACCACTGCGCCCGTAACTCCGGAATCAATGGTCACCCCAGCCCAACCGCCGGACGTGACCTTGCAGTTCTGAAGAGTCACATTGTCCGCTCTGATGTAGACGCTGCCGGTGATGTTGAGTCCCGAGACCACCGCCCCCGCCTGCGTGATGATCACATCTCCAGAAGGAGTCAGCGTTACCCCCGCCGGCACCCCGGTGTTCGTAGCGTCAGGCCATGCGTTCGTTGTCGTTGCCAAAATAGTTTCTCCGTCTTCTCTGTATTATCCCCGTTAACTGACACCAGTGCTTATTGCGAGTTTGCGTCCTTGATTTAATTGGTGATCGAGGTACGCCAGGTGCCGTGCTTGTGCGGCGTTAATGGTCGTCTGCAGACGGCCTTTTTTTGACAAGACCACGGCTCCGCTAAGGTCATTTCGCCACAAGCGCCGCCAGATTCCTGTTTCAGGAAATACGGCGCGGAAATCTACGTTACGGAAATTAAAAGCGATTTCGTTTTAGCCGCGATCAAACGACGGCAAAACATGCGCGCGCCACACTTCACAGAAAAATTCTTTCGTGCTGGCTCGTTGCAACGGATCGAGCGACTCCGAGATCGGCCCCGCTCAACGTCGGCGCACATTAAATAAACCATCGGATGTATAAATAACCAGCGACGCGCATTATTAAATACGGCGCGCGAATGTCCTCTGCAGCAGACAGCGGCAAGACATCAGCTCGAATTTGCCGTGCTGCTCCGTTGGCTGAGATGCGCGCATACCGGCGAAGCCAGAGGCGATGCAGGATGACCTTGTAAATGAGCTTAGGTGACAAAGCGGTGCGGCCCGATTTCGCCGGGTAACGTCAAAGCACCGCCTGGTCTAAGTCTTCCGGCACAAAAATACTTTTTCGCCGCGGATCAGACCATATTGCGCAACTTGAGGCTCGACCGCCGTATACTCGTCGACGACGAAGCCCGCTCGTTCGAGCCGGCGTCGGAAATCACGACCGAAGAAACGGACGTGATCATGCTGGTTGAAATACAGGATCCGATCTTCTTCTGTTTTCTGCCTCGATCGATCCTCGAACGTTTCTTGCCACCCCTCAATAAGAGGGATCATCGCGATCAACGTCCCGCCCTTACGCAAGATCCGAAAGAGTTCGGGTATGGCCAAGCGATCGTTCACGTGCTCGAGGATATGGCAGCAGATGATCAGATCGAATCTGTCGCTTTCGAGGTCTATCTTTTCGATATTGACGTCGAGATCAGCGCCTTTTCCTCCGAACTCGCAGGTGACGTAGCTTCGCGGCCTTCTCGCCTTGATATACTCCGTGAGCCCCTTTTCGGGCGCGAAGTGGAGGATATCCTTCCCCGTAAACAGCTTCTGCTCGGCGTCGCAAAGCACCAACAGACGATGCCGCTCGTGCGACAGACAATTCGGACAGAGCGAATCGAAGTTGATCCCCAATGCCAGCGGATTTGCGTACGCGAAAAATTTGCCCCGATACTCACATACCGGACAGGTCCTCTCAAATCGTCCGAACAGGAAACGGATCGTCCGAAGCCCGCTGCGCAATGACCAGACATAAGGTCGCAAACGTCCCTTGATGCCTCCAATCGACGATGATGCCACGTCAAAATCGCTCATCTTGCGCTCCCAACATCTGCCATTCCCTGAGCGAAGCACGCACGCCGATGCAAACGCCCCAAAACGTCCACATGTAGTTCCAGAAATGCACCGTCAAACCCGTGAACAGGAAAACGATGCAGGCGATCGTAAATCCCGTCTGAATCCCGCTTGGGCGGCGCCCGGGCACAGGCAATACCGCCGAGAGATTCAAAACGATCAGCAGGATGGTGACCGGTACGCCGTAATGAAGGCTCGTGACCAGCCACACGCTGTCGACTGTGCGATCGAGTAGATAATAGCCGAACGTTACGAATCCGGCTCCCGTCAGAGGCGACTGCCACACCTGCGCCGAGACAGCGTCCCAGATCATGAGGCGATAGAATCCCGTTTGAGGCTCCAGTGTCGCGTGGGACAGCAGCCAACTGAGTGGGTTATTCGTCACAGCGGTGACGGCCAGCAGGAACATGCCCGCTCCCGTCCAAAGCAGAGGCCATCGCCACGGGCAGCGGCGCAACAACCGCTCGTAGGCGTAGCTTGACATGACGACGACCATCCCCATGACAGCGGCCGAAGATAACGACAGCAATCCGCCGAAGAAGCACAGACACGCCCACGATAGACGCTTGATGGCACTTGTCTCCGAGAACAGCACGATGGCCGCAGCCAGCGAACAGAACACGCCATAGAGAATAGGATGATCGAACGTCGATATTGCGCGTCGCAGACCTGCTCGGATTCCATCTGCGCCCGACGTGCCGTCGTCGACGAACGCCTCAGGCTGCGGCATGAGTGCCGCCATGATCTCGCGGACGATCCAATGCCCCGTCAACACGTCCGCTAGCGCAACGCATATCGCAATCGCCGTGAATGCCTTGATGAGACGAATGAACTGCTGGACCGCCGACGGCTCCAGAACGAAGGCTCGCGCAACAAAGTATGCTCCGACAAAGTCGAGAGCCTCTGCAACAGCAGAAAACGCCGATTGAGGTCCGGCGGCGTAACCAGCCGCCGCCACCATGGCGAGCGCAAGCGTCCCCGCGAGCCCGTCCGACAGCAGGAGCCGACGGCTCGGCTGCAATAACCGCGCAACCGCCGGCAACAGCAGGACCAGAAGGCATATTCTGGTCGGCGTTAGCTTTGCCCCGGCGATCAGCACCTGGAGCCCCGACGGCAATACGATGCCCATCAGAAGGAGCGGGACGGCCAGACTGCCCCGTTGGGGAATGGTCGAATGGAATCCGGCCGCCGTGGCGCGGATACGCGGCTGCCCCGCGAGGAGAGCATAGCCAGGATAGCTCATGAGGCTGTCTCCCTGGACAGGCCGGACCAAGCCATTAGATCCGACAAGCGCTTCAGTTGGTGCGGAGCACGCCGGCGCTTCATCTGATGGCCTCCTGCGCCGCGACGCTGCCAAAGTCCAGATTGCGCACCAGGCGCCAGCCGTCGGTCGCATTTCTGAGATAGGTGGGCCGGTTTCGCCGAAACAGGGTCGGCCCATACTGCCCCGAGCCGATGTGATTGTCGGTGATCGAAACACCCGAGATCGGATTGTCGTTGAACTTCGCGTCCGAGTAGACCGTATAGCTGCCGCCTGCGAGAAGATTGCCTTCGATGACGATGTTGGAGACCGGGCCAAACTCGTTGTCGATCATGATAGCGCCCGCCGCGCCGTGAGAATTGATGATCGTGTTTTGCCGGATGACCGTATCCGAGATGCCGCCATCGATCTGGATACCATCGTAATGTGGCGCCCCGCCGGCATTGAGATCGTGAATAAAATTGTGTTCGATCAGATTGTCCTTCCCGGTCAGCACGATGCCGTTTTCGACGTTCGAGATGTTGTTGCGCTGGAACGTACCCTGTCCCATGATTCCCTGGTTGCCATTGCCATCGGGACCAGAACCCTGGCCGTCGATCGTGCAATCCCTGACGACAACTCCTGTCCGATGCGGATCGATCTTGATAACGGCCCAAGCGCTAGCCGAGATGCGGGACATCTCGATGGTCACGTTATCGGCGTTGACGACGACGCCGCCCTGAATGTCCAGTCCTGAAATCGTCGTGCCGGAAACGGCAATCGTGAGGGGACCGGACGGCTTCAGCGCGAGATCACGAGGCGGCCCCGTGTTGCTTGCGTCCGGCCATTGGGAGGCGAATGCCAGCTTAGATGCGCCGTTCGACTCAGCTGCCAGAGCTGCGGCACTCTGGAGCGCCGCGACCACAACCGCTACACGGGCGGCCTCGAGCACAATGCCGCCCCAGCGCTTATGGCCAAGCGCGAGCCCCCTGGCTCCTCGCCATCTCCGTCGCTGTCCTTCTACGCTATCTGATCTCATCGCTCTTCTCGCCGGAAACAACCCGACGCTCTCATGCCGGCTCGACCCTCGGTGCCTCGTAACCGCCAACCCACTCTCGCCGACGCCTCCAGACGGCTTCCCAATAAACAGCGTTCTTTTGCCATTCCGCATTCCGCGCCAGGGCGGCTGCCATGCCGTAACCGTACCGGCGTGTAAGCGGCACGATCAGGTGCAAAGCCTGCCCGATCGTCCGTGCCGGCCAGCCGAAATGCCGATTGATCAGGGTGATTCTCCCCTTGAAAACCTTCACCCTCTTGTCGACAGGCACGACGTCGGATGCCCCGCCATAGTGGACGATGGTCGCCTCAGGCGTGACCGCGGGCCGCGCACCGAGCGAGCGCGCGCGATGACAGAGGTCTGCTTCTTCTCCGTACATGAAGAATGTGGGGTCGAACCCGCCGAGCCTCTCCCACACCAGCCGGTCGATCAGCAGAAAGCAACCTGTAACGATGTCGACGTGCCGCGCGGTATCTCGGTCCCATCCGCCATAGGCCTCGGAATTGAAAATCGGACTGCGACGACCGAAATAGGTGAACCCCAGCGCGAAGCACAACAAATTCCACAAACTGATTCTTCGAAAGCACGAGGTGCGATTGAGACTGCCGTCCGGAAACAGGGTGCGTCCGCCCCAGACGTGAAATGACGGATTTGCCTCGGCGAACTCAAAAAGAACATCGATCGCGCAGTCGAGAATAATGGTGTCTGGATTGAGCAGAAGCAATCGTCGGCCGCGCGCTTGTTTTGCAGCCAGATTGTTGGCGCGTGCAAAGCCGATGTTGTCGTTTAGGGCAATCAGCTTGATGTCAGGGAATTGACGGGCAATTGCGGCAGCTGACTGGTCGGACGAATTATTGTCGACGACGATGACCTCATACGTCGTACCCATCGTCTCCGCGGCGATCGACGCCAGACAGTCGAGCGTCATGTCGCGGGTATTGTAGCTTACGACAATGATGGAGAGGTCCAGCTGCCGACCCGAGTCCGGACCTTCGTCATCATGGTACGCGCTGCTCATAGCGACTCTGCTCCTTTCAAAGAAACTGCGGCCCCCGCTCGTCGCGCTATCCCCCTCGAACCTGAACTCAGGTGCGGGTGTCGTCTCACTCCGCTGCACCGGCCTCGATTGTTCCTGTCAGATTGTTGCCCGGCTCATCACGGCGCACGGCGGCCTCAGTCCCAACGCCTCGTCGGCTGCCTAGACCTGCAATGTGCGACGACAGCCAACGCGAAACCCACGCTTTTTGCTTTAGCGCCGGCGCTTCGACAAATCGCCAGGAGGCATACGCCAGAACGAGAGTCACGGATGCCGACAGCAAGGCCAACGGCCAGCCGGCTGCGAGATCGAACAGCGTCAGGAACGCCAATATGACCGGTGAATGGATCAGGTATACGCCGTAGGACAGATCGTGCTTGAGTGGCACGCGACTGGCGACCTCGGAGAGCCCGAGATAGATCACGACGTAGGGTATACACAGCGGCATCGCCACCGCGCCCAACCCGCTCGCAAGACCAATCAGCGCGCCCCCCACGGCGACCGCGGCCCCGATTCCGGAGAACGGGACACTTTCACGGTAGAGGTAGAGGGTCGTGCCGGCGATGAAGTAGACGAAGAGACCGATGAAATCCAAGAGCCGCTGCGGACAGGCCGCGTGCAGCGATGGCGAGAGCGCCAGCCCAACATAGGTGAAGTATACCAGGGCGAAAGTGATCATCGTCAGCGCGCGTCGGCGGAGAAAGCCCACCACGCTCATCGCCGCCAGCACCGCATAGGACCAGACTTCGATATTGAGCGTCCATAGCGGTCCGTTAATCTGCACTTCGTGTCCATGCCGCACCACGCCGGGCAGGTAGTGGGACATCAGGGTAACGGCGTTCTTCAGATACAGGTAAAGCTCGGCGCTGCCGAAATAGTCGGCTAGCGAATATGTCGTCAGGACCGGCCCCAGCACGAACATCGATGCGATGACCACGACGAAGAGTGCGGGCAGGATACGCAACGACCTGTTTACGGCGAACCGGACGAGATCGCCAGATCGGGCCAGGCCAGGCGCCAGCAGGAAGCCGCTGACGCAGAAGAAAATGACGACTGCAAACAGGCCGAACTGGATGAACCCTCCGCTGAACCGATAGAGGATGTCGTTTGTTCCCCACCAAGCATGGTGAGCAACCACCGTGAGTGCGGCCACAAGTCGTATCTGATCAAAACCGGGGCCTCTGGCCGAAAGGACGGCAAGCCGATCGCTGATCGTCGTTGCCCCGAGTGAAATCATCGATTTCTCACGCGAAATGATCCTTCTGCCGCTTCACGATTATATAACATTTAATATAAAACTGCAATTAAATGCGACATCCATTTTAAATGGACCGGACCTCGCCGGCCGGGCGATTTGACTGAGGCGAGGCCGTTAATTCGGCTACCCCGTCAGTGCTTGGCATTCCTCCGGAGACGGTCACGATGATCGAGGCCGCAAGCCCGAGCGAAACAAACCCAGGCGCGAGCTTGCCCAGCCGGGAGGTCATGCCAAACAATCCATCGCCAGGATCCGCCGGAACTCCGAACATCGCTTCGATTCGCAGACCCGAATCGACGCACCACCTTGCCAGCTTGCGCCCCGAAGCGAAATGAGCGCCCACAGCCTCGTAGCCGCTGGAGCGCCCGGACTGGAGACACGCCCCGAGATAAGACCGAATGCCCCTTGGGGACATCGTGTTGGGCATCTGGATCACTGCGAGCGATTGCTCGTGCATGAACGATCGCAGCCTCAGAAGCAATTTTTGCGGATCCGGAGCGAGGTGCAACAGATTGAGACATAAAACGCAGTCGTAGGTGTCGCGATTGGAGTCGATACTGTCCAGATCGGCGTAGATCATCTCGATCCCGTCCCCGGCGGGGCCGGCTGCAATCACTGGATCGAGCGGAATCGCGGTGACGTGCAGGCCTCGCGCCTGCAGCCGCTTTTCCGTCTTGCCGGACCCACAACCGATCGAAAGCACGCTGCGCGCCGAAGCCGGCACGAGCGCGATCGTCGCCTCGGATTCAGGTTCATAATAGTCCTTGGAGAAGCTAGCGCGGCGAAGGCGCGTCTCCGTTGGGAGCAACGAGTAGGGCGAGCGACGGCCGTCCGCGATTTGCAGCAGAATTTCCTTCTGCCTGCCAATTTCTTCTTCCCCGATCCCCATCCGGCCGACGTACCGGTTGGTGAGGTGATGGACGGTGAAATCCTCCAGGTGTGAGATTGGCACCAGTTTCCGCAAACCACATTGGGTGTATGGATCCGTCGCGGCCGTACAGGCCAGATCATACTTTCCCTGATGCGGAGCTACATCGAAGCCGCCGGAATGCAGGACGTTGCCTAGCTGCTCCCGGGTAAGGACAAAGCAGGCGGCGTGCTCGTTGGTAAAATGCGCGAGAATATAGTCGCCGCGCCGCCTGACCGATGAGGAATCCCAGTGAAAGTGCGCGTGAATATCAGGATAGTTACGCTGGCCGTCTTCGCCGAATTCAACCCGCAGAAACCCGGCAACTTCCTCTGGAGATAGAAACGACGTTGCATCCAGCCAGGCCCGGATGTTCCTCTCGGTGATCAGAATGTCGTCTTCCGAGTAGATGAACAGATCGTATTGGTCACGACGTTCCGCAAACAGCTTCTTGTGCGCGAACGGCAGGGACCACGGGTTCCTGTCGGGCAGGCCGACAATGCATTCCACCCCGGTCGTTTTGCGCTTGTCGATGTTCGACAGCACGACAATATCAACGACGAGGGACATCGAGCCGTATTCCCGGATGACCCGCTCGAGATAGCGGTCATTCGAGGTTCCATGGCTTGCAATCGCGACCAGTACGCGAGGCACGTGACGGCCGTCTTGGCGCGCCACGTGTCGGGCAGCATGTTCGTTCATCGGATCGGGGTCCCGGTGAGGGTCAAAAGCGGGTCTCGCGTTTAAATCCACTCAGATTATATAACCAAATCCGGACTGGTCGACATTTATTATTATTTAAATATGGATTATATCGCGATATGGTTCTCAGCAATGTCAGGTTGGTCTCTCAGCGCTTTGGCGCGACACCCGGAGAATCCCATCGCATGAAGGTGCTGGTCTATCCCCATTCCATGGAACTGGGAGGGTCACAGCTCAACGCAGTCCAGCTCGCGGAGGCGGTTCGAGACCTCGGTCATGAGGTCACCGTGGCGGCAGAGACTGGCCCTCTTCTGGACAGAATAAGGGAGACCGGCCTCAGACATATTGAAATTCCTCGCCATCGGGCCCGCCCCTCGCCTCGTGTTAGCCAGATGCTCCGCAGCATCGTCAACGAACGCACCGTAGACGTGGTGCACGGTCATGAATGGCCCCCCATTGTTGAAGCTTTTCTGAGCGTTGGACTATCGACGAGGGCTGCCGTGGTGGGAACGGTCATGTCGATGTCCGTCCCCTCCTTCCTGCCGCGCAGCGTTCCTCTGACCGTGGGCACGGAGATGATCCGTCGCGCTGCGATCGCTGCAGGACATCAGGATGTTACCTTGCTCGAGCCGCCAGTCGATACGAAGTCCGACCACCCCCTGGTCGATGGCACGGGCTTTCGCGCGGCTCAGAATATTGGTCCGGACGAGGTCGTCATAGCGATGGTCTGTCGACTTGTGCCGAACCTTAAACTGGAGGGCCTGCTATCTGCGTGCGATGCTGTCGGCGAAATAGCGCTCGACGGCCTGCCAGTGCGGCTGCTGATCATTGGTAATGGACCGGCGCGACCGAACGTCGAGGCGCGTGCGGCCAGAATTAACTCGCTGGTCGGCCGGAACGCCGTCGTACTGGTGGGCGAGATGTCCGATCCGCGCCCTGGCTATGCTGCCGCGGACGTCATCATTGGCCAGGGTGGCTCGGCGCTGCGCGGAATGGCCTTTGGAAAGCCGCTGGTGGTCGTTGGTGAAGACGGGTTCAGCGAGCTGTTGACACCCGAGAGTGCGCCGACCTTCCTGCAACAAGGCTGGTACGGATTGGGCAAGGGCTCGCGTGGAGCCGGCGCCAGCGCACTTCAATCGGCTCTCGAGACCATTCTCGCCTCTGCGTCGCTCCGTCAGGAGCTCGGCGGATTCGGCCGGCGGCTGGTGGAGCATCGCTTCAGCCTCGCGCACGCAGCGAAAACGATAGAGCAAACCTATCTGCATGCGCTGCGCAGCAAACCCTCAACCAGCCAACGATTGGCGGATGCCGGCCGATGCGCGGCCAGCCTTGCCAACTATAAGGTGCAGCGAAAATACCGGCGTTGGATGGGCTTGGCTTCCGCCGAAGACGACAACGATCGGGCGCGAATCTCTGCGGTGCTATCCGCAAAATCGACGGCCCCTCGATCAGACAGGGCCGCGCCAGATCCCGCTCATAAGATATCCCGGCAGACCGATACATGACCCGCCACGGTGGCACCGCGGTTTGCGCGGGCAAGTTCAGCCTTCACCGCATCTACGATACGATCCTGGTCCGCGCAGTCCATCTGCGCATAAAGTGGAAGCAGGATCGCGTGATCCTGAGCTAGCTCGGATTGCCGCAGATCATCGCGCGACCCAGTGCCGGCATAGGGCGGCTCGCGATGGCAGCACATGATGCCCCTGCGCGTAGCGATGCCCTGATCGAGCAGAGATTGCATCGTCGCCCGCTGATCCAATCGATCGGGCAAGCGTACGCAGTAGCTCTGCCAGTTCGATCGTGCCCACGCCGGCTCGAACGGCAACCGCAGCCCCTCAATATTTCCAAGCAGTTCGGCGTAACGGGATGCCAGCGCGCGCCGCCGCGCAATCAGCTGCGGAAGTCGCTCGAGCTGTTTGCGCCCGATCGCAGCCTGCATATCCGTCATTCTGTAATTGTAGCCGACGAGGACGTACTCCTCGAAAATGACACGCTGCGAACCATGACGCACGATATCCGGAACGCTCATCCCGTGTTGACGCAGAAGCCTGAACTTGCGATCGAGCTCGGCATCGGCGGTGGTGAGCATTCCCCCCTCACCAGTCGTGATCACCTTTCGCGGATGAAATGAAAAGCAGGCAATGTCTCCATGCGGCTTGCCGATCGCCTGCCATTGCCCGTTCATGCAGATTTGCGATCCGGCGGCACAGGCCGCATCTTCGATCACAGCGATCCCGTGACGACGCGCCACGTCCATGAGCGTTGCCATGTCGCATGGCATACCCATCTGGTGCACCGCGATGATCGCGCGTGTGCGCTCGGTGATGGCTTCAGCCAGCCGGGCGCAATCCAAATTGTACGTCTCGGGCTCGATGTCGACGAAAACTGGAGTGGCGCCCTGATATCGGATCACGTTCGCCGTTGCGATGAAAGAATGGCTGACCGTGATCACCTCGTCGCCGCTGCCGATACCCAGCGCAGCCAAGGCAAGTTGCAGGGCGGTCGTGCAATTCGCGACGGCACAGGCGTGCGGAGCGCCGACAAGTGCGGCGAACTCGTCTTCGAACGCAGCCACCTGCGGACCTTGCGATACCCAGCCCGACAGCACCACGGCGCGCGCGGCGTCAGCTTCTTCGTCCGCAAGCAACGGAGCTGCGATCGGGATCACGATGCCGCCACCTGCCGCTGACGATCCGAAGGGAGTTCGCGTTCTGATCGCCACCATTTCACGAGGTCGGCGAGCCCCTGCTCGAGCGAAACCGTGGTGCGGAACCCCAGCAGACGATCGGCCTTTCCTGTCGATGCCAGCCGTCTCGGCACCGGATTGACCGAGCGTTCAGGCGCAAATTCGGGAGTCAGACCGCGGCGTCCCATCACCGAGGCAAGCACCGTAGCCAGTTGCGTCAGGCTGGTCTCAGTACCGCTCCCGACGTTGAAGACCTCGTCGGTAATCTTCGCCCTGGCCGCAAGGATGTTGGCGCGCGCGACGTCACGGACGTGAACGAAATCCATCGTCTGACGGCCATCACCAAAGATAACGGGAGGTAACCCGGCCTCAAGCCGCTCCATCCAGCGGATCAGGACCTCAGTGTACCGTCCGTGGATGTCCATCCGGCTGCCATAGACGTTGAAATATCGGAATGCCACGTAGTCGAGGCCGCATGCGTCGTTGAAGGCCCGCAGCAGCCCTTCGTTGAACGCCTTGGCCGCCCCATATAGCGTCCGGTTGTTGTACGGATTTTGCCGCTCGGTTGTCGGAAACTCCTCGGCCATGCCGTATACGGACGCCGAGGAGGCTGCGATGACCTTCTCGATGTCGTGCTTGATGCAAAGCTCCAGGAGGTCGTAGGTGGCGTCCACCATGACCTCCTTGGCCAGGCGCGGCTCCGCCGCGCAATGAGTGATGCGGAGTGCGGCCTGGTGAAACACGATGTCGGCAGCCTTCACCAAGGCTTCCATCAGCTTGCGATCGCGTATGTCGCCGTGAACCAGTCTCACCGGTCCACGACCGAGCGCACGCCGGAGATTTTCGGGGCGGCCTCTGACCATGTTGTCGAGCGCAACGATCTCGATGCAACCCTCATCGCAGAGCTGATCGACGATGTGGGAGCCGATGAACCCTGCCCCGCCAGTAATCAGAACGCGCTTTCCCTTGAGCTCAATCAAGACGCCCTCCTGTTGCAGGACCTTGTTGTGAAGCTTTGTGATTGCTGCGCCGGGTTGCTGGCGGCTTCGCTGGGGCGCAATGCTCCGGCGTTCCTCAACGTGGAGACAACTTCAGTCGCCCGGTCCGGCAGCAGCTCCGGATAAATGGGAAGGGAGAGAAAGTCGTTCGCAAGCATCTCGGTTACCGGCAGATCACCGGCCCGATAACCGAGTTCGGCGTAGGCCTTCTGCAGGTGCACCGGAATGGGATAGTGAATCCCTGCACCGATGCCGGCCTCCCGCAACAATGTGAGCGCGTCATCGCGACGCTGCAATCTGATCGAATAGACATGATAAACGTGGCGGGAGTACGAGGGCGGTCGCGGACGCGCGAATGGGAGCTCAGAAAGCAGCTCGTTGTATCGTTCTGCGATCGATCGGCGGGCCTCGGTCCAGCCTTCGATGTAGTCCAGCTTGACATTCAGTACTGCGCTCTGGATCTCGTCCATGCGATAATTGTATCCGGGAATGACGTGGTCGTACTTTGTCTCCTGCCCCCAGTCCCGCAGCAGCGACACGCGGTGCGCAAATTCAGCCCGATCGGTTACGACGGCCCCACCCTCGCCGAACGCCCCCAGATTTTTGCCTGGGTAAAAGCTGAAGCACCCCAGATCTCCGATCGAACCTGCGCGGCGCCCCCGGTATTCCGCGCCGTGCGCCTGCGCGGCGTCCTCAATGACGACCAGACCGTAACGTTGCGCAATCGACATGATGGGATCCATGTCGGCCATCAATCCATGGAGGTGAACCGGCACAATGGCTCTGGTTCGAGGTGTGATTGCAGCCTCGATCAGACCGGGATCCATCGTCCACGTGACCGGGTCAACGTCGACAAAAACCGGCTTGGCGCCGCTGTAGAGTATCGCCGCGGTTGTCGCCACGAAGGTCATGGACACCGTGATGACTTCATCGCCCGGCCCGACGCCCGCCGCCAACAGCGCAAGGTGGAGCGCAGAGGTTCCACTATTCACGGTGAGGCAACGCGCAGTCCGGCAATATTCCGCAAAACGCCCCTCGAACGCCGCCACCTCCGGCCCGAGCACAAAATGCCCGCTGCTGACGACCCGTGCCACGGCGGCGTCGATTTCCGGCTTGATTTGACAGTATTGGGCTTTCAGATCCAGGAAGGGTATCAAGTTTCAAACCTTGGATTGGAGCAACCGTTATTAAATAATTAACTCGCATTATAATATTTAATCAAGCGCCAATTTCAACAAATAAATTCGGTTAATTCAATCTAGTCCGAAAGACCGGCGGACGGGGGCACGATCGGCGGTGGCCCTGCCTCCGACTGCGGACATGGTCCGAGCGGGTACTCCGGCGACGGTGGCACCCGGGGCAACATCCCTCGTCACGACGGAGCCCGCGCCGACGGTCGCTCCCGCACCGATCGTGACACCACATAGAATTGTGGCGTTGGAACCGATGGCAGCCCCCCTGCCGACATGAGTGCGCTCCAATGTCCAGTCAGAAGCTTGCTGAGGGCGACCATCCGCGGTCGTTGCCTTCGGATATTTGTCGTTCGTGAACACCACGCCATGACCGATGAACACTTCGTCCTCGATTGTGACGCCTTCGCAGATGAAACTGTGCGATGATACTTTGCACCGCGCGCCAATCTTTGCTCCCGCCTGGATTTCGACGAAAGCTCCGATCCTGCTCTCATCACCAACCGTGCAACCGTACAGATTGACCAGTTCCGGGTGAAAGATGCGGACATCGCGACCAAGTTCTACGTCTTGTGTGATAGGCATATCGGGCACTCCGAATGATGTCGTAGAACCGCTATGGCGCCGTCCGCGAAGGCCACAGCCCCGGCGCCATTCTCGCCAGACCGGCCGCGGCGTAGTGAAACTGCTGCAGGAGCGGGTGCCCAGTGACCATCAGTCCAAGCCACCAACAGAGCACAGCAACGGAAAAAGCTGACGCCAACCCAGCACCCGAGGGAAGGCCCCCAGCTTCCGTCAGCGCCGCGCAAATAGACGCACCGGCAATCACCAGAACCGTTACAGCGCCGCTTCGCCACAGGGCGCGTACAAATTCGGCGGGCCGAAGGCCGAGTTGTCGTCCCAGAAAGTAGAATGCAACCATCGCCTGAAACGGCAATGTCACAAGAGCGGATGCAGCAACGGCGTGCACGCCAAGAAACGAGGCGCCCAAGATGACCAGAAGTGATGGTGGCAGCGAAATTAACGACGAGATCAGCGCATCCTGCACCCTTCCGACCGCAACAAACATCGGGTAGGTCAGGCACGCCGCGAAAAGCGCAAGATTTCCGATACAGAGCAGCTGCACCAGCGGGACGATCTCCAGCCACGTCGGGCCGAGCCAGATCAGAATGATGGGCCGGGCCATGATCGCCATAAATACCAGGAACGGCCACTGCACGGCGGAGAGCAGCTGGATGGCCTCGAGATAGACGACCTTGAGATCACCACCCGCTTTGCTTCGCGCAACAATTGCCGGCATGACGACCGGACTAATCACCTGCGTGACCAGCTTGTCGAATATCTGTGTCGAGGCGGTCGCTCGGCTGTAAAGGCCGACAGCGGTGAAGTCGAGCACTCTGGCAAGAAACAGCTGCGGCGCCAGGCCAAAAAACACATTTACGACGCTCACCGCGCCCGAGTAGAGGCCGAAACCGACGATCTCTCGGCAATCGATCAAGGATGGCCGCATCGCACCGAAATCTCTCCGCCATATCATCAGCATCACGGCCAGCACCCCGTTGCCGGCCACCCCTCCCCAGAGCGGGGCCATGTAGCTGAAGTGGGCCATTGCGAGGCCGACCGAAACGACAGCGATCGTCGTACCAGCCGCGAGATTACAGATTGCGAGCACGCCAAACTGCATCTCCCGACGGAACAATGCGGCTATGGTTCCGGAGAAGGGCAGCAAGAGAAGATTTAGCGAGGAAATCTCGATCCCCCGGCCCAAGCGGTCCAGTTCGAAGAAGCGCGCGATCGGCTGGGCAGACACGAACAGCACGAAAGCCGTGGCAGCCGAAATCATGAGGGTAATCGTGAACGTGGTCTGCACGCTCGCGCGCGACAACTCTCGCTTCTGAATCAGATAGCTTGCGCCCGCAAATTCCTGGAAGCAGGCCGCAATGATGGACGTGACGGCGTTCGCGACGGCATAGATGCCAAACTCTTCCGGGGACAGCAAACGGGCAAGCACGGCGGTCACAACAAAGACCAGCAGCAGGCCGACGTAACGGTCGAGCGCCGAGAACAGAATGGAGCGCTGCACGGACTTCATTGCGTCGTCTGTCATGTCGGTCAGGTGAGCTGGGTCGCCGCGCGCGTCATGCTATCGCTCTGGCGCGCTGCCGGGTTCCGTAAGGCTCGCGCAGCAATACGGGCGCACCCTGCTTTGCGATCGAGCACGATGCCGCCTCCAGAACCTCGATCACGCGGAGTCCCGAGATGCCGCTGGAAATCGGCTGGCCACCGGTGCGGATGCAATCGACAAAATGATCGACCTCCGTCTGTAGCGCCTCCATAGTCGAGATATGCGGAGCCCACATGTCGCCGGCGCGATATCCGATCCGAAACTGATGTGCATCTTCGGGAGGCGCGTCGAGCGTAATTCCCTTGTCATAGACCTTGATCTTTTCGGTCGGCTCGAGATCGTCGTAGACAATCATCTTCTTGCTGCCACCGATGAATGTCTGGCGTACCTTGACGGGCGACAGCCAATTGACGCTGACGTGGGCCACGCACGCGTTGGCAAAAAAAAGCGTGATGTGCGCCATATTCTCCGGCGAGCCGACAACGTGGCACGAGCCGGTTGCCGAGACCGCGATCGGCGCCTCATCAAGGATATGGTGGATGATCGAGATATCGTGCACCGCCAGGTCCCAGATCACATTTACGTCCTTTTGAAACAACCCGAGACTCGCGCGCGTACTGTCATAATAGTAGATGTCGCCGAGCTCTCGGCTCAGCAGGAGCTCCCGGATCTTCTGGACCGCCGGCGTATAGAGGAAGGTATGATCGACCATGAGCGTCAACCCGCGCCGATCTGCTTCCTCGATCAAGCGGGTCACGAGCTCAGCGCTCGGCGCGAGGGGCTTTTCGACCAGAACATGCTTTCCGGCTCTCAGCGCCGCAATTGCCAGCTCGTAATGCGTATGCACCGGCGTGGCGATTGCGATTGCATCGATACGGACGTCTTTCAGCAAATCTTCGTAGCTAGAGGTCGTTTCCACCGCAGGATAAAGCTGCTTCATCGCGCCAAGCCGCCCTGGGTTCAGGTCGCTCACGCCGACGACCCGGGTGGCGGGATTGATCGAAAAATTGCGAACGAGATTGGGTCCCCAATAGCCGCACCCCACAACGCCGATTCCCAATTGACTGTCTCGCATGCTAACCTCGATGCATCCAGAAGGTAGCCTCTAATCATCCCATTGCCGACGATCACTTCGCGCCGGGCATTAAGTCCGCACTGGCATGTCCTGCCATATGCCCCGGGTATCTATGACGTCGAGATGTCGTCGCTCCGATAGGGGCACCATCTTGAACTCGTCATGATCGACGAGAAGAACCGCGATTTCGCAGCTCCGCAGAGCCTCCTCGATGCTCACGAAAGCGACACGGTAATCCGCCAGCTGAGGCGGCAGACGGCGAAGGTTCGGCTCAACGACCTTGACGCGCTCTCCGTACTTTGCCGCGAGATGCGTGGCGATCTCCATGGCGGGACTTTCACGCAAATCGTCGACATTGGCCTTGAAGGTCAATCCACAACAAGCGACGTTTGCATAGGGATGATCCTCGATCAGCGCCTCTGTACGTTCGATGATCTTCTGGGTCTTGGCGTTGTTGACTTCCCGGCTTGTTCTCATCACCCGAGCGAGGTCTGGTGCAGAGTCGATGATGAACCAGGGATCGACCGCAATGCAGTGCCCGCCTACTCCCGGTCCTGGCCTCAATACGTTTACGCGAGGATGGCGGTTGGCGATGTCGATCACCTCCCAGACATTGATGTCGAACCGCTCGCAGATCAGCGAGAGTTCGTTCGCGAATGCTATGTTGGTGTCGCGGAAGGCGTTTTCCGTCAGCTTGACCAACTCAGCTGCGCGTGCCGTGGTCCCGACGCAGGCGCCGCGAACAAACATTTTGTAGAAGCGTTGAGCACGCCGCGTGCAGGTTGGCGTAATTCCCCCAATGCACCTGTCGTTGTTGATAAGCTCGGTCAGGATCCGTCCCGGCAACACGCGTTCTGGACAATAGGCGACGTAAATCGCTCCATCTTCCTTGCCGTTGACACCTATGTGCAGATCTGGTCTGCGTTCGACGATACGTTTTGCTATGGCCTCAGTCGTCCCGATCGGCGATGTCGATTCGAGGATGACGAGATTACCCGGCGCAAGGATGTCAACGATCTGGTCGACTGCAGCATTAACGCTTGAAAGGTCTGGACGGTTTTCGCGATCAATCGGCGTCGGCACTGCGATGATGAAGACATCGGCAGGCTGCGGCTTGGTGGCGGTCGTCAGGGCACCGCTCGACACAACCTTGGAAACGAGACCATCGAGATCTGGCTCGGCAATGTGAATCTTTCCGGATGCGACCGTATCGACGATACGCTCATTTGTGTCGATGCCGACCACCTGCATTCCCCGGCTCGCAATCAGCGCTGCGGTCGGGAGCCCGATATAGCCAAGTCCAACGACATTGATCTTCTGAAATTCAGGCATCGAGAAGCACCTTCACGATACGCTCGCTCGCGTGCCCGTCGCCGAACGGATTATGCGAACGGGCCATGGCGGCATAAGTCTCGTCATCGTCGAGCAAGCGAAATGTCTCGGCAACGATCTTGTCGTAGTTCGCGCCGACCAGGCGCGCCGTCCCGGCCTCCACCCCCTCAGGACGCTCGGTCGTATCGCGCATCACCAGGACTGGTTTGCCGAAGGTTGGGGCCTCCTCCTGCACGCCACCTGAATCCGTCAGGACCAAATGGGACAACGAGAGCAGACTCACGAAGTCCGTGTATTCCTGAGGAGAAATGAGGACGACCCTCGGGTGATCCGACAATCGGGACGCAAACAAGTCGCGGACGTTTGGATTCGGATGCACTGGGAGCACCACAGCAACGTCTTCCCTGTGCAGGATCGTCTCCAACGCGTTCACGATGTTGACGACACCGCCGCCGAAATTCTCCCGGCGGTGGCAGGTCACCAAAATGATGCGCCGATTGCCGTGTCGCTTCTTGATGCCGTCCCAGCGGCACGAAAGCCCCGGATCGGATTCGACCATGGCTTTAGCGAGGATGAGCGCGTCCACTACCGTGTTTCCGGTGACGTGGATGCGGTCGTCCGAGACGTTCTCAGAGCGCAGCGCGCGGGCAGCGCGCTCTGTCGGCGCGAAATGCTGATCGGCGATCGACCCGACGATCTTGCGGTTCACCTCCTCGGGCCACGGAGCGAAGATGTCGCCGCTGCGCAGTCCCGCCTCGACGTGCGAAACCGGTATCCGGTGGTAATAGGACGCCAGCGCGCCGACCATGGCAGTCGCCGTGTCGCCTTGGACGATAACCCTGGTAGGCTTCACTTTGTCGAGGAGCTCACCGACCTCTCCGAGCAACCGGGCCGTCAGATGATCCAACGTCTGATTGGCCGTCATGACGTTCAGATCAAAATCCGGAACTACCTTGGCGAGCTTGAGGACCTGATCAAGCAACTGTCGATGCTGTGCCGTCGCACAGATCGTTAGCGAAATGTCCTTGCGATTCTCGGCCTTGAGTCGGTTGATGACCGGAAAGAGCTTGATGGCTTCTGGTCGGGTTCCCAAAAGGATGAAAAAATGCTTGCGCACGTCTCACCCTCCGATCCGACTCGGGCCCGGCGGCACGGCGCCCGGCGCGCCGAATGTATGCCCTATCGCTTGCTTGATGAGCGCTTGCACCAGGATGCCCGCAAACAACGTGTTCGTTGTGGCGTATCGCCACCACATCCGCCCGGGCTCTTGATAGATGCGGTAAAGCCATTCGAGGCCCAGCCCCTGAATCCGCGCCGGCGCGCGCCGAACGGTGCCTGCAAGGATATCGAACGCACCGCCGACGCCCATGATAAAGGGTACGCCGAGCTCGTCACGGTGGGCGGCGAGAAAGCGCTCTTTCCGTGGTGTCGGCATGGCGATGAAGAGACAATCGGCCGCGCTGGACTGGATGTCCCGCACGACGTCCCTCTCCTGCTCCGGCTTGAAGTAGCCGTCGTGCCAGCCGGCGAAGACGAGTGAGGGATATCTCTCTCGCGCGCGTTGCATCGCCTGGTGCAGGACGGCGGGCGTCGCTCCCAGGAAATAGGGTTTGTAACCCTCCTGCGCACATACCGCGAGCAACTCGGCCAGGAGATCGACACCGGCGACTCGTGACCTCGCCGGCAGCCCCAAGACTCGGGCGCCCCAGAGAATTCCCATGCCGTCAATGCTGACGATGTCGCTGTTGGCAACATCGGCCGCGAGCATGGGATCCGATCGCATATTGACAAACTTGGCGACGTTCAGCGCGACATGTTGCAGCTGTCGGCGGCAACGCATGGCGCCGCGCGCGAGCTCGACGGTTTCCGCCATTGTCAGCAGGTCGATGGGGCACGCCAGGAACGATGCACGCATTTGAACCGACCCTCCAAAACGCAATTTGTTTAAGTTGCATTTAAGATTATAATAAGGATAATAATCGGCTAACATTTAATTGCAAGGATTAAATGCAGCAACCCCCTTCAGGGACGCTAAATTACCGCCCCGGCAGATATGCCGCAGGCCGACGTGAATTAAATAGGGGCATCATCAAAATGATCTCGGTCATTATTCCCCACCTCAATCAGGCTGACGCCTTGGAAGCCTGTCTGCGAAGCCTGGATGCGCAGACCCTGTCACGGGATTTGTTCGAGATCATCGTGGTGGACAACGGCTCGACCGTGCCGCCGATAGACGTCATTGCCGGCCATTCCGGCGTCAGGCTGGAGCACGAGGCGCATCCCGGTCCGGGCCCGGCGCGAAACACAGGAGCAGCTTGCGCGAGAGGCGATATCCTCGCTTTTGTGGATGCCGACTGCCGGGCTCATCCGGACTGGCTGACCGCGATCCGTGAGGCGTTCCAGCAAGCCAGGCCGGGGACGATCCTTGGCGGAGAGGTTCGCATCAGGCCTGCCGCCGAAGGGCGTTTCACCGCGATCGAAGCTTATGAAAGCGTTTTTGGCTTTCGCAATCGCTTGTACGTCACCAAGCACGGCTACTCCGTCACGGCAAATCTTGCGGTTCGCCGCGCCGACTTTGCGAAGATCGGACCTTTCCCGGGCATTCAGTTCGCGGAAGATATGCAATGGGGACAAATGGCCATCCGCGCCGGCTGCGAATTTCGCTACGTTCCCGGGATGATCGTGTTCCACGCTGCGCGCCGCTCTCTTCGAGAGCTCTATGCGAAATGGGACCGCCAAATCGCGCACTACCGCAACACCGCACAGGCCGCGCGCGGCTGGCAGCTGCGCTGGTTTGCCACGGCCCTTCTCGTCCTGGTATCACCGGCGGTCGGCGCCATCACTGTACTGACGAGCGGACGCCTCCATGGAATAAGCGCGCGCCTCAAAGCGATTGCCGTTCTCTGCGCGGTTCGCAGCCATCGAACGACCAGAATGCTGGCCCTACTTCGGAGAGAGGGCACGGTTGTCTGGAATCGCTAGCCGATCGCGCTGCCGTTGCGCTGCGGCACGCTACCGGCCGGGCAGGCTGGCTGTTCGAACGCGACGTTGTGACTGAGATCCCGCAAGTCGGTACGACGACCGAATGACCACAAGATCCAACCGAGCTCGTAGCTGCGGCACTCAAGCCGAACGTCCACATCTGTGCTGTCGATCAGGTCTCCCCCGCCCTCGCGCCAGACGTTCTTGATCGCCCGCAACACCCGCGGCGCCTTGGTCGTCAGTTCACCCTTGCGAACCTGCGAGCGGATCGTCAGGTTCAGTTCAGGCACGAGCATGGTCCGGCCTAGCTGGTTCTGACCAAGTACCCAGTTGAATCCCTTGACCAGCGCTTCCCGGGCTCCCCGTCGTCCAAAGCGCTCGGCCCATTCCAGCAGCGCTGGGGCCATTCCATACTGATGGACCGAATAGATCTCGTAGAAATCGAGGATGCGGCCGCTCGTCGCATCGAAGAACCACGGCCATTCACCTTGGGGACCTTGCAGCGCAATCAGATCGCGCACGCAAGTATCAGCCATGACGAGCGCGGACGCATCGCCGGTGAATTCGCCGTACTGATAGCAGGCGATGGAGAGATAGGTTTGCGTCGCAAATGATGCGAAACGGCGACGGAAACCGGACGGCGCATCGAAGAACAATCCGGAATCGCCATGGAAACGTTCCTTCAGGAATCGGTAGAGCGGGCCGGCAAAGCATAGCCACTCCTTCTCGCCTTCCCTCGCCTGGGCGATGACACCCGTCAGCAGCATGCCAAGGTCCTGCGCCCGAAAAGCCTGCCACCGCGACTGATCCGAGAGAACCGCTTTCAGCTCGCGCCTAACTGGCTCCGGAACAGGAAGGCGGAGCTCGGCGGCAGCCCACAGCGCCATGCCGAACGCATATTTGCGCACGGGGAGCGCGGTAAGCCTAATGGCATTTCGATAGAAGATCTCCGGGAGATCAATATCAGCCGGAAGCTTCGCGACCCGCGACATCCCAAGCAAGACGTTGAGAGTGTAGAACACGTCGCTATGCGGCAGCGACTCGTTCGGCGAAGCGGGCCGGTCGAGGCGATAAATATGCGACCAACGACGCTCCGCGGGCAACCAGCACCGCTCAAGCCCCTGCAACGCGTAGTTCACCAGCGGCGAGTTTGCTAACGGCGCCTTCGCTTCAGCGGGCACTAAGAATTTCACACCAGAGTTCGGACTGATCATCATTTCCAGTACACCATTGTAAATTCGGCTCAGTACTCCCGGATGCTTTCATCCAAGCCGCGAAGCAAGGGATAGAGGAAATATGAAATCACCGTTCGCTGTCCGACTTTCATCTCGGCGGTGACCGCCATACCGGGAATCAACTGAACGCGCTCGGACGGCAGCCGAAGGTGCGTGTCCCGCAGATCGATCAGTACGCGGTAATAGGGAGCTGACGACCGGCGCACACCTTCGGCCTTCGCCTCTGGCGAGAATGAGTCCTGACTGATGACTCCGACCTCGCCAGTAGCGGTGCCGTACTTCTGAAATGGAAATGCCTCGAACTTCACTCGTACGGCCTGCCCGACCGCCACCTGCCCGATATCCCTGCCCTCCACGTTGACCTCCGCCCGGAGCGTCTCATCCCGTGGAACCAGCACAAACAAAGTCTCGGCCTCGCGGACCACCGAACCCACCGTTCGATTGGCGATGTCGAGTACCACCGCATCCGCCGGTGCATTCAGCACGATCAGCTGCCGACGGAGCTCCGCCTTTTTGAGCTCTTCGGCAGTTCCATCGCGCTTTGGTAACGTCTCGACAAGTTCCTGATAGGCGCCGCGGCGAAACTCGGCGGCGAACACCTTCTGGTCTGCACGGGCCTTGTCCAGGCGATGCGTGTTGTCGACGATGCTGCCACGGACTCGCGCCATGTTGCTTTCGACCTCCAGCCGCGCATCCCGTGATAGCAGGAAGTTCAGTCTTGAACCGACCTCCTTGGCCATCAACGCGTTTCGCATGGCTTCAATGGACTGCATCGTGTCCAGCCGCTGGGCCAGGACCAACTCCTCGCTCTGAGCCGTTTTTAGATTGGCCTGTGCGGACGCAATCTGCGCGTCATAGTTCTGGATCTGAAGGTCGTAAGCCGCCTTCCTCTGGAGGAATACCTTTCTCTGCAGAGCTTGGTCGGCGTTCGCCGTCTCATCGAGGCCGTAGTCCGTGCCATCCAACTCGGCTCGAAGCCGGTCGATGGAGGCGTCGAGACCCGCCAGGCGGCCGCGCAGTTGGGCGAGATCGGCCTGAGAGAATGTCGGATCGAGGACCGCAAGAACGTCGCCACGATTAACGGCGTCGCCGGCCTTGACGCGAATCTCCCGAATAACCGAGGTTTCCAGCGGCTGTACGACCAGGTTCGGACGCGTCGTGATCAACTTGCCCTGTGCGGTCACAATCATATCAACGCGAGACACACATGCGAATGTGATCGCCGCAGCGATCAGGGCGACGACGCAATAGAGCGTGATCCGCCCCAAACGCGGTGGCGTCTGCTGCTCGATCTCAGCTGCATCTGACTGAAATTGCGCGACAAAGCGAGAATCTGTGGGCGCGGACCTCATGAGCCGGCGTCTCGTCCGTGAACCGGACGGAGATCCGGATCTGCCTGAGGCTGCTTCAGCTCTGGTCTTTTCAGCCGCAGTCATGCGACTTGCCTCGTCTGCTGGTTCCAGAGATGCCTGTAGAATGTACATTTCGACAGCAGCGCGTCGTGACGATCTACATCGACGACCCGTCCACGGTCGATCACCAAAATCTGGCTTGCGTCCGACAGCATCGAAAGCCGGTGCGATACGATGACGACGGTCCGTCCCTCCGCGATACGTCGCAGATTGCGCCGAATGATCGCCTCGCTCTCGGAATCCAGTGCGCTGGTGGCCTCATCGAGGATCAGGATGCGCGGGTTGACGATCAAGGCCCGCGCGATCGCAAGCCGCTGCTTTTGCCCGCCTGACAGGTTCGATGCCTGCTCCTCGAGCATGGTGTCGAACCCCCTCGGCAGCCGCTCTATGAACTCGTCCGCGCCGGCGAGCTGAGCCGCCCGGACGACCTCCTCGAATGTGGCGTCGCGCCTCACGCATGCGATATTTTCGCGCACTGTGCCCCGGAATAGGAAACTGTCCTGGAGCACGATCCCTAGATTCCGCCGCAGATGGGCGAGATCGATCTCGCGCGAATCGTGACCGTCGATGCGCACCAACCCCTGCTGCACCGGATACATTCCCGCGATCAGGCGTGTCAGCGTCGTCTTGCCCGAACCGCTCCGGCCGACAATTCCGAAGATCGAGCCGGGAGCAATCGAGAACGACACGTCGTCCAGCGCCGGCGTTCCCTCCCCATAGCGAAACGTGACGTTTTCAAACTCGATCTGCCCGGCGAAGTCGGGCCGCACGCCTTCGCGACGACCGTCGCGTTCCAGCTCCGTGTTCATAACCTCGCCGAGCATCTTAACGGCGAGCGCAACCTCTTGATATTCATGCACCATGGTCACCATCTGCACCAGCGGCCCCGAAACCCGTCCCGCCAGCATGTTGAAGGCGACAAGTGCGCCGATCGTCATCTCGCCGCCGAAGACGTCGAGCGCACCAAGTGCGACGATGCCGAGCGTCATCATCTTCTCGAGGAAACCGGTCAAGGCCTGAGCGCCCGCCGAGATTTTTTCGACGCCAAACCGCATCGATACCGACTGCGCGCAACGATCGTCCCATGTCCTGTTCTGGCCGGGCTCCATGGCCAACGACTTCACGGTACGCATGCCGTGCACGGTCTCAACGAGGAGCGCCTGGCGCCCGGCTTCGGCCTGATAAAGCTGGTAGAGCCGCCGTCGGAACGGTCCCATCAAAATAGCAATCACGCTCGCGCTGATGGCGGTGAAGGCCAGCACGACGCACGTCAGCTTGATGCTGTATAGCGCAAGAACAGGCAGAAAGACGAAAAGCGAAAGTGCGTCCAAGGCGGTCAGAAACAGTCGGCCGGTCAGGAACTCACGGATTCGTCCGGCCTGCTGCATGTGCTTCACCAACACGCCGGCCGAGATGCGCTCGAAGAAGGTTACCGGAAGTCCCAAAAGATGCCGAAACGTCCTGGTCGCGACCCGGATGTCGATCTTGTTCGTGGCATAGAGCAGCAGGTAGCGCCGCAAGAAGCTGAAGACGGCGTCGAAACAGAGCGCAAGGATCGCGCCAGCCGAGAGCACGTAGAGTGTCGTGAGGCTCTCATGGACAAGAACCTTGTCGATCACGAGCTGAAAGAAGATCGGAAGCGCCAGCCCGAGCGCATAGAGGAACACCGCAGCAATTGCGACGTCGGAAAGGAGCCGCCACTCCCGCAGCATTTCGGGTATGAACCAGCGCAGTCCGAAGGGCCTGTGGCCCTGCGATGGGGAGCTCTCGCGCTTGAACAGAACGACCTTTCCGGTCCACCTGGCGCAGAAGCGGTCCGCATCGACCAGCAGGTGCTCTCCTCTCCGCTCGGCCAGAGGATCGAAGACTGTTACAGCGTCGCCTTCCGGCCCAGCGCCGACCACGAGGACCCAGTTGAGGTTCGAGAGCTGGACAAGAGCCGGATAGGCTTCACCGAGCTGACATATCGCCTTCCAATCGAGCTGCGCCGTGCGGGCGCGAAGGCCAGCATCATGAGCCATGCGCAGCAAGAGATCGGTCGAGATGCCAGTCTCGTCGACGGCATAGGCGTGCCGCAACCGATCAGAAGGCAGATCGATACCGTGATGGGCAGCGATCCGTGACAGGCATTCAAGGGCCGTTTGAGCAGCCCGACGCGGCTCGTCCTCGGACGACGGCGGTTCTGGTTCGAACCTCTCGATTTCAACGGAAGTTGGTTGAGGCATTGGAAGATCGCGGATTGTCCGAAACTGGCGAGGCAGGCTCGACGCGCGCACTCGCCTGTGGCGCGGCCATCGGCGTCCTGGGCCGAGAGCGCTGGACGACGCCGGCATCGACCAGACCCTGAAGCGCGTTCTGCATCACCTCCACGGAGTTCGCGAACGACTCCGCCGAAAAGATCAGCCTTTGCCGAAAGACTTTCTTGGGCGCGTTGTTGGCATCACGTTCCGTGGGTGAGAGACTGACCAGGTCCACTCGCACGATCGACCCGCCAATTGTGACCTCGTCAATCCCGTCAGTATAGAGCTCTGTATGCATTGCGGTTCTCCTATGCTGCGAGCTGCGGCCTGAAGAGGACGTCAACCGCGTAGCTCGTCGCGTTGAAGGTGTTGGTGGGGAAGAGGCTTCCGGATCCGTATGCATAGACGCCGTTTCCGCCGCTGGACGCGGATGACGGAGCGGTCAATGGTCCGTTGGTTACCGAACTGGCAAATAGATTCGGATCGTCCGAATAGCTTCCCGCAGTGTGGTAGGAGGCGACATAGGTCGTGCCCGCCGTGATCGTGACCGGCGTCGCGAAATTGACCTGCTGCCAGCCGCTCGCCGTCTCATTGGTAAATGTGGCCGTCGCTAGCAGGGTCCCGGTGCTGCTCCAAAGATCGGCGACGTGAGTGCCGGTATTGGATGGTCCCTTGTAGAAGCGCAGCCCCATGACGTCGCCAGTGGTGGAAGCCTGGAACTTCATACCGAGCTCAACCGAATTCGGATCATTCACCGTCACCACGCTGGGCGTTGGATTCGAGCTGAACAGGCTTACGGTGCTTGCTGACGGCGCGTGAACGGTCACGGTCGCACTTGCGCTCGCCGTCCCGCCTCGACCGTCCGAGATCGTGTAATCGAACGAGGCCGGTCCGGTGTAATTGCTCGCCGATGTGAACGTCACCGTATTGTTCTGGGTGTTGAAGCTAGCGGTCCCGTTGACGGCCCCGCTGACCCCGGTGATTGTTAGCGCATCCCCGTTAGGATCGGTATCGTTTGCGAGGAGTGCCGAACCGGAAATGCTGAGCGGTACGTTTTGGGTGGCGTTGAAGCCGCTGTCGTTGTTGGCGATCGGCGGCTGGTTCGTGCCGCCACTCCCGTTGCTGAACAACACATCGACCCAATAGTTGGTCGCGCTGAATGTACTGGTTGGAAACAGATTGCCTGTTCCATAAGTGTACACACCATTGTTGCTCGCGGGAGCCGTGAGCGGCCCGTTCGTGCGTGCGGCGGTAAAGTAGTTTGACGTCGTCGCATAGCGTCCGTTGCTGTGGAAGCTCGCCACGTAGGTGGATCCGGCCGCAATCGAGACGGGGCTGCTGAATGTGAGGGTTTGCCAACCGCTGCTGGTCTCGTTGGAGAAGGTTGCGCTCGCGAGGAGCGTTCCCGTGCTGCTCCACAGTGAGCCGGTGTGAGAGCCGGTGTCGTTTGCACTCTTGTAGTACTTGATCCCGGTAATCGTGCCGGCCGCGGAGGATGTGAACCGTACGCCGAGATTGACCTGAGATGTGTCGGACGTCGAGAGCACCGAAGGCGTATCGGACGCCGAGAACAAGCTGACCGTCGAGGAGGCCGTGCCCACTGCTATATTGAACGTCTCACTGGCCGTGAGTCCGCCGAGATCAGTCGCGGCGGCCTTCACACCGAGCGTGCCGACGTCGGCCGACGCCGGCGTGCCACTGAAAGTCCGGGTCGACGCATTGAAAGACAACCAGGCGGGAAGTGCCGAGCCGTCGGCCGCAGTTGCCGTATAGGCGAGTGAATCCCCGGAATCCACATCGGTGAAGGTGCCGGCCGGCAGCGTCAGCGAGAAGGCCGAACCAACCGTTGCAGTCTGGTTGCCGGTTTGGGCCGCCAGGACCGGCGCATCATTGGCGCCATGAATGGTAACTGTGAGCGTAGTCGACGATGTTGCGCCGGCGGCGTCACGCATCGTGTAATTGAACACGTCCGTCAGCGTGGTAGTCGATAGCCGCAAGGCTTGGACGGCAGAGTCAGTTTCATTGACGGTATAGGTGAAAGCACCTGAAGCACTGAGCACGAGACTTCCGTGCGCTCCATTCAGCGCCGAGCCCAGCGTGCCGGAAGTCGAACCGAAGCTGACCGCAGTCACGGCCTTCGTATCGCCTGCGTCCGGATCGGTGTCGTTGGTCAGAACGTTTCCCGTGGCGGGTGAGCCGCCGCTGCCGTTACTGACACCGCCCTTCTCGGTCGCGTCACCCGTGTCGGCGACGGCGGTTGGCGGAGCGTTCGCGGTCGTTGTCACGACAATATTGAACGTTTCGCTCGCGGTTTGGCTGCCGAGATCCGTCACAGCTGCCTTCACACCCAGCGTGCCGACATCCGCTGACGATGGCGTACCGCTAAAGGTTCGATTTGATGCGTTAAAGGTCAGCCAGGCGGGAAGTGCGGAGCCATTCGCCGCTGTCGCACCATAGGTGAGTGAATCGCCGGAATCGACATCGGTGAAGGTGCCGGCCGGCAGCGTCAGCGAGAACGCCGAACCCACTGTCGCGGTTTGGTTACCGGTCTGGATCGCCAGCGTCGGTGCATCATTGGCACCGTGAATGGTGACTGTGAGCGTGGTCGAGGATGTTGCGCCGGCGGCATCACGCATCGTGTAATTGAAGACATCCGTCAGCGTGTTGTTCGCAAGCCGCAGGGCCTGAACGGCAAGATCCGTCTCATTGACCGTATAGGTGAAGGCGCCCGAAGCACTGAGCACGAGGCTACCATGCGCGCCATTCAGCGCCGATCCTAGCGTGCCGGAAGTCGAACCGAAGCTCACCGCAGTTACCGTCTTCGTATCGCCCGCGTCCGGATCGGTGTCGTTGGTCAGCACGTTTCCCGTGGCGAGCGAACCGCCGGTGCTGTTATTGACGCCGCCCTTCTCGGTGGCGTCGCCGGTGTCGGCCACGGCGGTCGGCGACCTGTTCGTAGCGGCGGATCCATTGAAGACCACGTCGACAAAGTAGTTGGTCGACTTGTAGAGGTTGGTCGGGAAGACGGTCCCGGTTCCGTAGGCGTACACTCCATTCCCCGCCGCTGGCGCGGTCAACTGGCCGTTCGTAACTGAGCTCGTGAAGTAGCTCTGAGTGTCGGAATAATTTCCGTTGGTGTGGTAGGACGCGACATATGTCGTTCCCGCGGAAATGGCGATCGGGCTCGCGAAACTGACCTGTTGCCAGCCGCTGGCCGTCTCATTCGCGAAGGTCGCCGTACCAAGGAGCGTTCCCGTCGAGCTCCACAGATGCGCGACATGGGTGCCGGTATTCGACGACCCCTTGTAGAAGCGAAGGCCGGTTATCGTCCCGCTCACAGAAGCGGAAAACTTGACTCCGACCTCGACGGAGCTCGTATCACCCGAATTGGCCACGCTCGGCGCGGCGTTTGTGGCGAACAGGCTTTGCGCGGAGACGGGATAGTTGACGTTGAGGAGAACCTGGCCGGTTCCGGTGGCCTCGCTCGTGTCAGTGATCGTATAGGAAAATTGCGCCGATCCCGCGAAATTCGCGGTCGGAGTGAACGTCACTGTCTGAGTCTGAGCGTTGTAGCTTACGCTACCGTTGATTGGGCTGCTCACGCCGGTGATCGAAAATGACAGGCCGGCCGGATCCGTATCATTGGCGAGCAGCGCCGATGCCGGAATGGTCAGAACACCGTTTTCGGTTACGTTAAAGCCGCTGTCATTGTTGGCCTGCGGCTGCTGGCTGGTATTTCTGAAGACGACATCGACCCAATAATTCTGAGCCTTCACAATCGAAACAGTGTTCGGGAAAAGCGGTCCGGGACCGTAGGCATAGACACCGTTGAGGCCGCTGCCTGTTGCCGTCAGCGCACCGTGCGTATGGCCGGCATTGTCGAAATAGAAGTCGGTCGTAGAGTACTGACCGGTATTCGTGTGATAGGAGGCGATGTAGGTGACCCCGGCCTGCACATGGACCGGTGTCGCGAAATTCACCTGTTGCCAACCACTCGCGCTTTCGTTGGTGAACGTGGCGCTCGCAAGCAGTACGCCATTCGTCGTCCAGAGATCGCCCAGATGCGTCCCCGTGTTCTGCGGCCCCTTGTAGAACCGGATGCCGGTGATATCGCCGGACTCGGCGGCGACGAACTTCATACCCAATTCTACAGCGCCGGCGTCGTTGGTTGTGACTACGGCCGGCGTATCGGTCGGATTAAAGATCGTCAGGTTCGACGAGGGCGTGACGGTGTAAGCAACGCCCTGGCCAGCCGTCTCGAGGTTCAGGCTGTCGTCCACCGCCCGGCTCTTGATGTTGTACTGGCCGGAAGCGCCAGCGGAGAATGTATACGACCAGGTCACATTCGCGATGCCGACTCTGCTGCTGGCGGGATGCCACGTCTGTCCGCTGTCTGTCGAGACTTCAACACCGCCGATGACGCCGCCCGCATCGCTCGCCGATCCTGTGACGGTAACCGACTGGCCCTCCGGGATGCTGCTGGCCGAGACGTTCGTGACGGTGGATGTTGGAGCAGTGTGATCAGTCGATTGGGAAGCAATTACCAGGCTCGCTTGCAGCGTCGCGGGTTGCACGCCCATGTCGGCGAGCACATTGACCGTTGCTTGCTGGACGTTCGGATCAATCGGCGTAGCGGACCCAACCACCTGGTCGTGATCGGAGGCGAGGCCCCACGACCAGAACACCGTGCCGGCCCCGAAAACAAGGGCACCGCTGACCGGGTCGCGAAACTCGACCAGATTATGAGTTGCTGTTCCGTTGCCGGTGGTGTTGCCGTAGTCCAGGAGATATTGGCCCGTGATCTGCAGCGTCGAAGACGACACATTTACCAGTCCAGCCGGGCGGAAGCCGTTATCAGGCGACGAATCCCACTCATAGCCGAGCAGATTCTGTACAAGCGAGGCGGTTTGGCCCACCGGCGTATTGGCGACCGACGTATTGCGCCAGAAGCGCAACTTCGTCATGTCGTACGGAATCCGGATAATATCCGTGCGATCGGAGTCCACCTGAAATACCTGGCCGGTGAGGGCATTGGAAGGGATTCCCGACAGGCCTCCAGTCGACGCGAAGCGCGCGTCCATGAAAGTGCCAGTCGCCGTTCCAGTTGGGTCGATCAACTGATTGGCGTGGGTGTCCTTGTACGAGATCAGGGTGCGGTTGGCCGTCTGGCTGACATCGATACTGGGCGCGAGTCTCGTTTGCCAATACACTTCGTTGCCACTGAGAAACATCAGATTGACGCCGGCACGGCCGGCCGCCTGGACGTTGGAGAACTGGCTATCGGTCCAATATTCATCGTGGCCGACATCCATGTAGACTTGATGGTTGAGCAGGAGTGATCCGCTGGTCGCAGCGTCGATGCCGGAGATGTAGGAGACGTCGTATCCGTTCTGCTCGAGCCAGTAGATCGCCGGATACTCCGCCGAGAACACCATATCGTTGGAGGTGCCGTACAGACCGCCGTCCCGTGTCGTAATGGGGCGGTTGTAGCTTACGGCATAGGCCGAACCGTTGATGCCAGGTCCGTTGCCGGTGTAAAGATTGGCTCCGCCCCAGGGGTTGTAGGCTTGCCACGTCTGATCGGAGGTCTGAAACACCATAGCGCTGTGCGACGCATCGTTGCGGATGACGAATGGAATCTGGAAGATCTGCGTTCCGTCGATGACGTTGGCGATGTACACGCCAGAAACGGCGTCCGTCGGTAGGCTCCAGGAGTCGGTCACGCTCCAATTGCCGGCGTCGACGAGGCCAGTCGATGCGTTCTTCAATGGCGCCGGCTGCACAACGGAAGTTGCGGCCTGATGCTGTACGGTCGTAACCAATCTGGCGCCGTTGCCGCCGTAATAACCCAGCCGGTAGATATCGATACGATAATTCGGATTGCCCGTCTGGTTGTTGATCTTGAATTGAACGGTGCCGCCGATATTGGTACTTATCGCTGTCGTGAACCCCTGGATTTTCGTCGAGTCCGCGCCAGGGTCGATCTGCCAGATATTTGGCGATGTGCCTTGTTTCTGATTTTCCAGGACGATCGGGTTCGTGACCGGGTCTGCAACGATCGTGCCGCCCTGCCCATCACTTGCAAAGGTCCAATTTGGGTCGTTCCCGGAGAACAGCAGAGTGACATTGCCGACTCCATTGCTGAAATCGACTGTGCTGATGTTTGAGCCCAGGTCGTAGTGAACAGAGGCGGACATCGTCGACGTGAAAGCGAAATCCCTGAGGTCGATCAGGTTGCCGGTTGAAAGCGGTCGGTCCGGCGACGAGCTCCCGATCAGGCCATGAAATTGGGCGGAGCGATCGAGAACCAGGGTGCCGACGTCCGTATCGAAGGAGACGGTTATTCCGTAAAACGAACCGTTCACGAGCTGCCCGGAGACCGAGCCTCCGATCTCGAGTGCCGATTTGTCGGAAATCGCGAAGGCGCCCGCCCCGCGGACATCACCTCTGAAGTCCGCTGCGGCAACCCCATCGCCGCCGGGCGATCCGACCTTGATGCTCCCGTTGTTTATGGCGTCACCTTCCACCACGAACGACGAGTCTTTCCCGAGCGCGATCGTCACACCTGCTTCAACGATCAAACTGCCCACATCGACATTGGCTCTGGTCGTGACAACATAGGATCCAGGCGCGTCGATGAAGGCGCCGTACGCCGCCATCGGAATACCCGCACTCCAGTTCACGGCGACATTCCAATAGCCGCCGCTCGAACTTATCCAATGTGTCGTACCGGCCCGCGAACGCGAAGACGCGATCACCGCTCGCAGATCGGAGCCCGAGGAGAGTAGCGAGCCGAGGCTGTCCGGGCGCGTCAGGGTGCTGGTCGTCCTCCACAGCCAAGCAGCGTCTCTGCTCCGGATCGCATTCCAGAGGGGCGCACCGAGCAAGTCAGCATCTATCTGGCCGAAATCACCCTCTTCCGGGAGGAGCGGCCTTGCCGACCGATAGAAGACGCTCGCCTTTTGATTCAACATGGCCAGCCCTCGAGCTTCGCAAGCGAAGTATTTAATTTAAAAGAACCGCGCCAGTCAATTAATTAAATCGGAAATAATAACTTTAAATCAGCCATCGATTGCGACGCCGGAGCGCGCCGCGGGCAACCGCAGTATTTCATTGAGATACCTGCCGTATCCGCTCTTCTCCAGCGGCTGAATCAGTCCAAGAAGCTGATCTTCATCGATGAATCCCTGCCGAAAGGCGACCTCCTCGAGACAAGCCACCTTCATGCCCTGGCGTTTTTCAAGCGTCTGCACAAAGGTCCCTGCGTCGAGAAGCGACTCGACCGTGCCCGTGTCCAACCACGCAAAGCCCCGTCCCATGCGCTCGACGTGGAGAGCGCCGGCCGCGAGATAGCGCATTTGCAGATCCGTGATCTCGAGCTCTCCCCGCGGCGACGGCTTGACACGGCGGGCATATCGCACGACCCGGTTATCGAAGAAATAGAGACCGGTGATCGCCCAGTTCGATGTCGGCTTTCTCGGCTTCTCCTCGATTCGTAGTGGGCGGCCCGCCTCGTCGAACGTAACGACGCCGTATCGTTCGGGATCGCGCACGTGATACGCGAACACGGTTGCACCTTCCTCGCGGGCTGCGGCCCTTGCGAGTAGTTCGCGCAAGCCGCCGCCGAAGAAGATATTGTCTCCGAGCACCATTGCGACGCGATCGGTTCCGATGAAATCGGCACCTACGATGAAGGCTTCCGCCAGGCCGCCGGGGCGAGGCTGCTCCGCATAGCTGAGGCTAATCCCCCACTGGCTTCCATTTCCGAGCAATCGCTCAAACTGAGACCGGTCTGCCGGGGTCGTGATCACCAGGATCTCGCGGATTCCTGCCAGCATCAGCGTCGACAGCGGGTAGTAGATCATCGGCTTGTCATAGATGGGCAGTAACTGCTTGCTGACCACACGCGTGATCGGATAGAGCCGCGTTCCGCTGCCGCCAGCTAGGACAATTCCCTTCAGCATCGGTGTCTCCTTTTCCGACAAGTTGGTCGAGACAAGTTTCGAGAGAGTGGCGCCAGGCCGGCAACCGAATTCCAAACACGCGCTCCGCTTTGGACGAGTCCAGGCGGGAGTTCAGGGGCCTGCGCGCAGCGCAGGGATACTGCTCAGTCGTGATCGCTTCCAGCGCCGGCGGCCGCACTCCACGACGGGATAAACCATCGAAAATTGCCTCGGCGAAGCCGTGCCAGCTCGTTGTTCCCTGGCCGGACACATGGAAGATGCCTGCCGCGATGCGGCGATCATCTGTGATCGACCGCTCTGCGATCTTCAGGAGCGCTGCGGCCAGCTCCGCGGCTGACGTCGGGCTTCCGTGTTGGTCGCAGACGACCCTTATGATTGGACGCGTTTCGGCCAGCTGCAACATCGTCCGAACGAAGTTGCTTCCTGTTGCGCTGTAGATCCAAGACGACCTGACGACAGTCGCGAGAGGATGCGCCGCCAAAACGGCCGCCTCGCCGGCCAACTTTGATGCGCCATATGTGTTCAACGGCGCCGGAACGTCGGCTTCGTCGTAAGCCTCACTCTTGGCACCGTCAAAGACGTAATCCGTCGATAAATGCACGAGCGGAATGTTTCTCTGCCATGCGGCATCCGCTAACGCGGCCGCACCATCGCGGTTGACACTGAAGGCTTTTCCGACTTCCGCCTCCGCCCGATCCACAGCCGTATATGCCGCGGCATTAATGATCATGCAGGGGGCGATCGAGGCGACCGTCCTGTCGATCCCGTCCCGGACTTCTAGGTCGAGCTCCTCACGTCCGAGGGCCACTGCAGATAGGCCGCTAAGCGCAGCGAGATCACGAAGGCAACTGCCCAATTGGCCGTTTCGACCAGCAATCAGAATCGGTCGTTCGATCATGGCAACCTCAGTGGCGGGTGGCTGGGAGACCAAGGCGCGCGCCGTCGTAGACCATATTGCGAGCCCGCGCCCACCAGGCGCCGCTAGCCAGATACCATTCCACCGTGTCGGCGAGACCTTGCTCGAAGCTGCGGGTCGGCCGCCATCCCAGCTCGCTGCGAGCCTTGGACGCATCGATTGCGTAACGTGCGTCGTGTCCCGGACGGTCCGGCACAAACGAGATCAATGATCGCCTCGCTGTCGGCCCCGGACGCAATCGATCAAGCACGTCACAAATCTGGGTGACTACCTCCAGGTTCGAGCGTTCGCTATCGCCGCCGAAATTGTACTTCTCTCCGGCCCTGCCCTCGAATAGCAGCCTGATCAGGCCTGCGGCGTGATCGTCGACATGAAGCCAATCGCGCACATTGCTGCCGTCGCCATAGACAGGCAACGGCTTGTGCTCAATCGCGTTGAGAACCGCCAGCGGAATGAGCTTTTCCGGGAATTGGAATGGACCGTAATTGTTCGAGCAATTGGAGACGATCACCGGCAAGCCGTAGGTCTTATACCAGGCGAGCGCGAGGTGGTCCGAGGCGGCCTTGCTCGCCGAATAGGGTGAACTCGGCCGGTAAGGGGTATCTTCCCGGAAGCAGTCGGCCGGCCCCAATGAACCGTAGACCTCGTCCGTCGACACGTGAATGAACCTGAACTGTCTTTGCCTCTGGCTTGAAAGCCCGTCGTAATATCGTCTGGCAGCTTCCAGTAGAGTATAGGTACCGACGATGTTGGTGCTAACGAACGCTGCCGAGCCTGTGATCGACCGATCGACATGGCTCTCCGCTGCCAAGTGGATGACTGCGCTTGGCTGCCACTTGTAAAACAAACGAGTGACCGCCTCCTGATCGCAGATGTCATGCTGCTCAAATCGATAACAGCTGGCACCCTCGATGGATGCCAGCGAGGCCAAATTAGCCGCATAGGTCAACTTGTCGACATTGACGACCGAGGCACCGGCTTCCAACACCAACTGTCGACAGACCGCAGACCCGATAAATCCCGCTCCTCCGGTCACCAGGACACGCATGCCACGCCCTCTATTCAAACATTGAAGCAAGCTGGTCGAAACGGGGAAGCGCCCGATCCTTCGGTGAAAGCTGGGCCGCCGAGGCCCTCACCGGCCACTCGATAGCCAATTCGGGATCCGCCCAATGGATGCCGGCGTCGTGGTCCGGAGAGTAGACCTCGTCGACCTTGTAAAAGACCGTAGTTTGAGGCTCGAGCGTACAGAAACCGTGAGCGAACCCTTTTGGAACGAGCAACTGCTCGTCAGTCTCGCTATCCAGTTTGACCGAGACGTGCTGGCCGAATGTCGGCGACCGCCGCCGAAGGTCGACCACCACGTCAACGATCGCTCCCCTTAACACGCGAACCAGCTTGGTCTGCGCGAAGGGAGGCTGCTGGAAGTGCAATCCGCGAACCGTCCCGACTCGCTCCGAGCAGGATTGATTGTCTTGGATGAAATCGTGAGAAATGCCTCTTTCGGCGAAAGCAGAGCGACGAAACGTCTCGCAAAAATAGCCGCGCGTATCGGAAAAGCGCTTCGATCGGACCAGCTTGACATCCGGAATCGCCAAACTTCGCACTTCCAGCATGACCGCACGCTCCGATAAGCGGCGCTAGCGCCCGGACGGTCGGCCTAATCTCCCCAATGTCCTCCCAACCGAGCAGCGCAGCGGACCAAGTCCGCCTCGCTCAGTTCGCGACAAATATCGGGTTTAATCGGACGCCGGCCCTTCATCGAGTTAATTTCCAGGCAATTAATGCCTGAGCTAGATTTAATTGGCAATACAAAATTTATCAGATATATTATTTTAAATACGGCCGCGGATTCGAATATCGCCTACGGCCCCGTGCTCCCGCGCGACTGTCAATAGCCGAGAGAATTGTCCGATGCTTCAGACCAATACGCTCCAGACCGATGGGGCACGTCTGCCCTCCTCCATGCCAATGCAGTCGGATCGCCAAGACGCCGCGGGCATCGGCGAGCTCATTAAATTGGCGCTCGTCTTTATAAGGCGGCAATACCTCGTCATCATTTTCACCACCGTCCTGGCAGGTGCCGCCAGCCTCATATACCTCCGACTGGTCTCGCCGGCCTATACGGCGCAGGTTCAGGTCCTGTTCGAAAACCCGAGGGCGCAATTCCTCCAGAAGCAATCGTTGCTCTCCGAACCGATCGTCGATGTCACTCAGATCGAAACGCAGCTGCAGATCATCAAGTCGCAGGCAACCGCTGCGGCCGTGATCAAGCAGCTGAAATTGGGCGATCACCCGGATTTCAAGGAGTCACGGTCGCTGCAGTCCTGGCTACTGAGCTGGCTTCGACGATGGCGATCGAATCCGTCGGAAGCTGCGCAATCTGCCGCGCCAGAGCAGCTCTCAGAAGTCGCCATTGCGAGCTTTCTGGATCGCCTATCTGCAGGTCGAGTTGGCTATAGTCACGTTATTGAAGTCAACTTCACCTCGAGCGATCCAGCGCTAGCGGCGGAAATCGCGAACGCAATTGCCAAAGCCTACATCAACGATCAGCTCGACGCGAAATTTGAAGCCAGCCGCACTGCAACAAGTTGGCTGCGGGAACGGCTGCGAAACCTCGGCGAGGAGGCGTTGACCGCCGAACGTGCCGTTGACGCTTACAAATCTCAGAACAACATCGTTTCGCCCGGTGGAAAACCGATCGACGAGCAGCAGATCACGGAACTTAACACTCGGCTGGCTACCGCCCGTGCGCAGAGTTCGGAGGCTGCGGCCAAGCTGTCCCGCTACGAAACTCTCCTCGGCACCGACCCGGCAAAACCATCCGCGATCAACAATCTGGATGCCATCGGCTCCGACGCGATGAACAGTCCAATCATTACGTCGCTACGCCAGCAATATCTCGAACTCGCCAGGCGTGAGGCCGAGTTATCGGCGCGCGTCGGGCGCGACCACCTGGCGGTCGTTAACATCCGAAACAGGCTCCGTGAATTTCGGGTCTCCATTCTAGACGAGGTTAAGAGACTATCTGAGATAAGCCGCAGCGAAGCCGAACTCGCAAAGCAGCGGCAGCAGGAGATCGAAAAACGTCTGTCCGTCGCCATTGCGCAGTCGCGCCTCACGAACTCGGCAGAGCTGACGATAAGAGATTTGGAAAGTCGAGCGAAGAGCCTGCGGGCGCTCTACGACACCTTCCTTCAGCAGTACATGGGCTCGACGCAGCAGGAGACCTTCCCTATCTCCGAAACCCGGGTCATCTTCCCCGCGTCCGCCGCACAGACTAAGAGCAAACCGAAGACGAAGGTCGTGCTGAGTTTCGGTCTTCTGGGTGGCCTCGCGCTCGGACTGCTGCTCGGTTTCGTGAGAGACGTAATGGACCGCGTTTTCCGTACCTCTTCCCAGCTCGAGGCTGCGCTGGAACTTCCGTGCCTGTCTCTCGTGCCAATCCTGAACTTACCCAAGCCGCAGAGGCCGTCGGCCCGGCTTCAACAGACGCAGGAAGACTCGAGCCAACGAATGCTTTCGACCGCTCCGGACATTCATCGCGCGGTCGTAGGCATGCCTCTCTCTCGGTACACGGAGGCCATCCGTGCGATCAAGATTGCGATCGATCACAGCCCGGCGAAGACCCCCAACCAGGTGATTGGCCTGACGTCAGCTCTCCCAAATGAGGGCAAGACCACGATTGCTGCTTCCGTGGCGCAACTCATCGGACACAGCGGAAAGAAGGTCATCATAGTGGACTGCGATCTCCGGAATCCATCGCTCTCGGCCCGTCTGGTCCCGAAGGCAGTGGATGGCATTATTGAGGTCATGAACGGTGCTCGCCCACTCGAGGAGGTGGTATGGCGGGACCCGAGGACAAATCTCGCCGTTCTTCCGGCCGTTCAACGCGGGCCCGTACTTCACTCGAGCGAACTGCTGTCCGACAGCTCGATATGCAAGCTCTTTGATCGCCTGCGACAAAGCTATGACTATGTCATTGTAGATCTTCCGCCGCTGAGCCCGCTTGTCGACGTACGGGTCACGGCGCCTCTGATCGATTGTTACGTTCTCGTCGTCGAGTGGGGACGCACCAAGATCGAGGTCGTTCAGCATGCACTGCACACCGCCCCAACGATCTCGGACTCGCTGATCGGCGCAGTCTTGAACAAGACGGACATCAAGGCAATGGCGCGATACGACACCCATCGAAGCGACTATTACGACGACAGTCACTATGTTCGTTACGGTCTTTCGAGCTCTTGAGCGGCCCCTCGCCGTGCACCATCACGATTTGCGCGTTAGACGGTCTGCCGATCGGAGCATCCGGAGGAACGCAAAGCCAGAGAGGTGACGTGGTATGCTCGTCAGGTTCCTGATGCTGGCACTCGTTGTGTCCGTCGCAGCAGCTTTTGCAATGCCCGAGATCCCGCAGCAACGAGCTCTATCCTCTGCTCTCCTCGCAACCGCGGCGCTGGCAACCGCAATCTTCGCCTCATCCTCCGCAATCGCGAGTCTGGTACGGCGGTCGGGACTCGTTCTCATCCTCATTCTCGCTGTACCGGCGATCTACATGGCCTTCCAGCTCGCGCCAGTTCCTATCCACGGGCTCGGCAATCCGATTTGGGAAACCGCATCGGCCGCCTTGAATGCCCCCCTCACCGAACGGCTCACGGTGGACGTCCGTGCAACTGTGCAGGCATTCTTGCACTACAGCACTGCCGTCGCCCTCGCGCTCATCACGACTGTCGTCGCGCTGGACAGACAGCGTGCGTGGCAACTCCTCTGCATGCTGGTCTCGATCTCGACGATCGTCAGTGCGTACCTGCTGTTGCGGCAGACGATCGGAACGGACGGTTTCTCGCGCGGCGATACTCCTGTCCTCGCCGCGACCGGCGCAGTCCCGGCAGTACTGGGGCTGGTGCTGTCCGCAGCGATGATGACCCGTGCGTTCGAGGACCACCGCCGCCGTGTCAAGCAACGCCCATTTCGAGTGGCGACGACTCTGTCGTTCGCACTCCTCGCAACCCTTCTCTGTCTGTCGGCAACCCTTGCCAGCGGAGACGGGATGGGAACGGCCACAGCGGCATTGCTCGGAGTGGGAATCGTGCTTGCCGCGTTCGCGATCCGTAACTGGTTCTCTGGGCTATGGGGTATCGCGAGCGTCCTGGCCACGGCTGCAGTGTTGTTTCTGGCGGCCTTCACCCTCATGCCAATAAGGCCTAATGCCGATCTGACAGTCGCCCTGTCCCAGCACGCCCCGGGGGCGACCGAGCGGATGTTGCAGGATGCCGGCCATGCCGGCTCCGGCGCGGGAACCTACGCGGCATTGCTACCAATCCATCGCGATATTGCCGCGCCGTTCTCACGAGAGCGCCCGACGGCTGCCGCGGCCATCGCAATCGAGATGGGCCGCCCCTTTCTGTACGGCGTGTTGATCGTTGCGGTGGTTGGCGCCGGGGCCTTGCTCAGATGCTCCCTGCGGCGAAGGCATGACTACGTCTACGCGGCCATTGGCGCCGGCGCGGCGACTTCATTGGTTGTGCTGGCCTTGGTCGAAGACGGCATTCTCGAGTTCGGCGCATCGCTGTTGGCTGCCGCGCTGTTCGGACTTGCGGTCGCCCAAAGCCAGCGTGATACAGGCGCCGTGACCGAGCAGTCGCGGTCGACGCGGCCCGTCGTTGGACTGGATAGTCCGGGCCTGGCATGCGCGCCAATACGCTCATATGGGATTGGCAATGCATCGATGCGTATTGGATTGGGCTCCATCGCAGTCGCGCTGATCGCCCAAACGGTCTGGCTGCTCGCTCAGCCGTCGTATCCCGGCGGTTTGCCGGTTGAAGCGCTCGCTGCCAATGATGCCTCACGCCAAGCACTTCTGAGAGTGCTGCCGCAGAACTCACTGCGCAGTGATGGCGATTTGCGGTCTGGGAGACCCGCTCCCGCCCCACAGCCCGCGGCCAATGGAGCAGCAGCCTCAAGACCGGAGTTCGGAGTCCATCCTGCCGCGCCGACTGTACTGGCGCAGGCACTGCGGTCCTCGCCATTACGAGGGGATCTTTGGCTCATGCTTGCGGCACTGTCGAGGGAACAAAAATCGGTCGAATACGACGTCGCGGCCTTACTGAAACTCTCTTACTACACAGCTCCAAACGATTTGGTACTGCTTCCGCTACGACTGACTGCCGCTCTCGGCGAGGCTTCGGTCGTCAGCGATCCCGAATTGCGTGAACTGGTGCAGCGCGACGCCAAGATTGCCTTTGCTAGGCAGCCCGCTCTTCGACCCGCTCTCATTGCTGCCTATCAATCGGCGTCGGCGGAGGGGAAGGCCCTTGTGGACAATCTGATTTCGGAATGGGATTCAGCAGCTCTTCAAAGCATGCGTAAGGAAGTCCCGATCCCTGGGCCTAAAACGGATCTACCTTTGCCGAACCGGACATGGGGTCGAGGGGCGGCGCGGTAGTTCCAAACCTGTTCCGCTTCGATGGGCAGTTCTTCGAGCACGCGCCAGATCCGAAGAGCGGCATTTGGTATCATTTAAATTAAGATATTTTGCTTGATATATTCAATATTAATAATAAATTAAATGCGAATTCCGAGTGCCCCACCATGAACTTCGTGAACCGGCACCTCCCCGATCGAAACGACACGGCTCGTGTCAGCCTCGAGCCGTCGGTGTCCCCCAGGCATAAATGGCCCCTCCGTTATGACTGGATCGAACATGTTGCACTCTGTGCCGATATCGCGACGATTTTGTTGGCGAGCGTCGTCTCCACATTACTGTACCGGCTCCAAAACGGGCAAGCTGATGGAGACCATGGCAACGCATTTGGCTTAGCGCTGGTCAGCGCAGCTTGCGTTGCATCCGTGCTGAAGGCTCAAGGTCTTTATCGCCCGATTGAGCTCCTCGTCCTCAAAAACCAGGTTCGGGCCGTCTGCGTGACGTGGGCGTCATTGCTGCTCTTGATTTGGGCCGCCGACGGCTTTGCAATTCGTCCGGGCGTATCTCAGGAAGCAGGCCCGCTCTTCGCCATCCTTGGCCTAGGGTTGCTTGTAGCCGAGCGATGGGCTGTCAAATCGCTGCTGATAAGAGGCCTGAGCGAAAGAAGATTTGCCAGCACGAATATCGTTCTAATCACGGACCAGCCGCTTTCGAAGAATGCCGGCCTACCGGAAACCTTGGCTATGCATGGATACTGCATCAAGGGGCGGTTCAGCCTGCCCCCCATTGGGTTCGGTCCTGCCGGTCGCAAGCGCCTCACGTCTCGCGTAATCGACCACATTCGCAACGCCCGGCTCGACCAGGTGGTGGTCGAAGCCAGCCCGGAGCGATGGCCCGAGCTTCGGGCATTTGTTGCCGAGTTGCGGGTATTGCCGTTTCCGGTCATATTCGTGCCGGTCGGCACAACAGCCGAATTGCTACGGCATCCTACGCGCAGCCTTGGTAGTGCCGTTTGCGTAGAATTGCAGCGCGGTCCCCTTACCCCGTTCGAGTGCGCAACCAAGCGAATCATTGATATTCTTGGCGCGGGGCTCGCCTTGGCGATATCCGCACCGCTGCTTGCGCTTGCCGCAATCGCAATCAAGCTGGATTCTCCCGGCCCCGTGTTCTTCCGACAACAGCGCTGTGGTTTTAATGGTCGGACATTCTTGATCCGCAAGTTTCGGACCATGCACGTGCTCGAGGACGGCAGCGTGATAGTTCAGGCCACCCCGGCCGACCAACGCATCACCCGCGTGGGCAGATGGCTGCGTCGAACTAGTTTCGATGAACTGCCGCAACTGCTGAATGTGCTCGAGGGCAGCATGTCGCTGGTGGGTCCGCGCCCCCACGCCTTGGCCCACGACGGACAGTTTGACAAGCTCGTGCGAAACTACGCGTTTCGCCGCCGGGTCAGGCCAGGACTGACCGGATGGGCCCAGATCCACGGCTGCCGCGGCGCAACACCTACAGCGTCCATGATCGAAGCACGTGTACAGTACGATCTCTGGTACGTCGACAATTGGAGTCTTCGGCTGGATCTCGCAATCCTGTTGCAAACTCCGATGGAGGTCTTGCGGGGCCGCAACGCCTACTAGGCTCGGTCCCCGCTCAAAGTGCCAAGCTGCGCCAACCTGCTGGCGTAACGACGTCTCACGCCCGCTGCCGAAGCTTCGGAGTCGCTGCCGCTATGCGAAACTCCTCGATCCGTCGGCCGGATTTCATGGCAGCAACCAACCACCGCGGCCGCTTGCCACGTCCTGACCAGGTTTCAGAAGTCTGGGGGTTGCGATACTTCGGCAGCACACGCGGATACTTGCGCCTCTGCTTGCCGGTCGGGGCGACGGCCGGCCCGCCGGTTTCGAACACGGCCATTCCCCCTCCGAGAACCGCCAGGCGCTTCTCCAGTTCCTGCTTTTCCGCCTTAATCCGATCCGACAAAATGCCGCTAATTTCCTCATGAAGCGACCATAGATCGTCCAGAGACATCGCTTCTAGTTCGAGCTTCTTGGTCGACATGCTAGCATCCTGTAGTTGCGCCCATTTAATATTGTCCCGGTCGGCTAATCAAGAACCAAGTGGTCAGCTTAAACAAAAATATGTGGAACCGAACGGCAAGTTGGTGCTCCACATAACTGCGCCGCCGGTTCTAATCAAGACAAAAAAATGAACTTATCCGCTCAATTTAATAGCGGCCAAAGTAACATTACGCGCCTTACGTGCACCGATGCCCCGACTCAAGTGAAGAACGACACGTTAAGCGGGGCCTGGGATCAATCTGCCATGCCGCACTTTCGACAAATATGATCGGCACCCGAGGCCGCGTTGCTTCGTTCTTAGTAAAATACGACCATGAACCCTCGGCAACCGGGAGCTTACGACTGCGATACCCTCAGCGGGAGCCATCGCAGCTGGATTTGCGGCTTTAAAGCCTGGATATCAATCAATCTTGCCGCGGGAGCGATGAACCGGCTGATCGCTTCCTGAAGGCTGCCCCAAAGGGCAATCGATAACATCCAATGTTTCTCATCGGGCCCGCATTAAAAACTGATGAAAATAATCCTCGCAATAAATAATTAAATAATATATTATTATTTATTGTCACGCCAATTTGAAAGACCAGCCTTGGACCTATCCGTATTTGCCGCTCGAAAACGATACTCGGCGTGGAGATGACAAGGTAGTCGGGAGCGTGGGTTGAACGGTGACGAGAATGCTATGCGCAGGCAAGATCTCGAAGCCATGGATTTTGAAGAACTATGGCTCCTCCACGAGGAGCTAACAAAGATTCTTGCTGAAAAGATCACGGCCGAAAAGCGGGAGCTGGAGAAGCGCCTGGCGCAACTCAATCAACCGGAACAGGTCGGTGGGCCCGAAAGCGGGGCGGCAGAGATGGGCCTAGGCCAGCCTCCCCGCCGCAAATATCCGAAGGTCGTACCGAAATACTTCAACCCTCTCAAACCGACAGAGACTTGGTCTGGGCGTGGCAAACAGCCGCGCTGGCTGGTCGCCGCCCTACAATCAGGGCACACATTGGAGGAGTTCAGGATTCACGAGAACGGTGAAGCCTCCAACCAGAATGCTGGTGGTCAAGAGCATTGATAGCCCTGCCGCTGCAAATCCCCGCATGCGCGAAATCGTTAGATTCACGTCCGGAAGCTGGCACTCGCTCGGAACGCGGCCAGTTGAAAGCGTTCGCTTCGGAGCTGCAGCCCTAACGGAGGGGCTTGTGATTTTAGGCCTTCCCTGCGCGCACCGCGACGGCCGCCTTCAACAGAAACTGCAGGGTTCCCATCCTCGGCAGGGACCACAATCCACGCCGGCGCGCAGTGGGTTGGATGGTGTCATTGGCCACCTTCCGGTAGTTTCCGAGATCCAGCATCATCATTGCGAGGAAGGGCACGCGTGTGGCCGGAAATCGTGCTTGCATCAACTGTCGCATGAACTGCAGACGGGGAATTAGCCGAGAGCGCAACTCTCGCGGAATCTCGACGCCAAGCAACTCAGCAAGAGCAAACAGCTGGGTTTCAACCGCGTTCTTCATCAGTTCGCCCGAGACAAGAGAGGCAAGCTCTTTCCAATCCAGGCCCTCGGCAGAATTGCTCATATCGCGCAATTCAACAAGGTGCCGCAGGTCGAGGTCGCCCAGCCAATAACCGTAGTCTTGAAATTGATCATGGATGATCAACATGAGCGCCCGGTAGGTAGGCGCGGGGATGTACACGCGTCCGCGCCCCAGCGGCGCGGGCACACAATGGTTCAGCGGGTGCCCGAAGCTCTGGTAGAGGTACGCAGGACCTGGAGCTGCCCGCTGCAGGTCGATGGTCCCGACATCCTGCGAGCGATTCAGCTCGACATGCCATCTGTGGCTTTCGGGAGGGGTCTCATAGTCAACTTCGTAGCCAATTGCGCATAGAGCGGAGACTGCCATTCTGGCTTCGTCCGGCATAACCATAATATCCAGGTCGGACATTAGCCGAACGCCTCGTCGCTCTTCAGGCGCGGTCACCAGCGTCGATGCCCCCTTGAGCATGATTGGCGTAATTCCCAGGTCGTTCATCGCAACGACGGCTTCTTCGAGTTGAGCGACGAGCCGATTGTTCCGCAGCACGTTTCGGCCGTGGATCTGGCGAATATATCCGCAGACGTCCTCCGACAGGATCGGTGCAAATTTGTCGACAAAATCGATGAGCGCCGGTGTCGTCAGGGTTTGATTTGCGAGCCCGATTACGGACGTCCATTCGACATCGACAGGTGGCATGCCTTGCAGGCAATTGCAGAGGCTCGTCAGCGCCGCGCTATGCCTTGCCATTGCATAGATCCATAAGCACGCGGCGAGCGTCCACGGCCTCGCAATAGGTGAGTTGAAGCGATGGCGCGCCCGCGACGATCCGCTTCAAAGCGAAAAAGCCGGCCTGCGAAAGTCTTCCGTCAGCAGCAAATCCGTTGTCGATGAGCCGCTTCATCGAATCCAGTTGATCTATCGCGGTTAGTTCGGCCGGACCGCTCGCGACACGGTTCAAGAAGATGATCCAGCTTGCGGAAAAGCTTTGGTGGTACGCATCCGCAACGGGTACGTATCGCACCAGAACGCCGTCGGAGCGGCAATGCGTCGCGTCGTACCGGCCGCCATGTAGCCGCGAGAGCAAGTCCCACGATCCCTCCTTGAGGGTGAGAGCAAACGGGATGCCGCAGATCGCTCCGTCAGCGCCAACCAGCGCAACGTCATCGCCGGCGTACCGAAGTCCGGCATCCACCAACTGCAATGTGAGGGTAGACTTTCCAGCTCCCGGTTGGCCGCACAACAATAGGCCCATACCGTCCTTCACGAGAGAAGCGGCATGAAGGGAGAAGGTCCAGCGATCGCTTCGAATAAGCCGCTCGGTGATGTGAGCTTTGATCGTTGGGGCAAGCGCTTCGACTTGACATCTGGAGATGCTGGAATCCTCTCCGCGCAAGAGCACTTGCTCGTCCAGCATCATTGCCTCGATCGCAATGTCGTCGTCTCCGCCGGCGTTCTGGTCCGAAACAAAAAACAGCGAACACAGCCGCCTCAAGAGGTCCCGATTTGCAGCCCGGACCCCTATTCGGTGCCGGCCTAGTACCGCTGAGAAGGCAAAATCGGTCGGCATTCGCCAGTCGACCTCGAGCAACGCTCGATCGATCCAGACATCTACGACCTGTCGGGTGAACTGGCGCGCGGTCTGCTCGTCAATGCCTAGCGTCCCAAGCCCCTTACAGGTGTCTTCCAGAGAGGCGCCTTGCGCCAGCTTACACCAGATGAATGCCCCTACTCGGTCCAGCTCAAAGATCTTCTGCCCTGCTTCACTGAAGAGCATTGATCGACCGTCCAGCAGCGCGAACACTGCATCCGAAGCCGGTCTCAACACCATCTCTGCCGACGATCTTTCCAGCACGGCTCCAACCAATGTGAAGACATCTGCCTCGTCCTGTGCCGACGAAGCGACGACAGCGCCCGGGATGCTAGCGTCGCGGCCCTCGGCAGCCACGAAGTTCAATCTGAACGGTCCGCGGCGCGGCAATTCCCGTCTGCCGGGCACAAGTGACCCAATCAGTCTCGTTTCGAAACGACAATCCGGTCCGGCATGCCACGGCTGGGCGCCCCTACCCCCTCCCTCCGGAGAAATGTTCAACACCTGCTCTCAAAGAAAGCGCGCTCGCGCTCGACCGGTGAGCATCCAGGAGGTACCGATAGGCTTCGCGATCGGCACTGCGTTCTCGCAGAATGCGCTCCTTCTCGCCAATACCTACCAATTCGGCACGCATCTGGGCCAACTGCGGCGCATCGGGGGCGAAATCGTACTCGCTAAGAGTTAAATCCCACATTGTCTCCTCCAGCCGAACGAAACCTGGGCGAGCTTAGCTTACGTGATCGGCAGCAATTAACAACGAGATTACAGCGCAGCCATATAATCAAAATTTATTTCATATTTGAACCGAACCTAACCCCCCGTTACCAAAGCCAAATCGCGGCGCGCCCGAACTGATGGCCGGTAGTGAGGGATGGCTGAAAACGTCCGAAGCGCCCGCCCTTTTCGATGACGACACCCCGCCGCGACAGCCCGCAAAATAACTCGGTCTAGAGTCGCAAACCGGACCGACAACGCGAATTTAATTGCGCATTAAATGAAAAAAGATAATGTTAACGAGTTGCGTGAGGGGGAGTGAGACCAGTGATCCGGTTGGCTGATCTGTCCGTCAAGAGGAAGATATTGGCTTCGTTGCGAGCGGAATATTCGGCACGAAGCCGCAAGGATTTGGACATGCTAATTGTGCGGGGCCTCCCAGAAGCCTTCGGTTGAAGCCGAAGCCTCATTTCATAGGCCGGCCGGCCAAAGCCGGCGGTATCCCGAGAATTCGCCAAGCAGGAATCCGGTCGGTTGGAGAAGCGTCGTCACGAGCAAGCTGCCCTTTGCTCGACAGCGACCCCAGGTGCGATGCCCCCCCAAGTAACCCGCACCGACGAGAGCGCACTCCAGCCGACCGGCCCCTTTTTCAGCAGTATGTTTCTGGGAGGCTCACATGGGTATGGTCATGGTCGAGTGTCCGCAAACGGGTCGCGCGATTCCTACCGGCATCAAATCGGATCGCGAGACTTTCCTGCGGAGCATCGTGTTTTTCGGCAATACTCGTTGCCCAATCTGTGAGGCCAATCATAACTGGTTCGCCCGCGAGGCCTGGGTCGAAGAGTCAATCGTCCGGACGGTGGATATCCTTCGTGCGGCTCCTTCGCGCTGATGCAAATGCCAAGGCCATTTCAAAGAGCGCGTCCAAATTCCCTTTTCCGATGCGAGCATTTTGGTGCAATGCACCAGGGTGCTCGAAAATATTTCTGCGTATCGTCGTAAAGCGAACGGACGGCTCCGGGATCCATTGCTTAGAAATTATTGGCACGTCGTCACAAATTCGATCTTCCCGTCACGGATCCGGCAAGGCCTGTTGGGGTGTTATAGTGAGTAGTGGGGTTTGTAGCCTGGCTGTTCTGCATCATACAGCGATCGAGCTCGTTAGCCTGCTCGCTCAATTGAAGCGGCTCCGGGAGAGAGTACGAAGGGCGGAAGCACGGCGCTCGGGAGAAAGACGGCAATCGGCGTCGCGTGCGCGAAAGCCCCGAGCAACGAGATATCGCACGCGACCGATTCCCAAGTCAGTGCAATTCTGATCACCAGGCTTGCTGAATCAAAGACCAGCATGGATGCGCAAGGCCTATTCACCGTAAGCGCGCCGTGTTCTCTCTAGCCCGCTTTCGACAGGCGCCGGCTCCACTTGCCTTCGATGGACTTTCTTTGATCTACCGGCGCACACATCGCGCCCACGAGAGCGGAGGCCATACGCGCCACTTTCACAGCGGCATACATCGCAGGCTTGAACCCCGATTCCGGCTTTCATCACGACCAAAGCCGCATCACAACAGACGGCGCAGAGCGTGTTGGCGCGCGTCCGATCGAGCTCTTCCAGTTTCCTCGGTTCATACTTCCGGCTTCGTTGGACGGAACGCATCGACGACTTTGGAACCGCTGGCTGTGAAGTGGCTCACATTGCCCAAGAGGATATACGTGTATCCGTCGTGCTGGGTGGACATGGCAGACGGAGATGCGCATGAAACGCCTCATGCTCTCGCTCATTGCAGCCTTGCTTCTCGCCGGAGCGGCCAACAGCATGCTCAGATCGCACGCACTCTTCGATCAGAGCGGCATGCCATCCATCCAGGAACTGCAGACAGGTCAGGCAAACAAGCTCCCTGAACAGGAGATGCAGGACCGTTCGATCTTGTTTGCGAAAGAACCGGCGCAATAGAGCGAACCGCCCAATTTCCCGGCTGTCCGTCTTACTCGGCCGCCTCGGTTGCGGGTCGTGACTGTCCGTCGTTAGGCCCCGCTCGTGCCGTCTCCTGGTCGAACCAGAGGCTATGGTGCTCGCGAGCCCAATTGACGTCGACCTCGCCTGAGCCCATCGCCTCGAACGCACCTTCCATTCCGATGGTGCCAATATAGATGTGCCCGATCATCGCCGCGACAAACAATACGGCCACAATGGAGTGGACGATCTGGGCCATCTGCATGGCCTCGATCCCGGTCATATAGAACGGGAACATCAGCGCGTACCCCGTGATTGCAACCAGACCGCCGCCGATCACGACGATCCAGTAGATCATCTTCTGGCCGGCATTGAAGCGATAGGCCGGCGGATGATCGTGACCGATCAGGCCGCCGCCGCGCCTCGCCCAATCGACATCCACCTTGTTCGGGATATTGCCGCCGATCCACATCAGGAAGATCAGGACGACGCCGATGGTGAACGGGAAGCTCAGATAATTGTGGGCGTACTTGGCCCATTGCGACCATTCGGAGAAAGCTTCGAAGCCGATCAGCGGCAGCAGCAATGGCCGGCCGAACGTGATGTTCAGCCCGGAAATGGCCAGGACAATGAAGCAACTCGCGGTCATCCAGTGCACGAAGCGTTCAAACATGTTGAAACGCACGATGGTGCGGCCCGACCGTCCGGCTTCGAGACGGACCATCCCGACGGAGAGATAGAAGATGACGATGGCCGCGATCATGCCGAGGATGGCAACGCCGCCAATCCAGCGCAGCGCCACATTACGGAATTCCCGCCATTCCCGCCCCTGCGGCTGCTCCAGAACGCCCGACCGCTGATCGGGAATGCTGACGCGACCCTGGATCCGGTTGAGCTCCTGCAAAAGCTGCTGCTCCTTGACCGCACTCGCGGTCGGATTGACCTGCTGAGCACCTGCGGGCGCCGCCATGACCAAGAGGAGCAGCACACACGTGCCGAAAGCCAGGCGAATGATCCTTTCAAATGACGCCATCACGTCCTCCCGGTGTTGTGCGCCCTTCGGCTATCCGTTTCAGGACTCGATCGTCTCGCGATACGCGGTCTTCCAACCCCACGCGCCCGAGCCGTAGCCGCGCTTCATGACGCGCTCCTTGTAGATCTGGGCAATGATCTCACCGTCGCCCGCAAGCAACGACTTGGTCGAGCACATTTCGGCACACAGCGGCAGCTTGCCCTCGGCCAGGCGGTTCGCGCCGTACTTCTCGTATTCCTCCTTGCTTCCGTCGGCCTCCGGGCCGCCGGCGCAGTAGGTGCATTTGTCCATCTTGCCGCGCGAGCCGAAGTTTCCGACCTTCGGATATTGCGGCGCGCCGAACGGACAGGCGTAGAAGCAGTACCCGCAGCCGATGCAGAGATCCTTGGAATGCAGCACCACGCCATCGGCGGTGGTATAAAAGCAATTCACCGGGCACACCGCCGCGCAGGGCGCGTCGGTGCAATGCATGCAGGCCATCGAGATCGAGCGCTCGCCCGGCTTGCCGTCATTGATGGTGACCACGCGGCGCCGGTTGATGCCCCAGGGCACCTCATGCTCGTTCTTGCAAGCGGTGACGCAGGCATTGCATTCGATGCAACGGTCGGCGTCGCAGAGGAATTTCATACGTGCCATCGTCGTTGCTCCTTATGCCGCCGCGATCTGGCAAAGCGTGACCTTGGGCTCCTGCATACCGGTCGCGGGATCGTATCCGTAGGTGGTGATGGTGTTCGCGCTTTCGCCGAGAACGATCGGATCGGTCCCCTTCGGGTAGGCGCTGCGAAGATCCTTGCCTCCCAGCCAGCCGCCGAAATGGAAAGGCATCCAGGCGACGCCCTTGCCGACGCGCTCGGTGACGAGCGCTTTCATCCTCGCCCTGGAATTGTTCTCCGCGCCCGTGACCCACACCCAGCCGCCGTCCTTGACGCCGCGATCGGCAGCATCGGCCGGATTGATCTCGATGAACATGTCCTGCTGCAGTTCGGCAAGCCACGGATTGGTACGCGTCTCCTCGCCACCGCCCTCATACTCGACCAGACGGCCCGAGGAGAGGATGAGCGGGAACTGCTTGGCAATCCCCTTTTCCACGGCAGCCTTCTGCACCGAGAAGCCGATATTGGGCATGCGGAACTGCTTGGCATCGGGCAGCGTCGGATATTTCTCGACGAGGTCGACGCGTGGCGTGTAGATCGGCTCGCGATGGACCGGAATCGGATCAGGCAGGCCGAATGCGTTCATGCGAGCCTTGCCATTGCCATAAGGCACGCAGCCGTGCTTGAGCGCGACCCGCTGGATGCCCCCTGAGAGATCGAGCGACCACGACACCGAATCCGGATTGGTCGGATTGACCTTCATGATCGTGGCCATCTCCGTTTCGGTGAGATCGGTGTCCCAGCCGAGCTTCTTCAGGCTCGCCAGCGTGAATTCGGGATAGCCGTCCTGGATCTCGGAATCCTTGGAATAGGATTTGTCGGCCAGCATGCTGACCTTGCGCGTGGTTCCGTCCGGCAGCTTCTCCTCGCGCTCGATACCGAAGCGTGGTCGGAACGTGCCGCCGCCGTCCATCACCGCGAGATTGGTGTTGTAGAGCAGCGGCGTGCCGGGATGCCTGACTTCCGGCGAGCCCCAGCACGGCCACGGCAGGCCGTAATAATCGCCGCCCACTTCGGGATCGTCCTTCGGCGCGCGCATCGTCAGCATGTCGAACTTCGCCTGGTTCTTCATGTGCGCCTTGAGCCGCTCCGGCGACTGGCCGCAATAGCCGGTCGACCAGCTGCCGCGGTTCATCTCGCGCAGCACGTCTTCTGCTTCAGGCAGGTTGTTCTCGACCTTGATGTTCTTGAACATCTGGTCGGCGAAGCCGAGCTTCTTGGCCACCAGATAGATGACCTCGAGATCATCCTTGGATTCGAAGATCGGCTTCACGATCTGCTCGCCCCATTGCAGCGAGCGGTTCGAGGCGACGCGAGATCCCTTGCACTCGAATTGCGTGGCCACCGGAAGAATGTAGATGCCGTCCTTGCGGCCAGCCTCCACCGCCAGCGACGCCCAGGTCGTGGGATGCGGGTCGGCAATGACAAGCAGGTCCAGCGCCTTCAGGCCCTTGAGAGACTCCGGAATGCGCGTGATGCTGTTGCTGGCGTGTCCCTGAACGAACACGGCCCGCACGTTGTCCTTCTGAGCGACTTGATCTTTCGGCAGCGTCACCGCCTCGAACCAGCGGGTCAGCGGAATGCCCGGAGTTTCCATGATCTGCTTGGAATCAAAGCGCGACTTCAGGAACTCGTAGTCGACTTCCCAGACCCGCGACCAGTGCTTCCAGGCGCCTTCGGCAAGGCCGTAGTAGAACGGCAGCGTCACGATATCGAGCCCGACATCGGTCGCGCCCTGCACGTTATCGTGGCCGCGGAAGATGTTGGCGCCCATGCCCGGTCCGCCGACATTGCCGGTCATAAGCAGCAGGATGCAGCTCGCCCGTACATTGGCGGTGCCGACGGTCTTCTGGGTCTGGCCCATGGCCCAGATCAGCGTCGACGGCTTCTCGGTGGCGAACATCTTAGCCACCCGCTTGAGCTGTTCGCCGGGAATGCCGGTGACGCGCTCGACCTCCTGCGGATTCCATTTCTCCACTTCCTTGCGGAGATCGTCGAAGCCGTAGACGCGCTGCTTGATGAATTCCTTGTCCTCCCAGCCGTTCTGGAGGATGTGCCACATGATGCCATAGAGCACGGGAATGTCGGTACCCGGACGCATCCGCACGTATTCCGTCGCGTGCGCGGCGGTGCGCGTCATGCGCGGGTCGATGACGATGAAGTTGGCTTTTTGCAGCTCCTTGCCCTCGAGCAGATGCTGCAACGAAACCGGATGCGCCTCGGCCGGATTGCCACCCATGATCATCTGGGTCTTGGCATTGCGAATATCGTTGTAGCTGTTCGTCATCGCGCCGTAGCCCCAGGTGTTGGCGACGCCGGTGACGGTGGTGGAATGGCAGATGCGTGCCTGATGATCGGTGTTGTTGGTGCCCCAGAACGCCCCGAGCTTGCGGAACAGATACGAGCCTTCATTGGTCATCTTGGCCGAGCCGAGCCAATAGACGGAATCCGGCCCCGATTTTTCGCGAACCTCGAAGATCTTGTCGCCGATCTCGTTGATCGCGGTGTCCCAGGAGACGCGCGTCCATTGCCCATTCACGAGCTTCATCGGATAGCGCAGACGCCGCTCGCTGTGCACCAGCTCGCGCACGGAAGCGCCCTTCGCGCAATGAGATCCGCGATTAATGGGGGACTCCCAGCTCGGCTCCTGGCCAATCCAGACCCCGTTCAATACCTCCGCGGTCACGGTGCATCCGACCGAGCAATGCGTGCAGATGCTCTTCTTGACGGCGGCGCCGACGGTCAGCGGACCCGCCACGGCCGCTTCCGCCTTGCGCACGCCTGAAACCGGCAGGGTGCCGAGGGCTGCGAGCGCGCCACCCGCAAGACCGGACCGCCGCAGGAAGGTACGGCGATCGAGACCGGTGGTCTGGCTTGCAAGGGTGTTCGCGACAGAACCGCGGCGATTGGAATTCTGGTGGGTTCGCTTGATAAGCACGGGCGGCCTCCCTCTCAAGTCGGGTAGCGATTGACGCGGTAATAGGCCTTCACGTGGTCGGATTCCTTGTAGCGCGCTTTGCGCTTCTCATCGTCGTTCTCGCTATCCGCTTGCGCGGAGCCGCCCAGCGGCGTCGCGAGCGTCGCGCCGGCGCCGACCGTACCGATGCCGACCTTGCGCAAGAAATCGCGGCGTCCGACCTTGGCTTTGGTTTCTTCACTCATCGCATCTCTCCCGGACCGACGCGCGTCGATCAGTTGGCGAATGTGAATGCTTCCGTCTCGATCCCGATGAAGGTGCGACCGAGCGCGCCGACCGCCCGATAGAAACGGGCGTTCCCGGCACTCTCGATGTCGGCGAACAGCCGCGCCATCCAGGGCGACACATGTTTTTCGAAGAAGGCGCGCTGGGCATCGGGCGAGACGCCGAAGCGTCCGTCGGCAAGGCCCGACATGACCTCGCACAGGATGGCGGCGGAATCCTCAGGTTCGGAATTGTTGGCAACCCGCTCGATGCCGAGCCTCGCCAGGTCCGCACGCAGGCGCGACAATGGCCGTTCGTTGAGGAAGCCGGTGAGATAATAGGAGGCGTAAGGCAGCAATTCGCCGCGACCGAGCCCCACGAACAGATCGAAATATTCACGCTCGACCTTCGCTGCGACGGCGCTCGAGGCCGCGTCGGCCAGCATCGCGTGCGCGCGCCCGAGCGGCGTCGCGTCACCGGTCAATGCGGCGAGCTGGTCGAGCAATCGTCTCGACGGCGGCGCAGACAGCAGCATTGCCAGCAGCGTATATTCCTGCGCCCGCGCAGCATCGACGGGATCGACGAGCTCTGAGGAAACGGCTTGTTCGCTGTAGAGATCGGGCCGCAGGTCGTTGCGAGGAACGCCGGTGGCGGTTTCGACCGCAATCACCCGTTGTGCGGGCACGCGCGTCCAGTTCGAGACGGACGGCTGGCTGATACCGATTTTGCGCGCAAGCTGGACGATGCCGCCCGCGGCATCGATCGCACGATCAAGCCCGTCATCACGCACGTGGACCTCCCATCCAAGAGTCCCGTCTGCTTGATTTGTGCTTTTCTAACAAAGCACTAAGGAGAAGCGTAATCCCGGTTCCACGAACCGTCAATCGCCCGCCCATAGCCCAAGCCTATAGTCTTTGGTCGTGCTACTCAGTGCGGCAGTGCACCACCGTGCGTACGCGGCCTGACGGGCTCGGCAAACTCCGCAGATCTGTCCGCCACCGTCGGCTGCGCTGCAACAGGGATCGCCGGGCATTCCGCCTCGACCGGCGGCTCGACGACGTCGGATGCGGCTGTCGTATCGGCTTGATGCAAGTGCGCTGAAGAATCCGCGGTTTCAACCGGCGCCTCGGGGAGAGATCGGACTGCCTCACGCACCCCGCCGACGATGCGATCGACGAGTGCGGCCAGTTCCTCCGAAGAGCAATCGAGCGGCCCAAAACCCGGCATCGCGGTCGGATCGTTGAAGTCCCACGCATTCTCCGCGAGCCCGATGAAGTCGCGAATGGCGGGATCGGCCGCCCAGGCGCGGCGAAGGGCCGCACGGCTCAACTCCTGCGGAATACCCTTGCTCAGAAAGCCGGTGACGTCGGTCGCCGCGGTGATCTCGTCGATCGACGGCAGCATCGAGAGATCGACCTCGCTCTCGTTGTCCTTGGCCTCGGGCGGCGGCGCGGGCTGCGCCTCGGCAGGCTTCGCCGGTTCCGCCTGCGACTCACGCTTGCGGCGTGACCAGCGTGCAAGGAACTCCTCGTCGCTCATTCCTGTCCGCCTTCATGTTCGCGGCGCGCCAACGCCTCCGGGTCGGCGCGGCGCCGCTCGCGTTTGACGAATTCCCGCTCGACATGGTGCTCGGCCACGAACCTTTCAATGACTTCGCGCAGCACCTCCGGCATCGGCACGGCCTCGACGAGATTGTCGGCGGCTTCGGTAAACCCCTCGCCCTCCGCGGGATCGGCGGTAACCGCGGTGATGGCATAGGGCCAGGCGCCTTCCGAGGGCGACAGCACAATCCAGATGCTCGGACTGCCGGAGGCGAGATTGTCGCGATAGCGCGCCGTCTCGGACGGATAAAGATCCACGGCCGCTCTTCCGGCATAGAACAGCGTCGTGCCGTCCTGCTCGCGAACCGCGCTCCAGGGTCTTGTGGCCGGCTCGTCCGGCAGGATGGCGATGCCACGCCAGATGAAATCGACCCAAGGGGAGTCGGCCTTGCGCCGCTCGACCACGACACCGACTGGAATCGACAGCAATGGCAGCGCCGCGGGGCTCATGTCACCATCTCCAGTCGTTTGACCGGCAAGCCTGTCAGCAGATTCTGGGGCTTCATGCGCAGTTTTTGATCCGCCGACATCGACAGGATCAGGTAGACCGGCTGGTCCTCGAGATCGTCGAGCGCGAGCGTTGAATCGACAAAGGTAAGGCGGTACAGCGCGAGCACACGCTCGGCGCTGGGCCCGTCGAGCTCCTCGCCGTGCCAGAGACGATCGCCGAGCCTTGTGGCATCGGCATCGAGCCCGACATACCAGGTGAGCTTTGCGTCCTGCAGTGCGCGCAGCGGTTCGATCGTGACGTCCAAACCGAGCAGATGAGAGAGCCAGCGCCTCATCACCTGCGCCAGGGCAGTCGGCCCCAAGCCGTCAGCCGTGAGGTCGAAGGCCATGTCGAATTGGTCGCTGCGCTGCCAATAGGCAGCAACATTCTCCGCGTTCAAGACATCGGCCACCGCATCGGTCGTAGAGCCTAGCATCGACATCAGCGAGAGCACCGGAGTTGGGCTAATTCCGCCGACGATCTCCTCGTCGCCGAGCAGCAGGGCCTGCTCATGCGGCAGAATCCGCTGGGCCCGGAAGAACAGTTCGGCCGCGCGCAGCACGAACGGATCGTCGCAACCGTCGAGCGCATTGCGCAGGATGACGTGCACGAGTTGATTGACGAACAGCGGCGGCAAATCGTTCGCGCCTGCGCGCACCGTTGCAAGATAAGCGGCTTCGAGCGTCGGATGCCGCAACAGGAGATCGCGAAAGGCCAGCACGAACTGCCAGTTCTCCCGGGCGTCGGGGTCGGCAATACCGGCGATTTCGCCGGCGCTGACCGGTTGGCGCGGATCGGAGAGCAATTCCCGGTGCAGCCGGCGTTCGACCGGACACGCATCCTCCGGCGGCATCAGCTCGGGACGGGCAAAATAGGCCTTGAGGAATTCGTCGGTAACGCGGAGCCCACCGCCCGCGTCGCGCTCGAGCAGATGATGGCCGCAGGCGATCCAGAAATCGTTCATCGGGCAGTTGGCCTCCGGCCCAGATCCACAAGCTTGAGATTGCCGTCAGGCTCGATGTCGTCCTCCATTTCCATGAACGAGAACGCCTTGCCGTGCCCCTGCCCTTCGCGCAGTTGCAGTCGGCGGAAGGACTCGCGGACCTCGCCGTCGCTTACGGCCCGGTGCACCGCAACAAGGGAGCTGATCGGATGGCTGCAGAGCGACTGCGAAAACGCCACCTCCTCTTCTGCGGCGCTCTTCGCTGTCGCCATATCCGGCGCGCCGAAACGATCGACCAGTTGCCCGGCAAGGAGATCGACCAGGCTGCGGTAATCGTCCTCGGTGGCCGGAACGATCTGCGCCAGCGTCGACCAGCCCCAGGATTGCACCCCGAGGAAACCGCCGCGAAAAGCCGCGCGCGCCTTTCCCTCGAGCTTCGCAGCATCGCAATCCCAAAAGCGGAAAACGCCGGAGACAGCCCATTCCCCCGGCTCCGCCGCCACGTCGAACACGAATGTGTCGGAGGGATCGAGCGCGATGGTACGCAGGAGCTTCACAGCCGCGGCCCCCCGAGTGCCGGATCGAGCCAGGATGGGGTCGCGAGCGCCTGCACGAGGTCGCCACGTTCGATCGCGCCCGCCCCAATCCGGCGCGTCAACAGATCGCCGCGATCGTCGATGCGCTGAATGGTCTGCCGTTCACGGGGCATGCGGGAAAGATATTCGCGCGCGACGCCGTCGAAACCGTCCGCCTGCCAGCCATCGAATGCCATCATCAGGTGCCGGGCAAAGCTCTCCGTGATCTGCGCCGCGCCGGCCTCCCCAAAACCTTCCTGGTCGAGTGCCGAAGCGAGGGGATGAAGGCCCGGCTCGTCGTTATTCATGGCGACCGTCCGGATCATCGCGCCGAACACCAACCATGGGGGCGGCTCCTCCTCGATGGCCGCGGAAGGCCATCCCATGCGGCCGCCGCCGACCAGACCTCCGTTGATCCTGACGGCGTCCGGCCAGCCGATCGCGATCGGCTTGCTCGGCGGCGCGGAGGCGCGCAGAGCATCGGTGAGCGCAACCATGCCGGCGTAGAACGCACGCCGCGCGCTACGCAGCGGCTCGGCCGGCTCGAGCACCACGGCGAACTCCGCTAGGTCAAAGCGCCCAACATAGACGAGCGTGCCGGCGCCACTCTCCGGTGCAATGCGGCATGCGTGGGCAAAAGCGTCGCCATTCTCGCGCAACCGCACCAATGTGAACGGCGGCGGGAGGTGGATCGGTTCCGCCAGGGAAACGTGGCTCACTGGGATCGACGGCAGGCCGTCCTCCGCTTTCCTTTTCTTCCCGGTGGATAATGTCTATACGAGGCGAAGGGCCGGCGCGAGTCCGTCGTCGGCGCCCGAATGGCGGAGGGGTCAACCTGGAACAGCCATCGAAGACCGTCCTGATCTGCTCGTGCGAAGACACGATGCGTCTCGACGTGGCCACGATCCGGCGAGGATGCCCCAACAGCGAGATCAAAGGCTTTCGCCATCTCTGCGGCGCCGAGCTCGATCACTTCCGTAACGCGGCCGCCGCTGGTGGCGCGCTGACGGTGGCTTGCACGCAGCAGGCGGCGCAGTTTGCCGAGGAGGCCGGCGAACGGCCTGATGCGATCAGCTTCGTCAACATTCGCGAAACGGCCGGATGGTCGCGAGACGGCGTACGGGCCGGTGCGAAAATGGCCGCCCTGCTCGCATCCGCCTCCATTCCGGGCCCGGATTATCCGCTCGTCACCTTGTCGAGCGAGGGCGTGGTCCTGGTCTACGGGCGCGATGAGGCTGCGATCGAGGCAGGCCGCCTGCTTGCGGATCACCTTGACGTCACGGTGATGCTGAAGCAACTCGATGAGATGGTGCCACCCGCTGCAACGGTCTTCCCGATCGTGAAGGGCACGATCCGCTCCGCGAAGGGACATTTCGGCGCCTTCGAGCTTGCGATCGACGATTATGCGCGTCCCCGCCCCTCCTCGCGCGATCGCTTCGTGCTGGACGCACCGCGAAGCGGGGTCACCTCGCGCTGCGACATCGTGCTCGACCTTTCCGGCGGAATGCCGCTGTTTCCTGCCCACGAGCTGCGCGACGGTTATCTCCGCGCCGACCCGAACGATCCCGCCGCGGTGCTGCGCGCCGTGCTGACCGCACGCGACCTCGTCGGCAGCTTCGACAAGCCGAGATATGTTGACGTTACGCCCGGTCTTTGCGCCCATTCGCGCTCGAACCGCACGGGGTGCCATCGCTGCCTCGATCTCTGCCCGACCGGCGCAATCACGCCCGCCGGCGATCATGTCGCCGTTGATCCGAACATCTGCGCGGGCTGCGGGCAATGCGCCGCCGCCTGCCCGACTGGCGCTGCATCTTACACGTTGCCGCCCGCCGATACGCAGCTTCAAAGACTTCGCGCCATGCTGCTCGCCTACCACGCGGCCGGCGGCGCCAACGCGGTGCTGCTGTTCCATGACGGCTCGCACGGCACACCGTTGATCGAAGCCCTGGCACGACATGGCGACGGTCTTCCCGCGAACGTGCTTCCCTTTGTCGTCAACGAACTCACGCAGGTCGGGCTGGAAGCGATCGTCGGCGCATTCGCTTATGGTGTAACAGCCGTGCGCTATCTGCTGCGCGCAAAGCCGCGCCACGATGTGACCGGACTATCGCAGACGATCGGCATGGCCGATGTGATCCTTGGCGGTCTCGGCTTTGATGGCCAGCGCGTCGCCACGATCGAGACCGACGACCCTGACGCCTTCGTCAGCCATCTGACCGGCATCGGCCCGCTCGCGGCGGTCGCAACACCGGCGACCTTCAGAACCGTCGGCAAGCGGCGCGACCTCCTGCGCTTCGGCCTCAGCGAGCTGCATCGTCTTGCGCCAAAGCCGGTGGACGTGATTGCGCTGCCGCAGGGCGCACCAGTCGGTGCGATCAGCGTCGACACGGACGGCTGCACGCTGTGTCTCTCGTGTGTCTCCGCCTGCCCGACCGGCGCGCTGCGCGACGACCCCGAGCGGCCCGTGCTGAAATTCATCGAGGATGCCTGCGTGCAATGCGGCCTGTGCCAGACCACCTGTCCGGAAAAGGTCATCACGCTCAAGCCGCAGATCGATTTCCGCGCCGCCCGCGCTCCCGCCGCAGTCATCAAGGAAGAGGAGCCCGCGCTCTGTGTCCGCTGCGGCACGGCGTTCGGGGTGAAGAGCACGATCGACCGGATCGCCGCCAAGCTCGAGGGGCGGCACTGGATGTATCCCGTCGGCGACAAGCGGATCGAGGCGCTCAGGATGTGCACCGACTGCCGCGTCATCGTCATGAGCGAGCAGCAATTCGATCCATTCAAGGGCATTCCCGAACGCACGCCGCCGCGAACGACGGACGACTACCTACGTCAGCGCGAGGGCAAGGACTAGACAAGACCACCAGACATACGCCGGGGCAGGAAACCAGGGGAAGCATCACCATGTCTCGTATGATCACAGCTCTGTCGACGTGCTTGATCTCCATCGCTTTCGCCGGCGCAGCCGCCGAAGCTGCCGCTCCTCCCCTCACCAAGGCGCAGAAGACCGCCGTGAAGCAAGCAATCGTCGCCTGCAAGGCCGAAGCCAAGGGTAAGAAGGTCGCGTGGCTGTCGCGCCGGAAATACGTCAATCACTGCGTTGCGGAAGCTCTAAGGGAGCACCCCAACATTGACGTCATTCAGATCCTCAAGCTCCATCCGGAGATGAGGGATCTCCCGATCGACAATTGGGACTCGATCTGAGGTCACTATCGCGATGTCGCGCGACCAAGGAAGTCGGTCAGCGCGCGGCGATCCTCGGCTGAACCGATGCGCTGCTCCGGCATCTTGGTGCCGGGGGTATAGGCGTTCGGTCCAACCTCGAACAGCTTTGCAACGGTCTCCGGCGTCCAGACGATGTCCATGGTCTTCAGCGCCTCGGAGAAGCGGTAGCCCGGCAGCGATGCGATCTTACGGCCAAACAATCCGGCAAGCGTCGGGCCTGCGCGCTGGACCTCTTTGTCCGACAGCGTATGACAGGCAACACACGCCCGGAATACGTCGGCGCCATGATCGCCGGCATAGGCAGCGAGCGGATCGGCCGGTGAGCCCATCAGACCTGAGCCGACCGGATCGCCGGTGCGTGCATTCCACCGCCTGATTTTGCCGTCCGCGCCCCCCGTCATCAGCGTCTCGCGATCCGTAAGGAAGGCAACCGACCACATCGGCAGCCCGGGCCCGACCAGCGTGCGTAGCAGGCTGCGCGACTTGCGATCGATGATCGCCACTGTGCCTCCAATGCCGGCCGCGGCAATCAGCTTGCCGTCGGCCGACATGGTCACGGCCACCACTGGTGTTGGGCCGGCCGATATCTCGCCGCTGACCTTGCCGTCCATGGTCAGCATCCGCAGCATGCCATCGACCGCACCTGTGACGATTTCACCGTCCGGCGCCACGGCCACTGCGTTAAGCGGAGCCGGCAACGTCACGACTTCAGGCTGGCCGTCCGACAACCGCCAGATGCGCAACGTAAGGTCATAGCCGGCGCTGACGAGCGACCTGCCGTCCGGCGTGAAGGCGACGCCGTTGACGTTCTGCGAATGCCCTTCGAGCACGCGCGACACGCCGTCCGACAGCGACCAGAGCCGCACCGTCCGATCCCATGAAGCCGATGCTAGCACCGCACCGTCGGGAGAGACCGCGAGTGCGACGATTGGACCGACGTGTCCCTCGAACACCCGGTCCGGCTGCCGCCGGCCCGCCATCCAGACCGCAATTCGTGCATCGGCACCCGCCGTGACCATGCGGCCGTCGTTCAGAAAGGCGACGGCATTGACCGCATCAGCATGATACCGCAGCACCTCATCCGCTGCCTCCGCCTTTAGCGACCAGCGAATGGCGGCTGAGTCGAAGCTGCCGGACAAGAGGCCGTCCCCATCGGGGGAAATAGCAAGAGCCCGCACGGGGCCGCCGTGTCCCGCCATGTCGGCGTGCACGGATGATACGGCAAAGATGGCCCACAAGGCTGCTGCGCCGCCCGCGCAGAAAGCTAGTCTCATTGACCCTCGCCGCGTCACGTTCACGCTCTCAAGATTGCCAGAAGAGCCGACGGAGATGAATATCTGAACCGATCTATTTGGCTGGTGCCGTCGTGCTCTTGGACGATCCTTGAGGCGCGGCCTGCATTCCAGGCGGACTCTGACCTTGGGGACTTTCGGCGGGCGCGCCACCCGAACCTGTATTGATTGGGCCCGTCCAGCCTTGCGGCTGTGGTTGGCCCTTCTCCTCGGGAGGGGTTGGTGCCGCAGATGAGTTGGTTTGCGCGGGTTGGGCGGAAGCGCTCTGGAAGAAGCAGAGTGCTGCGAAGCACAAGATTGTTGTTGGCAATTTCACGTCGGATCCTCCGGTGCGTGGTACTAAACCGGGCAACGCTGCCTTCCGTTCCGGAGCGTGCATTGCAATAACCTGACTTCGCGCATCCTCCGCTTGAACGCCGGTGGTCCGAAGACTAGTCTCTTGCTGGTCACGTCAAGGACGACTGACATGCAGGGGCCAACGCGGCCATTTCTGCGGATGATGGCGCGGCTGCGCGCTGTCCGAGCGCTTGATGGGCCGAAAGATCCCCTTTCCCGAGAAGACTCGCCCTTCCTGATCCTCGTTGCCATCGTGCTTGCGCTTCTTTTTGCGATATTAGAAGTCGACCTGAATAGCGCGGCGCTTCAGTCCCTGGGCTTGATCGGCGATGGCTTTTCCGTCGATCCCATCTTCAAGAGCCCATAAGATCGCCCGTGCCTTGGTGTGATCAACGAGTTTGCTCGCGGCAAGCCGTGTCGTATAAACACCTTGACGTTTCGATCGAAGGAGGCTGCGGATGAAGGCTTTTCTTCTTGGCTGCGTCGCGGCCATGGTGATCGCGATTGTGGGAATGGTGGTCTTGAATCGGGTCCAGGAGCCCGTCGCCCAAGCGTTTGCGACGACCGGGGTGCGTCTCTGAGACACTCAAATCTCGCAGAGCGTTAGGTCCCGTCGGCGGGTGCCATTCTCCACGCTTCTGCGTGCGAAAGACCCCACGATCGTCTCGGCTTTCGAGACCGTCGGGGCATCCTGTATCGGCAAGATGACACGCGAGGAGTTCGAGAGCATCGAGCCACTTTCGTGCACAGGCCCTGGCGTTTGCGGTGCAAGGTATACTGCACGCCGAGGGCGTCAACCATCGCAGCGTTCGGCGTCAACTTTTCTCGACTAGCCCCACCCGTTTTGGCCTTTCGGTGCACACGAAGCTGGAGTGCACATGCGTAGTGGCCTTCACTCAATTGGCATCAGCAAACTGGCGCGTCCGAGCCCGCTGCAAGACATTGATGCGTGCTGCGACTTTCCGACGGCGCAAGGGCGCCGAAGGATGGGTGACCGCGAAGTCGGCAAGCCAGGCCCGTGCTTCGCGTGGAACCTGGAAGGCCGCAGAATCCTGAGTTCGTGCGATATTTTTGAACCACTATTGCATGATACTCATAATATAAAAGACTATCTCGGCTTCGACCGCAGTTCCGATGGGAGGATAAAATGCGCAGGACCGGTGCACACAATTTTCCGGCAATTGATCGCGTGATCTATGGCAGACCGGCGGCTGAGGCCATCAACGAAGAAGCGGAACGACTGGAGGCAAAGCGCGTCTTCCTTATCGTCAGCCGCACCTTGAACACCAAGACCGACGAGATTGGGAAAATCCGGCATACGCTCGGCGACAAACATGCTGCGACCTTCGATGGAATTGCACAGCACACCACGCGCAAGCAAGCCGCCGAAGTTGCCCTCCACGCCAGGGAAGCACACGCCGATCTCGTCGTGGCCGTGGGCGGCGGTTCTGCCGTTGACCTCGCCAAGATCGTCATCATGGCGATGGAGCACGATATCCGCGATGAAGCCGGCTTCGATCCGTTCCCCATGGGCCCGGGCGTGAGCCATTTCCCGTTCCGCGCGCCTGCAGTCCGACAGATCGCCGTGCCGTCAACGCTGAATGGCGGCGAATACAATGCCGCAGCGCTTGTCACCGATGAGCGCAACAAGCTGAAGCAAATATTCTTTCACCCCCACATGATGCCGGTGGCAGTCATCCTCGACCCTGCCCTCACGCTTCATACGCCTTCGAATCTCTGGATGGGATCGGGCACTCGCTCCATGGATCACGGCATCGAAGCATTGTGCTCGCCAGCTGGCACCCCCCTTGCTGACGAAGTGGCTCTGGCGGGTATCCGCACGCTGCGCGATGGAATGCTCCGGACCCTGCAACAACCTGACGATTTCGAGGCGCGCCGCTTGTCTCAATACGGCTCATGGCTTGCGTCCTTTGGACTGCAGGCACGCGTTCCCATGGGCGCAAGCCACGGCATCGGCCACGTGCTTGGTGGGACTTTCGGGGTTCCTCACTACTATTGCACGCCCGTCATCATGCCGAGCCTTCTTCGCTATAACAAGCCGTTCACCGATGACGCGCAGAAGCGTTTGGCGGCAGCTTTGGGTGCTCCCGGTGGGGACGCGGCAGACGCCTTTGCGGAGTTCGTCAGGCAACTTGGACTACCAGGCCGCCTCGCTGAGGTCGGCATCGGCGAAGACAAGTTCGGCAAGATCAGCGAAATCGCGATCAACCATCGCTTCGTCAAATCCAATCCGCGTCCCTTCAACGACCAAGCCGAAATCGTCGATCTGCTACGCATGGCTGCGTAGCTGCCATGGCGGCGGCCGATGGTAGAGGCACGGCCGTTTGCCTCCGCCATCGGCCCGCCCCGTCGAGAAGCCAACGTTGGGTAAGCCGTGTCTCAATTGTCAGCCGAATGCGTTCTCTCGCAGCCGCTCGCGACCGGACTGCCCAAAGCCTGCCGTCCGGCCTCCAGCAGAAGGTCGGACAAACGCTTGTCGTCGACCGCACGCGCCAGCACGATCGAACCGACCATGGTCGCAATTGCGCCGGCGGCCGTCTGTCTCACATCCGATGACGGCCTCGCCGATGTCAGCCGCGCAATGATGTCGATCATCTTGCCGAGCCCCTGTTCAAGGGTGCGCCGCGCCTCTGGGCCTGACCGCCCGATATCCGCGGCCAAAGCCGGAAGCGCGCAACCGCGTCCCGGATCGTCACGGTGGCGGAGGCTCAGGTAAGACTCGACAAGTGCGTCGAATCCCTTCTCTGCAGGCAGCCCCTGCGTGAGAGCCAACCAATGCATGATCGTTCGATCCATGGCCAGGGCGAGCCCTTCGACGACCAACGCGTCGCGCGATTTGAAGTAGGCGTAGAAGCTGCCATGCGTCAGATTGGCGAGCTTCATCAGGTCGGCCACACTCAGGCCATCGGCGCCGGCCTGGCGCAGACCGCGGGAAGCGCTTTCGACGATGCGTCTGCGGGTATGCTGCCCATGGTCTTTCGGGTAACGCATCGCCTGCTCCGGGATGGCACAAGATATTCGCTGATGACGATCCCATCATGACCGGAGCTTCCAGCCCGCGCAGAGACGACGAATGTCGTCTGCAGCGCGGATCGCAAGCCGTGGCTTCACGCGACCTTCAGATTGGTCCCACTGTCGGCATCAAGGAATCCCGTCAGCCTGCCCCTGATCAATCGCTCGGCGTCCGCCATGATGCGGTCGATCAACTCCTTCACGGTCGGAATATCGTGGATGAGTCCGACGACCATGCCGCAGCTCCAGGCGCCCGCGTTCATATCGCCGTCGATCATCACCCTGGGATAGACGCCTGCCACCTGATCATGGATGTCGTCGATCTTGAGGCTCCTGCCCTTCTCGCGCTCGATCTCAAGCAGATGCTCGACGCCCTTGTTGTTCAGGACCCGCTCGGTGTTGCGGAGCGCGCGCATAACGAGCCTGGTGTCGAGCTCGGACGCCGCGACCAGCGCCTTCTTGACGTTTTCGTGCACCGGCGCTTCCTTGGTGGCGATGAACCGCGTACCCATGTTCATTCCCGCCGCTCCCATCGCAAGCGCCGCAACCAAGCTGCGCGCGTCGGCCATGCCGCCGGAAGCCACGAACGGGATCTTCAGTTCCTCGGCCGCACGCGGCAGCAGGATCATGTTCGGCATGTCATCCTCGCCCGGATGACCGCCGCACTCGAAGCCGTCGACGCTGACGGCATCGCAGCCGATCTGTTCGGCCTTCAGCGAATGCCGGACCGAGGTGCATTTGTGGATCACCTTGATGCCGCCCGCCTTCAAGGCCGGCATGTATTGTTCAGGGCTACGTCCGGCCGTCTCAACGATCCTGACGCCGCCTTCTCTGATGGCAGCGATGTACTCCGGATAAGGCGGGGCGCTGAAGGTCGGCAGGAAGGTCAGGTTCACGCCGAACGGCCTGTCCGTCATGTCCCGGCAGCGCGTGATCTCCTTGGCAAGCAGTTCCGGCGTCCGCTGGGTGAGGCCTGTGATCAAGCCGAGCCCGCCGGCGTTGGATACCGCGGCGGCCATTTCGGCGAAGCCGACATAATGCATTCCGCCCTGGATGATCGGATGTTCGATACCGAACAGTTCAGTGATCGCTGTCTTCACGAATGATCTCCCCGCGTTTCCGCTCAGTGGATGATTTCAAACAAGCCCGCGGCGCCCATGCCACCACCGATGCACATGGTCACCACGCCGTATTTCGCCTTGCGCCGCCGCCCCTCGATCAGGAGGTGGCCGGTGAGCCGCGAGCCGGTCATGCCATAGGGGTGGCCGATCGCGATCGAGCCGCCATTGACGTTGAGCTTGTCCGGATCGATGCCGAGCTTGTCGCGGCAATAGATTACCTGCACCGCATACGCCTCGTTGAGCTCCCAGAGATCGATGTCGTCGATCCTCAAACCGTGGCGCTTGAGCAGGCGCGGGATCGCAGCGACCGGGCCGACGCCCATCTCGTCCGGCTCGACCCCGGCGGCGACGAAGCCGCGGAAGATACCGAGCGGCTTCAGCCCCTTGCTGGCTGCAAACTTGCCGCTCGTGATCACACAGGCCGAAGCACCGTCCGAGAGCTGGCTGGCATTGCCCGCGCTGATGGTCTTGCCCTCGAACACCGGCTTGATCTTGGCGAGGCCCTCGGCCGTGGTTTCCGGACGCGGGCCCTCATCTTTCGTGAGCGTCACCTGTTCGTAGCTGACCTCCTTGGTGTCCTTGTTGACGAGCGCCATCCTGGTCGTGAACGGCACGATTTCATCGCTGAAGCGGCCGGCCTGCAGAGCGGCGCCGACGCGGCGCTGGCATTCGAGACTGTATTCGTCCTGCTTGTCGCGGCCGATCCTGTACCGCTCGGCGACGACCTCCGCCGTATCGAGCATCGACATGTACATTTCCGGCTTCATCGCCATCAACTCGTCGTCGACGGCGTGAAACTTGTTCATGTGCTCGTTCTGCACGAGGCTGATCGACTCGATGCCGCCGCCGATGGCGACGTCGACCCCATCAAGCATCACCGACCGGGCGGCAACGGCGATGGCCTGCAGGCCGGACGCGCATTGCCGGTCGATCGTGGTGCCGGCCACCGTCACGGGCAGGCCCGCGCGGATCGCGCCCTTGCGCGCCACATTCATCACCATGGTGCCTTGCTGCATCGCGCAGCCCATCACCACGTCTTCGACCTCGCCCGGCACGATGCCGGCGCGCTTCACGGCTTCGGCCATCACATGCCCGGCCATGGTCGGGCCGTCCGTGTTGTTGAGCGCGCCACGATAGGCCTTGCCGACGGCCGTCCGGGCGGTGGAAACGATGACTGCTTCAGTCGTCATGCTGGCCTCTTCTCTTTACGCGGCCGCATCCAGCTGCGCGTAGCGCAGCACGTGGAATGCGGGATCGCCGAACTGGATGTTGATGGAGGAGATTCGCTTGAAATAGTGTCCGACGTTCAGCTCGTCGGTCATTCCCATGCCGCCGTGAAGCTGCACCGCCTGGTCGGCTACGAACTTCCCGGCATAGCCGATCTTCGACTTAGCCCCGGAGGCGAGCCGCGACAGGCCGGAATCACCGGCGTTGAGGCTGAGATTGAGATGCTGCATCAGGGAGAGCGCTTCCTGATGGGCAATGAACATGTCGACCATGCGATGCTGCAACACCTGAAAGGAGCCGATGGTGGTGCCGAACTGCTTGCGGGTCTTCGAATAGTCCAGCGTTGCGGCATTCAGCTCGCCGATGGCGCCGACGACCTCGGCGCAGAGCGCGCCGATCGCGCGGTCACGACAGGTTTCCAGCGCGGCAACGCCCTCGCCTTCTGCTCCCAGCAATTGCCCGCGGACCTCGCGCAAACTGATCTCGGCGGCGCGGCGTCCGTCGATCGTCTTGAAGCTCTGGAGATTGACGCCCGCGGCATGCCGGTCGACCACGAACAGGCTGACGCCGTCGCGGTCGCGATTGTCGCCGGCGGTCCGCGCCGAGACGATCAGATGATCCGCCCACGGTGCCGCCATCACCATGGTCTTCTCGCCGCTCAGAACGTAGTCGCCCCCCTCGCGCCGCACTTTGGTCGCGACGTTGGCGAAATCGAACCGGGAGGCCCTCTCGGTCCAGGCCAGCGCCCAGATCCTGGAGCCGTCGATGATGCCTGGAATGAATCCCTGCTTCTGCTCGGACGTACCAAGCTGCTCGATCAGGCCGCCGGCAAGCACCACCGTTTCGACGAAAGGCTCGACGACGAGGTGACGGCCGAACTCCTTCATGACGATCATGGTCGACAACGGACCGCCGCCGAGGCCGCCGACGTCTTCGGAGAACGGCGCGGCGAGCAGGCCGAGCTCGGCGAAGGCCTTCCACCGCGTCCGACTGAGGCCCTCCTCGCTCGCCACGATCTTGCGCCGCGCCTCGAAATCATATTGGTCGCGCAGAAGGCGCTGAACGCTGGATCGCAGCAACTCCTGTTCTTCCGTGAACTGAATATCCATCCGATCCTCCCGATCCGCCGCGGCCTAGAGTCCGAGCACGGCTTTGGCGATGATGTTTCGCTGGATCTCGTTGGATCCGCCGTAGATGCTGAGCTTGCGCGCGTTGAGATATTTCTCGGACGCGGTGTGGCCGTAGTCCGGACCCGGCATGAAGTGGTTGGCACTGACCGGATGCTCGCGGATGGCAAGACCATAATTGCCGATCGCGCGGTGCGTGAGCTCGGTGATGTCCTGGAAGATCTCGGTGCCGCGGATCTTGAACAGCGACGCCGCCGGACCGGGATCGATGCCACGCGCCATCTGGGCGACGACGCGCAGTTCGGTCGCCTCCAGCGCCAGCACGTCGAGCTCGACGCGGGCGATGTCGCGTAGAAATTCCAGATGCGCCGGATCGTCGGCCGGTATCTCGGCCTTCACGATCTGCTTCAGCTTGCGGAGATAGCGGGTGGACCGGCCGATGCCAGCCATGCTGGTGCGCTCGTTGCCGAGCAGGAACTTGGCGTACGTCCAGCCCTTGTTCTCCTCGCCGACCAGGTTCTCGATGGGCACGCGGACGTCCTCGAGAAAGACGTCATTGACCTCGTGACTGCCGTCGATCGTGATGATCGGCCGCACGGTGACGCCGGGCGACTTCATGTCGATCAGCAGGAAGGAGATTCCCGATTGCGGCTTCGCATTCGGATCAGTCCGCACCAGGCAAAAGATCCAGTCGGCGTGCTGGGCCAGCGTGGTCCATGTCTTGTGCCCGTTGACGACGTAGTGGTCGCCCTCGCGCACCGCCTTGGTTCTGACGGTCGCAAGGTCCGAGCCGGAGCCCGGCTCGGAATAGCCCTGGCACCACCAATCCTCGCCGGAAAGAATTTGCGGCAGAAACTTCTTCTTCTGCGCCTCGTTGCCGAACGTGTAGATCACCGGCCCGACCATGGTCACGCTAAAGGCAAGCGGCGGCAGCGTTCCCGCCCGGGAGGTTTCCTGCTCAAAGATGAACCGCTGTGTGACCGTCCAGCCCGGCCCGCCAAACTCCTTGGGCCACAACGGCGCGATCCAGCCCTTCTTGTGGAGGATCCGGTGCCAGAGCAGTGACTGCTCCTTGGTCAGGTCGGTCTCCGGATTGGGAACGCGCATCTCCGCGGGATAATTGTCCGCGATGAAGGCGCGCACTTCATCGCGGAAAGCTGCGTCCTCGGCAGACAGCGCAAGCTCCATCGTAAGAACCTCCTTACCACTTTTCGCCGAAGGGACGGATTTCCAGCTCGAACGTCCACGCGCTCTTCGGCTGCTGATAAAGCTGCCAATAGGACGCAGCGACGGACGACGGCGGCATCAAGAGATCGGGATCGTCGAGCGCATTCGGACCGAGTGCCTCGAGCCGGCGCTGCCGCACCCATTCCGTGTCGACGCCGGAATCGATGATGAGATGCGCGACGTGAATGTTCTTGGGGCCGAGCTCGCGCGCCATCGCTTGGGCCACCGCCCGCAGGCCGAACTTCGCGCTGGCAAAGGCGGCATAGCCGCTGCCGCCGCGGAGCGACGCTGTCGCGCCCGTGAAGAAGATGTTACCGCCGCCGCGAGGCAGCATGAGCCGCGCGGCTTCGCGGCCGGCGAGAAAGCCGGAATAGCAGGCCATCTCCCAGACCTTGCGGAAGACGCGCTCGGTCGTATCGAGGATCGGAAAGTTGACGTTGGCGCCGATGTTGAAGATGCAGACCTCGAGCGGCGCATGCTTGTCGGCATCGGCGAGGAAGGAGATAACCTCCTCCTCCTTGCGGGCATCCAGCGAGCGCGCGTGGATTTCGCCTCCGGTGGCCTCGATCTCCTTGACGAGCGGCTCGAGCTTGGCGCCGTTCCGGCGCCCGGCAAACACCGTGAAGCCCTCAGAGGCGAATTTCTTGGCGATCTCGCCGCCGATATAGTCGCCGGCACCGATCACTGCGACAGTTGCGTTTCTCTTTTGCACGGATCGTCTCCCGGTTGAATTGAACTTCGTTAACTCGGCAGCTTATGCCGTCCTTGCGACCGGCCTGGTTTGCTCGAGGATGGACTCCTCGACGTCACGAAGCTGATCCTTGCCGAAGAACATCTCCTTGCCGACGAAGAAGGTTGGCGAGCCGAACGCGCCTCGGCTGACGGCGTCGTTGGTCAAATCAATCAACCTCTTCTTGACGTCGTCCTGCTGGGCACGGGCGATCAATCTGTCGATATCGAGCCCCGAAGCGATGAACGCGTTCCGGAAGATTTCGAGGTCGTCCATCTTCTTCGGCTCCTCCCACATATGGTGATAGGCCGCGCGAAAATAGGACTCGAACACGCCCTCAAACTGGGCTGCCACGGCGCCCCGCATCAGCATCAGCGTATTGACGGGAAAGAAGGGATTCTGGCGGAATTTCGTGACGTTGTGGCGGCGGATAAACCGCTGGGTCTCGAGCGCCTGATATTCCGGCTTGTTCTTGATCCCACGAAGCGAGTCGAACGGCGACATATTGCCCGTCGCCTTGTAGATGCCGCCGAGCAAGACCGGAACATAATCGAATTTCGCACCGGTGCGCTGCTCGATGCCCGGAAGCGCCACCTCTGCCAGATAAGCGTTCGGGCTGCCAAAATCGAATTGGAATTCAATCTTCAAGGTCATCTCGGCTCCTCCCGCGGAACATGTGCTTGCACTGGCGATCCGGTCGCCGGCCTGACTTTCCTCAAACATACAGTTCTAAAATAGAACTGTCAAACTCTCCCGCAATCTGCTGATTTCGTCTTGCCTGGAAGGGTATTGTTTGGAGTTTAGTACCTATCTAGAATGGCAAATCCCGCGCCGGCCTCCGCAACGATTCGAGATGAGGTCCGTGCCGTGGCGGTGACTGGAGTTTGTGGATGAAGTGGAAGGAACTCGAGGAAGAGCCGTGCTCGATGGCCCGAACTATCGGCGTGATCGGCGACCGCTGGACTCTTCTGATCCTGCGCGAGTGTTTTCTCCGCACGCGCCGCTTCGAGGGTTTCCAGTCGGCACTCGGAATCACGCGGCATCTGCTTGCCGAACGTCTGAAGAAGTTGGTTCGGCAGGGCATCCTGCGCCGCATTCCCTACCAGGAATCCCCCAAGCGGCACGAATATATCCTGACCCAGAAGGGGCTCGATCTGTATCCGATCATGATGGCAATCGTGCATTGGGGCGATACTCACATGGTCGACGAGCGCGGCCGCCCCTTGCTGCACCAGCATCGCAAGTGCGGAAAAGATTTCGATCCGGTCATGGTGTGCTCCGAATGCGGCGAGCCGCTGTCGGCCAAGGAGGTTCATACTCATCCCGGCCCGGGTGCTCGCAGCGCCCCGGCGGCAGCGGCGCCGACGACCTCGAAAACAAAGGCGCGCTCGCGGGCCGCCTGAGGCCTGCGCATCGAAGCAGTCTCGCGGCAGAGAGTGGCGCGGAAGATACCAGCAGACGCGATCTGGCGGCCAGGGAGTCCGTAACGTCCGCACAGCGCCAAGCTCGCTCTCAGACCCGGATCACATCGGCGCCAGCTTCGTGGGTGTAGAGACGCTCAACCTGTTCGGATCGAACTTTCAGCACAGCGCGTTGGTTGACATAGGCCTTGTCGGTGATCTCTCCTGCCGCCATTGATGGCGGATCTTTCAGCAGAACAAAGGAGCAGATCCGTTCGCTGCTTCCGACGGTCTCATTGTAGTCCCGAAAGCGATCCAGCAGGAACCCGACCACGGCGGGATCAGAGGTCAAATCCGCACCCGGAGTTTTCGAGATCCGTGCGGCCTCCGTGGGGTTCAACCAGCAGAGCAGCGCGCACGCCTCACGATTTTCGCCCGCGACCACCATGTCGAGCAAGACACCGCGCGTTGCGGCCAGGATTGCCGCGCGCATATTGCCGATCGAGACCCAGGTCCCATTCGCAAGCTTGAAGTTCTCGGAAATTCGTCCGGTAAAGCGCAGCCCGAGCTCAGGCTTCTGCGGATCCAGAAACGAGACAGTATCGCCGATGCGATAGAAGCCTTCCTCGTCGAAGGCCATTTCCGTCAAATCCGGCCGCCCGAGATAACCCGGCGTGACGTTGGGTCCCTTGACCCTGACCTCGTAAGTGTCCGAGACCGGAATGAGCTTGAGCCGCAGTCCCGGCGCGGGAAGACCGATCTCGCCGGGTCGATCTGTCGCCCAATGGGTCGTACTGATGGTCGGGGCGGTTTCGGTCGTACCGTAGCCCGACATGACCGGAATTCGCCGGCCGGTCGCCGAGAGTGTCAAGCGATAGAGCTTCTCCAGCGTGTCCTTTGAAATTGCAGCGCCGGCATAGCTCATCCGGTCCATCCGCTTGAATACACTGGCGCCCAGATCGAGATCCTTCTCGACCGCGTCACACAGGAGGTTATAGCCGGCAGGCACGTTGAACATGGCGGTCGGCGACACTTCCTTGAGATTGGCGACCGTCTTGTGAAAGAGCTGCGGCAGCGGACGGCCGTCGTCGATATAGAGCGTCCCGCCGTTCTTGAGGATGCCGTGAAGAATGACGTTGCTGCCCATCGTGTGATGCCAAGGCAGCCACTCCACCTGGACTGGCTCGGCCGGAGGAGACACGAGCTGGCTGCCCATTTGCAGGGAGCTTGCCATCATGCGGTGGGTGTTGAGCACGCCTTTCGGAAAGCCTGTCGAACCCGACGTGAAGAGTATCTTAGCGACAGCGTCGCACGAGACCGCACGAGATGCCCCGGCAAATCCGTCGCACGCGACTTTGGCTGTCAGAGCGCGGAAGGGCACCGTGTCCGGCGCGCCATCGACACTGATCCAGGTCGCGGCCGCCAATTCCGGAATGGTGCGGCCTGCGGAAAACTCGCGTCCGCTTTGGACGAACACGAAGCTCGGGCGCAGCACTTCGGCGATGTCCTTGAGACGAGCAAGTCCACCGGGCATCAGCGTGTAGTTTGGCGATATCGACGCCAGGATGACGCCGATTGACATCGCCGCAAACGAAACGACGGCGTTCTCGATCGAGTTTCCGGAGAGGATGGCCAGCTTGTCCTTTGGCTTTGCGCCCAGATCGAGCAAACTCTGGCCCACCGCCTGGACCTGAGACCAAGCCTCGCTGTAGGTGATCTCGTCCCACCCGCCCTTCGCGTTGCGCTGCGCGAGGAATATCCGGTCCGGGGTGGCGCTTGCCCAACTCGGCAAGAAGTCCGTGATGCGCCAGTCACAGGGCTTCCACTCCAGGGGCGAGCTCAATATGAGCGCGCCATCTGGTCGGCGCTCGATTGAAACCTCGCGCGGCGCAAACGTCAGTGCCTTCGTCGACATCGAATTGATCTCCTGAAGTACCGGGATGGCGATCGCACCCCTTGCGCTCGTCGCGCAGGACGCCGGCGCCGGCACGTCGTCAATGCCGCTCGCCCTCTCGCCTGTTACGCGCTCATTCGGACCTGGCGTCCAACACTTCTCCGAAGGCTTCCCAAGTCGAACCGGTCCAGCGCTGCAGACGCATCTGCGTCCAGATCATGTTCTCGGTTTCGCTGGTGTTGATCTTGATGCCCGGCAGTGCGGTCGGGACAACGAAGTCCCGGAGGTTCTTGGCCTGCGCCAGGATGTTCTTGCGGGACAGGTCGTCCCCGCATTGCTTCAGGATCTGCTCGAGCAGGATGCCCTGCTGATAACCGGTGAGATAGCTGCCGTTGGTGATATCGACGCCGGGCAGATATTTGTCGATAAATGCCCGATAGGCCTGCATGCCGGGATCATCTTTCCATTTCGGATCCACGACATCCTTGTTGATGGTGCCGACGATCACGCCAGTCGACTTGTCGAGGCCGGCCGGCGTGAGCGTGCCTCCAACCGAACCGGACGGAAAGTTGATGATGACGGTCGCCTTCCAGCCGATCAAAAAGGCCTGTCGGATCGCCTGCGCAGCGAATTTCGGCGTGCCCGCGATCATCAGGGCATCCGCACTGGAGCTCTTCAGGTTGGTGATCTGCGAATCGACGGTCGGTTCAGTGACCTCATAGGACGCGGTGACGACCCTGCGATCGTAGTCCTTACCGAGAAACGCCTTGAAGGCGTTGACGTAGTCTTTTCCGAGATCGTCATTCTGGTAGAGGATCGCATATTTGGCGTTCGGCAGAGCCTTCGTGAGGTATTTAGCGTAGATCTTTCCCTCGGTATCGTAGCTGACGAGACCTGTCGTGATCAGCGGGTAACTGGCGACATCGGTGAACTTGGACGATCCGCTGACGATCGCGATGCTGGGCACCCCTTTCGACTTCAGGTATTTTGACGTTGCCGAAATGGCGGGAGTGCCGAGCTGGCCGAACATGAATGCAACTTCATCGCTCTCGACGAGCTTGCGAACCTGCTCCACCGCTTTGGGCGGACTATAGGCATCGTCATAGGCGACGTAATTGATCTTGCGCCCGCTGATGCCGCCGCGGTCATTCAGGGACTGAATGTAGGCGATCAGCCCCTTGCCCACGAGACCGATCGATGAAGCCGGTCCGCTGAACGGAAACACCCCGCCAATCTTGATTTCGGTTGCGGTAACCCCGGGCTCGTCGGCCGCGAATGCCGGGCTGCCCAATAGCACGAGCAGAACGGCAAGACTCTTCCATCTCGGCAACATCGGCATCCTCCCTGATGCGCACTCTTCCGGTGCGCCGTTCAATTCTTATGTGTCTCTACGGCTCGCTAGGCGGCATGCCGTGCGAAATCGAGCGCGCTCGCCAAGCGTCGATGGCCAAGCGCGGCAACCGTTGCGCCTCTTGGATCGGCCGTCTTATTCCTCGAACCTACAGTTCTTTTTTAGAACTCGTCAAGCGCTTAGATGCATCTCCCCCTGACAAAGGACGAAGCGCTTGCGGTTTTGTGAAGAGTTGTACGCATGATTCGACAACATCAGAGCTAGAGGCTGATACCGATGTCCAGGCGCGGAGATCCCCCTCTCGGCCCGGATATCGCACGTCGCAATATCAGACCAATTCATTCTGTTATTGAACTTAAGAGATGATCGGAGGTCAGCCGTCAAATAGCACCGACGGCTGCGCTGCAACACGCCCGTCTAGCAGGCCAGCGATCCGCTTTAGATGCGCGGCGCTCGATTGAAGGGCTCAGGCTATAGACGAAGGAACGTCAAAGCGGGAGCACGCTCCACTGAGAGGGGCGAATTCCAAGGTCTTCAAGACGTTCAGGGCGCAGGCGACGCCGCCCGTGATCTCGCGACACGGACGCTACGGGTCATCCTGGCAAGCCAATCCGTGGACCGCGCTGAAGATAAGCGCACACTTCAGGCTTCCAAGAAGAACCCGTGATTTGACCTGCCGCCGAACGATGAGCCTCGCTTGAACGGTGACATTCACGGGGTCTGGGGCCATCACATCTACAGACCGGTCTGGCTTATAAATTTGGTGTTGAGGTAGGCTTCCATCGCCTCGGTGCCCCCTTCCGAGCCGTAGCCGGAATCCTTGATCCCGCCGAACGGCACTTCGGGCAAGGCCAGACCGAAGCTGTTGATGGACATCATGCCCGCTTCGACCGCCGAGCCGATCGCGGTTGCAGTCTTGGTCGAGCTGGTGAAGGCGTAGGAGGCAAGTCCGAACGGCAAGCGGTTGGCTTCCTCGACGACTTCGTCGAAGGTCGAGAAGCGCGAGATCAGTGCCAGCGGGCCGAACGGCTCCTCGTTCATCGCGCGGGCGTCCTTCGGCACGTCGCTCACCACCGTGGGCTCGAAGAAGTAGCCTTTGTTGCCGACGCGTTGGCCGCCCGTCTCGAGCTTGGCGCCCCTGCGGACAGCGTCCTGCACCATGCCTTCGATCGCCGTGACACGGCGCGGATTGGCCAGCGAGCCCATCTTGGAATCGGGATCGAGGCCGTTGCCGACTTTGAACGCCTTGGCACCGTCCACGAACTTGTCGACGAACTCCTTGAAGACGTCGTCCTGCACCAGCATGCGGGTGGGCGAGATGCAGACCTGGCCGGCGTTGCGGTACTTCGCCGCCGCCAAAATCTTCGCAGCCGAAGTGACGTCGGCGTCATTGAAGACGATGGCCGGTGCGTGACCGCCGAGCTCCATGGTGGCGCGCTTCATGTGCAGGCCGGCAAGCGCATTGAGCTGTTTGCCGACATGGGTCGATCCGGTGAAGGAGATCTTCCGGATCACCGGATGCGGGATGAGATATTCGGAAATCTCTGCCGGCACGCCATAGACGAGATTGATGACCCCGTCCGGCACGCCTGCGTCAGCAAAGGCGCGGATCAGCTGTGCCGGCGAGGCCGGGGTCTCCTCGGGCGCCTTGACGATGATCGAGCAGCCGGCGGCAAGCGCGGCCGACAGCTTGCGCACGACCTGGTTGATCGGAAAATTCCACGGCGTGAACGCTGCAACGGGACCGACCGGCTCCTTGATCGCGAGCTGGTAGATGCCCGGTCCGCGCGCCGGGATCAGCCGGCCATAGGCGCGCTTGGCTTCTTCGGCGAACCACTCGATCACGTCGGCGGCTGCCATCGCTTCCATCCTGGCCTCGCCGAGCGTCTTGCCCTGCTCCATCGTGAGCAGCGGGGCGATCTCGTCATTGCGCTCGCGCATGATCGCAGCGGCTTTGCGCATGATGCGGCAACGCTCGAACGGGGCGACATTGCGCCAGACCTTGAATCCTGCTGCGGCAGCGGCCAGCGCCTCGTCGAGGTCGGCCTTGCCGGCATGGGCGACGGTGCCGATCACCTCTTCGGTCGCGGGATTGAGGACTTCGATGACCTTGCCCGACTGGGCCGGACGCCATTTGCCGCTGATGAAAAGCTGGGTGTTCGAATAAGCCAACGGACTCTCCCTGTGATCGCTTCTGTATTGGTTTCAACGTGTGGACGATCGGGCCGCCATGGCAATGACATCGGCGGCCCGCGTCATCTCCGGTCCGAGATAAAGGCGAAAGCGCGGCTCGGCGACCAGGGAGCGAAAATCCGCCATGCGCGTCACCCCGCCGCCGGCTACGAACAGGAATTGCCCGGCGATCTCCGCCAAGATGTCCAGGTGCCAGCTGGCGGTCGGATGCATACAGAGAATGACCAGCCTGCCCTCGTCCCGCAGCTTGCGGAAAAAGTCGAGCATGAAGCCGATATAGCCATCCTGCAGGTTGAACTGCGGCTCGTCGAACAGGTGCACTAGCGGCGTCCGGGTCGGCGACGGCGCCAGGAAGGCCGACGGGACCCGCTTGCGAAAGCGCCGGACCTGGTAGGATTGATGATAGTGGATCGCGAGCCGGTCGCGCTCCCGGTATTTGACACCGTGGATATCGGTACCGGCAACAAGCACGCGGCCTGAGGTGGGCGCATTGGAGCCCGTCATCATCTCGAACAGCGTGGTCTTGCCGGCTCCGTTCGGCCCCACGACACCGACGATGCCGGGTTCGTCCAGCGACAGATTTGCTTCCAGCGTGAAGGTGGGGCGTCGGATGACGCGGCCTCTGGTGTAGACCTTCCGGATATCATCGAGAACGAGCAGCGGCGCGGACACTCTATTGCACTCCCAGCAAGCGCTGACGAAGCCCGCGATCGTCGCGGAGCGTGGCGGCCTCCCCGGTCCAGACGATCCGGCCGCGGTCGATCACCGCGGCATGGTCGGCGACCGACAGCGCGATCTCGGCATTCTGCTCGACCACCAGCGAGGCAATGCCCTCGTCCTTCATCCGCAGAATCGTCGCGAGCACGTCGCCAACGATCTTCGGCGCCAGCCCCTGGCTCGGCTCGTCAAACAGCACCAGCCCGGGCGAGCCGACCAGCGCGCGCGCGATCGCCACCATCTGCATCTCGTCGCCCGACAGATTCTCGCAGTCTCGCTCCATCAGATATTCGAGCGGCGAGAAGATTGCAGCGGCCTCCTTGACGGACCAGTAGCGGAAGCGCGTGCGCTTCTGCGCGATCGACAGATTGCGCGCCACTGACAGGGTCGGGCACAGTCGCCTGTCGTCTGGCACCCAGCCGATGCCGGCACGCGCGATCTCGTGAGTCGGGTTGCGCGTGACGTCATACCCGTCGAAGCGTACCGCGCCACGGCGCGGCCGCGTCAGCCCGAGGATCGAGCGCAGCATGGTGGTCTTGCCAGCGCCATTCGGCCCGAGCAGCGCAAAGACCTTTGCGTGCTCGATGGCGAGCGAGGCGCCGAACAGCGCCTGGGTCTCGCCGTAAAAAGTATCGACCCCGTCCACTTCGAGGATCATGCGAATTTCCCGAGATTGGAGCGCCGGACCCATTCATTCTGCTGCAATTCGTGCGGCGTGCCACGCGCCACCACCTGGCCCCAGTGGATGACGGAGATGCGGTCGGCGAGCGAGAACAGGAACTCCATGTCGTGCTCGATGGCGACGATGGTGAGCTTGCCCTTCAACCGTGCAACGAGAGCGGCCAGCCGCTGCACACCATCCGAGCCGAGGCCGGAGGTCGGTTCGTCCAGGCACAGCACCCGCGGCGCCTGTGCCAGCGCGACCGCGATCTCCAGCGCGCGTCGATCGCCATAGGAGAGATCCTTGGCGCGAATGTCGCCCTTGTCCGCAAGCCCCACCCCGGAGAGCGTTTCGGTCGCCTGATCGGTAAGCCGGCGGTCACCAGCCGCTGCGCGCGCTATGTCAAGGCCGCGCGCGCGAAACGCCGGCAAGCCCATCATGACATTGTCGCGCGCTGAAAATTCGTCGAACAGCGTCATGATCTGGAACGAGCGGGCGATGCCCTTGGCAGCGATGCGATGCGGGCTCAAGCCCGTGACGTCCTCGCCACCGAGCCGGATCGAACCGCGACTCGGTTTCACCCGGCCGGTGAGGACGTTGAAAAACGTGGTCTTGCCGGCACCGTTCGGTCCCATCACACCGTGGAACTCGCCCTCGCCGACCGCGAGATCGACGCTCTCCAGCACCACGCGGTCGCCGAAGCGGACACGTACGCCCGCGGCCTCGATCATGCTCATCGCCCACCCCCGACTAGCAACCGCATCGCGGACGTACCGCGCCGCCTCAGAGCGTTGATGGAATGTTGTTGCACGGCGGCCGAGAGCGCGCCTGCGATGCCCTCGGGACGGAACAGCACGATCGCCATGAACAGAAGACCGAAATAGAGCATCCAGGCATTGGTCAGCGCGCCGATCACGTCGCGGGCCGTGAGGAAGAGAAACACGCCGATCACGGGACCCCAGAAGCTGACGAGCCCGCCGCCGACCAGCGTCATCATCACGACGTAGCCGGATTGATGCAAACTCATGACATCGGGAAATGCGGCAAGCTGCGCCATCGCGAACAGGCCGCCGGCAAAGCCTGATAGCGCGGCCGAGAGGGTGAAGACCGAGGCCTTATAGAGCCACACATTATAGCCCAGATGCGCTGCGCGAACCTCGCTCTGCCTGATGGCGGCGACCACGCGGCCGTAGGGCGAATGTACCAGCCGCCACAATATGGCAGTGCCGACCGCGAAGACCGCGAGCACGAAATAGTAGAACGCGACATTGTCGGTGAGATCGAACGACACCAGGCCGAAATCCGCCGGCAGCCGCCAGATCTTGAGCAAGCCGTCCTCACCGCCAGTGATGCGGTGGGACTTGATCGCAAGCGTCCAGAAGATCTGACCGAAGGCGATCGTCATGAAGGCGTAATAGATGCCGCGCCGGTGCGAGATAAACAGCGCCACCAGCGCGCCGGCAAACCCGGCGATCACGGCTGCAGCAGCGAGACAAACCCAGAGATTAGCGAACATGTCGAACTGGCAGAGCCCGAATGCATAGGCACCGATGCCGAAATAGGCCCCGTGGCCGAACGACGGCAGCCCGGCCGTCCCCAGCACCAGGTTGAAGGCCAGCGCATAGAGCGACCAGATCAGGATCTCGATCCCGAGATAGGGATAGAGCCCGATCCGGGTGATCCAGAGCGGCACCGTCGCCAGCACCAGCCAGAGCACCAGCATCGTCGGCGTGACGAGACGCGCAGCGTCGGATGAGGTCGTCGAATTCGCCATCATTCCCTAGACCTCGAGCACGCTCTTCTTGCCCCAGAGGCCGCGCGCGCGGAACGTCACGACGGCAACGAGCAGGATGTACATGGATAGCAGCGACCATTCGGACGCATAGGCACCGGCGAGTCCGACGCAGAGCCCGACCAGGAGGCCGGCAACGACCGCGCCCCAAAAGCTTCCGACCCCGCCGAGCACGATCACGAGGAACGCGGGGATGACGGCGTCCACGCCCATATGCGGTCGGATGCCCCAGATCGGGGCGACGATGATGCCGGCGATCGCCGCAAGCATGGTGCCGAACACGAACACCAGGAGCCGCAGCCGCGACAGATTGATGCCGAGCGCGCGCACGATCTCGCTGTCATGGGCTCCCGCCTTCACGGTCGCGCCGAACGAGGTCTTTTCGATCAGGACCCAGACCAGGGCGATGATCCCGGCCGCGATGCCGGCTGCGTAGAAGCGATAGCTCGACCAGATCAGGTCGCCGAACAGGAAGCCGCCATTGATGGCTGATGGCACCTGCAGCACATAGTCGCGCGTGCCCCAGACCAGGCGGATCAATTCCTCGATCACCATCGCCGCGCCAAAGGTCAGCAACAGGCCGTAGAGCGGGTCCTTTCCGTAGGTCCGTCGCATGCAGAACTCGATCAACATGCCGATAAGGCCGACGATGACGGGCGCGATGACGAGGGTTGCCGCGTAGCGCCAGCCGAGCGGCAGCGCGAGCCACAACTTTGCAAGATCAGCCGGTAAGGGCGGGCGAGGCCCCGTGAGCTGCATGGCGACATAGGCGCCGAGCGCAAACAGCGAGCCGTGCGCGAGATTGATCTGCTCCATCAGCCCAACGATGAGCATGAATCCGAGCGCGATCAGCGCGAACAACAGGCCAAGCGTCAGGCCGTTCAAAAGATGCGGAAGAAGGTCGAACAAGGTCTGGTCTCGCAACTGTCTTTCCAGGGGCCAGGGCGCGGATGGCGCCGCGCTGGCGGCGCCATCGTTCTGCGACTTGACGACCCGTCCTCAGGAATCGACGGTCGGCACCTGCTCATAGGGCGTGAGCTTGCACTTGGTGGGCGCGGCGTCATCGGCGGCCGATTTCGGTTCCGTCCAGCTGATGATTTCGAACAGATCGGTGTTGTCCGCCGGCTTGGCGTTGCGCCGCGCCAGATAGATCGTCTGCTGCATCTGATGCGTCACCGGATCCATGTAGGCATCGAAATGCTGCATTCGGTCGGTCGCGGAGACTTTCAGGTTCTCGAGCTCTTTGATGATCTTGACGTTGTTGGTCGACCCTGCCCGCTCGATCGCCCGGAGCAGTTCGCGCGTCGACATATATCCGTTGTAGGAGACGTTCCCCGGCACCGGGATCGGACCGTCCTTGTTGGCAGCCTGCCACTTCTTCACGAACTCGGCGACGCCAGGCAGTTGCAGCTTGTGATACCAGGTGGTGCCGAACACGCCGAACAGGCTGTCGGGCGCGCCCCAAACGTCGGGCCAGTCCTGCTGGTTGTTGATCCAGGCGGGCTTGCCGTCGAGCTTGAGCTGCGCGACCTGCTCGCGGAGCGCCTTGATGTCGTCTCCACCGATCGCGGTCGCCACCACATCGGGCTTCGCCTGCTGGATCTTCAGGAGATACGCCGTGAAGTCACGCGTATTCTGCGGCACCAGCAGATTGTCGATGATCTTGCCGCCGGCAGCCTCGACCTGCGCCTTGGTCGCGGCAGACGTCGTGTGTCCCCAGACATAGTCGTTGGTCAGCAACATCCAGTTCTTGCCGATGGAATCGACCGAGTTCTTGACCGATGCCTTGGAGAAATTGGTGCCGTTTCCGTCCCAGACGAATTTCACGCGCGAGCAGTTCTCCCCGGCCTCGCTTGGCGCGGAGGAATTGGTGTTCATGTAGATGACGCCGTATTTGCTGGCGACCTGGGTGATGGCGTTGGCGACGCCGGAATGCAGCGCGCCGATCAGGATGGTGCAGTCCTCGCGGGTGATGAAGCGCTCGGCGACGCGGCTGCCGGTCGCCGGCGTCGTCTCAGTGTCCGCGGTGATGAACGTCACCTGTCGCCCGAGCACGCCGCCTTTGGCGTTGAACTCGTCGATTGCCATCTTGATGCCGCGGAAATCATCCTGGCCGCTGTTGCCATATTGACCGCTGGCATCGCATGTCAGGCCGAGCTTGATCGGCTTTGCTCCCTGCGCCCAGGCATGGTTCTCCCGCCACGGCCCGAAGAAGCTGCCGGTGCCGCCGATGACGCTCGCCATCAAGCTGCCCTTCAAGACGCTTCGCCGTGAGATCTGACGCACTCTCATCGCTCCCTCCCCGTTTCGACGTTTCTGCTCTTTTTATGCGTTTAGAATATTCATTCCAATAACGAAGTAAAGTAGAATATTTGATCCAAACGGTGAAATGCCGTTAAACAGGTGGCCGATCCGGAGACCCGACTCGATGAACAAGGCCCAGGGCGTGATGAGTTACGACGAGCTGCGCGGCGCGATTGCGCAGCGGCACCGCGCCCTATCGGGCCGGCTGCAGCAGATCGCAGAATTCGTGCTCGATCATCCGACCGATGTCGCACTCGGCACCGTGGCGGAGGTCGCACAGCGCTCGGGCGTGCCGCCCTCGGCGATCGTCCGCTTCGCCCATGCGCTCGGATTTGGCGGCTTCACCGAAATGCAACAGGTGTTCCGCTCCCGCCTCGTCGCCGGCGTCGCGCCAAGCTACAAGGCGCGGCTCGCCCGCATGAAGAGTGAGGAGAAATCGGTGCTCGGCCGCCAGCCGGCCGCGGTGCTGTCGCGCTTCGTCTCGGAGGCGCAATCGGCGCTGGTTACGCTCAGTCAGTCCGTGCACACGCGCGAGCTTGAGGCGGCGACGGCGATCCTTGCGAAAGCGCGCGACATCTATCTGCTCGGCCTCGGCGGCTCGTTTCCGGTCGCGATCCACCTCGCCTACGTCTTGCGCAAGCTCGGACGCCGCGTTGTGCTGCTCGACGGCGTCGGCGGCAGCATTCATGAGCAGTCGCACGCGGCCACCGCGGACGACGCGCTTGTCGCGATCAGCTTCCGAAACTACTATCCCGACACGGCACGGCTATTCCCCGAGCTTGTCGCGCGCAGCGTGCCCACAATATCGATAACAGACAGCCTGCTGAGCCCGATCGTCGAAGGCGCGAGCGTCGTCTTCGAGATCCAGGACATGCCCGAGCCGGCGCTGCGCACGCTGGTGGCGCCGATGTGCCTGGTGCAGGCGCTGGCGATCGGCCTCGACCTTGCGGCGGACTGACATTTCATAACAAGGAGAAGATCATGGCATCGCATGACGGAACGAAGGTCTTGGCTGGTCAAGTCGCGTTGGTCACGGGCGCCGGACGCGGGCTCGGCCGCGCCTTTGCAGAGAAGCTTGCCGCGCTCGGCGCCGACGTCGCTATCCACGGCATGCGCGAGAACGGGCCGGCAGAACATGGCGAGGGCACCACGCTGACCGCGGTGGCCGCGGAAATCGGCAAAGACTATGGCGTCCGCAGCCAACGCGTGCTTGGTGATCTCACGGACGGAGAGGACATCGCGCGCGTGATCGCGGAGACGGAAAGCTCGCTCGGTCCCATCGATATCCTCGTGCACAATGCCGGAGGTGATATCGCGGCCGCCGGCGGCAAGCCCGATCCGAACGACGCCGTGAACATCAGGGAGGCCGACGTGCGCGCGGTGCTGGAGCGCAATTTGCTCTCGACCATCCTGACCTGCCAGGCTGTCGCGAAGGGCATGATGGAGCGGCGGCGCGGCCGTATTGTCACGCTCGGCTCGGTCGCCGCTTTCAAGGGGCGCACTCACGGCTCGATTTATGCGGTGGCGAAGGCCGGCGTGACGCACTACACGCGTTGCCTCGCCGACCAGCTCCGCGCCTACGACATCGCCGTCAACTGCATCGCGCCCGGTGACACCCGCACCGGCCGATTTCTCGGCACCCGCGCAGTCGATCCTGACAGGATGGTCGAGACCGGCACGCTCGATCGTATCGCGACCGTCGACGAGGTCGCCCGGGTCGTCGAATTCTTCGCCGGACCCATGGGCGCCTTCGTCTCGGGTCAGGTGCTGCGCATCGACGGTGGCGGACAGGCATGGCCGGCGTGAGCTCCGGTGTGCATGCTCCAGACCGACCAGACGTTTGGCTTCAAATGGGTCACCGGTTCACGTAAGGCCTCTGCGAAGGCTTCTCCCGACCCAACGCTCGAGGTCGTCCATCACCGTGTAAAAGGCGGGCACGTACATCAAACTGAGGATCGTCGAGCTGAGGAGGCCGCCGATCACGGCGATCGCCATCGGCGCCCTTCGCTCGGCATCCGTTCCCATGCCCAGGGCTATCGGCAACATGCCTGCGCTCATGGCTATCGTAGTCATCACGATCGGCCGGGCTCGTTTCCGAGCGGCGTCCAGCAGAGCCTGCGTGCGATCAAGGTTCCCATCGCGCCTGGCCACGATCGCGTACTCGACGAGAAGAATCGAGTTCTTCGCCGCGATTCCCATGAGCATGAGCATTCCGATCATGACCGGCAACGACATCGACATCCGCGTCATCAGCAACGACCCCAGAGCGCCTCCGATCGATAGTGGCAGCGCCGTGAGAATGGTCACCGGCTGAACGAAGCCGTTGAAGAGCAAAGCGAGAACGACGAAGAGCAGAACGATGGCCGATCCAACCGCGAGCTTGAACCCATCGAACAGCTCCTGCATGCGTTCTGAATCGCCTGCAGGCTTGTAGAATACGCCTGCCGGCAGCCCCCTCATCGACGGCATCTCGGCCACCAAGTCCTCCGCCTCGCCCACCGTCAGGCCACTCAGTTCCGCTTCGACCGTCTCGCTTCTGGTGCGGTCGGTCCGCTCGATCTGGAGCGGACCCGAGCCAAAGCTGATATCGGCAATCGCGGACAACGGCACCGGCTTCTCGTAGGCAGGCACCAGCAGCAGCGACAGGCCTGCCATATCGGAACGAGCAGCGTCGTTCAGCAAGATGCGCACGGGGATCTGTCGCGCGCCTAGGCTGAACTTGGACAGGTTCTGGTCGATATCTCCGACGGTGGCAATATTGACCGTCTTGGCAATCACGGCCGTAGACACTCCAAGAAGAGCGGCCTTGTCCGCCTTGGGCGTAATCTGGAGCTCCGGTCGGGCGAAGCTGCTCATGACTCTCGCGCGGTGGAATCCCGTAGTGGTACCCATATCCTGGGCCAACCGACGTGCCGCATCGGCGAGCGCAGCGGCGTCATCGCTCGACAGGGATACCTGGATTTTCGCGCCGGAAGATCCGTCCTCGCCGAGGCGAATCCGAATGCCCGGAATGATCGAAAGTTGCCGCCCGATCGAGGCTTCGAACGCCTGTTGGGACAGAGCTCTCTCGGCCCTCGGAACGAGATTGATCGTAACGGTCGATCTTCTGACCTCGCCTACCGAGGTAGACAGGTCTCCCGGGCCGGAAAATGTCGACGTCTCGGTTCCGACCGCGGCATAGACGGACGCCACTTCAGGTCTCGTCCTGAGCAAAAACGCAACCTTCTGCGTGGCGGCGTCCGTTTCCTGCAAAGTCGCACCCGGCGCCAACTCCACGCTGAGCATCGTACGGCTTCGATCGGCCGCCGGCATGAAATCCGTCGGAAGGGATGGAATAAGGACGAGCACTCTTAAGCCTGCTGCGCCGCAGTCCTCCGGCCAGCGATGCTGGGCTTGCGTTCCTTCTTGGAGAGACCGCTAGTGGATCGCCGCGTACATGATCTTTTCTTCCGTCGCCTGTGACGCCGGCATTTCCTCCACGATCCGTCCGCCCCGCGCCACCAGGATCCGGTCGGAAACCGCGAGGATCTCCGGCAGATAGGAGGAAATCACGATGACCGCCTTGCCTTGCGCGGCGAGTGCGCGGATCGAGGCATGAATCTGCGGGATCGCGCCGACATCCACGCCTCTGGTCGGCTCATCAAAGATGATCAGCGACGGCTCCTGCGCCAGCGATTTGGCCACCACCACCTTCTGCTGGTTGCCACCGGAATATTCGACGATCTTCAAGCTGCGCTTGAGCGCGGAGATCGACAGCGCGTTGATCCAGCGATCGGCGATTGCCCTCCGTTCCCTGAACGAATAGAGCAGCCGGCGGCGCTTGGGCGAGGCGAGATAACCGAGATAGACGTTGTCGTCCACCGTCATCGTCTCGAAGAAGCCGTCGAGCTTGCGGTCCTCGGTGATGTAGACGATGCCGTCGCGCACGGCCTGTCGCGGCACGCGATAGCGCACCGGCTTGTCCCTGAGGTAGGTCAGTCCGCCGCGCAGGAAATTGCGCTTCCTTGCACCACAGATAATGTGAGCGATTTCGGTTCGCCCGGACCCGACCAAGCCGGCGACGCCAACCACCTCGCCCTCATAGACCGAGAATGACATGTTTTTGACGATGCTTCCCATTGTCACGATCGCAGTTGGACAGTGCAGCGGCGCACCGTCGCCCTGAAGTGCACTACGATGGCCGCACGATGCTTTGCTTCCCCGAACGGCCTGCCACGCTCGTGCAGATGTTTGGCGATCTCGTGCGCTGCTTCCCTAACAGACCGGCCATCGTCGAGGATCGCATCATCAGCTATCGCGAATTGGATGAGCTGGTCATGGCGATCAGCGCCAGGCTTGGTGTGACACAGGGCGACTGCGTCGCGTTATTTCTGGGCAACTGCTGGGAGTTCCTGACCTGCGTGATCGCCTGCAACCGGATCGGCGTCATCGTGGTGCCGATCGGCACGCGCCAGCGACAGGCGGAATTGACTTTCCTGCTCAATGATAGCGGCGCCAAGGCGCTGATCTTTGAGAGCGATCTCAGTGACGCCGTGCCTGCGCAGCAAGATGTGCCCTCGCTCACCCACCGATTCGTCATTCGCGGCGTAGCCCCCCATGCAAGGCCGTTCGAAGAACTGCTAGCGCCGCCCGGCCCCACGACCCAGGTCGAGCGTGTGTCGGAAGAAGATGTCGCCGTCATCCTCTATACGTCAGGCACCACGGGGCGCCCGAAGGGTGCGCAACTGACGCACCTTGGCATCATCCACTCCGCCCTCACCTTCGCGCGCTGTCACGGCTTGAACGAGACTGACCGCGCGCTGGTCGCTGTCCCGCTATCGCATGTCACCGGCCTGGTCGGTATCGCACTTTCGGCCATGATCGTTGGCGGCTGCGTCGTTCTGATGCGTCAGGCATTCAAGACGGGAGACTTTCTGGCTCTCGCGAGTCGCGAGCGGATCACATACTCGATCCTCGTTCCGACCATCTATACCCTTTGCGCGATGTTGCCGGAACTCGAGAATCACGACCTGTCTGCGTGGCGGATCGGCTGTTTCGGCGGTGCGCCGATGCCGGTTGCCACCATCGAGATGCTGGCGGCGAGACTGCCCCGCCTGGAACTGCTCAATGCGTATGGGGCAACCGAGACAACCTCGCCCGCAACCATCATGCCGCGAACGCAGTGGCGCGGACATATAGACAGCGTCGGAATGAGCGTGCCCTGCGGCCGGATCAAGGTCGTCGATGACAACGGTATCGAAGTTCCCAGGGGTACGCCGGGCGAGCTGTGGATCGCCGGACCGATGGTTGTCCCCGGGTATTGGCGGCGCCCCGATGCAAACCAAAGCGAGTTCGTCGACGGGTCTGGCGCTCAGGTGGCATCGGCACGATGGATACCGAGGGATTTGCGCGCGTCTTCGACCGCAAGAAGGACATGATCAACCGCGGCGGCTTCAAGGTGTTCAGCGCCGAAGTCGAGAATATCCTTTGCAGCCTCGATGGCGTGCTGGAATGCGCCATTGTCGGCCGGGCTGATCCAGTCCTTGGAGAGCGCGTCCATGCGATCGTCGTCGTTCCCGAAGGAAGCGCGCTTGCTGAGATGGACGCGAAGGCATTCTGCGCAGAGCGATTGTCGGATTACAAGGTGCCGGAAACAGTCACGTTGCGGACGATACCGCTACCGCGCAATGCAAACGGCAAGGTTCTGAAAGCCGAGCTGCGCGAGAGCAAGACATGAAACTGACTTGATTGTCAGGGGCCTGCATATCTTGAGACGCCTGCTGACATTGGCTGTCGGAAGATTTTTTCTTGATCTCCCGGTGCACACGTCGTGCACCCGCCGCATTCTAACGAATTGAAAAACTTGAGCTCTCGCTCCAATCCATCACGGGGGCTGCGGGAAAACGCCCAATGGCTAGAATGAGTTGTCGGGGCCATGCAAGGTATTCAACAGGCGGCAAGTGCTTGAGTTTACCCAGCGTGTGTCGCGACCTGGCACAACGGTACAACAAAAGTTGTACTGGCCCTCTCCGCCCTACGGCCCCGCCTTCCCCTTGCGCGCGGCGATCTGCTGGAGCGCCCAGCGCGCGTTCTTGCGCACGTCAGGATCGGGATCGTTGGCGATCACCACGAGGTATGCCTCGCCTTCGGGAGCGGCGATCTCGCCGAGCGCGGCAGCCGCCTCCTTCCGCAAATTCGCCTGCTCATGGTTGATGCAGTTACCGATCGGACGCAGGGCGCGCTCGACCTTCATCTTGCCGAGGCTGCGGATCGCCTTGAGCCGCACCTGCCAAAACTCGTCGGCAAGTGAGACGATAAGCTGATCGGCGGCGAGCGAACCATTGACGTTGAGCCCGAGCGTCTCGGCTGCCATCTCCCGGACCATCCAGTCGGCATCCCTGAGTGCGCGGGTGATCGTCTCGGCCGCCGGCTTCATCTGCGAGAAGGCGAGCGCGCTCACCGCGGCGCGGCGCACATGGGCGTCGGGATCATGGATCAGCGCGGTGAGCGCCGGGATCGACTCTTCGAGCTTCAGGAAACCGATGACGCCGATCGCCTGCACGCGGACGGCCGCGTCACCATCCTGGAGCGCTTCCAGCGCGGGCTTCAGCGTGTCCTTGCGGCGCAACTCCTTGAGCGCGCGCAGCGCGCCCATGCGGACGAATGCGTGAGCGTGCTTGACCAGCGGCAGGATGATTTCGGCGCAAGCGGGGTCCTTGAATTCGGCCAAACTGTCGGCTGCTGCCGAGGCCACGATCCGCTCGGGATCGATAAGCAGCTTGACGAGTGCACTCGCCGCCTCCTGCCCGTCGAACTCGCCGAGCGCCATCGCGACCTGCTGGCGCACGCCGGCGTCGGGATCTGACACCATGTTGGCGAGATGCGCGACCGCGGCCTGATCGCCGGAATGGCCGAGCGCGATGATGGCGACGCGCCGCTCGGCCGGATCTGCGGCTTGCAACCGCTCGTCGGCATCTTCGAGATCGTCATAGGATTCGAACGGGCTCGACATGACTACCTCAAGAGATAGGGAATGTTCACGGTGACGGCACCGGTCGGGCAATCGGCCTCGCAGGGCATGCAGTACCAGCACTCGTCATAGGCCATGTAGGCCTTGTTGGTCATTTCGCTGATGCGGAGTACGTCGAGCGGACAGACGTCGACGCAGACGGTGCAGCCCTTGTCGGCGATGCATTTGGCGTCGTCGACGACCACCGGAACCGATGTCTGATAGGACGCGAGAGGCATCGTTGATCTCCTGTTGCTTGTCGTTGGCGATGGATCAGGCGGTCGCGCGGATGCGCTGCTTGTCGTAGAGGTCCTTCTCGTCGTCCGCGATCGGGACGACATAGGGCTCGACCGCGCGCTTCTCACTGGTCATCCTGCCATTCTGTTTGCTCAGCAGCGTGTGGCAGAACCAATTCTCGTTGTCCTTCTCCGGGAAATCGGTGCGCCAGTGGTAGAGGCCCCAGCGGCTCTCCTCGCGATACAAAGAGGCATGTACCGCCATGTCGGCACAGTCCATGATCGACTGCACTTCGAGCGCGCGGAGCAGCTCGTGTGCGTTACGGGCGATCATATGCTCCTGCATGTCTTGCCGCGCCTCGGCGAGGCGGCGCATGCCGAGCTCGTATTTGCGCGTGACCTTCGGCGGCTGGAGATAGTCGTTGACGAGGCGCCGCGTCTTGTACTCGACCTGGTTCGGCGGAATGCCGTCCTCGCGCCTGGTCGGCGCCATCACGCGGTCGCGCTCCCTGGCCACGTCGGCGGCATCGAACTCCGCGAAGTCGTGGCTGTCGGCGAACTCCATCGCGTCGATGCCGGCCACCGCGCCGTTGGTGAAGGCGCCGAGCATGTAATTGTGCGGCACGCTCGCCATGTCGCCGGCGGCGTAGAGGCCGGGCACGGTGGTGCGCGCATTGTCGTCGACGAACACGCCGGAGGCGCTATGGCCGGAGCAGAAGCCGATCTCGGAGATGTGCATCTCGATCGAATCGTTACGGTAATCGACCCCGCGTCCCTGCTGGAACAGGCCACGCGTCGGCCGCTCCACCTTGTGCAGCGTGGATTCGATTTCCGAGATCGTATCCGGGTGGAGATGCTTGAGCTGGAGGAACACCGGGCCCTTACCCGACAGCAGCTCGTTGTAGAATTCGAGCATCATCTGTCCGGACCAGTAGTCACATTCGATAAAGCGCGATCCCTCGTTGTTGGCGGTAAAGGCGCCGAAGGGACCGGCGACATAGGCGCAGGCGGGACCGTTGTAATCCTTGATCAGCGGATTGATCTGGTAGCATTCGAGGTTCGCAAGCGCGGCGCCGGCGTGATAGGCCATCGAATAGCCATCGCCGGAATTGGCAGCATTCTCGTAGGTTCCGAACATGTAGCCGGAGGTCGGCAGACCAAGGCGGCCGGCGGCGCCCATGCACAGGATGACGGCCTTGGCTTTGATCACCAGCATCTCTGCGGTACGCGTATTGACGCTGACCGCGCCAGCGATGCGCCCATCTGCCGACTTGAGCAGACGCGTCGCCATGTAGCGATTGGAGATCAGGATGCGGGCGCGCCGGAGCTGGCGGTAGAGCGCCTTTTTCACTGTCTCGCCGTTCGGCATCGGCAGCACGTAGGTGCCGATATGATGCACCTTCTTGACGGCGTAGTCGCCGTTCTCGTTCTTCAGGAAGCGGATGCCGAAGCTGTCGAGCTCTTCGATGATGCCGTAGCAGTTCTGCGCGTACTTATAGACCGCCTTCTGGTCGACGATGCCGTCATTGGCGATGGTGATTTCCTTGGTGTACTGCTCCGGTGTCGCATAGCCGGGGATGACGGCGTTATTCAAGCCGTCCATGCCCATCGAGATCGCGCCGGAGCGCTTGACGTTGGCCTTTTCGAGCAGGACGACATTGGCCTTCGGATTCTTCAGCTTCGCCTTCAGCGCAGCCATCGGGCCGGCCGTGCCGCCGCCGATGACCAGCACATCGCAGGAAACCTCCGAAAGTCCGTCGACGATCTGATCTAGTGCCATCGCTTGCTCCTGGTTCGCCGGCATCTCCGGCGCCTTTGCATCAGATTTGTTCAGAGGGCGTCGCGGCGATAGCAATTAGTTGTCGCCGGAACGCGATTTGCGCCTCAGCGCTCGACGAAGGCTTTCTCGATCACGAAATGGCCGGGCTGGCTGTGGTTTCCTTCGACGAAGCCGTGCGCAGAGAACATCGCGGGGAGCTCCTCCAGCATCGCCGGGCTGCCGCAGAGCATGATGCGGTCGGTCTCGATATCGAGGCTGCCCTGCCCGATATCGTCGAAGAGCTGGCCCGAGGCGATCAGATCGGTGATGCGGCCACGATTCCTGAACGGCTCTCGGGTGACGGTCGGATAGTAGACGAGCTTGTCGCGGATCAGCGGTCCGAAGAACTCGTGATTGCGGAGGCCTTCGACCACGTGCTCGCCATAGGCGAGCTCAGAGACTTGGCGGCAGCCATGGGCGAGCACGATCGTCTCGTAGTTCTCGTAGACGTCGGGGTCCTTGATCAGGCTGGCGAACGGCGCGAGCCCGGTGCCGGTCGAAAGCAGCAGGAGGCGCTTTCCCGGAATGAGGTTGCCGGTGATCAACGTCCCCGTCGCCTTGCGACCGACCAGGATGATGTCGCCTTCTCTGACCTTCTGGAGGCGCGAGGTCAGCGGACCGTCCTGCACCTTGATCGAGAAGAACTCGAGCGCTTCCTCGTGATTGGCGCTCGCCATGCTGTAGGCCCGCATCAAGGGCTTGCCCTCGACCTCCAGCCCGATCATGGCGAACTGGCCGTTCTGGAAGCGAAAGCCGGGATCACGCGTCGCCGTGAAGCTAAACAGGGACTCGGTCCAGTGCCGGACCGACAAAACCGTCTCTTTCTGAAATGCGCTCATCCTCGTCTCCGTGCCTCGATCGCGCACAAGGTTTCGGAGAGACGGGAATCCGGCAACGCGGAAGTGAAATTCCCGGTCGATTAGTTTCACATTTCGCGGGCGATGATCGGAGAGCAGCCGGCGTTGGCAACTAGTTGCTATTCGCACTCGTCTGCGACGCCGTAGAAGAGGGTCGGAGATACGTCATGACCATGACCTTGGTAGTACCGACCGTGGCCGACTACGAAGCGAGCGCCGATCTGGCGACGCTCCTCGTCCGCACCACACTGGACGACGCGCTGAGCGTCCCTGCCGAAAAACTTCGCCTCTCCTGCAAATGCGCCCACTGCACCCGCGCCCGCTTCGACGGCCGTTTCCCCGAGCACTTTCCCGGTATCGCCATCACCGAGATCGGCGACCTCGGCTATGGGCTGAACATCTCGTTTTCGGACGGGCATAACAGGGGAATTTATCCCAAGCCGTATTTGTTGAGTTTGGCGGGGAGATAAGCCCTCGGCCGCTCCTCTTGCTCCACTGTCGTTCCCCGCGAAAGCGGGGAATCCAGTACGCCGCGGCCCCTCAGTATCCCACTGACGTCTCTGGAATACTGGATCGCCCGCCTTCGCGGGCGATAACAGCGGAGTAGTTGGCGCCGACATGCCACAAACGAACCGCGCCCCCATCTGGCACGGACATTGCTCCTCTTTAGAACGATTTGAACGTTCCGGAGGCAGATGATGTTGCAGGCGGCGAATGCGGTTCGCGGGGCTGTTCCCCCGGCAGTCCGGCCTGCAGGCAGCTCCTCGCTGCTGCTCACCGAGAACCAGCAATGGATCGGCGGGCCCCCGCCGCTGATGGACAAGCTCTCCCCGCGAGAGCGGGAGCAGGTGCTGAAGCAAGGCCGCCGAAAAGTGCTCAACCGCGGCCAGACGCTGTTCAGCCAGGGCGGCAAGCATGACGGCATCTGGCTGATCGAGAGCGGCCGTATCCGGGTGTTCTACACCTCCCCACTCGGGCGCGAGATCACGCTGGCCTATTGGCACGTCGGAAATTTCGTCGGCGGGCCAGAAGTGTTCGAGGGCACCGTGCATCAATGGTCCGGTGTTGCGTCCAGCAATTGCAGCGTCGTGCATCTTCCCGGAAAGGAGCTGCGGTCGCTTGCCGTGGAGATCCCGAACCTTGCGATCGGCCTGATCGAAGGCCTGACGTTCAAGGGCAAATGCTATTCGGCTCTCGCCCAGATGCTGGGAACGCGCTCGATCACGCAGCGCCTTGCGCATCTGCTGCTGCACCTCGTCGAGCTCTATGGCGTCGAGGACGCCGATGGCAGGGTGATCGCGGCCGCCTTCACCCATGCCGACATTGCGCACATGGTCGGTGCCACCAGGCAATGGGTCACGATCAGCCTGAAGCGGATGCAGGAGAAGGGAATCGTGCAAACCAAGCGGTCACAGATCGTGGTCTGCCGGACGGACGTGCTGGAGGAGATGCGCGGCCACGCATCCGATTGACCGAATTTGCGACCATCGCCCCTGCACAGGCAAGCGGCTTTATAGTGCAGAACTGCTCAAGGAGTATGCAATCAGCTTTTCCCGGCAACTAATCGACTGCAGCGCTCATTCCGGATTTGCCCTGTCCGGGCCCTCACCCAATCATGGCAACCACAGCACATCCAACCGAATGAGGATGAGAATGGTCCGCCGTCTTTCCACGCTCTCGATCACGACGTCGGTGACGTCGCTGGCCCTTCTGGTCGCGCAACCGGCCTCGGCGGAAACCGTCACGCTTGGCATCGGAACGCAGGATACGACAACCAACACGGTGACGGCCGGTGTCGTCATCCGCCAATTGCACCTGCTCGAGAAATATCTGCCGAAAGACGGCAAATACAGCAACATCAAGTTCGAGCTGGAGTGGCAGAACTTCACCTCCGGCCCACCCGTCACCAACGCGATGATGGCGAACAAGCTGCAGATCGGCATGATGGGCGACTATCCGCTGATCGTGAACGGCTTCACCTTCGAAAGTAACCCCGAAAGCAGGAGCCGGCTGATCGGTATCGCCGCCTACAGCCTGTCCGGCTCCGGCAACGGCATCGTCGTTCACAAGGACTCGCCCTATTACGATCTCGCCGATCTCAAGGGCAAGCTCGTCAGTGTACCGTTCGGCTCCGCCGCCCATGGCATGGTGCTCAAGGCGATGCAGGACCGTGGCTACACGTCCGACTTCTTCCAGCTCGTCAGCCAGAGCCCGGAGGTCGGCTCGACCAATCTCCAGGAAAAGAAGATCGACGCGCATGCCGACTTCGTTCCCTTCGCCGAGCTGCTGCCGTTCCGCGGCTTCGCGCGGAAGATCTTTGACGGCGTCGAGACCAACGTCCCGACCTTCCACGGCATCGTGGTCCGCACCGATTTCGCCGATAAATACCCGGAGGTCGTGACCGCCTATCTGAAGGCGGTCATCGCCGCCAATCAGTGGCTGCGCGACGATCCCAAGCTGGCCGCGGAAAAGATCCAGGAATGGACCGGCATCAGCAAGGAAGTGGTTTACATCTTCCTGGGGCCCAGCGGCAATATGACCACCGATCCCACGGTCAAGCCTGCGTTGATCGACGCCGCCACCGCCGACGTCAAGGTTCTGCAAAATCTCGGCCGGATGAAGGAATTCGATCCGAAAAAATGGGTCGACGATGGCTATATCCGCAAAGCCTATGCCGAGATGAAGCTCGATTACGACGCGCAGCTCGCGAGCACCAAGAATTACGAGATCGCCGGCGAAGACGCCTTCTGCAAGAAGCCGATCACCGATCCGCGCAAGGCCGGCGAGGTCTGGGTGGATGATGCCGGCATCATGCCGTTTGCGTCCGCGGCGTGCACCTTGGGGGCCTATGCAGACTTCAAGGCCAAGGGCAAGAAGATCAACGTCGCCTACGTCTTCGACACCACGCGCGGCATCAAGCTGTTCGCCGACCAGGCCTTCTTCGCCGTCGGCGATGGCGACGTCGCGCCGTTCCTGCTGAAGAAGGACGCCGAAGCCTATGCCGCCAAGATCGGCGGCAAGGTGCTGGGCTTCGACGACGCGGTAAAGGCGGCGGTCGGCGGAGGCAAGACGTGAGCAGTCCCGCCATCCTCAGACATCCCGAGGACAGCATGCCGGCAACAGCCATTGCAGAGGCGGGGCCGGAGCCCGTCGCCACCCCGCCCTCCTTCGGCACGCTCGCGCTGCGCTGGTACCGACTGAACCGCAGCGGCCTGCGCGCGATCGCGATCGGCATCACCTCGCTGCTGGCATTCCTCCTGGTCTGGCACCTGCTCACGACCTATCGCGTCGTGTTCTTCGTGCGCTTCACCAATGTGCCCTCGCCGCTCGCGGTCTATGCCAGCTTCACCAAGGCGATCCACGATCCAAAATTCCTGATGCACATCCTCTTGAGCTGCCGGCGCATCCTCGTCGGCTTCTCCCTCGCAGCCATCGTCGGGGTGCCGCTCGGTCTCGTGATGGGCCGCTTCAAGCTCGTCCATGAGATCATCTTCCCGGTCGCCGAAGTGCTGCGACCGATCCCGGCAATCGCTTGGGTGCCGATGGCGATCATGCTGTGGCCGACCAACGAGCAGAGCATCGTCTACATCACCTTCCTCGGCTCGTTCTTTCCGATCCTGGTGAATACACTTCACGGCATGACGCTGGTCGATCCCGTGCTGGTGCGCGCTGCGCAGTGCCTCGGCGCGCGGGAGCGCTCGATCTTCCGGGAGGTGTATTTTCCGGCGTCGCTGCCGCACATCTTCACCGGTCTTACGGTCGGCATGGGCGTAGCCTGGGTATCGCTGATCGCGGCCGAGATGATCTCGGGCCAGTACGGCATCGGCTACTTCACCTGGGAGGCCTATTCGCTGGTCCAGTACGCCGATATCGCGCTCGGCATGATCGCAATCGGCGTTCTCGGCCTGGGATCGAGCCTGCTGATCCGGGGCGCCGGACAATTGGTGATGCCGTGGAGAGCGAAATGAGCGAGATCCCCGCCAAGGCACCGCAAGGCCATATCGAAGTCAGGAGCTTTTCCCTCAGCTATGACAGCATCGAGGGACCGGTCCAGGCCGTCACCGATACGCAGATCCATGTGAAGCCGGGCGAGTTCGTCTCGATCGTCGGGCCCTCCGGCTGCGGAAAATCGACGCTGCTCAATGCGGTCGCGGGCTTCCTCAAGCCGACCACCGGTATTGTCACCGTCGACGGCGAGCCTGTGAGCGGACCCAGCGCCGAGCGCGGCATGGTGTTCCAGCAATATTCGCTGTTCCCCTGGAAGACGGTGCGGGAGAACGTCGAGTTCGGGCTGAAGATGCGCGGCATGCCGCGCTCGCAGCGTGAGCGCGCCGCCCGGACGCTGCTCGGGCTGGCGGGCCTGGAGGCCTTCGAGAAGCACTATCCGGAAAAGCTCTCCGGCGGCATGAAGCAGCGCGTCGGCATCGTCCGCGCGCTCGCGACGGGGCCGAAAGTGCTGTTGCTGGATGAGCCCTTCGGTGCACTCGACGCCCAGACCCGCGTCATCATGCAGCAGATCCTCACCAACATGTGGCAGCGGCTGAAGATCTCGGTGCTGTTCGTCACCCACGACATCGACGAGGCGATCTTCCTCTCCGACCGGGTCTACTGCATGACCGCGCGCCCCGGCTCGATCAAGGCGGAGATCCCAATTCCGCTGGAACGGCCGCGGCAGCAATCGATGATGATGTCCTCGGAATTTTTGGCGCTGCGCCGCGGGCTGATGTCCCTGATCCGCGAGGAAAGCCTGAAGGCGATGGGCGGCGAGATCAACGACCTCGGCATGCGGGGATTGAACATCGAGCTGCACGGCCAATCTTTGGCCGAGGTACTTTAGGCGAAGAACACCCGAAACCCGCACTGGTCTAGATGCTGCGATAGCGCTCGATAGCTGAGAGATCCGGCACTGTTCCGAGCCCCGGGTCGTCACTCAGCTGAACCGTGCCTTCGCGCACGTCGACCAGGGAACCGCAAAACAAATCGCGCAGCGGATTGTCGTTGGCGTCGACCTCCAGCCAGCCATCTCCTCCGATGCCGGCCATCAGATGAGCCGAGGCAAGAAGTCCAATGCCGCCGCCGAGATAGTGTGGGCAAAACGTCTTGCGCACGTCGAGAATGTCACGCGCCAGCCCGGCACAGACCGTGAGCCCGCCCCATTTCGCGATGTCCGGCTGAACCACGCCGAGCACGTCCTCGGTCAACACCTGCCTGAAGCCTTCGGCGCTTGAAATGTTCTCGCCGGCGGCAATCGGCATGTCCGCGCCTGCCCGCAGTCTTAGCCATTCTCCGCGTGGCCGATCGGCGCGGATAGGCTCTTCCAGCCAGCGCAGGTCGAACCCGCCAAGCCGATCCAGCATCTGAAGCGCCTGTTCGACCGACCAGCCCTGATTGGCGTCCGCCGCAAGCATGCCCGCGCCGACGATCTGGCGCAGGGCCACGAGATTGGCGAGGTCGGTGTCGGCGCCGAATCCGACCTTCAACTTCAACGCGCGATGACCTCGCTCGAGTGCGGCTTCGGCCGTCTGCGTGGCTCCGCCGGGATTGATGCCACTGGCATAGACCTTGATTGTGCTGCCGTGCCCACCAAGCAGCCGCCACAGCGGCAAGCGCCGACGGCGCGCCGAGAGGTCCCATAGCGCGAGATCGATGCCCGCGATCGCCTGCGCAAACGGACCGGGTTCGCCGCATTGCAGCGCCAGCACTTCAGTGCCCCTCGTCAGGCTCTCGAAGGCTTGAGCCGGACCGTCGAACCTGCGCCCGACGAGACCGGGCGCGAGCACCTCGTTCACGAGCCGCGCACGATGCTCCGCACCGGGCGCAGGGAAATTCGACCAGGCCTCGCCCCACCCCTCGACGCCATCTTCATCGACGGCGCGAATGAAGACGGCGGGGCGGTTGAGCATGCGGCCGAACGACGTCACCACCGGCGTCGCCAACGGATAGCGATAGCAGAACGCTTCGATCGAGCGGATAGTGAAGCTGTCAGACGTCATGTTGCAGATCCTGCGATCGGGATCGGAGCACGCGGAACGGCCATCAGCTCAGTACGCGCGCGCGAAGTCACCTTCCCGCTTGATATCAGTAAATACGGGAAAGCGCGCCTTCCACGGCGTTCCCTTGGCCTTGGTCAGCTCGTTGAGCCGTTCGAGCACACCAAGGCCATCCTTGCGCAGGCTGGCGGCAACCGCCGCGCGGTCCGGGAAATTCTTCAAGACGGCATCGAGCCAGATCGTGCGGCCCGCCAAAAACCCGCCCGCGCCCGCGGCATAGGCAAAGTCGAGCACCCGCTCGAATTTCTCCGGCGCAGCACCGCCGGAGAGCAGCACCCAGGGGATGCTGCGCGCGCGGCAGATATCGCCGATCGCATCGAACTCCATCTGCGCGGCTTTCGCCTCGGCACTGCCATCCCGGGCAGGCAGACCGTTGGCCGCCAGCGGGCTCTCCAGCTTCAGAAGGTCGACGCCATATTCCGGCTTGGCGAACTCGCGCACGCTCTCGATGACCAGACCTGGAAGTTTTCCGGGCGACTCCACGTAGTCGGCGGTGTGATTGGCGCTGCCGAGGAACGGATAGACCAACAGCTCCAGGACGTAGGGAATGTCGTGACGGGCGCAATCCTGCCCGATCTCGCGAACGAACCGCTTCTGATGCTCGTTGACCGCAGCATCGGCGTCCGGCCGGTACCACGCCAGCACCTTGACGGCGTCGCCGCCCATGGCGCGGATCTTCTCAACGCTCCAGTCGGTGATCGCCCGCGACTTGCGTCCGCCCGAGGTCTCATCCACCCGGTGCTCTTCAAGAGTCATGATGAGACCGCAACGCGGCGGCAGAAGATCGATCGCCGCGGGCACCGCGAAATTCGGATCGAACAGCATCGAGCTGCAATGTGGGGCGAGGTTCTCGACGAGCAGACGCTTTGCTGCCGTCACGTCGGAATACTCGACCTGGTCCCGCGTAATCCCCTTTGCTTTCGCAATAGCGTCAAACAGCGGCGGCCGCTGATCCAGCGCGACCATGCGAAAATGACCGTCGGCGTCGGCCAGACGCGCCAGGCCGCGGTTCTTTCCAATCGTTCTCATGGCTTCGTCCTCATGAATGCAAGACACTCGTTGATGGTGGGGATTCCGTTGCGTCCGCCTGCGTGGCGGCATTTCATTGCGGCGGCCGCGGCCGAAAACGCCATCGCACCACGCACGTCGAGGCCGGAGCCGATCGCGAGGGCGTAGGCGCCATGGAAGACGTCACCGGCGCCGGTGGTGTCGACCACATCGACCGCGAAGGCCGCCTGTCGGTGCAGGCGGCCGTTCTCGTACCAGCTCACGCCCTCGCCACCGCGCGTGACGGCGATGATGCGACAGCCGAAGCGGGCGAGCGCCGCGAGGGATTCATCCTTGGCCGAGCCGCCAAAGGCCGTGAGCGCGGGCTCGGAGAAGATTGCATGGTCTGTCAGGGGCAACAGCCGCTCGAACACCTCGGCATCGGCCATGTCGCCGTCGAGCACCGTCGGAATCCCGCGCGCGCGGGCTTCTCGGAACAACGTCGCGGCCCCCTCAACCCAGCGCGGATCGGCGAGCACGGACGATGCGCGCGAGACAGCTTCGAGCGGGAGCCAGTCGGCGGCTTCCGGATAGAGGCCGCGGAAGTTCACGATCTGCCGCTCGCCGGAATTGTCAACGATGACACCGGAGACGGACGAGCGGCCGTCGGCAAACAGCCGAAAATTCTCGACGTCGACGCCTTCCGCGGTGAAGGCTGACTTCATCTCATGCCCGGCAGCATCATCCCCTGCCCGCCCCCAGAACGCGACGGACGCACCGAGCTTTGCGACCGCCACGCTCGCATTGGCGGCCATGCCGCCGCCGAGCGTGCCGTACTCGACGGCCCTGATCTTCTCGCTTCCACCCGCGAACGGCCGGTCGACGCGCCAGACCTGGTCGAGCGCGGACAACCCGAGACAGATCACGTGCACGGGCCTCGCCTTGGACGCGACGTCCGCCAGCGCCGTGAGATCGCCGATGTTGACCAATGCGCTCACCGCACGACCTGTCCATTTGCGGCATCGAACAGATGCGTCTTGCCGGGCTGCGGTCGCAGATTGAGGCGATCGCCGACCTTCGGTCGTAGCGACGGATCGACCCGCGCGATGGATGCCGCGCCGGCGAGATCGAAATGGATCAGCGTGTCCGAGCCGAGCGGCTCAACGAGCTTGACATTCACTGCAATGCCGTCGGCAGCGACGGCAAAATGTTCGGGGCGAATGCCAAGGACAGCGCTGCCGGCCCGCCGCAGCCCGTTTGCCGTCTCCTCGCCCAACGGCACCACCGTTCCGCCTTGCGAAAGGATCGCACGCTCCTGTCGCCATTCGACCGGGAAGAAATTCATGGCTGGCGAACCGATGAAGCCGGCCACGAACTGATTGGCCGGCCGCTCGTAGACCGCCTCGGGCGTGTCGTATTGCTGGATCGTGCCGCTCTGCAGCACCACGATGCGGTCGGCCATGGTCATGGCCTCGATCTGGTCATGCGTCACGAAGACCATGGTGGTCTTGAGCTCCTGCGACAGCGCCTTGATCTCGGCGCGCACCTGCCCGCGCAGCTTGGCATCAAGATTTGAGAGCGGCTCATCGAACAGGAAGGCTTTTGGATTGCGCACGATTGCGCGCCCCATGGCGACGCGCTGGCGCTGGCCGCCGGAGAGCTCCTTCGGCTTGCGGTCGAGATACGGCTCGATGTGCAGCAGCGCCGCCGCGCGCTTCACCCGCGCGTCGATCTCCGCCTTCGGCGTTCCCCGCAGCTCCAGCGCAAAGGACATGTTGTCGTAGACCCGCATGTGCGGATAGAGCGCGTAATCCTGGAACACCATCGCGATGTCGCGCTGCGCCGCCTGCACGCCGTTGACGCGCTTGTCGCCGATGTAGAGATCTCCGGAAGAAATCGGCTCGAGACCTGCAATGATCCGGAGCAAGGTCGACTTGCCGCAACCGGACGGGCCGACGAAAACCACGAACTCGTGGTCCGCGATCTCAAGGTTGAGATCCGGGATCACAGTGAAATTGCCGTAGCGTTTGGTAAGGTTGCGGATAGAGATCGAGGCCATATCGCTTAGTCCAGCGCCAGTACAGGCTTGATCAACTCGCCCTTGGCGAAGCGGGCGAAATTCTCGGGCAAAGCGGACAGGCCGAACTCGCCGTCGACGAGAACGCGGTATTCGTCCTTGTACCTGCGCAGCAGTTCGACGTTCGGCTCGAAATCCGAGACCGGGAAGTAGAAGGTCCGGATCATGTAGAAATCCTTGCGGCGGAACACCTTGCCTTCCTCGATGGTCCAGGGCGCGGCGTTCTCGCCGACCAGCACCAGCGCCCCGCGCGGCAGGACCAGCTCGATACCGAGGTTGCGTGCCGCATGCGCGCCGGAGCACTCCATGATGAGGGCGAAACGCTTTGACGTGTCGCCGACCGGATGCGGTTTCGCGCCGAACGATCGGGCGATATTCAAGCGTGCCGCGTTGGGATCAGCGACGTGGATATCGTCATAGCCGAGACTGCGGAGCGCCAGCACGACGCCGAGACCGACAGGCCCCGCTCCCATCACGAGGACCGCACCTGCCTCCTCCGACGACACTACGCGACTGACGAACCGCACGGCGTGGCCGGAGGTGCCGATGGTGTCGAGCAAGAGCGGCGCGAGGCTGTCCTCGATATCGTCGGGCACCGGCAGCAGGCAGTTCTCCGGCACCGGCACGTATTCGGCATAGCCGCCCGGCCTGTTCCAGCCGATCAGGCTCGAGACCTCCAGGCACATCTGGGTGTCGCCGCGCTTGCAGGCCGCACAGTGGTCACAGTGCAACGGGATATAGACGGCGCAGCGGCGGCCATGCAGGCGGTGGCCGGGCTGCTCGACGACGCCAAAAATCTCGTGGCCGGCGGTGAACTCGGCGCCTTTGTGCCAGAGCTTGAAGTCCGAGCCGCACAGCGCGGTGCGCGAGACACGGACCAGCACTTCGCCGCTGCCGACATCAGGCATTGCGACGCGCTCGATGGTGATGCGGTCATTGCCGTGGAACACCGCGGCCTGCATGATTGAGTTCGGACGGGGGGACACGTTCATCAAATACCTAGCCTTTCACCGCACCGAGCGTCAGCCCGGACACCAGCCAGCGCTGAACCAGAGCTGCCAGTACCAGCGGCGGCAATGCGATCAGCGTCGCCGCGGCCATCAGGGCGCCCCATTGCGTCGAGCCTTCGCCGATGAAATTGAAGGCAGCCGCGATCAGGGTCTTGGTGTCGCCATTGGACAGCACCAGCGCAAACAGGAAGTAGTTCCAAGAGAATACGAAGGCGAGTATGGCCGAGACGGCGATGCCGGACGCCACCAGCGGCAGCGCGATGCGCCAGAGGATGCGCGTGACGCTGCAACCATCGACCTGTGCCGCCTCGAACACGCTGCGTGGAATGGCATCGAACGACGGCAGCAACACCCAGATCACGATCGGGAGCGTGATCACCGCGTGGCTGAGGATTAGCGCCGTGTACGACCCGATCATGCCGACCTGCCGGAACATGACGTACCACGGCAGCAGGAACAGCGTTCCCGGTGCCATGCGCGCCGCGAGCGTCAGGATCGCCGGCCACGAAATACGCGTCCAGGAAACGGCGAACGCGGCCGGGATTCCGAACAGGAGCCCGAGCGCCGTCGAGCCGACGGTCACGATCAGGCTGTTGAGGGCGTAGCTCAGGAACGGCGTCGTCTTGGTCAGCTCGACATAATTGTCCAGCGTCGGCGTGAAGATCAGTGTCGGCGGATAGGCCGTCACCTCGAAGGACGGCTTGAAGGAGGACAGCACCATCCAGACCGTTGGCGTCATGATGATAACGCCGGCCAGCACGAGCTGCACCAGGTTGAGCCAGCGTATCCAGCGGTCGGTGTTGACTGCGTCGGTCATGAGATCACCACGCCACCGCGCCGCGCAGGCGGTTGAAGGCGAGCACGGCGCCGAACACGATCGCGGTTAGCGTCAGCATCAACGCGCTGGCATAGCCGATGTTGAAGAATTCGAAGCCGACCCGGAAACCGTAGATATTGAGCGTATTCGAGGCGTTGCCGGGCCCGCCTTGGGTCGTGATGTAGATGATGTCGAAAAAGCGCAGGAGATCGACGCTACGCAGAATGGCTGCAGTGACGATGGTCGGCAGCAGCAGCGGCAGCGTGATGCGCTGGAAGGTCTTGAACGCAGATGCGCCATCGATTTGCGCGGCCTCGTAGACGCTCGGCGGCAGAGATTGCAGGCCGCCGAGCACGATCAGGGCGACGTACGGTGTCCACTGCCAGCTATCGATCAACGCAACCGTCGGAATGACCCATGTCGGCGAGGCCAGCCAGTCCGATGGCGGCAGGCCGAGCGATTGCAGGATGTAGTTGGCCGCGCCCAGTGACGGATCGAGGATCACCAGCCACATCATGCCGGCGACCACCGGCGGCATCATGAAGGGCGAGATGAACAGCGATCGCACGATCCCAGGAAGGCGCTTGGCATGAAACAGCACCAGCGCGAGCCAGACGCCGAAGACGAGCTGCAGCACCAGCGAGAGCACGAACAGCGCAATGGTGATCCACAACCCATGCCAGAACTCGACGTCGGACATCAGCTTCGTGTAATTGGCAAGGCCGGCAAAGGACTGCTTGCCGGTCGAAGAGAAAGTCTGGAAGCCGAGCCAGATCGTATAGACGACCGGAAATGCGATCATCGCGACCGTGAAGATCACGGCCGGCGCCGAGAGCGCCGCCATTTCCAGCTTCTGCCGGTCCTGCGTGAGTGTCGCAGCCGTGTCAGACATGTATTCCTGTCCTCGATCGAGTTAGGTGTCGGCCGGCGCGAAACCAGCCGGCACCGGGCGGTCAGTTCAGCGCGATCAGCGCGTCCAGCGCCTTGTCGGCGTCCGCGCAAGCCTGATCGACGGTCTTTTGCTTCAGGATCAAATCCTGCACCGCCTGACCAATGAACTCGCGCGATTGCGGATTGGCGACGATGGGATAGCCGACTTCGGACGAGCCCTTGGTGGCGAGCACGTCGAGCGCGGCCTGCCATTCCTTGCGCACCGGCTCCTCGTCGATCCACTTGCGATATTCGGGGTCCTTGGCGACGGACGGACGCGGCGGGGCAATGCCCTGCAGAGCCATCTTCTTCTGCACCTCGGGGCTCGTCGCCCACTGCACGAAGTACCAGGCGGCATCCGGCTGCTTGCTGTGCGAGGACACCGCCATGCCCCAGCCGATCGTGGTCGGCACCTGGCCGGCCTCGCCCGCCGGGAACGGCAACAGGCCGGTGTCCTTCAGGCGCGCGCCGCCTTCCATCACCGTGCGCAATTCATTCGAGGATTCGAACGCCATCGCCGCACGGCCGCCGCGATACAGCGCCGAAATCTGCTGGAAGCTGTAATTGACGACGCCGGGCGGTCCGAAGTCGCGCAGCAGCCGGCTATAGGTGTCGAGCGCCTCCTTGCCCTTGGCCGAACACAGGCTCGACTTGCCGCTCGCGATATACGTGCCGCCGATATTATGCAGCATGTTGCTGAAGGTGTAGGCGATCGCAGGCTTGAGGCCACGCGAAACGAACGGCGTCACCGTGCTGTCGCAGGTCTTGATCTTCTCGGCGGCGGCCTCGACGTCCTTGATGGTCTTCGGCGCCTCGAGGCCGCACTTCTTGAAGATATCGGTGCGGTAATAGAAAATCGGGCCCTCGATGTTCATCGGCATGCTGGTCAGCTTGCCGCCGAACGTCGCGGCCTTCAGCAGGGCCTGGCTCAACCCCGCCGGATCGTAGTCCTTGGCGACCTCGTTCTTGGCCATCGCGGTGAGATCGCCGTACCAGCCGGCAGCGGCGAACTGCTCGCCTTCGCGCGAGGGCAGCGTCATGAACACATCGACCTCGTCGCTGTTCGCATTCATGACGGTGACCAGACGCTGGCGCATCTGCTGTTCCTGATAGCCGTCGACCTTCAGGGTCATGCCGGTCAGCTTCTCGAAATCGGCCTTATAGGTGAGCAGCGCCTGCGAAACCGGATTATTGTTGGCGAGAAAGGTGACGGTCTTGCCCTTGAACTTCATCCAGTCGAATTCGGCCGCGCGCGCCTGCGCGCTGACGGCGACAATCGCAAGAACGGGCAACGCGACGCGCGTCGCGAGCATCCTGGCCTTCATCGAACTCTCCTCCCGCTGGCCGCCTTATGCTGTCGGCGCCTTTTGAAAACGGTTACATCCTAAGCGCCATCTCACCTCTGTCAAGCGATAGACAATCGATCCTTTGTGCGGCAATATCGCAGATATCCTCCTTGTCTTGCCCGCGATCCGGAATTGTAACGTTACATCATGAATCGACCGTCCGCCAAATTGACGAAGCAAGGCATCCGCGCCGTCGCGGCACGGGCCGGCGTGTCGACGGCATCGGTTTCGCGTGCGCTCAACAACCCCGATGCGGTGAGCCCGTCCCTGCGCGCGCGCATCGCGCAGGCAATCGAAGCCGTCGGTTACATCCCGCATGCGCCGGCCCGGATTCTGTCATCGCGGCGATCGCGTACGCTTGGCGCCATCGTGCCGACGATCGACAACACGATGTTCGCGCGCGGCATCGCCTCACTGCAAAAATACCTGTCCTCGGTGGGTTACATGCTGTTTCTCACCACGAGCGGATACGATCTCGACGTCGAGCTGCAACAGGCCCGCAACCTGATCGGCCGCGGCGTCGATGGCCTCGTGCTGCGGGGCGACTGCCATCACGAAGGGTTGCGCAAGCTACTCGCGGACAATGCGGTGCCTTTCATCAATGTCGGCATCTATCAGCCCGACCGGCCCTACCCTTGCGTCGGCACGAACAACGAGGCCGCCGCCCATCGGGCGGCCGGGCATGTCATCGAGCTCGGCCATCGCCGGATCGGAATCGTTTCCGCTCTCCAGCGCAACAACGACCGCGCCGGCGCCCGCGTCGCCGGCTTTCGCCGCGCGCTCGCGGAGAAGGGCCTGGAGCTGCCTCCGGAATGGCATGTCGAGGTGCCCTATACCCTGGACGACGCGCGCGAGGCGGCGCGCCATCTCCTCAACCTCAAGAATCGCCCGACGGCAGTGGTCTGCGGCAACGACGTCATTGCCTACGGCGTCCTGTTGGAAGCGGAGCGCAGCGGCTTTTCGGTGCCGCGTGATCTGTCGGTCGTCGGCTTCGACGACCTCGACTGGAGCCGCCATTTGCGACCGAGCCTGACGACGATCCACGTCCCAACCGACGAGACCTGGCAGCGTGCCGGAGAATATCTGGTGCGCAGCCTCGCCGGTGAGCAGACCATCATGCATCGCGAGATCGACTTCTCGCTGGTGGTCCGGGAATCGACGGCTCCGCCTCCCGCAATCCCGAAGTGAGATCCTCCGATGAGTGCCAGCTTTTCTCTCACCCCCGGTTTTCATGCCGTCGTGGTCGGCGGCGCCGGCGACATCGGCGCCGCGATCAGCAACCAGTTCTGCGATCTCGGGGCGATGGTGACCGCCACAGGCGTCAATGACGCCGATCTCGCACGCTCCCTGCTCAAGCCGCGCGCCGGACTTGCGCTCACGACGCTCGATGTCACGAGCGATGAAGCCGTCGCGTCACTCGCCGGGCAACACCAGCGCGTCGACGCGCTGATCAATTGCGCCGGCATCCTGGCGCGAGACAAGGAATACGAAATCGAGACCTTCATGAAAGTGCTCGACGTCAATCTCACGGGCACGTTCCGGACCTGCATGGCGTTCCGCTCGCAGCTGGCGAAGATGAAAGGCTCGATCGTCAACATCGCCTCGATGAACGCAACCCTGGCCCTGCCGCGGATTCCGGCCTATTGCGCCAGCAAGGGCGGCGTCGTGATGCTGACCAAGGCGCTGGCCCTGGCGTGGGCCGAAGACGGCATCCGCGTCAACGCCGTTGCGCCCGGCTATGTCGAAACCGCGATCAATGCCGCCGGCCGCACCGACCGCGCCCATTATCAGCGAATCGCCAACCGCACCGCGTTCAAGCGCTGGGGCCAGCCCGAGGACATCGCCGGTGCCGTCGCCTTCCTCTGCATGCCAGCCTCGCAATACGCGACCGGAACGGTGGTCGCGGTGGATGGCGGGTTTCTTGCGGGCTAGCGGCAGCTGTCACACGCTCGCAAGCTGGCGCGGCTGCAGGTGCAGCCGCGCCGATCTAGCTCAGCGGAAGTTGCCCTTGGTCTCGGGGATCACGACCGCGCCGATCAAATAGATCACGAACACGCCGACTGCAAAGTAGGCCAGCGACATCGGAATCTCCGCGGGGCTGCCGCTTACCAGCGAAACGAACGTCGGCATCATTCCGCCCAGCGCAAAGCCGATATTCCAGGACAGGCCGGTGCCGCTGGCGCGGAGCGCCGTGGGGAACCGCTCGTTCAGAAAGATCAGCACCGGCGCATAACCGGCATTACCGATGAAGGCGATGGCAAGCGCATAGAGCGTGATCTGCGTGGTGTCCTTGGTCGTGGCGAGGTTCAGATAGCACAGCGGCAACAGCACCGCCGCCAGGACCCCGATCAGCAGGAACGTCTTCTTGCGGCCGATGAGATCGCTCAGCGCGCCGACCAGCACCGCGGCGAAGAACGCCGAGACGCTGGCGCCCATCAGGATCAGCGAGGAGGTCTGGTTCGGAACCGCGTTGATGACTTTCAGGAAGCTCGGCAAATACCCCGAGGTCAGATAATAACCGGCGCCGCCGCCGAAGGTAATGAGCAGGTTGATCAGCAGGACGCCGCGATACTCGCGGGACAACACATCCTTGACTGGCGCCTTCGAGACCTTCGCCTGCTTGTTGCCCTGCTGGCGCTTGAGCTCCTTGAAGTAGGGAGATTCTTCAAGATTACGGAAGATGAACCAGCCGAGCAGCGAGCTCAACAGCCCCGAGAAGAACATGAAGCGCCAGCCCCAGACGGCGAAGGCATCTCCAGGGAATACCGAGGACGTAATCAGGAAGATGAAGGACGCCAGCAGCGCGCCAATGCCGGCGCCGCCGCCGCCGACCAGGCCCGACATCGCGCCGCGCCAATGCGGCGGCACCGATTCCGTGCCGATCGTGTGGGTCGAGGCCACCACGCCACCGACGAACACGCCCTGCACCAGGCGCAGAATCAGGAACACGATGGGAGCGATCACGCCGACTTGCGCGATGGTCGGCAGCAGGCCGAACGCGGCCGTGCTGATGCCGACGCCGACGATGGCGATCAGCATGGCCTGCTTTCGGCCGTGCACGTCGGCGTAGTGCCCGAACACCGCTGAACCTAGCGGCCGCATCAGCAGCGTAACGGCGAACGAACCGTAGACCGCGGCGAGCGACAGCGCCGCATTGCTCGACGGAAAGAACAGCGCGCCGACCACCGGCGCTACATAGAGCAGAATGAACAAATCGAACAGGTCGAGTGCCCATCCGAGTACTGACGCGATGATCGCATTGACCATCTGCTTGTTATCCGTCGATGCCCGTGCACCGGCGACCGGCATATCCATCTCAGCCATTTTGTTTTACCCTCCCCGTTTGAGTAGGACCGCGGTCCGCGCGAACCGCGGCAGCTTGTTGCGTCGCGTATCAACGCCCAACGAATTTCGGCGGACGCTTGGCGTTGAAGGCCTCGACGCCTTCCCTAAAATCGTCCGACTGGCGCAGGCGGCTGTAGCAGTGCCCCTCGAGCTCGATGGCGATGGCGAGTGTCGAGTCCTCGGTATCGTTGAGGAGTTTCTTGGCGGTACGCTGCGCCAGTGGCGAGAAGCTGCGGAGCTCGTCGACAAGCTTGTCGGTCGCCTTCTCCAGTTCGGCATCGGGCACGCATTCGGTGGCGATGCCCCACTCCAGCGCCTGCTTCGCCGAGATGCGCTTGGAGCGCATCACGATGTCCTTGGTGCGGGTGATGCCGACCATTTTTTGCAGCCGCGCCGACCCGCCGGAGCCCGGGATCTGGCCGAGCTTCTGCTCGGGCAGCGCGTACTGCGTGGTCTCCGAGGCGATACGGAAGTCGCAGGCCAGCGACAGCTCGAAGCCAACGCCGAAACAATAGCCGCGATTGGCGACGATAACAGGCTTGGCGCAACGCGCCGGCGCGGCGATGTTCCAGGCGAGCTTGGAAACGTGCTCGGGGCTCGCTTCCATGAAGCCTCCGATGTTTCCGCCGCTCGAGAAATGCTCGCCCTCACCGCGCAGCACAATGATGCGCACACGCGGATCCTCGTCCAGCGTCTCGAAGGTCAGCCGGAGCTGGTCGCGCTGCGGCATCGCCACGACGTTGTAGGGGGGACGTCTCAGGATGATGTCCGCGCGCTCATGCGCCTCGTCGATCTCGACCTTGAACCCATCGAGCTTGGCAAGCCGGGGATCGGCAAAAGTGTAGGGTGACAGCATTTTCGCTTCCTTCTGTTGATGCGTGACGATCAAGCGGCGTCCGATGGCGGCCGACGCTCGGTCTCGTATTCTCCGGCGACGAGCAGACGCCGCAGCAGCTTGCCGACCGGCGATTTGGGAATCGCGACGACGAAGACGTAGCGGCGCGGCCGCTTGAAGTTGGCGAGGCCCGAGGTGCGGCAGAACTGCTCCAGCTCGCTCTCGGAAACGTTGCGATTGCGCTTGACGAAGGCGGCGACGACCTTGCCCCATTTTTCGTCGGCCACACCGACCACGGCGACCTCGTCGACCCCGGGATGCAGCGACAGGCAGCTCTCGATCTCGACAGGAGAGACGTTCTCGCCGCCGGTGATGATCATGTCGTCGACGCGGCCCGTTACGAAGAGGTCGCCGTCGGGATCGACGAAGCCGGTGTCGCCGGTGAAATACCAGCCCTCGCGCAACGATTTGGCGTCGGCCTCGGGGCGGCGCCAATAGCCCTCAAAAGCCTCGTCGCCCGCGAGCGTGGCGATGATCTCGCCCTCCTCGCCGACCGCGGCAAGCTCCGTCACCGAACGCGCGCCGATGCGCACGACCTTGACGTGCTGGTTCAGCCCGGCCTTACCGGCAGAGCCGGGTTTTGCCGTAGCGTTCTGATCGATCGTGAAGGTGTAGATCTCGGAGCTGCCGTAATGGTTGACGAACAGCTCCGGCCTGAAGGCCTCGTTCAGCTTCTTCAGCAGGCCATCCGTCATCGAGGCGCCGGCAAAGCCGAGCTTGCGCACGCTGGAGACGTCGGTCCGGGCAAAGGCCTCGTGATGGACGAGATCGTGATAGAGCGTCGGCACCAGATAGAGATTGGTGATCCCTTCCCGCTCGATCAGCTCCAGCGCGTGGCGGCTGTCATAGCGCGGCAGGCAGATGAAGCTGCCGCCGATCAGCGACATCGCGAGCAACGAGCGGACGCCCATGGTGTGGTAGAGCGGCATCACGCCGAGCGTGCGCTCGCCGCGGCCGTAGAGATTTTGCGCGACATGAGCGATCGCCGCGGCACGCTCGGCGCGATGACGCCGCGGCACGCCCTTCGGCCGCGAGGTCGTGCCCGATGTGTAGAGCATGATCGACCAGGCATCAGAGCCGACGCTCGGCTCGGCGTCGGGCGCGCTGCCCCTGATCAGATCAGCAAAGCCTGTCGCCTCCCCTGTGCCCGGATCGACCGACACGCGTAGCACCCGGCCGGCGAGCGCCGAACCCTGCACCGCCTCAGCAGAAATATCCTGGTAGAAAACTGCGCGGGCTTCAGCGTTCTCGATGCAGAAGTCCAGCTCGTCGGCCTTGGCTCGCCAGTTGATCGGGGTGATTACGAGTCCGGCGAACTGGCAGGCCCAATGCAGCGTCGCGGCCTCCCAGCGGTTTTGCAGCAGCGTGACGACGTGGTCGCCGGGCTTGAGGCCCAGGCGGCCGAAGGATGCGACCAAGGCAGAGATCTTGTCGTACCATTGCCGGTAGGTCAGGCGGAGATCGCCGTCGACCAGCGCGATGGCGCGCGGATCGCGCGCGGCGCTGGCCATGAAGCTGCTGGCGAGATCAAGCATCTGACGTCTCTTTTTTCGATGAAGCGAGCTGGGCGGCGGCGTCGAGGGCCGCCTGGATGATCGGCGTGTAGCCGGTGCAGCGGCACAGATGCCCGCTGAGAAGATCGCGAATCTCCGCCTCGGTCGGCGCCGGGTTCCTCGCGAGATAATGATCGAGCGACATCAGGATGCCGGCGGTGCAGAAGCCGCACTGAAGCGCGTGGTGACGGCGGAAGGCCTGTTGCAGCACGCCGAGGCGATCGGCCGCGGGTGCAAGCCCTTCAACCGTCTTGATCTCGCCGCCGTCGACCTGCGCCGCCAGGGTGAGGCAGGAACGGGTCAGCATGCCGTCGACGACGACCGTGCAGGCACCGCAGACGCCGTGCTCGCAGCCGACATGGGTGCCGGTGGCGCCCAACTGGTGCCGCAGGAAATCGGACAGCAGCGTCCGAGGCTCGGCTTCCCCCGCGACGGGCTCGCCATTCAGCGAGACGTGGATGGGATGGCGGGCGTCGGATTTGAGACGGGTCATCGCAGAACCTCGCCGATCAGATCGCGGCCGATCATGCGCACCAGGTCGCGGCGATAGCGCGCGGTGGCATGGACGTCGTCGCGGGCACGGAGCTCGTAGGCAAAGGCGTTGAGGGCATCGTCGAGCGCGCTGCCCTCGAGTCGCGGCCAGTCCCGCGCCGTCGGGACGTCCGCAACGCCACCGACCGTGAGGCGGACGCCGGATGGCGTCTTCATCGCGGCGCAGGCCACGATGGCAAAATCGCCGTGCCGGCGTGCGACCTCGCGGAACGCGAAGCGAGATCCATTGATGACCGGAAGCGAGATGCCTTCGATCAGCTCGTCGTCGCTGCGCGCCGTCAGCATCATGCCGGCGAAGAAATCCTTGGCCGCGACGCGGCGACGGCGCCTGGCACTGCGCAAAAGCACCTCGCCGCCGAGCGCGACCAGCGCGAGCGGCATCTCGGCGCTGGGATCGGCATGCGCGAGCGAGCCGCAGATGGTGCCGCGGTTGCGGGTCTGCATGTGACCGACGCAGGGCAGCGCCAACGCCACCAGCGGCAATGCCTCGGCCAGATCCGGCCAGGCCAGCAGATCGGCCTGGCGCACGCCGGCACCGATGACGACGGCATCGGCTGTCCGCTCGATCTTGCGGAGCTCCCGGATCCGCATGATGTCGATCAGAAGCTTCGGCTTGGCGAGGCGCATGTTGAGCATCGCCATCAGCGACTGTCCGCCGGCGAGCACACGGGCATCGCCGCCATGCTGCGCGAGCCCGTCGAGGACATCACCGACGGTTTCGGCGCGGAGATAGTCGAATGCGGGCGGCTTCATCGGCGCCCCCCGAATCGGCCGGCGAATTTCGCCAGCAGAGCGAACAGCGAGAAGCCGCCCGATGCACCACCGCCGCCGGCCCTGCGGGCGAGCGCTGCGAAGAACTGGCCGATGATCACCCGCGTCGCGCCGTCGAGCAGCCGGCCGCCGATGCTTGCGATCTTGCCGCCGATCGCGGCGTCATAGCTGTAGGTCAGCTTCGTCCCGCCGCTGCCGTCGGGCGCGAGCATGATGCGCCCCTCAGCGCTGCCGAAGCCGAGCGCGCCGGTGGCGCCGCCGCGCAAGGTGACCGCGCGCGGCGGATCGAGATCGAACAGCTCCACGTCGGCGCGATAGCGGCCGGTGACGGGTCCGATGCCGAGCGTGACGTCGGCGCGGAAATGCGTCTCGGTGATCTTGTCGACGCGCTGGCAGCCGGGAATGATCGATTGGAGCGTGGCAGGATCGAGCAGCATGGCCCAGACCTGCTCGGGCGTCGCCCTCACCGAGGCCTGCCCTTCGCCGCGAAGCCGCCGATCCGCTTCGCGCGCAGGCACCGCAGCCACGCCCCCCGCGGGAGGCGGCGGCTCGGCGCCGCGCACCAGCTCGGCAAGCCGCGCGGGCACCAGCGGCAACGTGACGTCGGCAACGCCGAGCGCGTCCGCAACCGCATTGGCGAGGCACACCGGTGTCGACATGCAATTGCCTTCGCCGACGCCTTTCGCGCCGAGTGGCGTAAACGGCGACGGCGTCTCCATGTGGAAGATCTCGGGCTCCGGCACCTCGGTGGTGGTCGGCAGCAAATAGTCCGCCAGCGTTCCCGTCAGAAAGCTGCCGTCGTCAGCGTAGGCATATTCCTCGTAGAGCGCGGCACCGAGCGCCTGAGCGAAGCCGCCGCGGATCTGGCCATTGACCATGCCGGGATGCAGGATGGTGCCGCAATCATGCATGGTGACGTAGCGGTCGATCCGCGTCTGCAGAGTAATGCGGTCGATCTCGACGCCGCAGAAGTCGAAGATGAAGCCATGACACAGCGAGGAGTTGATGCGGTCGTCCTCGCCGGGCGGGGTCAGCTCCGGCGGCGTCCAGAACACGGTCTCACGGATGGTCTGGCCGGCATCGTCAGGCAGCGAGCCCGGCGACCAATGACCGAGCGCAGCGACACGCGAGAACGCGATCCGGTTTTCCGGATTGTGCCTGGAGGCAACGAAGCCCTTAGCAAACACGATGTCCGCGGCTTCGACGTTCAACTGGCTGGCGGCGATGCGGGCGAGACGGCCGGCAATGCGCTCGGCTGCCAGTTTTGCCGTGCCGGCCACCGCGGCGGCGAAGCGGCTGGCATAATTTCCCGACGCGATCGACCAGGCATCCTTGGCGGTATCGATCTCGGTGTTGACGCGGATGTCCTTCGGCTCCAGGCCGAAGACGTCGGCGACCACTTGCGACAGCACGGTGCGATGACCCTGCCCCTGCGGCACGGAGGCGACGTGAACGGTGACGCTGCCGACCGGATCGAGGCCGACAGTGGCGGTCGCCTGCGCCCCGTTTTTCGGCCCGGCCTTGCGGCGCTCGGCAGCGGTCAGCACCGTTGTGATATAACCCATATTGGAGACGCTGGGCTCCACCACCGCCGTGAAGCCGATCCCGTAGAGACGCCCCTCTGCCCGCGCCGCGTCGCGCCGCGCCTTCAGTTCCGCGAGCCTGCCCTGCTCGACCGCGCGCGCGATGGCTTCCTGGTAATTACCGGAATCGAGCAACGCGCCGGTCGCGGTGCGATAGGGAAAAGCACCAGCCTCGATCAGATTGCGCTTGATGACATCGAGCGGATCAAGACCGAGCCCGATCGCGATCCGCTGCACCAGGCGTTCCAGCGCGAAATAGACCTGCGGCCCGCCAAAGCCGCGGTTGAGGCCGGTCGGTGTCTTGTTGGTGACCACGACGCGGTTGCGGATCCTGACGTGGCTGATGTCGTAGGCCCCCGTCATGTTGCCGTGCATGCGGTAGAGCGTGGCCGGCTCGGGTGCGCGCAGATGCGCGCCGCAATCCTCGACCTGGTCCCAATCGAGCGCGAGAATCTTGCCGTCGGCCGCAACCGCCGCGGCCAATGTCGTCGCACGGTTGGTCGCCGACACCGACGCGGTGAGATGCTCGAGCCGGTCCTCGATCCACTTCACCGGCCGACCCGTGACGCGCGCCGCAGCCGCGATCAGAACGATGTACGGAAACACGCCCTGCTTGACGCCAAAGCTGCCGCCGGAATCCGGCGGCGTGCGCAGCCGCAGCCGATTGCCCGGAACTTTCAGTGCACGCGCAATCACGGTGTGGATGCTGAAGGGCCCTTGAAAATTCGCGAGAACCTCAAAGGCATCCTCGCCGGCATCATGCGAGGCGACGACGCCATAGGTCTCGATCGGGGTGCAGGAGTTGCGGGGATAGCGGATGTCGATGGAGAAGTGATGCGGTGCATCCGCAAACGCCCTTTCAGGATCGCCGTAGCGAAACGCGCGGTCGCTGGCGAGATTGCCGGGAAAACCGTCGTGCAGGACAGGTGCACCCGGTGCTATCGCCCCGAGCGGGTCGACTGTGGCCGCTCGCGGGCGATACGCGACATTGATGAGTTCGGCCGCATCTTCGGCGCGGGCACGATCGGTCGCCACGATCACGGCGACCGGTTCGCCGACATAGCGCACACGCTCGACCGCGATCGGCCAGCACTCGACCGGCGCCTTCACACCGACGACGAGACTCGTGGTTACCGCCTTGATCTGTTCGCCGGTCAGGACCGCGACAACGCCCGGCAGCCGCCTGGCCGCTTCAACGTCGATCGAGACGATATCGGCGTGGGCGTGCGGCGAGCGCAGGATCGTCGCATGCAGCGTGCCGGGCTGGACGCCGAGATCGTCGATGAATCGGCCGCGGCCACTAAGCAGCGCAGCATCCTCGACGCGCTCGATTGAACGCCCGACCCACGGCTTGTCGCCACTCTGATCAACCGAATTTGCGGATTGAACCGCGGCCTGCACCATGTCCCGACATACCTCCCGACGCGTTCTCTGACGCGACGGCGACGTTTGTCAGGACAGGAGGCGCGAGGGCCATACCGCCCGCTCTCACGACTTACCAAATCGTCTCATTCGAGAGCGTGCAGCGCAATATCAGCCCGCGAGGCGCGAGACGTTGCGAAACTCGCGCGGGCTGACACCGGCATGATCGCGGAAGAAGCGCGTGAAATGCGCAGGCTCCGGAAAGCCAAAGCGCTCGCTGAGCTCGCCGAGCGGCGTGTCCTCGCGCATCACCGCGTCGAGCGCGCGCTCCATGCGGACGACGTTGAGGTAAAGCTTCGGCGAAACCCCGAGCGAGGTCTCGAACAGGCGGAAGAACTGCGCGCGCGACAGGCCCGCGCCCTTCACGAACTGATCGACGTTGGCATAGGAATCGTTCACGCGCATCGCGTCCATCGCGCGGCGGATCCGCCAGTCGCAGCTCACCGCGCTCATGCTGCGGATCGAGGTCGGAAAGCTGCGCCAGGGCGTGAAACGCTCGATCACCGCGATCATGAGGTCCGAAAGCGTCTGCTCGTGGGTTCGCACCGCATCGGGATTCGCCATCATTTCGGCCGCAAGATGCAGCGTGAGTTGCCGAATGCGCGGCGAGACTTCGCCCGAGGGACGCTCGAAAAAGCCCGGCGCGCCGCTCGCGGCCCATCCGGGCCGGAACTCCTTCAGCCATTCCGGCTCGATATAGAGCGCCATGATGAGCGTGCGCGGGCGATTGACGTCATGCACATAGGCATGCGGCTTCCAGCCGTCGACGAGAACGGCGGCCGTGTCCGTGAGCGGCGTGACCTGGTCGCCGACCAGAAACTGGGTGTCGGCGCCCTCGACCTTGAGCAGGACGTGGCAGTGATGATGAGCGTGGCGGACCAGCGAACGGTCCATGTCGAGCAGAGCGACCCTGCCGAAAGCGCCATGAGCAATGCGCAGGGCCGTCGACATCAGTTTCGTCCTCCCGGCGTTGCGCCGCAAAATGGTTACTTTGCTGGTGCGGCACTATAGGCCGCTCCAGCTACATATTCCAACGGCGCAAACGGACGCAAGCCGCTTCCGGGCGGTAACCCGCTCACATCCGCGCCTCCGCAAGAAGGCGCGCGACCGCAGCGCCCGGATCGGCTTGCAAGGCTGTCGTCAGGTCGACGTCCTCCTCGCCCTTGACGCGGATGCGCTTGAAGGCGAGCTCGGACGCGCTGACGGGCGCTGTCGCATCGAGGCCCATCTTGGCGCCGATACCGTCCTCCGTGGTCGGATCGAGTTTCGAGCCGAGCGCGCCGGCGACGACCATGAGATCGCGATCGGCCTGGAAGCGCGTCGCCACCGCCCATTCGATCTCCTCGGAGGAAGAGATATCGACGTCCTTGTCGACCACAACCACCTGCTTGATGTCGTAATGCGCGCCGAAGGCGCACATCATGACGTTCTTCGGCTCGCCCTCATTGGTCTTGTCCATCTTGATCGCGAGATGATAGCGGCAGGTGCCGCCGCGCGTGAGGCGAACGTCCAGCACGGTCGGGAAGCTGCGGCGCAGATGCTGGAGCAGCGTCGCTTCGCGCGGCACGCCGCCGAGGATCAGGTGCTCGAAACCGCCGCCGACGATGGTGTGGAAGATCGGCTTGGCGCGATGCGTGATCGCGTCGACTTCGATCACCTCGCGATTGGCGCGCGGGCCGTAATATTGCGGGAATTCACCGAACGGGCCCTCCGGCTCGCGCACGCGTTGCAGGATCCGTCCTTCAATCACGATCTCCGCATGGGCGGGAACGCGAACCGAATTGGTGCGACATTTGACGACGTCCACGGGCGAGCCGAGCAGCGCGCCCGCAATCGCCATCTCGTCCTCGTCCAGCGGGGCAATCGCTTGCGAAGCCAGCAGCAGCGCCGGATGCGCGCCGATGACGATGGCGATCTCCAGCGCCTGGCCCAGCTCTTCCGCGATGCGATAGTAAGAGAACGTGTGCCGCGGCAGCAGCAGAACGCCGATACGATTCTTGCTGCTGACCTGACAACGGTGAATCGAAACGTTCTGAACGCCGGTCTTCGGATTGCGCGCGATCAACAGGCCGGCCGTGATATAGGGACCGCTATCGCGTTCATTGTGCTTCGGCACCGGAAGTTGTCGGAGCAGGTCGATGTCGTCGTGAACGACCTCCTGCACTGGACCGTCCGGAACCTCGCGGGTCGGCAGCGGATCGCTTGCGGCGGCAAGGAATCGCGGCAGCAACTGGTCCTCGGTGACGCCGATGGAATCGGCGACCCGGTCACGACCGGCAAACAGGTTGGCGATGACAGGAATCTCGTGCCCATCGGGACGCGGGAACAGCACCGCGCTGTCGCGCTCGAGCCGCTTCGCGATGGCGGCGAGTTCATCGGTCAGCGCAATACCCTCGCGGGCCATCGCGAGCTTGCCGCGCTCGGCGAGGTAAGCGAGCCAGGCACGCAGATCGGCCGGTGCGTTCGTGCTCTTCGCCGAATTTTGCATTCGCATGTAACGTATCTCTCCTCGGGCGTTCGGGTCAGGGCGCGATCTTGCGCAGCGACGGCGAGCGGCGCTTGAGCGCTTCGTCCTCGCCCCAGCGGCGCACCACGCCGATATCGATATCGAAGAGGTCGAGCACCCGGCCGACGGTGTGCTCGACCATGTCTTCGAGATTCTCGGGTTTTGCGTAGAAGGCGGGCACAGGCGGCGCGATGATCGCGCCCATCTCTGATAGCGACGTCATCGTCCTGAGATGCCCGGTGTGCAGCGGAGTCTCGCGCACCATCAGCACCAGGCGCCGGCGCTCCTTGAGCACAACATCGGCGGCGCGGGTCAAAAGCGTCGTGGTGACGCCCGAGGCGATCTCGGACATCGAGCGCATCGAGCACGGCGCCACAATCATGCCCGCGGTACGGAACGAGCCGCTCGAGATTGCCGAAGCCATGTCGTCGATCGCATGGCTGACATTGGCGAGCTCCCTCACCTCGGCGATCTTCAGGTCCGTCTCATAGGCAAAGGTCTGCTCGGCCGTCTTCGACATCACCAGGTGAGTCTCGACGCCGGCATTGCGCAGGAGTTGCAGCAGGCGCACGCCATAGGTGACGCCCGAGGCGCCGGAAATGCCGATGATCATCCGCTTGGGCGCTGCGTGCTGCATATGTCTGATTTCGCTCCCGTGGCCACGTACCCTCGAGGTCTCGTGGCCGGCCGCAAAACTAGGCAATCTCGGCCATCACAACAAATAATGATTGATTATATCATTCATCATCAGAGATGATGGCTCGCGAACGGTTGGCGAACGAAGGACTGGCCCTGTGGAACTCAGACAGATGCAATATTTCCTGTGCCTGGTCGATGAAAAGAACGTCACGCGGGCCGCGCGCCGGCTCAACATCGTGCAGCCGGCGCTCAGCATGCAGATCGCCAAGCTCGAGGCCGAGCTCGGCCAAACGCTGTTCGACCGCAGCGTCCAGGGCATGACGCTGACCAGCGCCGGCGAGGCGCTGGTGCGGCTGACGGCGCCGATCGTGCGCGATGCGGAGTATGCGCGCCAGGAGATGGCCCAAATCGGCGGGCGGATTTCGGGCCGCGTCGCGGTAGGCCTCATCACCTCCGTTGCGCAGAGCACAATGGCGAGCTCGTCAGCGACTGTCGCGCGCCGCTATCCCGAGATCATCCTCTCCGCGTGCGAAGGCTACACCGAGACGCTGGTGGACTGGGTCAACAGCGGCCAACTCGATTTCGCGCTGATCAACGTGCCGCGCCGAAGGACGCCGCTCGCCGCGCATCACATCATGGACGAGGAGATGGTGTTCGCCTGCCGCAAGGACGGCCCAATCCGGCCGCCGGCCAAGCTGCGCTTCGACCACATCGCGAATTTCGATCTGGTGCTACCCTCGAAGCGCCACGGCCTGCGGCTGATCCTGGACGAGCACGCCGCAGCCCTCGGCATCGACCTGCGGCCGCGCCTGGAGCTCGACACCCTGCCCGCCCTCTGCGACGTGATCGCGACCACCGATTTCGCGACCGTGCTGCCGACCATCGCGCTCCGGCAGTCGCTGGCAAGCGGGACCATTCGAGCCCACCGTTTCGACGCGCAACGGATCGTTCGCTCCATCGCCTGGGTGCATCACCCGCGGCGAGCGGTCTCGGTTGCGGCCAAGGCCGTGCTGGACGTCATCAGCCACGATCTGGCGCAGGCCGCGGCGGTGGCAAAGGAGTTGGCTGAACCTGGCTCCGGCGGCGCAGCCTCGTCATCCCGCAAGCAGCGTCGCAAGGCTGGGAAGACGATTTCCTGAATCCCGAACGCTCATTTGGACAAGATGTCGCGCCCCTTTGCAAAATGAGACGGGTTGGTAAGTTTCGAGACGAGCCGGCATGACGGTCACGTCAAGCCGCTAACTACGGTCCAGGCGCACAAAATCGCGGCCTGGCGCTCCTCCCGGACATTCCTGTCACGGACGCTCCCAAGGCTCGCAGAACAAGACACGGTCGGGAGATTCAGTCCGAGATGGCAAGGTTCGGTCACAGCAAGATCACGGACGACACAGCGCCGCACGTTGAAGGATTTCACCCTGACCGCAGGTCTTTGCTCTCGCTCGGCCTGGGCGCGGCTCTCTCCGCCACCGGGCTGCGTCCCGCGCAAGCCCAAGACTACCCCGCGCGTCCGATCCAGGTGCTCGTGCCCTTCGCAGGCGGCAGCGCCAGCGACGTCATCACGCGCATCCTGCTTAACCGCATGTCGGCGTCATTGGGACAGGCCTTCGTCGTCGACAATCGCCCTGGCGCCGGCGGCAATATCGGTACCGCGGCCGCTGCACATGCCGCCCCGGACGGCTACACGTTGCTGATGAGCACCTCCGGCCCACTGGCCGCGAACCGATCATTATACAAGGAGCTGCCCTACGATCCGCTGAAGGATTTCGCCCCGATCGGACTGTTCGCCACGTTGCCGAATGTCATCGTGATCAATTCGAGGCTGCCGCCGAAATCCCTGCACGAGCTGATCGAGTACACCAAGGCGCGTCCCCGGGAGCTGAACTACGGGACGGTCGGAGTCGGCTCGTCTCAGCACCTCGCTGCCGCCTATTTCGAGCAGCTCACGGGCACCGAGATCACCCACGTTCCTTACCGCAACATCGCTGCTTACACGCCGGACTTCATCGCGGGCCAAGTCCCGCTCGGCTTCCAGCTCTTGCCGAACGTCATCGGTCTGATCAGGAGCGGCGATGCGCGCCCGCTCGCGGTTGCCAGCGACAAACGCATGACGGCGCTGCCGGACGTGCCGACCGCGGCCGAGGCTGGCCTGAAGGATTACGAGAGCGCGGCGTGGCTTGCCCTGCTCGCGCCCGCGGGCACCGGCACCGCCGTTATCGACAAGCTCTATGCCGCCATGATCGAAGCCATGAACGATCCGAAGGTGCGCACCCTCCTGGTGGAGCAGGGCGCCGAGCCCCTGGTGATGGCCCCCCAAGGTCTGAAGGATTTCATGACCGCGGAAACCAGGAAATGGGCCGGGATCATCAAGAAGATCGGCATCGAGCCGATGTGACTTCCAGCTGTTGGTAATCAACCTCCTCCGCGCGATCCGCCACCCGCGCCCTGCTCGCCCAAAGCTCGCTCGCTGACCGGCTCGCGCATGGCTCAACGCAGCGGCGCTGGCGGTATGAGCTCGCGTTACGGCAGATTGTCCCGCAGAAAAATGTCGATGCGGATGCGTTCTTGGTCGGGGCTGATTGGCTCGCCCGAACAGTGCGCGAGCAGAACGCGTGCCGCAGAGCGCGCCTCGTGCCCGGGATCCTGATTGATCACGGCATCGAGCGTGCCGCGAACCAGGAAACGCCGTGTGTATTGGGTCAGCTCATGGGTGATCCAGACTACCTCGCGAGCGCGGCCCGAGGCCTCGAGCGCATCGGCGATGCCGCGGTTTCCGGCGCCGCAGCAGTATATGCCGCGAAGATCGGCATGGCGCGCGAGCAGTGCGGTCGTAAGCTCCCGCGTGCGGTCGCTGTCGTCGCGGCCCTCGATGACCGGCAGCGCGGGCAGGTTCGAATACTCGCTGGACAGGATCTGATAGAAACCGAACTGCCGTTCGGTGTGATCGCGCAGCGACAGCGACCCCGCGATCACCGCGACCGTCCCTTCGCGCCCAGCGAGGAAGCGCCCCATCAGCGTCGCGGCAGTGCGGCCCGCGGCGGGATTGTCGATGCCGACATAGTGCAGGCGGCGCGAGCTTGGCGCGTCCGACACGAGGGTCACCACGGCGACCCCGCGTCCGACGAGCTCGTCGATCGCGGCCCGAACCCTGGGATGATCGAGCGCGATGACGGCGACGCCCTGGTAGGCCGGCGACAGGGTTTCCAGCGCGCCGGCGAGCACATCCGGATCGAACACGTCGACATGGAGAATGTCGATGAAGCCGCGCTGGCCCGCGAGCCAGTCCGCAGTGCGCAGGACCTGCTCGCTCAGATTGGTCATGAAGCTGTTGCTGCCGGTCGGCAGCACGAAGGCGAAGCGGAACGTCTGCCCGCGGGCGAGCCGCGCCGCCGCGACGTCCGCGCGATAGCCGAGTTTTGCCACTGCGGCCTCGACACGCGCGACGGTCTTGGCGCGCACGCCCTCGCGGCGGTTGACGACGCGATCGACGGTCGCAAGCGAAACGCCGGCCGCACGCGCGACGTCCTCGAGCGTCGCACGAATCGCCGGCTGCGTCGCCCCACCCGTCATTCGCGCGCCGCCCACAGCATGCCGCGGGTCATCAGTGTGCGGATCTCCGGCACGTCGAGCTCGTAGGCACGGTGGCCGAGCGAGGAATAGAACACCCTGCCCGCGCCGTAGCGCTTCTTCCAGACCACGGGCATCACCACGCCCTCGATCCACGGCGCGTGCTCGCCGGTGAAGGTCGTCGTCGCCAGCACCTCGTTGGCGGGGTCGACATGCATGTAATATTGCTCGGAACGATGTTCGAAACTGTTCAGGCCCTTCATGATGGGGTCATCCGGCTTCGTCAAGTCGACCTTGTAGTCGATGATGTTGCCGGGATGGGCGACCCACTGCCCGCCGCACATGAACTGGTAGTCGACGGAATCGCGGAACGCGTCGCACATGCCGCCATGATGGCCGGCGAGCCCGACGCCGCTCCGCACTGCGGCGCAGAGATTGAGCGCTTCCGCCTTCTCGATCTTCGACATCGTGTAGATCGGAATGATCAGCGACATGTCGTGGATCGCGGGATCGGCGAATGCCGCCGTCGTCGTCTCGATCCGCACCTCGAAGCCTTCCGCCCTCAGCCAGCCGCGAATCATCGAGGCGCAGAGATCGGGATCGTGTCCCGACCAGCCGCCCCATACAATCATTGCTTTGCGCATGGTCATTCCCTCAGTCGACCTGTCCCGTTTCAAGTCCCGCCGGCAGCATCGCCGGCCGCTCGACGCTGCTTTCGATCTTGACGCGGCGCCCTTCATCGGCGGAGGTCTGGAACGCCTCCATCACCTCCAGCACGTGGAACGCAAGCGCACCGCTGGCGCGGTGCGGACGGTTGTTCAGGATCGCGGACGCCATGTCGGCGACCCCGATGGAGCGGAACTCACCCTCGACATGGCCGTGCGTCAACGGCATCGTTTCCCATTCGCCGCCGGTCCTGGCGAGGTGCACCTCGCCGCCGAAACGGTTCGGGTCCGGCACCTGCATGCTGCCCTTGTCGCCATAGATCTCGATCGGCGCATGCCGGTGCTTCGGTACATCAAAGCTCATCGCGATCGAGATGACTGCTCCGCTCTCGAATTCAAGCGTGCCCGCGACATGGGTCGAAACCTCGACCGGGATCAGCGTACCGTTCATCGGCTGGCTGGTGACCAGGCGCTCCGATTTCGGCCGCGCGGTCGAGCCCATCACGCTCGCGACCGGGCCGAGCAATTGCACGAGATCGGTGATATAGTACGGCCCCATGTCGAGCATCGGCCCGCCGCCCCGCAGGTAGTAGAAGCCTGGCGCCGGGTGCCAGCGCTCATGGCCGGGGCAGCCGAAGAAGGCACTGCCCGCCACCGGCGTGCCGATCGCGCCGTCGTCGATCAGCTTGCGGGCGGTCTGGTGCCCGCCGCCGAGGAACGTGTCGGGCGCGCAGCCGACGCGCAGGTTCTTCTGTGCGGCGAGATCGATCACCTTGCGGGCTTCGGCGGCGTTGATGCCGAGCGGCTTCTCGGAATGGACATGCTTTCCGGCATTCAGCACCGCGAGACTGACGTCGGTGTGGGCCAGCGGCACCGTGAGATTGATGACGACCTCGACGTCATCGCGCTTGAGCAATTGATCGACCCGCATCGCCGGCAGCCCGAAAGCGGCGCCCTGCCGCTCCGCGACTTCACTGCGCATATCGGCGAGCGCCCTGACCTCCATGACCGGGAAGCGTTGCGCCGCCTTGAGGTAGGCCGTGCTGATGACACCGCAGCCGATGATTCCAATTCCGACTTTTCTCATTGTGATCTCCGTAAGGGTCCGTTCATCCCTTGACCGCACCTGCAGTGAGGCCGGCAACGATGTGCTTCTGCGCCAGAAGGAAGAGAATGATCGTCGGCAGGATGGTCAACGTGATGAAGGCCAGGATCAGGTGCCATTCGGACGAATACTCGCCCTGATAGACCATGATGCCGAGCGGCCAGGGATAGAGCGCATCCGTGTTGAGCATCACCAGCGGCAACAGATAGGCGTTCCAGCTGTTGACGAAGGTGATGGTCCCGACGGTCGCCAGCATCGGTCGCGACAGCGGCAACGTCACATAGCGGAAGAACTTGATGTAGCTGCAGCCGTCGACCAGCGCAGCCTCGAGCAGTTCATAGGGTATGTCCTTGAAGAAGCGCCGGAGCAGCAGCACGCTCATCGCGAGGCTGAAGGCCACCTGCGGCAACGCAACGCCGAAATAGGTATCGAGCAGCCCGAGATCGCGCACCTTGATGAACAACGGAAGCACCGCGGTCGCCGCCGGAAACAGCAGGCCGAGCGTGAGATAGCTCAGCAGCATCGAGCTGCCGTAGAACTTGACATGGGCGAAGGTGAACGCCGCCATCGAGGCGGTGATCAGGGTCAACACCACCGCGAGCGACGATATGATCAGCGAGTTGCGCAGGAGTTGCCAGTAGCGCGCGGAGAACAGGATGTCGGCGTAATTCTGCCATTCCCAGTGACGCGGCAAACCGAACGGGTTGACGCGCAATTCGCCGAGCGATTTGAAGCCGCCGAGCAACGTCGCGAGCAGTGGCACCAGCACGAAGACGGCCACGATGGCGAGGAACACCGCCTTGAACAGCACGGCGGGATCGACCGGGTTGCGGGAAATCTTCGCACTACTCATCGCGCATGAACCAGCGCTTGTAGGTGAAGGCAAAGGTCACGCAGATCGCAAACAGGATGACGCCGATGGCGCTGCCATAGCCGACCCGCATGCGCGAGATGCCGTTGTTGTAGAGGAAGCTCACCATCGTGTTCGAGGAGTCCGCAGGCCCCCCGCGTGTCAGCGGCATGACGAGGTCGAACAGCTGCAGCGAGCCGACAATGGCGAAAAACACCGAGAGGCGGATCGTCGGATAGAGCAAGGGAATGACGACATGGCGCAGGGCTTGCAACCGTGTCGCGCCGTCGATGCGCGCCGCCTCGATCAGGCTCTTGTCGAGGCTCTGGAGCGCCGCGATGAACAGCATCATGTGGAAGCCAAAATACTTCCACACGATCACGATCAGCACGGCCAGCATCGACGTGTCGGTCGAGGCCAACAAATGCGGCGGCTCGGCGCCGAAGCTACGCCAGATCGAAGCGACGAGGCCGTAGTCGCCGTCATAGACGAAGCTGAAGATCAGCCCGGTCGCGATCTCGGCCAGGATATAGGGCATGAAGAACAGCATGCGCAGCGCCACGGACCCGCGAAAGCGTTCGGCGAGCATCAAGGCCAGCGTCAGCGCGAGCGGAAGCTGGATCGCGAGCGAGACCGCAATAATCAGCCCATTGTTGCGCAGCGCGAGCCAGAAGGCGCGCGTCTCCAGCACGAAGCGGTAATTGTCGAAGCCGATCCAGTTGGTCGGCCTGCCGAACCCGTTCCAATTGAAGGCCGAATACCAGGCGGCCTCGCCGATCGGCAGCACCACGAACAGCGTGAACAACAGCAGCGCCGGCGGCAGGAACAGGATCAGAACCGTGAAGCGGCCGTCCCAGGCCGGGCCGCGGACCGCGAGCGAAGAGAACGGTGTCCCCGCAACGCCAATCGCGGGCGAATTCGCGATACGCCGCGCCACCGTCAGTTGCCCTGCTTCCACGCCGCCTCGATCGCCTTCGCCGCATTCTGCGGGCTCATGCTGCCACCGGCGATCTCCGCGGTGACGTCGTTGACGACGCGGCCGACCGACGGACCAAGGCTCTGGTCATAGAAGTTCTGGTGGTAGTTCGACTTCGCCAGATTGGCCGCGATCAGCTTCATGAAGGCATTGTTGAGACCAGCGTCCGCGCCCTGCACCACCGGGATGATGAAGTTACCCGCCGCAAGCCGCGTCTGCACGTCCTTCGAGACGAAGTACTTCAGGAAATCGACCGCCTCCTTCGGCGAGCCTTTCGTGACCAGCCAGCCGGTGATGCCGCCGAGCGTGTCGGTCGGCGCGCCCTTGCCGCCGGCCACCACCGGGAAGTCAAACCAGCAGATCTTGTCTTCGCTCAATCCGACCTTGTCGGCGGCGAGAGCGCGCTGCAAATGATAGACCGTGCTGATCGCGAGCGTCATCGCCGCCTTGCCGTCGCCGAAATAGCCGACGGCCTGCGGATTCTTGAAACCAAGGAAGCCCTTCTGGAACGGCTGGAGATCGACGAGTTGCTTGAACAGCTCGCCGGATTTCTGGAAGGTCTCGCCGGCGAAGCCGCTGTCCTCGCCGCGCAATGCAGCGTCGAATGCCGGCTTGCCGCCGATGCGCACCGCAAGATGGGTCCAGTAGAAGTGCAACGGCCATTTGTCGGCGCCGCCGACCACGATCGGGGTCACGCCGGCGGCCTTCAGCGTCTTCACCGCCGCAAGCAGATCGTCCCAGCTCTTGATCCCGGCAGGATCGACTTTCGCCTTGGCCATCAGCTCCTTGTTGCAGAGGAAGCCGACCTGCGACAGCGCGGTCGGCAGACCATAAACGCGGCCGTTAGCGGTGAACGCGGCGAGCGCGGCCGGTGTGAGACTGTCGCTGTAACCCTTCACCTGTTCTGTGATGTCGTCGAGAACGCCTGCCTCGATCTGGGTCTTCAGGACGCCGCCGGCCCAGCTGTAGATGATGTTCGGCCGATCCTTGGATTGCAGGATGGTCGGCAGCTTGGCCTTGTAGGCTTCGTTCTCGAGAAACTGCATCTCGACCTTGACGCCAGGATGGGAGGCCTCATAGGCGCGCGCGACCTCCTCCCAGATCTTCACCTGGGCCGGATTTGCCTCGATGTGCAGCCACTTGACGATCGTATCGGCTGCTGCGGCGTCGGCCAAAAGCAGGCATGCGGCAGCGGCGAGTCCTAGCTTCCTGAGCAGTCTCATCACATCTCCTCCCGACCGGATCTTATTCTTTGCCGCGATCCTGCTCCCGATTTTTGAGGTACGCAACTAAAATTCTGATCTACGCACCTCACGCGGGAGGTGGCTAAATTCTGCGGAAGAGCTGCACGGCAACAGTGCTCCCTCAGGCTTAGCTGGCGAGCGCCTCGGGGCCTGAGCGTCAAGCGCTTCTGAACTCGTCGTATCGATCGACAGCAAATCCCGAAGCGCTGCCGCCGACGAAAACGGAATGCGCCAGAGAATATCATGCCTGCGGCGAAGGAGGCCTGATCGCTGGATCTCAGCCGCTCGCGGCCGGCAAGCCCGGCGTCTGCTGCGGCATGCCGGCGCGGTCGACAAGCACATCCGTGAGTCCCGCCCCCAGCCACATGCCGCCGAGCACGAGCCAGGCGGTGAGTGCGAATACGGAGGCACCGGTCACGCCGGCGCCGACCGCGCAGCCGCCGGCGAGCATCGCGCCAAACCCCATCAGCACCGCGCCGAACAGATAGCGCCGCATGCCGAGCCCGTCCGAAAATCCCTCGAGCTTCAGTTCATGCGCGCGCGCCGCGGCCAGAAACGAGCCGAGGAATACGCCGGGGACGATGCCGAGGTCGAAGCCGAGCCGAAGCTGCGCGCTGTTGAGCACCAGCATCAAGAGCTCGGCCGACGGCCCACTGAAGGTGAGGCTCTTCAAGGTCACCGGCGCGAAGGAAGCCTGCGACAGCTGGTAGGTGAAGAGCCAGCCGGCGACGACGGCCGTTCCGGTCGCAAGCGCGGCAAGGATCAGCCGGCGCGGCAACCGGCTGCGAAAGGCGAAGGCCAGCCCCGCAATCAGCCACAAACCTCCGAATGCAAGCTTCTCGCGCGTGCCGGCACCAAACATCGCCATGATGTCGCGCGACGGACCGCCATCGACCAGCCACAGGTTGGTCACCCATTCACGCGCGGGCGACAGCAGGCCGCGATAGGAGGCTTGCGCGGTCACGGCAAACACCAGCCCCGACAACAGTGCCCGCAGATTGCCATTGGCCGAGAGCACCAGCAGCCGGCTGGCGCAGCCCCGCGCCAAAATCATCCCGCAACCGAACATGACGCCGCCGAGGAGCGCGCCGGAGATGCTGCCCTGCTGCGCGAGCTGACGGGCCTCGGATACGTCGAGCCAGCGGAGCGCGACCAGGCCTTGCGTGCCCACCAGCGCCGCGGCAAAGGTCAGAAGCCAGACCGCGAGACGCGGGCCGCCCTCGCCACGGGAGAATTCGACCGCCGCGGCACGCAGACAGAAGCGGCTGCGCTGCGCGAAGAACCCGAACAGACCTCCGACCACGAGGCCGCCGAACCATGACAGCGGATCTTCACCCAAGAGATCGATGATCGGCGTCAGCACGTCCGCCTCGGCTGTTCCTGCGAGCATGCAATTCTAGCGATCGCGTCGTCGCGTCCCATGAGCCAGATCAAAGCTCGACGTCGCAGGATGCCGGAGCGGAGCGGCCTCACGGCCGTAGATAAGCATATCCCTGCTGCTGCAGCTCGACGAGCCGCACTACGCCGCCCTTCTCGGCCACCACGAAACCGGGCGTGAGATCGTCGAGCTTGACGCCCTGCGCCTTCATCGTATTGGCGCAGGCATCGAAGCCGACGCCGGCATCGACGAGCTTCGTCATCATCGCAACGGTGTGGTCCTGCGCCGCGAGTGCGTGGAAAGCACGCAGCGCCGGCCCGTGCACGACCAGCCTGATGTCGGCCTTCCCAGGTCCGCCAACGCCGTCGACATGGTTCTGCAGATTGCCCAGAACGAAGACGACACGATCAGCATCGGCGAGATGATAGACGACGCGCTGTCGCGCGGGCGTTTCCGTCGCCGCGGACGCCTGGCGCACCGCAAACGCACCAAATAGCCCGGCAAGGCTCGCGCGAAGCATGGATCGACGCTGCATGGTCCCCCTCCTATCGTGTCTGCTTGACGAACTCGGCGATTCGATCGGCGACGTCTTCCGCGAACAGGTCGCGGAAGAAATGATCGGCATCCTCGATCTTGTCGAGCTGCACTCTGCCCCCGCTCGAGCCGGCAAGCGAAGCGAAGGCCTCTGCTACATCGGGCACAACGCTATCCTTGGTGGCGGCGAGCACCAGCACCGGCGGCTTCACGCGCGCCGCGAGCGCGGCCGTGTCCTGGCCGGCGGCATCGAGACCATAGAATGACGCAAAGGTCCGCGCGGTAACCACGGCATTGCGACAATAGACGAAACCCGGGACGTCCATCCACTCCCCGCCCCGGCCCGCCGCAACCGCTTTCGTCGCCAGCTCCAGAACCGGCTCGAGCGGCTTGCCGTAGGTCGTGGCGTAGGAGGCGCGCAGATCAGCCTCGGCTTTCGCGGTCACCGGCGCCAGCAACACCCCACCCGCCACCGGCGCGGCTTCGCTTGCAGCGAGAAACCGTGCGACCTGGTTGCCGCCGCGCGAATGGCCGAACGCGAAGACGAGCCGGGACATGCCCCTCGCCCGCGCGACCCAGGCGCCGATCTCCGCAACTGCATCCTCAACGAAATAGTCATGCCGCGCGATACAGTCGTACATGCCTTTGCGGCGATCGAGCCCTAGCGACAGCGTATGGGCGAGCGAAGCGATGCCGCGCTGCTCAAGCGCCTTGGCAACGCCCTGAATGACCTCCATGTCCTTGTGCGCGAGCGTGCCGTGGGTCATTACGACAAGCGGCGTATCGGGTCCCATCGAGGCTGGCGTGCGCAGTGTCGCGAGCGTGGTGCGGCCGTCGACCGACAACTCGAGCTCCTGCTCGGCCGCATATGCGGACCCTGCGAACGCGAGCAAGACTGTCAGTCCTATCAACCATCGCATCAGCAGCTTTCTCCTCAGGGCCGGATAATCGTCCAGTTCTTCTCCGCCAAATCCATCAGCGCGGCAACCCCAACCTGCGTGACGCCGACGCCATCGATCAGCGGCGGCCGCTTGTCCTCCTTCGCCGCCAGCGTCTCCAGCGTGTTGCCGCAGGCGATGAAGCGCACATTCGGCATCGATTTCAGGAAATTCACCAGGCGCTCCTTCACCGGCGAGCGGTCCGCGAGCAGCATGTCGAGGCCGCCGTTGAAGGCAACCACTGCGATTTCGACGTCCTCGCCCTGTCCGGAATAATGCCGCGAGACGTTAGCGGCGACATCGAGGACGGCGCGCATCTTGACCGGGTCGTCGTCGCTGATCTGCAGCGCGAGCCTGTGAGGTTCGGCCGCCTGGGCCGCGGCCGGACGGATTGCGATGAGCGAGCCAACAGCGAGAGCCGCATGCAGCAGCGCGCGGCGGCTCGCCCGGCCGTGTATCACTCCACGCCCCGCGACTTCTTCTCCTTGCCATCCTCGGGCGTGACGTCGATGGCGGCAGCGCGCCCGATAATCTTCACCGGGGCGATGCAGTTCTTCATGCAGGGGTCTTTCTGCCAGAACGACTTCTCGCTGGTGGCGCGGTCGTCCATCACGAACCCCTGCTCGTTCGGCATCTTGATCGTCGCAAGGGTCTTCTTGTTCAGCTCGAAGTTTTGATCGGTGACGACGTCGTTAAGATAGAGGACGTAAGCGACCAGCGCATAATATTCATCGACGGACAGGGATCCCGTATTGCCGTAAGGCATGGCGTGACGGACGTAATCGAACACGGTGGACGCGTAGGGCCAGTACGAGCCCACCGTCTTGACCGGGTTGTCTGACGTCAGTGAACCCTTGCCGCCGGCCAGCACCGGCCAGCGGCCGTTGCCCTCGCCGAACTCGCCGTGGCAGCTCGAGCAATTGTCCATGAACAGCTTTTCGCCTTGCGTGGCCGTGCCCTTGCCTTCCGGCAGACCCTGACCGTCTGGCCGCACGTCGATATCCCAGCCGCGGATCTCGTCCGCGGTCGGCGCGCGGCCAATGTGATAGCGTGGACCGCTCTTGGCGTCCGCCTTCTGCTGGGCGAGCGCCGGCGCGCTCAGCGCGCATGCGAGCAGCGCGGCGGCAGTGAGCTTAAGCGACTTCGACATTCTCGACCTCACCATTGGCCTGCACATGCCAGGTCTGGATGCCATTATTGTGATAGATGGAGTTGACGCCGCGGATCTTGCGCAGCTCCGCCTTGCTCGGCTGCACGTAGCCGGTCTCATCCTGCACGCGCGATTGCAGCAGCAGCGGCTCGCCGTTCCAGTCGAATTCGTAGTAAAAACGCGTCAGCGCCTTGTCGAGAACGGGCCCGTCGAGCCGCGCCGGCCACCAATTTCGGCCGCCGTCGAGCGACACGTCCACGCGCTTGACCTTGCCGTTGCCGCTCCAGGCCAGACCCGAGACGATGGTAAAGCCTTTGCCGTGCTTGATCGGCGCTTGCGGGCTCGGGCTCGTGATCACGGACTTGGCGTCCATTGACCAGGTGAAGCGGCGCGCCTTGCCGTTCGGCATGAGGTCCGTGTATTTCGACGTCTCCTCGCGGGTGTGCCAGGGCTGGTCGCCGACCTTGATGCGGCGCAGCCACTTGACCCAGAGATTGCCCTGCCAGCCCGGCACTACGAGCCGCATCGGATAGCCCTGCTCGGGATAGAGCGCCTCGCCGTTCATCTTGTAGGCGATGATGCAGTCGTCGAGCGCTTTCTCGATCGGCAGGCTGCGGTCCATCGCGGCCGCGTCGGCGCCTTCGACCAGCAGCCACTTGCCGCTCGCCTTGACGCCGGCTTCCTCCAGCAGGGTGCGCAGCGAGACGCCGGTGTACTGCACGCAGTGGATCATGCCGTGGGTGAACTGGCAGCCATTGAGCTGGGCGCCGCGCCATTCCATGCCCGAATTCGCCGCGCATTCCATGAAGTGGATGCGGTTGACGCGCGGATAGCGCTTCAGCTCCTCCAGCGTGAGAATGAGCGGCCGCTCGACCAGCCCGTGGATCATCAGGCGGTGATCGGCCGGGTCGACCTCGGCGATGCCGCCATGATGCCGCTCGAAACAGAGGCCGTTCGGGGTGATGATGCCTTCGAGCTCATGCAGCGGGGTGAAGCTCACCGAGGATTCGCGCGAGGCGGTCAGCCATTCGACGTCGCGCCGGACGACGTCCTTCTCGAATTTCGACGGCTTGCCATACGGGCGCACCGCGACACCCTCGCCGAGCGACTTGGTCCATTCCGGCACATTGGGCGGTTGGTTGGCGGGATTTCCGCCTGCGGCCGCCGGCCTTGCCAGCATCGTGGCCGCGACGCCGGCGCCGGCGGCCAGGAAGTTGCGACGGGATTGACTGTCCATCTTCGACATCGCTTCTTACGCTCCGGTAACTTTGACGGCCCGGTTGGGCTCGAGCCGAACGGTCTTCTGTCGCGTCAGGTAATTCGCGACGACGTCCCAGATCGGCGGCCCTTCGGTTCCTTCGTTGACGCTGGCCCAGCCGGCGACCTGATATTCCCTGGCGGGCTCGATCGGCGTGCCGGTCTTGAGGACCTGCATGTCGGAGATGCGCTGCCCCTGCGGCTTGGTGACATCGATGGCGTAGGAGAGCCCGCCGATCCGCACCATATCGCCGCCCTGCTGGTAGTAGGGATCGACGTTGAAGAGATTGTCGGCAACGTCCTCGATGATCTCCTTCAACCGCGAACCGGTCATGCCCATGCGGTAGACCGCGGGATAGGTGATCGCGGTCGCGTTGGTGACATCCTCGAAGGTGATGTCCTGCCCCGGCAGCACGCTGGTGCCCCAGCGGAAGCCGGGCGACAGCGCGATCTCGGCATCGCGCTCCTGCAGCAGCGCCTGGCAGATCAGATCGTCGAACGTACCGTTGAAATTGCCGCGCCGGTAGAGCAGCGAGTCGGTCTTGCCGAGCACCTTGGCCAGATCGGAGGCGAAGGGTTTGCGGACCTCGGCGATCTTCGCGGCCATCTCGGCGTCCGCCGTGATCACATCCGAGAATAGCGGAATGAGCTTGTACCTGAAAGCCCTGACCTCACCGTCGCGGACATCGAGATCGAGCCGCGAGACGAACTTGCCGGACGAGCCCGAGGCGATCAGCAGAGTCTTGCCGACTTTGACGGCCTCGGGCAGCGCGTCATGGGTATGCCCGGTCAGGATGACGTCGATGCCCTTGACGCGGCTCGCGAGCTTGCGGTCGACATCGAAACCGTTATGCGAGAGCAGCACGACCAGTTGCGCGCCGCTCTTGCGGGCCTTGTCGACTTGCGCCTGGACGTCCTCCTCGCGCACGCCGAACGACCAGTTCGGAATCAACCAGCGCGGATTGGCGACCGGCGTATAGGGGAAGGCCTGGCCGAGCACCGCGATCTTGACGCCGCCGCGCTCGATCATGGTCGAGCCCTCGAACGCCGCCTCGTTCCATTCGGTGTCGCGGATGTTGAGACCGAGGAACGGGAAGCCGAGGCCTTCGATGGCCTGCTTGACCCGCTCGGAGCCGTAGGTGAACTCCCAATGGCCGGTCATGGCGTCGGGCTTGAGCAGCGCCATGCAGTCGATCATGTCCTGGCCGCGCGTCTTCAGCGAGGACCACGAGCCCTGCCAGGTGTCGCCGCCGTCGAGCAGCGCGACCTTGTCGCCGCGCTCGGCACGGATCGCCTTGATCACGGCCGCGGCGCGATCGAGGCCGCCGATCCGGCCGTAGCTCTTGGCCAGCGCCTCGAAATCCTCCGAGGTCAGCGCGTAGGCCGCCGACGAACCCGGCGCGATGCCGAAGCGGGCGAGGAACTCCTTGCCGGTGACGTGCGGCGGAAGACCCTTGGCCTCGCCGACGCCGAGATTGGTCGAGGGCTCGCGGAAATACAGCGGCATCAGCTGGCCGTGAATATCGGTCACATGCACCAGCGTGACATTGCCGAGCGGCTCGAAGGCCAGCAATTCCCTCTCAGTCAGGCGCTGCTGGGCGACCGCCCGGGTCAGGCCTGAGCCCACACCGCTCGACAGCGCCGCCGTAGCCGCGGCAACCTGGATGAACTCGCGGCGAGAGATCATACGCAATACTCCTGCAAGCTCATCGTTTCAGTTGCGCACCGACGGCGTCTCGACCGGCAACCCGATGCCGCGCCAGGCCACATAGAGCTCGAGCGCCAGGAACTCGTCCGAGAGTGGCTTGAATGGCTCAGCGCGCACGTCGAACATGCAGCCTTCGAACCGCTCATGCAGCGGCACCAGGCGCTGGTCGCGCAGCCGATAGGTCGGAAAGCCGTTGGTCTGGCCCTGGCTCAGGAAGTCCGCGCGCATGAACTTGCCGTTGTTCCGCTCGTGGCAGGATTCGCAGGCGAGATCGAGCTGGCCGTAGCGCGTGTAATAGATCTGCTTGCCGCGCTCGAACCAGGGCGACATCGGCCCGTCGGTCTTCACCGAGACCTTCATGCCGTGCGACTGGTAGCGCACGAACGCTGTCATGTCGGTCAGCTCACGGGATTTGAACTTCCAGGGCTCCGCCTTCATGTTTTCACTGCGGCAGATGTTGATGCGCTGCTCGAGATTGACCGGCTTCTTCAGTCTGTCGTCCCATTTCGGCATGGCGGCGCCGACGCCCTTCATGCTGGCCTCGGCCTCGCCGTGGCAGCTCATGCAGGACTTGCCCTCACCGCCCTCGACCTTCTTCCAGACATCCGCCGCGCGCTCCACGGCGAGGAAGCCCGGATTTTCGAGATCATCGTCCTGCAACGCGCGGGTCTCCTTGCTGCGAAACTCGTAGCCGGAGATGATGGTCTTGAAGACGTGGCCGGGCGGCGCCGCGATGCCCTTGCGCTCGGCGTCCTCAGCGATCGCGAGCGTCGCAACCGACGCGGCGGCCACGACCAGAGCGGCCAACCCAACAAATCGTCGCGCCATTGCGTGCCTCCTTCAATGCGCGATGCGCATCATGCCTTGAGCGCGATCTTCTCTTCGGCCGTGATCACCGTGCCGTCATCGTCCGTCCAGGAGAACTTGAACGTGCCGGCTTCGTCGACCCTGGCGTCGAACTGGACGTAGGGATTGGCCGAGATCGCCGGTTCGAGCGCGCAGGAGAACACCGCCTTGCCGTTGAACTCGCAGGCGAACTTGTTGATGATCTTGCGCGGAATGGCCTTGCCCTGTGCGTCCTTGCGCTGGCCGGATTCCATGACATGCGAGACCAGGGTCTTGATCTGGATGACCTCGCCCTTGGCCGCTTCCTTGGGAAGCTTGATGCGCGGTTTGTCTGCCATTGTTCCTCTCCTGACGCCCTTAGCCGCCGCAGCCGCCGATGGTGACCTTGACGGTCTTCTGCTCCATGAACAGCGAACCGTCACTCATCTTCGCGACCGCAACCACGTTCTGCGTGGCGGCGAGCCGGATCCGGATCGAGGCTTCCGCCTTGCCCGACAGCGGCGTGAACGACAGCGTCGCCACGCCCGCATTGGGGTTGCCGTCCGCGATGATCAGAACGTCTTTCACATAAGCGTCCGCCGTCATCGGGCTCTCGATGTTGATCGACAGCGGCACGGTGTTGCCGTTCTCCGCGATCTCCGGCAGGTCGAGCGCGATCTTGCCCTTGGCAGGCTGCTTGCCGCCGGTGAACGTCTCGATCCATTTCGCCGCATCGCCCGTCACTTCGGCATCGGCTGCCATGGGCATCAGCGTCAGCATGACGAAGCCGCCCCCGAGCGCAAATGCCTGCCGTCGATTGATGGCTTTCATTCCTGATCCTCCTCGCCGTCAGTTCAGCGTCTTGAGAAAAGCGATGACGTCCTCGACCTGCGCGGCCGTCAAAATGGACTTGCCAACGAACTCCGGGCGCACCCGGCTGAGGCCGTCATTCCTGAAGAACGCCGGCATGACGGTGTCGGTGAAGATGCGCTTGGGGTCGGCGATGATGAGGCGCAATTGCTCCTCGGTGTAGCGGCCGGCCACGCCGTCCAGGGATGGACCGAACTCGCCGTGGAACTCCTCGGACTTCAGACTTGTGACCTGATGGCAGGCCAGGCAATTGCCGAGCGTGCGCGTCAGAAACACCTTCTTGCCGGCGGCGGCATTGCCGGGCGCGCCGGTCAGGGATTTCGGCAAGGACTCGTTGACGATTTCGAGCCTGATCGGCTCCTTGCTCGGCTCTTGGGCAAGACCGCCCCCGGCCGACAGACAAAGTGCAAACGCAGCCGCAAGCAAGCGCCGCATGTTCCCTACCCTTATCGCGGGGTGACGCCCGCTCTTGGTCACGACGGACTCACAGTCCATCAAATTCAGTTATTATGATATGTTCATATGATTGACGACGTCAAGCGGAATTCGAAAGGCGCTCATGGTCAGCCGTTCGCGGCCAGAAACTCCCGGAACGAGCCGCGCTCGTAAGCGCGCTCCCGCACGAAACGAAACATCGCCAGGAAGTGCGGCGGCTTGAGATAGCCGGGTGCCCGCGCCACCTCGCGCGCCATCGCGTCCCTTGCTTCGAGGCCATCGGCGGATGGCGGAAAGAACTGAAAGGTCGGCGTGAACCTGATCCCGTATTTCTGGGCGAGCTCCTTCTCTGTTAATTCCTGGCGGTCGAAGTCCGTCACCTTGCGCGAGCCGACGAGGTTGAGCTGCAACACCTCGAAATTGTCGCGGATATAGCTGGCGATGCCGGCATCGGCGAAGTTCACCAGATGCGTCTCGCGGCAATAAGGGCAGCCGCGCAGCTCCCACATGATGGCAAGGCGCTTGCCGCCGGCCACAGCGCCCTCGAGGTCGTCGCGCAGATCGAGGAAGCTCTGCAGAAACCAGGGCTCGTGATAGAGCCCGTCTTCTCCGACGGCGGGCTCGGCCGCCGCCGCGCCGCGGCCGGCCAAGGCCGCGCCTGCCGCGAATGCCAAGAGGCCGCGTCGCGTCGGCGTGCGAAGCGACGTCGGGGTTTCGTGCATCGGAAGATCTTGCGCGTTGCTCATTTTCATTATGATATTCGAATACACGAATGTGACAAGGAGATCCGATCTTGCGCCGCACCATCGTGCTGCTGGCATGGCTGGCCTCGACCGCGCTCGCGCTCGGCGCGGAGGCCGATAGACCTGCGGATTTCGCATCGGCGATGGCGCCGATCATGGCCAATCTGCGCACCGCCGCGAGCTATGTGCGCACCGGAAATATCGCGCTGGCACAGATCGAGACCGACGAGGCGGTCGCCCGCTGGAAACGGCTGGCGTCGAACACCAATCCCCTGCCCGCTTACGCGCCGGCCGAATTGTCGCGATTTCTCGACGGAGGTCGCGATCGGCTCACGACAGCCACGGGCGCGCTGGACCGCGGAGACAATGTCGCCGCCGGCCGCGAGTTGCTTGCGATCCGGCAGGCTTTTCACGCGCTCAGGCGTCACACGGGCCTGTACGATCTCGGCGATTGCATCTTCGAGATCGCGCCCGCCATGGAAACGCTGCGCGTCGCGGCCATCAAGTACGGCGAACGGCCGGCGCCGGCGAATGCCGAGGAGACCGTTGCCGCCGCCAGCGCGTTCCGCGATCGCCTTCAACGCTGTAACGAATGGGCAAACAGCGAGATCGCTGCCCAAGGTGATTTCCGCCGCCTGATCGACGGCGCAATCGCTAGCAGCCATGAGATCGCTCATGCCGCGATGGCGGGCGACGGCCCCCTCGTGCATCGTTACCTCATCGAGCTGCAATCCTTTGCCCAGTTGCTCGACTTCCGTTACGGTTAGCCTCAGCCGATGCTGGTCAGTCCTGGAAAATGCTCGAGCAGCCATTCCGAGACCGCGGGCATCAATCCGGTCAGGAACATCAGACCGGTCACGACGAGGAAGACGCCCATCGTCTTCTCGATCAGGCCGAGATGCCGGCGCACACGACCGAGCGCGGCAATGAAGCGGCCGGTGAAGGCCGCTGCGACCAGGAACGGAATGCCGGTCCCGACCGAATAGGCGAGCAGCAGCAGTGCGCCCCGCCCGGTCGTGTCCTCCGAGCCCGCCATCAGCAGCACGGCGGCGAGGATGGGGCCGGCACAGGGCGTCCAGCCAAACGCAAAGGCCAGGCCCATGACGAAGGCCCCCGCCACGCCGGCCGGGCGGTTGTCGACCTGCACGGTCGCGCTGCGATAGAGCAGCGGAATCCTGAGCAGCCCCAGAAAATGCAAGCCCATGACGATGATCAGCCCGCCGGCGACGATGCCGAGCGTCGACAGATGAGCGGAGATGAAGCGTCCCGCGATCGAGGCGGTCGAGCCGAGCGCGACGAACACCAGCGAAAAGCCCGCCACGAAGGAAACCGCGGAGAGCAGGATCCGCGGCCGCAGATCCGGCCTGTCGCCGGAGAGATCCGTCACCGAGACGCCGGCCATGTAGCACAGGAAAGGCGGCACCAGGGGCAGGATGCAGGGCGACAGGAACGACAACAGGCCCGCGACGAAGGCCGCACCAAGCGTGACGTCCAAGGTCATTTCCGCCCCATCCCTAGCACATATACAAATTTAATGATATAAGCGCCAGGGACATTTGCAAGCAAGTCCGCAAAGGGCCGGTTACGCAGCATGAACAGAATCGTCGTTTTGCTCGCCCTCGCCGTCGGGCTCGCGCTGCCCGCGACGGCATCGCGCGCCGCCGAGCTCGTCATGTTCGAGCGCGCCGGCTGCGTCTGGTGCGCGCGCTTCAACGCCGAGATCGCCCCGATCTACGGCAAGACCGACGAAGGCCGGGCCGCACCACTGCGCCGGATCGACCTGAACAGCCCCCTTCCCGCCGATCTCGCCGGAATCGATCCGGGTCCCTTCACGCCGACCTTCGTCGTGGTACAAGAGGGCCGCGAGATCGGGCGCATTCGCGGCTATCCCGGCGATGCCTTCTTCTTCGGCCTGTTGGACCGAATCCTGTCGAACACGGGATCGGAACCCGGGAGGTCGTGACTGGTCTTGCGGATTTTGGTGAGAGGAATTTGACGCGATGCCGTTGCCAAAGCTGAAGGATATCGAGGGCTCCGCCGAACTCGAGCAGATGATCGAGAAGGCGCGCGAAGCCAGCGACATGCTCAAGGCGCTGTCCCACGAGTCTCGATTGCTGCTGCTCTGCATCCTCGCCGAGGGCGAGAAGTCCGTGACCGAGCTCGAGCAGTTCCTGGGCGAGCGCCAATCGACCGTCTCCCAGCAGCTCGCGCGGTTGCGGCTCGATCGGTTGGTGACGACCCGCCGCGACGGCAAGACGATCTACTACAGTCTCGCCAGCGAAGACGTCCGCAAGATTCTCACCGCCGTTTACGACGTGTTCTGCGAGCCGGTGCGCCGGCGCCGCCGGTAGTTCTCCACGCTGGATTTTCGCGCCCCACCGGCGCAGACTACCCGCAAGGCAGAACCAAAAACGAAGCGGGAGGAATGCTGAGCCCTTCGACCATAGCATTTGCATCCGGGCTTGCCGCCGGCGCCGTGCTCGGCGTTGCCGGCCGCGCGGGTCGTTTCTGTACGCTGGCGATGCTCGAGGACGCCTTCTTCGGATTGGATTTTCGTCGGCTGAAATCCTTCGCGCTGGCCGCGGCAGTCGCCCTGCTCGCGACCCAGGCGCTCGCCGCGTTCGGCATTGTCGATCTGTCGCGGTCAATCTACCTCACGGCGTCGATCGGACTTGGCGGTGCGATCATCGGCGGTCTGATGTTCGGCGTCGGCATGGCGCTGGTCGGCACGTGTGGTTTCGGCACGCTGGTGCGCGTCGGCGGCGGCGATCTGCGGGCCATTGTGGTCTTTCTCGTGCTCGGCCTGTCGGCGCTCGCGACCATGCGCGGCATCACCGGCATGCTGCGGCTGATGCTGATCGAGCCGTTGTCGTTGCGGCTACCCGAGGGAAGCACCCAGACCTTGACGTCGCTGCTCGGCGCGGGCAGCGCGATGCGCGCGATCCTCGTCGTGGCGATTTCCGCCGCGCTCGCCTTCTGGGCCCTTGCGGATGGCAGGTTGATCCGGTCGCCGCGGCTGCTCGCCTCCGGTCTTGCCGTCGGTGCAGCAATCGCGTTCGGCTGGTTTGCCACCGGATGGCTTGCCGACGACGAGTTCGATCCCGCGCGGGTCTCCTCGCTCAGTTTCGTGGCGCCGCTTGGTGATGCCATCCTTTACGTTGCCACGTTCTCCGGCGCGCGGCTCAATTTCGGCATCGGCTCGGTTGCCGGCGTCGTCGCAGGCTCGTTTGCCGCCGCGATGCTCGCGCGCGGCTTCCGCTGGGAAGCGTGCGACGACGCACGCGAGTTGAAGCGTCACATGATCGGCGCGCTGCTGATGGGCATCGGCGGCATCATGTCGATGGGCTGCACCATCGGTCAGGGCCTGAGCGCGCTGTCGACGCTCGCGGTTTCGGCCCCCGTTACGATGTTGGCCATCGCCTGCGGCGCGCGCCTTGGGCTCGAGTTCACGATGACCGGCGAGTGGCTGCCGGCCGTTCGCAGACTGTTCGGGGTCTCGACCTGACGAATTCGCCTCAAGCCGGGCGATGACAGTGAGTATGTGGTGACGGACATGCCTTCGCATTCTCGCGGCGTAATTCGCCCGAGCTTTGCTTGGTCTCGCTACCCTCTAAATCCAAGAGGGCGCAGGGAAGGCCGGGTGCCGGCTCGCACCCGCGGTCTGCTGCGCAATAGGCACACGCAGAAGAACCGCACAGCAGCATACAGGTGTGGCCAATCACTCGGCCTTCCCTGCGCAGTGGCTGGACGGCTTATGCCGTGATCTCCCGGGAGCCGACCATTCCTTCTGGCCT